>CAKZMM010000067.1 GCA_937128505.1 uncultured Thermogutta sp.
GCGATTCAAAATAGGTAAACCCCGCCCCGGGGCCGAACTTATAAGCAATTTCCCACCTACAATCAAGACGCACACACGGCGTAAAAATCGGGGTCGAGTTGATTTGGGCTTATTGGGTAAAATCCACACTCATGGCGGCAGGTCCTTCTTTGCGCAGGTTGAGAAAGCCCGTTAGGTTGAGTAGCAGCCAGAATTCCTTCCCATACCAGCGAGCAACGCGCAACCAGCCGGGAGCTGTAGACCAAATAAGCCAGCATTTCCGCGTGGCAGAGAAGCTAGCACCACTAGTTTTTACCAAGCGGGTGCTAACAAAGCCCCGAAAGGAGGACTTGAGTGCGAGAAAATTGACAGTAGCTTAAGGGTATCTTTGATTTTAGGGGAATCCTTATCAACCGAAAGAACTTCTTATCAGTCGAAAGAGCTTTTTTCGGGTGCATGGATGGGGAAACGGTTGCAGAGGAAGCGGCTTGCGGCGGCTTATTCCCGCGGATACGACGCACCGTCGACCGTTACCGAAATGTACCCTGAGGTTTATCATTCGCTGGATCATTAAAAGGTCAATTAGCTGCCACCAAGGGGGAAGCCCTTAGCGGTGAACGGCTCCTTTGGATGGTGCGGGAAGCAAGCTTGGAAAAATTGCTTACGGCGACGAGCGCCCTATCGAGACGACAGATGTTTTCGCAAGTAGAGCGTCCGTCAAAAAGAATTTGAAGTAGGAGTTCCGCGGGCCGGAGATCGGGCATGGAAAAACCGTTCGCCTGGGTACGACCCCTGGTCCCGTGGGGGCTTGTCCTCGGGCTAGCACTTTTCGGTTGTGCTGGGTTTCATAGCCAACCGATCGACCCGAGTGGAGCTCAGCTTGCACCCCCGCCTCCGCCTGGCGGCCGAATCGCCGATCCTTTGGCGCCTGTATATCGCGAGATCCCCCCGCCGGTACGGCTTTGGGATCGAGTCGGGCTAACGCTCAGTCCTCAAGAGTGCATCGCCCCCATTCGCAGTGAAGTGATCCTCGTTGCCGGCGTCATCGGCTCTGACAACTACCTGCGCACCAACGAACCGGTCCATTGGACGATCGATCCCGCGGGCGTCGGGCAATTTGCGGGAGTTTGTCCGGGGAGTTTCGTCGATTATTTAGTGGGTGATTTCACCCGGCCTCGCGTGGCGTCCGGGAATTTCGCCGTCACCAGTACCAGCCGACGGTACCAGTTGCTGACCCGCGGCACCCCACGACCGGACGATGACGTGCCGATTGTGGCGGGCCAGACATGGGTCAGCGTCACCTCGGCTGTGGAGGGGACTACCGTGGTCACGGCGTTTGCACCGCGGGTTCGCGATTGGACGCAGCGGACACAAACAGCGCGAATTCATTGGATCGATGCCCAGTGGACACTGCCGCCGCCGGCCATCGTCGCGGCAGGCGGGCGACACACTTTAGTAACCACAGTAACGAGGCAATCCGATCAATCGCCGTGCGTCAACTGGATCGTTCGCTACGAGATTATTAGCGGTCCCCGGGCACAGCTCGCTCCGGGCGGACAGGTGGTCGAGGTGAGTACGGATAGTTCCGGTCGGGCCGCGGCGGAAATCTTCGAAATGGAGACAACCGCCGGAACTACTTGCGTGAGTATCCAGGTGATCCGGCCAGGCGGACCAGAAGGACGCCGGCTTGTGGTCGGTCGCGGAAGTACGCACATCAGTTGGTCTGCACCGGGATTAAGCATCCGTAAATTGGCTCCGACCGTAGCAGCGGTGGGAGGCTCCTTGAACTATCGGATTGAAGTGAGTAACACCGGGGACCTTCCGGCCTCGAAAGTTACCGTAACCGACCGCCTCCCCTCGGGCTTAACTTTGATTCGTGTCGAGCCTCCACCGACAGCCAGCGGCAACTTGCTCAGCTGGAGCTTTGATTCCTTGGCTGCCGGTCAAATCCGGAGTATTACCTTGGAATGCCGTCCCGAGCGGGCCGGCCGATTCGAGAACACGGTGGAGGCAACTGCTGCCGGCAACCTTGCGGCACGATCGACCGCCGGTACCGAGGTCAGCGTACCCCAACTTCAATTGCGGGTCACCGGTCCGGAACGAGCTACCGTCGGCCAGAGCATCCAATTCAGTATCGACATTACCAATGGAAGCAGCATCCCGTTGGCGGGTCTGCTCGTCAAAGCGCGGTTTGACCCGGGTTTAGAGCACGCTGTGGCCGCCAGCCCGATTGAGCGCGATTTGGGGCGAGTACTCCAACCCGGCGAAACGCACCGAATTGGGGTGGAATTCCGGGTGGTGCGTGTAGGTCGGCACTGCACGACGATTGAACTTCTGAGCGACAACGTGGTTTTGGCAAGCGCTCAAGGGTGCGTGACGGCCGAGGCCCAAACTCCGGGCCCCACTCCCCCCACCACGCCAGAGGTTCCCCCACCAACTGGGCCACCTCCGCCGCAGGTCCCGAGGGCCGTAACTCCTAAAGTGACGGTTCGGGTTCTCGCGCCTGCCTCTGCCCAGGTAGGAGAGATGGTAGAATTTGTCATCGAACTGAGCAATGCAGGAGCAACGTTGGTACGAGACCTACGACTGAGCTGCCGCCTTGACCCACCCCTGCAGCCTCGCTTTGCCACCGGGGGGTTCGAGCCACGACCCGCCGGCGAGCTGTTGGCTCCCTTCGTTTGGCGTCGCGATACTTTGCCTGCCGGTCAAACGCTTCAATATCGCGTACAATGCACCGCTCAACAAGCGGCGGCTCAGGCCTGCCTCCAGGTGCGGCTAACGGGACCCGACGGGCTCGATGTGACCGAAACAAAATGCGTGAAGATCCAGGAAACTTCCGCCGCGATAACACCCTCAGCACCCGCCGGGGCGCTGCGCTTGAGTGTAGAACCCCTTCAGAGCCGTATTGCCCAAGGGGGCCGAACCACCATCGTTATCCGCGTGACCAACTCCGGCACAACACCGCAAGATCAAGTCCAAGTGACTGCGAGTGTGCCGGTCCCGCTGGAGAGGATCAAATTCGGGACGCTCGGCCCTACTGGAACCGACGATCCTACCTTTGAGGATAGCACTATACGATTCGCCCCGGTGCTCCAGCTTGCTCCTGGCGAAACGGCTGAGTTTCGGCTGGTGGTTTCAGGTAAGCAAACAGGGCAGGGCAGCGTGCGAGTGCAAGTGGTGAGCCGGCAACAACCGCAGGCCGCCACTGATACGGTCGTAATTGATGTGGCGGGCCCTACCAAGCAAATCCCCAGCCGGTAAACGGCGGTAAAATCTTCGGAAAGCTGCATAGCTCTCACCGATTAGCCCAGGCTAGTCATCGTGAACGCCGCTACCCCCAAGCAACGTCACTAAGAGCGCCCTGGCCCGAGAAAATCGAGGCATGGCTGCTGCACGCGGTTACCGAAAATGATCCCCTCTGAAGAAGAAAGCATAAAATAGTCACCAAGAAACGCATCTTTGCTCCCTAATCGAATGCGGCAACCTTCGTAAACCGGTAGACCCGGCAGACCTAGGCCTTTCACTCTCTCATCGGATGGGGCAACCGGTGGCGGTTTACACTCGCGGTTTAGCGATCCTTCAGGGCGGACGAGATTGCCGGAAGGGTACGGCTCACGGAAATTCGAGAAAGTTTCTGCGAAAATCCTCCTACAGAGCTCGCTATGTCCGTCATGAGACGGTAAATCCTAGTGCTTATCACGGATCAGAAGATCTTGTAGCCAATGACGGATCGGACGGATCGGTAAATCTTTTTCGTCGCAGGTAATGAACTTCTGGGTCCGTTGCAGGCCGAAGGCCTCTGAGCACAATTGAGGATAAGTTGGTTATGCCGCGATTTGTCGTCTTGCAGCACGAGACACACACGGGAGTGCATTGGGATTTTATGCTGGAGGATGAAGGGGGGCTTTTGACCTGGGCTCTTTCGGCAGAACCACAGCCGGCCGAGATTCAGCCGGCCAAGGCGCTCCCCCCGCATCGGCCCATCTATCTCGATTACGAAGGGCCGATCTCCGGCAACCGGGGACAGGTGCGGCAATGGGATCGGGGCGAATTCCGGTGGCTTAGCCGCAGTGGGTCCCTCCTGGAAGTGGTACTCCGGGGCAATCGTGTTAACGGCTTAGTTCGGCTAAGCTTTGTCGGCCCAAGTTCAGAGTGGTGGCAATTCGAGTGGCAGCCGTCGCAAAAAGACGCTGTATAAGGGGGTTGCAGATCAAGTCCTCATTGGTTTTCCAAGCCCACGGAGGATGTTTTCGCGAGGCGGCTTGCGCCGTTATTCGGATCTCCGCAAGCCCGCTTGTCGCCGCTTGGTACAGGACACCTGTCAGCAAGGCAAAGAAGCGATCTTTTAAGTTAGGGGCGTCCTAAAATAACTCAGGAATCGTCGGCGACGTTGAATCCGTTCGCTTTCTTAGGGGGGTATATCGCAAAGGACTGTGAGCACTTTTAAGGTGCTTCTGCGTTCCCGGAACGAGATGCCTAGCTTGAAATAACTGAGCATTACGTTGCCAGGTCTTAAATTTCCCGCGATTTCTTGTACGGCTGGCAATGGCGATCCCATCGGATTTTTAGTGTATCGCCAATCTGATGGCGCCATGTTAGAATGATCGCCATCGATGCGGCCACCCAATCTTGATCATAGCCCTTTCCTAGGTAGCCACCGTTTGAGTCGATTGGAAGATCCCCGATTCGCAAAAAAGAGGTTGATTGGGCAAACCCGCGCGGTTTCCACAATCGCTCTCGAGCTGTGCCTTTTGCTTGCCCATGAAAGCAAAGGTCAAAACCATGACGAAAACAAATCGCATTGCACGGCGTCCGTTTTTATCGGGCCTTATTGGTGGTTTGATGCTAGGGACGAGCACCGCACCAAGGTCTCCGACCGTGCTTCTTGGCGTGCACGTTCTCGCTTCCCAAAGTTCGGGGAGGTCGACGCCGGGAGCAACCGAGCGAATCGGACTGGGTTTTATCGGGGTAGGACGCCGAGGCCAGCAGTTGATGAGCAGCGTGCCGCCAATGGGGCGGATCGTCGCGGTGGCGGACGTCGATCTCCGGCGAGCACAGGAAGCTGCCCAACGCGCTTCGTGTGATTGGTACACGGATTATCGCCACCTGCTGGATCGTCAGGATGTGGATGCGGTGGTTATCGCTACCCCCGATCACTGGCATGTCATTCCGGCGATTCACGCCTGTCTTGCAAGAAAAGACATTTACCTGGAGAAACCTCTGAGTCTTACCATCCGCGAAGGGCGGCTTCTAGTGGATGCTGTGCGGAAACATGCGCGGGTCTTACAAACCGGTACTCAGCGCCGCTCGATGCGTTTCCACCGCCTTGGCTGCGAATTAGTCCGCAATGGGGTGGCGGGGAAAATTCATACGGTGCTCATCGAGAATTACCCCAGTCCGTGGGAATGCGGATTGCCAGGGCAGCCAGTGCCCGAGGGATTGGATTGGAATGCCTGGTGCGGACCGACGGAAGTGGTGCCGTATCACGAGGATATTTTCATCCAACGTGCTAACCCTGGCTGGATTTCGTTTCGCCCGTGGTCAGGTGGGGAAATGACGGGCACCGGTGCGCACGGCTTCGACCAGATTCAATGGTCCCTCGAGTGCGATCATACGGGCCCGGTGGAGATCTGGTCCGAAGGTGGTAAACTTCAAGCCCCCGTATACTATGAACCGGAGGGTCGTCAGCGGGGAGACCGGCTCTGTAGCGAGGGGCATCGGGTACGGATGCGCTACGCCAACGGAATCGTCATCCGATTGGAGCCGGGGGAATCAGCTGCAGGTGCCACTTTTATCGGGGACCTTGGTAAGATTCGGGTCGGTAACAACGAGCTTTCCGCCAATCCCGAGGACTTAATCCGCGTCAAACCCGATGAACTAAAGTTCCGCCTCCCGGAAATCAACAATCACATGGAAAATTGGTTGGATTGCATCAAGACTCGCGAGCGGCCGATCGCCGATGTCGAGATCGGGCACCGCACGGCGACAATTTGTCACCTGGGCAATATCGTGCGGTGGATTGGTCGACCGTTGCGCTGGGATCCGGAAAAAGAGCTTTTTCCCGAAGACAAAGAAGCTAACCAATACTTGGATCGCCCTCGTCGAAAGCCCTATACCCTACCGGAAACGGTGTAGCTTGAGGGGCAAAAATGGAAAAAGAAATTCTTGCACAATCAAGGGAGATTTACCGGATAGCCCCTGCCATGGTGGGGTGCATGCTCCACCTAAGCTGCATCGTGGTCTCTGCCTGTTCACGGGGAGTAGCTGCGGTCGACGGTAGCACTCCTGAGATTTTGGCCGCCATTAGCAAAGCTTGTCTGGAGAGGTTACACCCGCAGATGGCATTAGAAAGAGCGCGCTAATTGAGAAATGATTGCTGAAGCGGCTTTGCGGGCCCGGAAAAAATTACAGGCCGATGAGGCGGTGGCCATACGCTTTTCTGCCCCATGCTTTTTCCGCTCTCAGCCCCCGGTAGGGAGGCTCGGTTTTCGAGCTTCCGATTCCCCTCTCCCAAAAGATCGAGGCCAAAACTTTTTTCTCAAAAATCGCGACGACCAGGGTTTGATTTCTCAGGGGGCCAAGTCTTAAAAAACGGCCGATTGTAGACTCAAGCGACCCGGCCAAAGCACACCAAGCACATATCGTCACTTTGTGACCGATTGCCCACGAACTGGCGAACATCGGCAATGAGTCGCTCTCCCAGCGACTCGACCTTGGCCGGAGCATTCTTAATAAGTCGCTCCAATCTTTCAAAGCCGTAAACTTCATTTTTGGCGTTCATGGCTTCGGGAATGCCGTCGGTGTACAGCACGATGCTATCATTGAACCCCACGGATAAGACTTCGGTGTGGTACGTGAAGCCCGGCCCCACCCCCAGCGGTAAGCCAGTAATTGATTCTCCCACGCGGACCAGCTCGCCCGACGCACGCCGCATCAACGGCGGCAAATGTCCGGCACTAGCAACCACCATCTCGTGGCGCTCGGGTTCCAAGACAATCACCGCCATGGTTACAAACCGGTCTTCCCAGCGGCTCTCGCAAAATAGTTCATTCAGCCGGGCCAAAGCGTGGGCCGCAGTGGGCTCCGTGAGCAATATCTGAGGAGTTTCCGCCGATAGTCGCGCTACCAAAAGCGCAGCGGAAAGCCCTTTTCCCGAAACATCAGCTACTACGATTGCCCAACGTTTCGACCCCAGTGGAACATAAGCAAAGTAATCTCCCCCCAGTTCCTTGGCCGGATCGTAAAAATCGTAGAAGGCATAGCCGCCGATTTCGGGCGGTGCTGCCGGCAGGAAGCCTTGTTGCAGGCGTTGGGCAACCGCCATTTCGCGGCGGATTTCTGCCTGCTCCAAAGCGATCTCGTGCAGCTGGGCGTTTTCCACAGCAACCGCCGCCTGATAAGCCACACTGGCCAATACCTCCAAATCTTCCTCCGTGAAGCGGAGTCGCTGATCGCTGGTATCGATCTGAATTGCCCCGAGCACCTCCCCATCGCTGCTAATCAACGGGGCACACATGACCGAATGGATCTGAAAGTCGACGATGCTTTGCGCGTTGTCAAACCGGGAATCCGTGGCGGCATCTGCCGAAAGGATTGCCTCCTTTCGGGTGAGTGCCGCATTCAGAATGGTTCGGCTTAGTCGCAGCGTATGTCGCGAGTCTTCCCGGCGCTGTTTTACCGCCCGTGGTGTCAACTTACCTGTTTTGGGATCTTTCAACAGAATGAAACCCCGATCTGCGTGGGGAAAGGCCACGAATAACCCCTCGAGCACCTTGGGGAGAACTTCGTTTAAAGCCACTGCCCGAGCAAGACTCTGCGTAATAGCAATGAGCGCCTTGAGCTTGGCCGCAGGATGAATCGCAACTTGCGCGGCCGAATAGCTTTCCTGGATATTTCGCGTCAACATGATCGTGGAAGAGGTCTCGAGCGACTCATCTTCCACCAACGAGGCGGTAGGATCCCGTCCCGGATCTCCCCACAGTGCCGGCGAATCCGAACTGTGGAAAACGAACTCCACATCGCAAATCCGAATACGGTCCTGGTCCGAGAGCTTTGCCGGTCGCTCCAAGATCACGTCGTTTAGATAAGTCTTATTCCGGCTTCTGAGATCCTCGATAAAATACTCCGAGCCATCCCGGAAAATCCGCGCATGCTGACGGCTAACGGCCGGGACAGGCAGGACGATATCACAATCAGCCTGCCGACCAAGCACGGTTGAATCTTGCACCAAAGGGAAGATCTCCCCTACGTTTGCCCCGCGAAGGACCCGTAAAATCGCCATCTCATTGACCCCCGAGTGGCCCTTTCAAACCCCCACAAAGTTTACACACCCGTGTGACTTTATCTAAGTTTTCTGTTTTTCCACAACTTAGCTGCCCCTCCATCTATGTGCCCCTCGCGTCAACGGAGTTGTGATTAAATTTACCGATTCTGTGCTGCCGGTTACACGTCCAAGTCGACCAACCTTCAGAGGCACCCAGCGCGAAAGCTTTCCTTAAATTATCAATTCAGGCCAAATTTCTTTAATTATCAACCCGGGGCAAATTTCTTTACCGTCTGAGCCCCCACAACCTTTAGACGGCGATTGCATGGACGAAAGCGACAAAACCTGATTGGTAATCACTACCCGCTTGGTGACATAAAACACTAAATGACTTACGATCGCGCGATGTGATAAAACAGCCGGCGGAAACAGCGAGGACCAGAAAATACAGGAATCTTAGGAAAATTGGGAAAAAGTTTCCCGAGCGGCGGCTCATCCCGGGAATTCCGGACGTTGCATGTGCTGTAATGAGCGTCTAACGCCCTAAAATCACCCTGAACACGTGGACTAATGTAGTTCGACGAACGAGTCAGCCTAACGCCAAATTGTAACTGCAAATTTTGCTTAAAAAAGTTTCGACCAATACATCGCGGATATGGAGAAAAACTCTGACCCAGAGTGATTTTAAATCCGCAAACAAAGCTTCGTCAACGAACCGACAATTCGGCCGAACACCTTTTCCACCGGGAGAACACAAGGCCGCTCGCAGGCCAAAGGTTTCATTCGACCAGGAGAAGTGGACTACGGACACCCGTTTCGTACAGAACGGGAGACTCAATACGAGCCGGCACTCGGGAATCGACGAAAAAGATTCAGCTTGTGGATCCAACGAAAAGGTGCAAACTTAGTCAGCAAGCGCAATCCTCGTTCGGACTCATCCAACCGTGGTCCTTAAGCCTTGTGTAAACCCCCTATAGGTCAGAGGCTTGGCTGATTCGCTGCCTAGTTCCCTTCCGCTTGGCCGAAGGATTGCTTCGATAAGGGTTGTGGGTATTTTTACGCAAATCCCACCCTGTTCTTGCGCTTGAGTCATGACTGACCTTTGAGAGAGACTAAACCGGTAGAGCGAAGCAAACCGCACAAAGCCCCCGCGCACGGAAGTTCCCTTGGGGGACAGGTTTTTATCCGCCCACAATACCCGGCTGCCTCCACGACTTGAATAAACTCTCAATCGCATGACCGATTGGATGAGGTTCCCCGCGGTTGCCTCTGCGAATGGCAAAACGTGAGGACGAGAAATAGAGAAATCAAATCCCACTTAGCTTTTAGGCGCGCTCGACCATGGTCTGAAGTTCGGCGCCGGCTCCGCCCAACCCTTCTGGGGGCGAAGAGAGCAATTAATTCAGGACCACGCATGCTGTGCGGTAAGAAAAGGTTAGCTTCCTACATCGGATGCTGCGAGGGGCGTGCAGGGCTCACAGAATAAACGAGAAGCACGCACCTTGGTAAAACTCTCATCGGCAGTTACCCTAATTTCGCAGAAAGCTCCGTGGGCAGGATGCTGGCCCGGGTCTAGATGGCTTACACATGACGGCGAAAGGAGCACGCAGAATGAATGTTCTGGTTGCAGGCGGTGCCGGCTATATCGGTTCCCATGCCGTTCGGCAGCTTATCGCGGCCGGACATAAACCGGTGGTGGTGGATAATCTGGTTCGTGGCCACCGAGAGTCGGTCCCGCCGCATATTCCTTTTTATTGCGTTCCCTTAAGCGCGAAAGGTGAACTAGAGGAAATCTTGCGTCGGCACCGTGTGGATTGCGTGATGCATTTCGCCGCCCTGGCATACGTGGGCGAATCCGTAAGCGAACCACTTCGGTATTACGCAAATAACACCGGTGGGACGATCCATTTGCTCGAGGCGATGGAGGCTGCCGGCGTCAAACGGCTAGTCTTTAGCTCCACCTGTGCCACTTACGGAGAACCACAGGAAATGCCAATCCGCGAAACCACCCCGCAACGCCCGATAAACCCCTACGGGTGGTCGAAACTCATGGCCGAACAAATCATGAAAGATTTGGTTGCCGCTGATCCTCGGTGGGCCATTGTTTCCCTGCGGTATTTTAACGTGGCCGGGTGTGCGGAGGATGGCACACTTGGAGAGGACCACGACCCGGAAACCCACTTGATACCCCGGCTGCTACTTGCCACATTGGGCCGGTTACCGGAAGTAGAGATCTTTGGAAACGATTATCCCACCGCCGACGGCACTTGCATCCGGGATTATATCCACGTGGACGATTTGTGTGCTGCTCACCTGATGGCGATGGAGGCGTGTCACCCCGGGCAATTCCTGGCTTACAACCTGGGGATTGGGCGCGGGTATTCGGTACGCGAGGTGGTCAAAGCGGTCCGGCAAGTGACGGGTCTAGATCCCCCCACGCGCATAGGACCGCGGCGTCCCGGCGATCCCGCCATCTTATTTGCTGATTCAGCGAAAATCCAACAAGAGCTTGGTTGGCGCCCACGATTCCTTTCGATCGAAGCAATAGTTGACACTGCCTGGCGCTGGTTTCGTGCGCACCCGAGAGGGTATCACGCCGCCTAAGCCCCGGGACAGAGGGCTGCGTTGCCGCAGGGTCATGCCGGCAATCGACCTTTCGAGATTAGTGCAGACTTACACTGGCGGTATGTTATCGCTGCGGTCTCTGGTTAGGCTGGAATCTCCGGCAGGCTTTCGCCGAAGGGACAGTTTTTACTGAGCAATTTTTCGCACTACCCCGACCACAACGCCCACGACTTTGGCATCTTTAACATAGATCGGCTTGAGTTTGGGGTTGGTGGGCTGAAGGCGGATCCGGTTTTTCTCTGGAAACCACCGCTTCAAAGTGGCTTCGCCTTCGTCAGTAATGGCCACCACAATATCCCCTTTTTTGGCGGTGTGCTGTTTGCGGATCACAACGTAATCGCCATCGGCGATATGATCGCCAATCATGGAATTACCTTCCACCTTGAGGACGAAGAGGTTGCCGTCTTTGTTGTCGAAGAGGGTGTCAAATCCAACAAATTCCTGCTGCTCGACAGCCTCGTGGAGTTGGCCCGCGGCAATTCGGCCCGCCAGCGGCAAGCCCTGCAACTCATCCGGCTCTTGCAACAGCCGGATTGCCCGCGACATGTGGGGCTCGCGACTGATGAATTGCTTGCGTTCCAGGGCCCGTAAATGGCACATCACTCCGTTCGGTGAACGGATGCGGAAACGCGCTGCAATCTCGCGAACCGTTGGGCCGTAGCCCCGGGTCTTGATCCGATCGCGAATAAATTCGTAGATCCGCCGTTGACGCGGAGTCAATTTTTCAACAAGCTCCATCGTTTGAAACTCCTCCTGAAGTTCTTTTAAAAGTCGGGGACGGTACTCCCCTGTTATCAGCCAGCGGAGCATCCTGCCCAAACCCTACGCACCCGCCGGCCGAGTAGGGCCTTTAGGATGGGGCGCTATTGCCTATAATAATCTCCAAGACCCCTCCCCTCAATGCTCAACGAAAATGTGGTTACAATCTTCGGTTCGCCTACCGCTTGGGATTGAACCAAACGCTACTGGACAATCGTACAATATTCTGGCGCAGCTCGTCAAGGGGGCGGATTTTGCGATCCGGCTCATTTCGAATGTTTCGGCAGTGTGGAAAGCAAGTCTTTTTGCCTGCTCTGCATCTAGCCTTTGCTTTCCTGGATCGCGGATGCCCAACAGGATTCTCTGTCGGACTTCAACGGTAGGTTTTTGTCTCCCTCACTCAGCCTGGAAACGAAGGAGAAATCAAGCCGGATCTGTCACGAAGTTTGAATGATAGTGAACCCTGGGAAAGGGCATCTGGTCGGGATAAGGCTGAAGATAAGTCTTTTCCTAAAAATCTTTTGCTCAGATCATGGCTAGCTGAAACCCAGCTTCGGGAGTAATCGTCCAAATTCATGGTGGGCCGGGCCACAGTGTTGTTCGCCAGAGTGTTACACGTGTTTGCAATAGGCTCCCCCCATTCGTTTGGGCCGACATTGCTAGGCGGCTTCCCGATATCTAAGTCCCTGGGCGGCTTATCGATATCGGCGAAGGGAGCCGAGTATCCAAATTTAGTGGACCCGAGTACCCAATTCGAGTATTCAACGATTACTCAAACAGTGTCAACTGGATCCGACTACGATATCTGAGTCTTTTTGCCCTGCTCTATCCCAGCCAAGCGTTTATTTATCCACGGAAATCGTATTGTCCCGCGTTGACATAAGAACCTCATTTGCTCAATTCCCCTGTGGAAGTTCGGGGCTGCATTTTTCGCCATCAACCTTTCGAAACTGTTGTGAAACGAGCGGCAAGTTGGTATCTTGAAATCGTGACACTGCGGAGTCAGATTGATTTTGGCCTATGTTCAAAGAGGGCGGAAACGGGCTTTGCCACCACGACTTCGCGTCTGATAGGTTGTGCATTCGCTCTACTATGGAATCGCTCTACTATAGAATTAATAGGTAGGCGCGGTAATACGGTTTCCGCAGAGCTGGCAGGCGTGAAGTTTGTCGCTCGATTTCAAAGGTCCCGATTGGGCCATCCCATTGGGGGCTTCCGGTTACCGGTCGAGGGGCGGTGTTCGTTAGGCGAGCGTGCATTGGGACGTGACGGGTAATCGGAAAAGTTCCGACGAAATTTTATTCTTCGCTTCTGGAGTGATGATTCGCAGTGTTTAGGAGTGATGATTCGCAGTGGTAATCTGGCGATGAGGTCACCCGTTCGATAAATCTCGTCGATATACCGGATCTTCCTGAGACAAAAGAATCGTTTGAGACGTGAAAAACTGAGATGTTTTTGCGACAGTGCGGCCCGCATTTTCCCGCAACCTCATGATTTAAGTTAATTTCTTTGCGGCTTCGCGGATCGGAAATGCCCGTGCGGCGGCTAGGTACCATGACGTTATAATGTTGGCTTTGTTTCTAGTTTTGGTGATTGATCCTAAAGAGGTGGGTTCATCAATGTCTGGCCAACAAAAACCGGAAGATGTGAGCAAGTCTCTTTCACCCGATATGGGTCCCTCCGGATTCAACCGAAAAATAGGCAATCCGCCCACATCTTTTGAACCTTCGGCGCGCCCTTCGCGGCAACCGGCTCAGGTTGGGGCGTCTGCTCAGGAACCAAGACCGGAAGGGGGGACAACCGTTCCCGGGCAAGTGGCTGGCGCTCAGAGGGGTGCTGAACAGTCGACAAGTGCTGCATCGCCTCCTCCGCGGACCCAGAAAGCCAGTACATCGACTGCGGCACCGTTTGAGCCACCATCCCCGGATGAGGCACCGCGGGGGTTAGGCGTTTGGTTACACGGCGTACTCCGTCAAACGCCGAGCTGGCTGATCAGTATGGTTATCCACATTGTAATGCTTTTGGTATTGGCTCTCATAACATTGCCTCCGGCACCTGAAGATTTGGGAAGGCAGCTTGTGATCGCTCCGGGGCTGGATGAGCCCCTGGAAGAAATCGAAATTCTTGAGGAGGAACCACTCGAGGAGATCAACGTCGAGGTCACAGATGCAGTCTTCGAGTCTACCGTTGCTCAGGAAGAGATGGATGTTTCGCCATTCGATCAGATGGAAGCCGCCGCTGTCTCCCTTCAATTGACCGACATCGGCCTCGAGCATGTACCGAAGAGTGATATTCTTGGCCGCATAGGGGCGTTTTCGGGCGATGCTTTCGAGGGCCGCGGGGCGGGCAAGGCGCGGATGTTGGCTAGTGCAGGTGGCACGGAGGGGAGCGAACGCGCGGTGGCAAAGGCCTTAGAGTGGTTTATTCGGCATCAACTGCCGGATGGAAGCTGGAGCTTCAACCATCAACTTGCCCCTAGTTGCAAAGGTCAGTGTCGGCACCCGGGGGACTTAGCGGATGCACGTATTGGGGCCACGGCCATGGCGATCCTTCCGTTTCTGGGGGCCGGGCAAACTCATAAGCAAGGTAAATATCGGGCGCAGGTGCAAGCAGGACTATATTTCTTGGTCAATCAAATGAAGGTCAGCCCCCAGGGCGGAAGCCTTTTCGAACCCGGTGGAAATATGTACTCCCATGGATTGGCCGCGATCGCAATCTGCGAAGCCTACGCCATGACCCGAGATAAGGGGTTGTACGGTCCTGCTCAACAGGCTTTGAATTTTATCGCTTATGCACAGGATCCGGTCGGCGGAGGGTGGCGATATCAGCCGCGTCAAGCGGGGGACACCTCGGTGGTGGGTTGGCAATTGATGGCCCTGAAAAGCGGCCATATGGCCTACCTCCATGTGCCACCAATTACGATCCAAAAGGCAAGCCGGTTCCTCGATTCTGTGCAAAGAAATGATGGGGCTAATTACGGCTATACCAGCCCAGGTGATGGGCCCGCGACTTCAGCGATCGGCTTACTTTGCCGTATGTACCTGGGTTGGCCGAAAGATCATCCGGCTTTGGAGCGCGGGGTCCGGTGGCTGGCCGGGAGGGGCCCCTCGAAAACCGATATGTATTACAACTATTATGCAACACAGGTGCTCCGCCACTATGAGGGTGATTTATGGAAAAATTGGAATAATGAAATGCGGGACCAATTGGTCAATTCTCAAGCCACTCAAGGGCATGAAGAGGGGAGCTGGTACGTAGACGCTGGCCATCAGACGGAACGCGGCGGCCGACTTTATGTCACTTCCATGGCTACGATGATTCTCGAAGTCTACTACCGGCACATGCCCATTTACCGAAAGCAAAGTATCGAGGAAGGCTTCCCGCTGGACTGAGGGCGGGGCCAGACGCTCGGCCGTGTGTGCGTCAGTTTTGTAGGTAGGCGTTTTGGGGTGGCGGGTGCCAGAAGCTGTCCCAGCAGGAGCGTTCAC
>CAKZMM010000068.1 GCA_937128505.1 uncultured Thermogutta sp.
TGACGTTAAGTAAAAACGGTGAAAACAGGCAAACCGCCCAGGGCGGCGATTCAAAATAGGTAAACCCCCGCCCCGGGGCCGAACTTATAAGCAATTTCCCACCTACAATCAAGACGCACACACCAACCAATGCATCCACCTTTACAATACGAATCTGCGAACCGATAATAGTACTTTTCGCGGCTTACCTACCCAGCTTGCCGGACGCCGGGGTGGCGAATCACAAACTCCTTCCTTAGTTCGGGGTTTCCAAGGCAGCATACGATCTGGGTTCGCGCAAACCCTAAGTGCCCGGATTTGCCTCGCGTCCGGGCTCCGGTAAGAATGGCTCAGAAGCCCAGGCCTTTCGTCCGCGTTTTAATACGGCAGAGATACATGTCCGCCGTGATGTAAAGCGTCGATCCATCGTCCCCGAAACAGCAATTGGCCGTGGGGACACCCGGATTGATGCGTCCTAAGAGCACGCCTTCAGGAGTAAAGATATTCACGCCCCCGGGGCCGGTCGCGAAGAGGTGCCCTTGACGGTCAATGGCCATGCCGTCCGGTAAACCGACGAATCGCTTTTCTTTAACCCACGGGGTAGCATCGTAGAAAATGCGGCCTTGGCCAAGGAGTCCTTCCTCTGTGACCTCAAATGCCATCCACACAGCCCGACTTGGGTCGGAGTTGGCTACGTACAAAGTCTGCTCGTCGGGGGAAAACGCAATGCCGTTTGGGGCGGACATTCGGTCTGTAAGCAGGGTCAATTGCCCCTCCTTACTCAAACGGTAAACCCCACAAAAACCCAGCTCTCCCAGCCGTTTTCGTTCTTCGCCCACCAGACCGTAAGGGGGATCGGTAAAATATAGATCCCCGTTCGACTTGAAAACCGCATCGTTAGGACTGTTCAAACGTTTACCATGGTAACGGTCCACCAAGGTAGTCCATCGGCCATCTTTTTCGACCCTCACAATCCGGCGGTCACCATGTTGGCACAGGATAAGCCGACCCTCCGGATCCAGGAGCAAGCCATTTGATCCCATCTCGCCGCCGCGGGGTTCACTACCCGTGTAACCACTCGGCTTCAAGAAGACGCTTACTCCTCGGCCTTCTTGCCACTTCATGACGGCATTGCGCGGAATATCGGAGAAAAGTAGATAACCTTCGCGGGGGATCCAAACCGGTCCCTCGGACCACTCGAATCCCTCGGCCAGCTTTTCGAGGCTTGCCCCGGGGGGAATAAGCTCGTCAAATCGTGGATCGAGACGCTCAATCGTGCCCAGACTGGGATACGGCTGAGCTTCAGAAATCGTCACGCCAACAACCAAAATCGCGAATGCGCCGAAAAGAATTGCCCAGATGCGTTCGGTGCTCATTTGTCGTGCCTCCACTTTTTTCTGATGGCTCATGCAGGTGCGCTGAAGAAATTCCTCCGGCCGCTAGCGGGGATAGTCCCATGAATTAGTGGAATTTTTATGGGCCAGAAGATCCCGTTGTAAACGATCCCATGTAAACCACTGCGCGGATGCCCGACTGCCGACCATTACCACCCGGCTCTCAATATCATCTGCACCCGGATACAACCCCTGCTATCGGGGACGGCATTCGACCCGAACCTTAGATCACCGCGCACAAGGGGCTGCCGCTCGGCGTTGAGCGGAAAACCACAAGTCATGTACTTTGATCACCGCGCGCCAAGGCTTTCGCCCAATATTTTTTCGTGGAAACGCACTGAAATAAAGAGCTGTGGCGACAGGCGGAAACTCACGTACGCGCAACCGGTTCCAATCCGATTTGGCCCCGGGCCAAAAGCAGGTCGGCTTGATATGTCAATCCAGGGGAGGCGGCGGATGATGTGGCGAATTAAGCATCGCTTCAACTTTTTCAGCGTGTTCGATGAAGCCGAGCAACTTTCGGGCCCGCATCGGGTGTTGCAGCTTGCGGACTGCCTTTGCCTCGATTTGCCGGACACGTTCGCGGGTAACAGAGAAGATTCTTCCCACCTCTTCCAAGGTGTAACTATAGCCATCGGCCAAGCCGTAGCGTAAGCGGAGGATCTCACGCTCGCGGTAGGTCAAGCCGTTGAGCACCTCGGCAATTCGCTTTTTCAGGAGCTCATGGTGCATTTGTTGCAGGGGATCGTTCTCCCGATAATCTTCAAGGAATTCCCCGAAAAAGCTATCGTCATGATCTCCAACAGGCTGATCGAGCGACAAGGGCTGCCGGCTCATTTGTAGGGCCGAGGTGGCTTCATCCAAAGAAAGGCCGGCGGCTTCGGCCGTTTCATCTAAAGAAGGCTCGGCGCCCTTAATTTGCTGGAGGAACCGGCTGGCTGCACGCATCTTTCCCATGGTTTCAATCATGTGCACCGGGAGCCGAATCGTGCGACTTTGATCGGCGATCGCCCGAGTTATCGCTTGGCGGATCCACCAAGTGGCGTAGGTAGAGAATTTATAACCGCGGGCATACTCGAATTTGTCAACAGCCCGCATTAGACCCGTATTCCCTTCTTGGATGAGATCCAAGAAGCTCAAACCGCGATTCCGGTAGCGTTTGGCAATGGAAACCACCAATCGCAAATTGCCCGCAGAAAGAGCTCGTTTGGCCGCCTCGTATTCCTCCAACAGGCTTTGGATTCTCTCCAATCGGCGACGCAAGGTGGTGGGACTTTCCAGAGTAATCCGCATCAGATACTGAAGCGCTTCGCGGAGCCGCCGCGCTTCTTGGGAGCGTTGAAGTTGGCCCGGCAGTTGGCGGAGCTTCACCAAAAGCTCGTCCATCCGTTGGGAAATATCTGTCAGCTTTTCCAAAAGCGGTTGTAGCCGCTGAGTCCGCAGCCCCAGTTCCTCGATCAGCCGAACGGCACGCCTTCGACGGCGGGTCAATCGATGCCATGCCTGCCGGCGTAAATGAGCCGGCTTACTCTTGGACATGACCACTCGGAAGTCCTGCCGATTTCGCCGTAACATTTCTTCAAGGGTTTGCAGATTGGGCCCTAGGATGCGCATTACCCGTCGCTTTTCCCGCATATTAGTGACCGAAACCTCCACAGTTCGGTCCAAGCGAAGCCGACCATCGCGAATTCGCTGGGCCAAACCAATCGCTGCCTGAAGGACATAATCAGTCTCGAGAATTGCATAGCGAAATCGACATCGGGCCCGTTCGATCCGCTTAGCTGCTAAGATCTCCTCCCGCCGGGTTAGCAGCGGGATTTCGCCCATTTGCATCAGGTAGATTCGGACCGGGTCGTCAATGCGGCCATCCTCGTCTCTGCCCTCAAAGTCAACCTCTCCCGTAAAACCCTCCAGCAATTCGTCATCTAGGAGGAGGTCGTCATCGATTAAATCAAGATCAAATGGCGAGCGACCTGAAGGCCGGCCATTTGCCCGCCTCGGTTGCTTCAGAGCCGACTTTGCAGCCTTTTGACGCTTAGTTCGTTTAGCGGTAGCTCGAACCTTTCCATTAGCATTCCTCTTACTCAGACGAGAATGAAGCTTCGGCAAGTTGCTACCCTCACTAGCTAAATCACCGGCCCACGAAGCCAACGATCCGATTACTCGCTCGACAGGGGGGTGCACTTCAGGTGCCGAGTCGTAGACGGAAAGGGGAATTTGTGCCGTAACAACCTGCCATGGCGTCTCTTACGGCACATAAAGGCAGAATCCCATAACGGGGAGATCGCCTCGAGTTGTTTAATTCAGTCATCAATTTCTCACCGGTCTGCGGCCACGTATCAACATCGGGGCCATCCAGCCACGGGGGGAAACCTCCTAATTAATCCCGTCGAGTCAAATCCTTTATTCGACTTCTTTCGTTTAGTCAACCTGAACGACACATTTTCTACATTCATTTCAAGATATCAAGTCGTTGCATCTTTTTGGATAGACAAGCTGGGAATTTTGCACAATTTGAGTTGAATGAATATTTTCGACAAAATGAGAAAATGTGTCGGGGGGCGGATAGACGCGCGGTCATCGCCAAGGGAGAGATTCCTCTGTTGCTGTCAATTGGCTTAAGTGCTACCAGCCCAATTGCTTACGGCGGTAACGCGAATTTAGCCACGAATTAGCCGCCAACAGAGCGTGAGAAAGTCGAGGGCAAAGGACGATTTATCCATAGAGTTAAACATGTTCTTATAATAAAGATAATAAAATCGTATAATTCTGAAAAATGGTGAAAAATTGGCCAACTACTTAGCTTGCGCTAGCTAGTTTTTAGGTTCTCGAGGAAATTGCGGCGATTAGCTCTGTCTTGGAGGCTTACAGCCTGTTGCGGCTCCGACGAAATCCAGGTGCCGTTGCGGACAAAAGGGCAGTACAGAGCGGAAGCTCTCGCTGCTCAAGGGCAACCAGGGGAATCAGCCCAGGAAAAGTCACACGGGCTGGAGAAAAAACCAATGACGGGAGTGATGTCCGACGGAGTTCGGGGCGGTTCCTCGCGCAACATGTTTTGGCAATCGGTTTGATCTCGCGGCGGAAAATCACCTACTAAGCTCGAGCCAGGCAATGCTTTGCGGACCCAAGGGGCAAGGATCGGGCGGTGGATCGAGGGCACAACCCTCCTGGTTAAAAACAGGGGGGTTTAACCATCCCAAACCGCCGCTTGCCAATAGGTCTCTCTTGGCAGTTCGACCGCAGAGCTTTGCAACCGGCACTTGAGTTTCCTTGGCGGCGACATTAAAAAGGACCAAAATTTTTTGTTCACCGCTCAAGCTCCGCCTTTCGAAAGCCACCACCCCCGGATCATCGCAGGGCACCAGGTGTTGAACTGCCTCGGGGTGGAACGCCTCTTGATCGCGTCGCACAGCAAGGAGCTTTTTCCAGGCTTCAAAAATTTGTGAACGAACCGACTTCCCATCTGCAAGCCAAGCATCTAGCTCCTCGCGGAGGAATTTTCGGCGGTTAATGGAACGAGCTCGCCCTGTCTTGGCCAGCCCTTCTAGATCGTTAGGAGTACCGAAGAGACTCAGGAAGTATATCCCCGGGATCCCTCGTAAGGCCACCATGAAGGCCTGGCTAACGAGGAATCGCCGAACATGGTCCGGACAATTTTGGCAAGTCTGATCGCCGAGCGCCGAGTAATAGGTGATATTTAGCTCATACGGAACTTCACGCCCGGAGCCGGCCAAGCGCATGCTGATTTGCCCCCCACGTTCCCGGACAGCCTGACATAACGCTTCGAGCCTTTCGGACGGAATTAGGTTCTCTAATCCCCGCACGCCGATTCCATCATGAGATGCCGTGAAATTGAGGACCGTCGTGCCCGGGGGAGTCCGGCTGGCAATAGTCAACCATTTTTTCATCGGCGTCGCATCGCCGGAAAGAAAAGCCTCCAATAGTAGCGGTGCCAAGCTGAACTGATACACCATGTGCGCTTCGTCCCCATCACCAAAGTAACTAATGTTTTCCTCATGGGGGACATTGGTTTCAGTGAGCAGAAGGGTGCCCGGCGCCACCGCGTCGACAACATCCCGGAAAAGCTTTACGATTTCGTGAGTCTCCGGGAGGTGAATGCAGGGCGTTCCTGGTCGCTTCCAGAGATAGGCTATCGCATCAAGGCGAATGATTCGTGCTCCATTCGCCACTAAAAGTAGGAGTATATCGAGCATTTCGAGTAGGACTTGTGGCTCCGCATAGTTGAGGTCGATTTGATCATCGCTGAATGTCGTCCAAACATACCGAGGCCCTCGCGAGGTTTTGACCTGCGTCAAGAGGGGTGTACTTCGGGGTCTTACCACCTGACCGAGGTAGGGGCCGGGCGTCGCCTCGATAAAAAACCGCTGATAAGGTTCCTCCCCTGCCAAATACCTCTTAAAATATTGGTTTTCTTTGGAAACGTGATTCAAAACCAGATCAACCATCAGGTCATATTGCTCGGCCAACGCGCGGATATGTGCCCAATCACCATAATCAGGATGAACACGGCGGAAATCGCTCACGGCGAAGCCGTCGTCGGAGGACCAAGGATAAAAGGGAAGGATGTGCAAAATGTTTACAAGCCCGTGAAGCCCGCTTAATGCCAGGAAATTGGCCAGCGACTCAAGCGCAGGACAACCGGCCGAGCGAACCTGATCCGGATAAGTAATGAGGATAATGTCTCGCTCATCCCAGGAGCGTTTCTTTCGAGGACCTAATCGGGGGGCATACTCCTCCATCAAACGAATGACTTGATCCGCCACGAAGGCCCCTCGCGGTCCGTAAAGCACCGCAAGACGCCGCCGCAACCGGTTAGCAAATCCGATATCATTGGCCATATTCTCAGCTCCCCCTTAACGGTTGCCTGAGGCCCCAAGCTGGCGAGTCCTCTATCGCCTCAAACCGGACCGGAAAACCCTCTCATCTAGTTCCAGCTACTGCACAAAATCCCGCCCAGCTGCCAATTTTTTGCTCTTTCTGAGAAAGATCTCCGAGTAATTTGAATACCTTCGAGTCGTCTTTCCAAATGCAATCTTCGCCCTCCCCGGCGGAAAACGACGTAAAAATTCCGTCGCTCTAGGGCCAATCCGCGCCGAAAACTCGCTGCTTTAACTTGTCAGGAAATATAAGTTGCCGACAGCTCATAAGGCAGGACTACCAGGTATTTGTGCGAACTTAAACTCGCCGTGAGGCTGAGCCGGGATACCCCGCCCTAACTCCTCTTATTTTGCTGGCTGCGAGGCGTGAGGTATAGTCCCCGCCGGCTGCAACCCAGGTCGAAGGCTAATCGCAGATGTGGCGGATCGGCTAAATTGGGCCCAATGGGAAGCACCGGGGAAGAATCATTTTGCCTCCAGAAGATCGGCGGGTCTTCAGGACCTTCTGGCCCCCCGAGAACTAATTTCGCTTTTCCGAATCGGCCGTCCCTCTACCCGTCAATACATAACATTAAATTGGCCGTCACAAGTTAAGATGTCTTGACCCTCGCACTGTGCCTAGCAAAGAGCTCACGCTACTTTTGTAAAAAGCTGAAAGGCGGTCTTGGGGCTTGCCAGCGTAGTTTCATTCGGCAACACGCTTGGCAGCCAAATCGGCAAATGCTATGCTTCGGAAGGATTAGAAGGTAGCATTGGGGGACAGCCCGAGTCGCAATTTGGAAGCCACCGTCAGTGCTTCCTGCTCGATTTGGGGCCAAGACAAAGGGGAGAAGTTCGCCGGGCTGATCCCTTGCATCCTGTGTTAGCTCCGGCATAGTGTGCTCCTTTTCGCATTCGGTTTCCGCTTTTTTCAGGGACATTGTCGGCTGCCAAAAGGCGCCAGATGTAAACAAGTCGGACCGGTTTGTGGGCAGAGGACTCGCAGCCGTTCCGCGGGGCTGATTTCGGCTGCTAAATTGTGAAGGCAGAAAATGCGGGCTCCTCCAGTTTCTAAAGTTCAGTTACTGCCGAATTTCACCGCGGAGTTTTTCGCGTTTCGACGGAAGAAGAGAGAAGAAGAGATTTGCGATCTATTGTGATCGGCTCAGGAGATTCCACTATGGGTAGCGACAAACATCGTGTTCGAACAATCATCGGGCGTTGGGGAATCGATCGAGCCTGTAAGGCGATTTTCGTTTGCTTGGTAATGCTTTGGGCCGAAGCGATGCGCGCTGACGATTGGCCGATGCTGCGGCACGATCCAGCGCGCTCCGGGCGTTCAAGCGACAGCGTTGGGCCACCGTTTAACGTGGCTTGGTCGGTCGTCTTTCCGGAAGAAACTATCCCGACGCGGACGGAGCCCATCGTCGCCGATGGCCGCGTGTATGTCGGGACTTATCAGGGGCGTCTCTACTCCCTTCACGCCACCACCGGGGAAGAACTTTGGTCGGCCCGTTTAAAGGGGCCGATTCTGCACTCGCCCTGCGTTTTTCAGAATAAGGTTTACGTAGCGGGAGTTGGTGGCCTTTGGGCCCTGGACGCACAAACAGGTAAAACACTGTGGCATTTTTCGCCGCATCGCGCCGGCTTCTGCACCAGTCCTCTCGTGATGCAGGATTTGGTGCTTCTAGGGGGACGTGATGGACGTTTTTGTGCCGTCGACCGAGCAACGGGAAAACTGCGGTGGTCGGTGGGCACCGGTGGGCCGATTCGCACGTCGGCTGCCGCGATCAAGGACACGCTGTTTTTTGCCTCCGAGGACATGCATGTTTATGCAGTTCGCTTGGAAGATGGACAGCTTTTGTGGAAAAGTCACAAACTCTCCGGGCAAAGCGTTCGCGATTACTACCCGCTGTTGCTGGCGGACCGAGTGATCATTCGGACCAATCCCGTGGAGCATTTCGCAACCCATATCGCGGGGGATACGGCCTTCTTAGCTTCCCAAGCGGGCCTGCCAGACAATCATTGGCAGACAATCGATCAATATCTGAAGAGCTCCGCAGTTTTCGGCACGCCGGAGAAAATCCGGGCAGAACAGGCTGCAATCCGCCGCCGCCTGGAGCAGTACCCGTGGTTGCAGACTTTCTTTATCCTCGATGCCAAAACCGGGGAAACGGTTTGCATTCCGCCGGTGTTGTATGTTGGGGGATGTGCCGGGGTGGGCAATCCGCCCGTAGTGGTGTCGGAAACGCAAGTGTTCGTGATCTATCGAACGGCATACACCAATTTCACGCTGGGTGTCGCCCCTTTTGTCGGGGTGGGATTGCTTGATGTGACCACCGGGCAAATCGAGCCAATCTTCCATCAGCACGGCCTTCAAGTTCCCTGGGATACATTCTGGGGGACTGCCGATGAGGCTCAGAATTTGAGCTCTGCCGGCCCGATGGTCTATTTTTCCCATCAGGGTACACTCTCGGCCCTGGATCTAAGGAATAAAAAGTTAATGAATCTGGCGGGAAGGCGAGATACTTTCGGGGGCTTCCGCCGCGTGGATTGGGCACTCAATGAATGGCATGGTCCGGCCCGATCATCGGCCGCGATTGCCGGCGAATATCTGTATTGGATCACGGGAAGCCGTGTCATCGCGGTAAAAGGGGAGAAAGAGTAAGCGAGTGAAAACTCGAGCATCAGGGCCCAGAGCAACTTCACACTAGCCGTAACTCTGGCTCCAAAGGCTTAAGCTCGGAGGTACGCAAACCGAACGCAACACAATAGCTGAGCTAAGTAGTTCGGGGTGTGCTGCTGAAACATCAGGTCTGAACGACATGCTTGAAAAATGGCCCCGAACGGTGGAGGAGCACGATGGGTATGATCGAAAGCCAAAACATCACGGGCAAAAACAAGTCAATATAACATCTGAGCCAAAAGCCAAGAATCCGAGGCAAAAACAATAAGTTAGGAAATAAAGAGGCCAAAACAGCAAGTTAAAATAAAGCGCTCGGGGAGACATACGATGCAAACATTCCAACGGTCGTTGGCTATCAATCCGATTCCGAATGTGGTACAGACGCAAACTCAGCGACGCGATTGCCCCGGTCAATGTGGCATCAATGTGTATAAAAGAGGCTTTGAATTTCCGAGTTTTTGGCCATTGCCGAAGGCAGCCTTGGGGCTTGCTTGCGCAGCGTGCCTAATGGTAAGTCTTCCAGCGGTTTGTTCCGAGCTCGTAGCCAATAAGCTGAATGAAGGGAACCTTGCCACCCCTCAACTCGGGGTAACCACGGTTTGCGAATTGGGCGGGCACCTGGTTGCGGTAGGGCTAAATCAAGGTCAACCGCTGGCTTTTACCGCTTGGGGTGAGCGAATCGCTTTTCCGCTCCGGGATACGCGAGAGGCCATTCCGGAGAACCTGCGACCTTTGCAATCGGAGCTCGATGCCTTTGTTGACGAGTGGTTAAAAGCGGAACTGCTGGCCCCGTTGCGGGTCGAAATAGGATTGTCGGGTTGCGAATATTTTTTTGACCAAAGCGGAGAGATTTTTTGGGCTCTCAGTCTGGCGTGGCCGCACCTTTCTCCAAGAACGCAGGGCGAGGTCCGCGAGTTTTTGGCGGCTCTTTGGGAAGAGTTCCCACCGTATGATGGCCGATGTTTTTTGCCGGTAGATCGCGGAGCTCGCCGGGAAGGCTACGTCCTGCCTAAGCTCCCCAGCCGTCGGGATGCGCGGGAGCGGCTACCTCATCCGTTCGCCAACATGTATGGGATTTGGGCCTACGCTCACTACTTGGATGAATGGCCGAGGGTGCGAGAAAAATACGGGGAACTTCGGGGGTGCTGGCAATCGTTCAAGAAATCAAAGCAGACTTGGTCCGCTCAAGAGAAGATGGAACACGAGGAACTTTTTGCCAATGCGTATTTGGGGGCGATGCTAGGTCTGATGCGGATCGGAAAGTATTTAAACGACACTAAAACACAAGCCGAATTGGCATCGGAGGCTGACAAACTGGCCCAATGGACCCTCGAACGATTTCGCCGGAATACCGAGGAGCCGATGCTTCCGCCGTTTGCCAACGTCAACGAATTCGATCGTTGGCGCGCAGAAGGGATGGGCGGGTTTTTCTGGCAGCAAACGCCTCACAAAGCGAAGCCCGTGCAGTTCCAAGGCCTGGTCCCGGAAGTAGGCAGTTGGCTCCGGGCAAACGCCCCAGATGCTGCGCGAAAGTATCTTGATTTTGTCGATCGGTCTTTGCCAGGCTGGTACTTAATGGCAGAAGAACGCCAGTTCCATTTCGGGGAAAACTACATCGATTTCCCCGATTTTTCTCTTTCGATCTTCCAGGCCAAAGCCTACCTCGGGGGCAGCCAGCCTGAGCAACTTGCCGAGTGGGTAGATATTCCGTTTTGTCCGGGAGATGCCTATTTTGTTGAGAAACTTGCCATCCTACTCCATGTTGCCGCCAACCAATCGCGGCTCAAATGAGCTAAAGATCTGCTGCCGAAGGAGTTCCGAGGGGTTTGCCGAGATCAGCTACATGGAAGGAACTTAAGCGGGTTAGTACCCGGAGGATCTACAACGGCTGCCAAGGGTCCACCAAGTACGGAGGGGCCTGACACGGATCGAAGAAATGAGCAAGCAGATCGGAGTGGGCGGCAAAGTACAAATGTACCAAACTCCCCACGGCCCGGTAGCAGCCAATCAGATCAAAGCGGTGCTCCACTTGGTGCACGAACCCGGTGGCACTGGCCGCCGGCTGAAAACACCAGCAAGGATTCCGATAACCGCGTAAGCAAGAATTCTCGGGGAAAAGCCAGGAGGCTAAGCGGGTACGCAACTCGACGGGTTGGGGCGGTTCGGAAGACTGATGCCAGCGGGCTACGGCCGGAAGCAAGCCCGCCATCGGATACTTGGAGCCATCGGGAGTTTCAATCCGCTGACACAGAAACGCGGCGCCCGCCCCCTCCGCATAGAT
This sequence comes from uncultured Thermogutta sp., assembly GCA_937128505.1. Lineage (GTDB taxonomy): Bacteria > Planctomycetota > Planctomycetia > Pirellulales > Thermoguttaceae > DTLM01. The sequence continues at coordinate 11,218 of CAKZMM010000068.1, forward strand.
CCGGAATCCGGCTGCAACATGATGTCGTAAGGCCGCCTTCATGCAGTGATTATTGGCCAGGGCCGGCAGATGGCGGAGCACATCGCCGCAACCGATTATGACCAGCTCGGTTCCCGCCGGAAGTGTTTCATCATTTAGCGGAGAAAAATGCTCTAGCGTTGCACCCAGGGCTTCGAGCGCCGTGAAAACATCCGGGAAATAGCGATTAAACGCTTGATCAAAAGCCACGGCTACACGCAGATTCCTTTTCGCACAAAGCGTCGCTTCCCGGCATGGTTCCCAGGAACGCTGGGTCGCTAATCGCCAAAGTTGTTCGCGATTCCAATATTCCGCGAAGCTGCGGCCCAATTGTTCCCACCATTGACGCAGGCAAGCACCGTCGGTGGTGTGACGTTCGAGCTGGGAGCGCACTTCGGGCAAAGGTTCAAGTGCACCTAGAACTGGGATCCCACAAACCGTTTCTAGGTCTGTCTGAAGTTGGCGGAATTGGCTCCGGCTGCGAATCCGATCAAACAGGATTCCGTCGGTCTTCGCCGGCAATTTCGGAAGACAGCACTGATCCAATTCTTCCACATCCAGGACGACTAATCGCGGCAAGTCGAGCCAATCACACAGTTCGTCCAGCCGCCCACCGGGAGTAATACTTGCCGGAATGCCATAGTGACCATCCACCACAATGAGTTGGTCCGGTCTGGTGGCCAGGCCGAATATCTGCTGACATTTTTCCCGTGACATCAGCCAACTATCGAGGTGGCGGACCGGACGCCCACAGATGGAGGGGGCCACAGGAAACCGGCAAAAACTAGCTTCCGCCCGGAAACTTTGAATCGGAAAACCCGCGCTTCGGAAGGCGGCCATCAAAGCCAAGCTGACCCAATTCGGCTCGCTCCGGGGACCCAAAGTTCCTATAGCAAGACGAGGATAATGCCACATATATGAACCGGCGGGAATTCGCTTAGAACAGAAGACTTCCTGATCGACATCTCACAGTTGACTATCGTTTGAACGGCGTAATTTCAATGATGTTTTTGGATGTTTTTGAGATAGCTATGGAAATAGCTCAGGGGGATGACACCATCGCCAAATCCACCCGTGTATAAACCTAAATCAAGCATACGAGCTAAATCTGAGTCAAAATCCTTTTGGATAAATCAACTCCCTGCGACTTAGCCCGGTAAACGTTGACCACCGCGAGGGACAACGATGCCGCGAAGGTTTCAGTGGCTATTCGCAAGCCGCTCGCCGTCAAAAGCCGAAGGTCTTGCCGAGCTTTTTCCTCGCCATCAGGGCAAAATTGTTAAAAACCGAAAAATCCGAAAACGCCAAATTTAATTCAACTCAAACTGTTTGAACTATTACATCGCATCCCTTGCTTCGATGTAGCGCGTCGGTCCCAGATGCCTAAAGGTTTGAATTTCGGACTTTAGCGGATGCCGCTACCACTGCTCGTTCAATGATTCTAAGTTCCGTTGGGAAAATCGCCAGAAAATCCCGGCAACAACCCTACGCCTCGCTGTAATTCCTCATGGCCAAAAGAGTCCGCCGACAAATGACGCGGGTCACGGAGCTCGTGCAAGCATGGAATCAGAACTTTCAGACTTTTTGAGGAGGTCCTAAGTCAACTGAGTTCCGTGTCAAAGCGAACCTTTCCGGTCGGTAAACGCCATCCAACGAACGCGAGAAAGAATTCTCCAATTATGCCAATCCAATGACATGTCTACCGTCAAAATAGTAGACTTCTGAACGCTTCGGTCAAGCCGGAAAAAAATCTGGGCTGGAGTACGGCGCCTGACTGAGCTAACCGTGACCCTTCAAACCGTCCCAAATGATTGAATGAATAACAACTGCTTCAGGACGGTTTCACCCGGCAATCCGGCTCGGTCAAGCCCCCGCGCAGGAATGGGACCAAATTGCCAGTCGCATCGGTCCATCGCCTATGCAAACAAGCCCCCGCGCAGGAATCGGACAAAACTCAGAAACATCTGGTGGGGACGAGGCAAAACAAACCGAGTAAAAGGCTATTCGTTTGCGGAGCCAAAAGGTTGGGATTACTGGCGGGCGAAAATCTCGTGTAGTTTTTCGATCGCTTTTTCGAAAAGGCTTTCAGGTTGTTTAGATAAAGTGTTTCCTATGTTTTAGGCCCTTTTCTCCCGAGAGGTTTTGGGTTCGCTACCAGGATCCTTCCTGACACGATAGCCGACTGTTCGTCTCGAGCACCGAGTTCAACTTATTCGTCCTCCACCCGCCTCATTCGTGTCAAATTGTCTCAATCGCCACCCTTATGGTCGCTGACGCTGCATGTTCGGCCGGAAATAGCTTTTGCTTGTCTCATAAGCCTCTGAGTGAACCTTAGAACGCCTAATCTATCTTTCAACCCTTGAATTTTGCTCTCAAGTACTAACTAAATTCTGAAATCTGACTTTAAGAAAGGCCGGAGCCAAACTGGTGGCACGGGTGAAGCATCCGCAACAAGAGTCCCGGCACACCCGTAAAACCGTCTTTGAAACCGCCTTCCCGATTTGGACACCCGCGGATATCCGTCGATTTCCGTTATTTTTGACGAGATTCGATTTTTTCACGAGATTCGATTCCTTCCACCTCCTAACCCACAGGCGACGAAGAATAACCACGTCGGAGTCAAGAAATGCCGCAGCCAGTTATGAAAGTTATGAAAAGGAGCAAGAAAGTCAACGGCCAATAGAACAAGCTAGCACATTTGCCTAGCAAGTACGTAGCCTAAGCCAAGGTTTCTCCGATGGAGCACTGAGGGCCACCTTGACCGACAACCTGCTTGGGCTCAACCAGCAATCGCGTCGCTTAGCCTTGTCGGGAGCGCCTAGACCACCCGGCGGATCAATGCGACTCTCATGCGGGTCGCCTGCGCGGCACCCGTAGCAAAGTGCGTTCCAGAGAAAACAGGTTGCTTTTTGCCCTACACCAGCGGAAGTAAAAACCGATTCAAAAGGCCCCTTAAGGGAACAAGAGAGCTTTCAACCGGGAAACCGACAGCTCTATGGAGCCTATTACGGGAGCCTATTACGGGGAGGTGATCGTTATTTCGCGGATGCCATCCCGCGTCTCGACGGTGAGTGGCACAGGCTTATCTTGCCCCCATTGTGTCAAGGCCTCGCGGAATTCAACGACATTTTCTACGGTTTTTTCGCCGATCTTTCGGATTATCATTCCCTCGCGAAGTCCGCTGCGGGCAGCCGGTCGGCCCGAGTCCACGTGAATGACTAGTACGCCACTTGTGGCCGAAAGCCCTAACCGGCGTGCCATTTCCTCGGTCAAATCAACCACAATGAATCCCCAGCGCCGATTCTGATAAAAGCTGCTCATGCCCGGCGGAGTCATTGCTCGGGCACCAAAATCCTCCGGCATGGCCCGAACAATTACCGTTAGCTCCTGAGCCTTACCGTCGCGGATAATCTCAAGCTTGTGTTCACTGTCGGCCGGGGAGCGCTCCACCAATTCCTGAAGATCGGCGGGCGAGCGAATAGAGCGGCCATCGTACGAGACGATTAAGTCGTTACGCCGCAAGCCGGCAACTTCCGCGGGCGAGTTGGGAAACACCCTGCCGACTAAAACACCCTGGTTTACTTCCAGGCTCAATCGCTTAGCGGCCTCGGAGGTTAACTCCAAAAGTTCGATTCCCAAGTAGGCCCGGGCCACGCGGCCCGTCTCGAGCAGTTGCGGCACAATCCATTTTGCCAGATTAATGGGAATCGCGAAGCCAATTCCCTGATTGCCCCCGGTGCGAGAAAAAATCGCCGTATTGATTCCCACCACTTCCCCCTGAAGATTAACCAAAGGACCCCCGGAATTACCCGGATTTATGGCGGCGTCCGTTTGCAGAAACCTCGCCCGGCGCACCGCTCCAAGGGTCCGCCCTTTTGCGCTGATAATACCGGCGCTGACGGTTTGCTCCAACTCGAACGGGTGCCCGATCGCAATCACCCAATCACCGATGTCCAATTGATCGGAGTCACCGAGTGACGCAGCAGGAAGGGGCTCTGGCGGCTCGATGCGCACCACGGCCAAATCAGTTTCATCATCGCTTTTGACATCAACGGCAGTGAGTTCGCGGCCGTTGGCAAGTTGAACGATCACCTCCTGGCTATTCTCCAGCACATGCCGATTGGTAAGCACAATACCCGAAGGGTGAATAATGACCCCCGAGCCGAGGCCTGCCTGAGGTGGCGGCACCAGGTCTTCCGACTCGGGAAAAAGATCTCGCCACGGAAATAGCGGCGGCTCGTTCAAGTTGCCGCGCTGCGGCCGCGTGACGGTGCGGATTTTCACTACCGTGGGCAAAACGCGTTGTGCGGCGTACCGAAAGGCTCGAGAAAGCGACTTCGCTTGTTCCACGGCCATCAAATCCGCCGGGTCGGTCGGCCCAGTACTTTCGGCGCTAGAAAACAAATCCCGGGGCACCCACGCAGAAGGGGTTACTTGGGCCGCTTCCGTATGCACCCCTAAGTGGGGCCGTTGCAGAGCCAGCAAGTTGCCTAACGTCACCAAGAGGGCAACCCAACCCGTCCACACCAACAATCGCCAAACGAGAAAGCCTTTTCTTCCGGTCATACAGCGGCCTTCATCATCGTTGTTAAAAGTTAAGTCCGGTAAATTAGAGGGCGGAACCTAGTTTTTAATTTTTTTTGGACCGATATTTGGAGCCAATCTGCGATGCTCGGTGTAAACCCATGGACCTCGCATTAAATTTGGACCGCTATTTCGGATTCTCCGCTCCGGCATCCCCAATTCAATAAATTAAATCTTGTGATGGGGCGCCGTTTCGAATCCATGCCTTTTTGCCGATCCTTTACATATTACCCGGGAACCCCGTTTCCGCATTCTGCAAAACCTCGCCGACAACCGTTTGGGCAGGATAACAAGCCGAGCAGGAATCATTTTAACATAAGCGTCTACTTTGCCCCCGCAAAGTCAATGGAAATTCCTGCCGTACAGGCTTCCAACGCGCTTCCTAAACATATGCAAATTGAGCCCGTCGATTTCGGCCCTTTCCGGAACTGATAGCGCGATCGGACTTCGCGTCGCTCAACCGCCGCTCCCGAGCCAATCTTTCGACAAGTAATTCTCGGCCCGAAATTCCGAAAAGGCAAGGTTTTGCCGAATCTGGGCTTTTCAGACGTAAACTGCTGCAGAAGCAAATTTGACCCGTGTTTTTGCCGGCAAGCGACCGGAAGTGCAAGGTGCCGCAGTCAGGCGGCATCTACGTCCGGTTATTCCGCCCGGATAGCATCCAACGGAAGGGGCGTGCGGATTTAACCGAATGTCGGATCGGCTTTCCTTTTAGATGGAAGCTATGCCCCTCAGTGATGTGACGTGGCATGCTATTTCCCATTCGTCCCTTTTGTCTCAGCGAGGAATCGGACAAGTGGTGAAAATCATCCGAAGAGGAGGATGATTCAAATCCACGGTTCAATAAAGGAAAAGGGCCGGTGGCTGGGGGCCACCGGCCGATGGGGAAGGAGGGGAGCCATGGAAGGGGACCTGCCGGGGGGAGCAGGCCCGCCATCGTAGCGGAGGGTTATTCCTGGGCAATCCCCAACCTTTCTTCTTCCTCTTCTTGGATAATGATCCGCGGCGTGACCATCATCATCAGGCTTTGGGTTTCTCGGCCAATGCCCACGTTCTTGAATAGGCGGTTGACATAGGGGAGTTTATTCAAGATGGGCACACCGAATTCGTTACGGCCCTCACTAAGCCGCTTGATGCCACCCAGGAGCACCGTACCCCCGTCGGGAACGCTGACAGTGGTGGCAACGCTGATGGAAGCCACCGTGGGAAGTTGCACGGAGGTTCCTTGGCGGATTCGAGTGCTTTGCCGTTCCCGTTTGGTGTTATCGTTGGGGGTATCTTGGTTGCCCTGTTGGGAGGAGTTGTCGATCGTGGTTTCTGTCCCTTGGAAAGTGAAGGTATCGACCTTTTCGATGCGGCTGAAGTAAGGCACCACGGTCATTCGGACAAATCGCCGATCTTGTGAGACGACTGCTTGCACGCTTAAGAAGGTTCCCTCGGAGACCACCACGATCACCGGCTGTTGGGCAGCCGCAAAGTCGGCCACCACCGGGATGAGGCTCATCACAAAGGGTGTTTGCGCGGCGTCCCATACCATTGCCATCTGTCCATTGAACAGAGTAACCTTCGGCGCTTGCAGCACGTTGCTACGCCGGTCGCCTTGAGCGGCATTGATGAAGAAGAATGCCTCGATATCGCTCAGGATGGCAAATCCCAGCGAGGCACCGGCTGTCGCATCAAACCCACCGAATTGCGGTACCGCCAAGGCAAAGCTCCCCTGCCGGAACGGGATATCCAAATCGGCGGAGAAAATTCCCGGTTGATCCAAACCGACGATAAGGCTGCGATCGTGGTCGACGTCCAAGGTATTACGCAGCGGCTCCCGGTTTTCTTCCGGATCACCGGTATCCAGCGGCTGGCCGAACACCATGAAGGGTCGGTCGATGTCGTCGTCGATATCAAAGTCGAAGTCTACACCGATTCGTTCGAAGAAATTGTCGTTCAACGTGATGAAACGAACTTCGATCGTCACCTGGAGGTCTTGGAGCCGACGAAGCTGCTCGAGGAGCTGCGCCACCTGCTCGTGAACTTCCTGTGTCTGGCTAATCACCAAGCTCAGGTTGGTCTCGAAAGGAGCGATCGAGCCGGGGCCGCCGACTTCTTCCCAGGTCGTGGGCGCCACCGTGGTGACGATTAGGTCGATGAGCGATTCGAAGTCAGCCATCGCGGCCCCGCCCATGCCCCCCGGACCAGAACCGATAGGTACATTGGTGGGAGCAGCCCCCGCGTTGGAGCGGCCTGGAATCTGGGCAAGCACCGCCGGGTTGATCGCCGCGGGCACCGTCCGGCCATCACGGCTTGCCACCACGGTCACCGGGGCGATGGAGCCGAACGGGCTGCTGCCGGAAAAGCCTACGGCACCTAGGGCGTCGTGATAGGCTCCGGCCAGACCCATGTGACTACTCGGGGCAAAATTGGGGATCGGCAGCACCAAATCGGCCACGTAGTACACCCGACGGTACAGTTGTCCTTGGCGCCGCTGTTCACTGGTGATCTTCAACACCTCGTTTTGAATCATGTACCCGAGGCCGAGCGGCTCCAGGATCAAATTCAGGGCACTTCGGACCGAAATTTCTTGGCTCAAATTGATGGTCACCGGATCATCGGAAGACACGCCCATTTCTGCCAAGCCCTGCGGATCGAGGTGCATGTTGACCCCGGCCATCCTAGCCAGATAGTCCATCACCTGACTCAATGGGGCATTCTGGAATTGCAGGAGCACAGGGGTTTTGAGTTTCTGCTCAATTTGCAGCTCTTGTTCGCTGCGTTCCAGTCGCCCCTCTTCGAGGTACTTGGCGCGACGTTTGGTCAACGCCTGCCATTCGCGGACATCGCCGTGAACGTACGGGATCATGTCGTTGAATGGAATTGCTGCCAGTTCCACCCCGCGCATTTGATCAATGAAACCTTGTTCGCGCTCGCTTTTCAGATTGAGGTTATCGAAAAACCGCCGGACCATCTTGGCGTTGAGCATAAGCTGATGGACCAAGGGGTTATCCGGGTCCAGCTCGGCGGCGCGCTTGGCGATCACTTCGGCTTCGGCGAACCGCTGCTCTTCCATGCGTTGATTGAATTCCTCAACCAGCCGAGCCAGTCTCTCCTGCTTTTCGAGGAGGCTCATTTCCGACTGAGCTATTTCGCGTTCCACGGCTTCATTGCGTTCGCGAAGTTCGATTTGGGCTTTATTTTTCTCGAGGTAGTCGCGTGTTTCAGCGATCGCCCGATCCAGCCGCGCTAGCAAGGTCTCGCGGAACCGGGAATCCAACCCGGAGGATTCGACGTTCTTGCGGGCCTCCTCGAGAACTCTTAGTGCCCCCTTTGGATCGTTGGCGAGCATCGCCTTTGCGCGGCCTTCTTGATGTGCCACATCCAAGGCAATTCGCTGGAATAGCTGCTGCTGTGCCGCCAAAGCCGGATCCAAGCTCTGCCCCGGAGGAGTTGCAGGCACCGCACCCGGCTGCATCATCGTCATTTGCAGACGATCTTGCAGCCGTTGGGCCGTGATCGGATCCAGCTCGTTCATGTATCGGGCTGCTTGTTGGAAGTATTGGGTAGCAGTGACGATGTCGTGGTTACGAAGCGCGGTTTCACCTTGCTCAAAGAGCATACGGCCAGTGCCGGTGGGAACCGCCGCACCTGGAACGCCAGGGGGTGTGGTTTGCGCGGCGAATCGGTTATAGGTTGAGTCGGTAGCCGGATTGAAAATCGCCTGCGTGGGAGCTCCCCAGGTTGTGCCCGGGGAGACGAAGGCGGGTACTGTCCCCGAAGCCTGCATCACACTTGAAGCGGCAAGACCAGCACGCTGCAAGTCCAGCAGCAGTAAGCTCGGGCGATCTTCGCCAGGGCCAAAGGCGTTATCCGGGACTGCCAAGGCGGCCGCTTGCTGAGCAAATTGATACGCGCCGGCCAGGTCGCCTGCGGCCCAAGCACCCCGGGCTTGGCGCACCAGCATGCTTGCTTGGGCTTTGCGATCGGCCAAAGAGGCGAAATTGGCCGCGCGCGATTGTTGCCGCATGGTGGCGATCCGCTCCAGAATGTTTTGCGGCGTCGTTTCGAAGGGGCCGAAGGTCACGCCTTGTCGGCTCGCCAAACTGGCAAGATACTCCGCTTGGTCGAGGTCGCCATGGCGGAGCAACCCTTCAGCTTGCTGGACAAGAAGCCGCGCGTATTGGCTGCGATAAAGTTCGCTTTGGCCGCGATCACCTCGCATGGCCACCAATTCGGCATAATTTCGGATGTCGGCCTCGACCCTTTGAGGAGTGTCCTCGTGCGGGCTGTAGGATACACCGAGGCTCCGAGCCCGATTCACCAGCTCCGTTGCCCGGCGTACGTCCCCTAAGGCTAAGGCGCGACGGGCCTCGAGCAACAGCCGATCACTTTCGGCCCGCACAGCCGGGTTCGTGGCGTGGGGCGATGCTACCGCCGGCGCCGGGGCGGTTGTGCTCGAAGGAGTTACGGGAGGTAAAGGCGTTACCTGGCTCAGTGTCGCAATTGCCGTTGAAGAAGGTATTTCCACGCGTCCCCCTTGGCGAACGATGTCGGCAGCAAGTCGTGCCGGGGAATCGTCCGTGTCGGTGAACCGAGCCGGCAGCTCAGCAGCCCGCCGACACCACTCGGCGGCTACGTCCAGATTGCCCGAGGCCAATTGCCGCCGCCCTTCCACCAAATATTGGCGGGCTAAAGCATCTGGATCGCCGGCTGCCGCAGCGGCGTTCGTGGAAATGAATGGATCGGTCACCGGCGGGGCCGTGCTTCCGCGACCTACCAGCGCCCCCAGTAGTCCCGAACCGCCTCCGCCCGGGTTCCGCATCGCCTGAGCTTTTCGCTCAAGATCGCGGCGGAGTTTTTGAGGGGTGTCGCCGGGGTAAAGCGGGCCGTATTCGACCCCCAAGGCTTCGGCCTGGCCTAGGAGAGCTCGAGCCGCTTGGAGGTCATTTTCCGCCATAGCTTGGCGGGCCCGACGCAGCAAATCGTCGCACTGGGCTCGAAGTGCCGCATTACCGGCGATTCCCCCCGCCATGGCATCGGTTGCCTGAGCAATACCCGAGCTAGTTCTGCCGGTAAGCCAGGCACTCATCGAAAGCAGTACCAACAACGCGACGGTCAATCTGTTGCTCGCCATGTTCAACTCGGTTCCCCTTTCGAAACGCGCACGAGTTTAGACAAGTCTTGACCGATTGATCTGACCTTACTGAACGCGGCGATCGGGTGCCCGACGGTCCTCGCGTGACTCACGAAGGGCCCTGGGCGCAAACCCGTCCGCCTGGGATGTATCCTCTCCAGGAAATTCGGGCCTCGGACAATTGGCTCGGATTAGTAAAAAAAGACGAGCTCTGAAACGGGTTTGAGTAACCTAACGGACACGTAAGACAAGCGACGCCAATAATTACAGGCCTCTTGAAAAGGGGTCAACCTCAGTTTTTTAAAAATTTTGAATACGAAGTGATTCCTTTTCGATCTTTTTAGAGCATGGACTTCGATCGACGTTTTTCCCTTCATAAATGGCCGAAAATAGCTTTTACCGACAGAATCGGCAATCGCACTTTTCGCTAATTTCTCCATTCATTAGGAATTGGGAATCCGCTGGCGCTTTGGGACGTCGCGGGGTGACGAAAAAATGGACTCCGGTGCCAAGCGGCTGGTGCACCGAATCTGCAAGGATGCGGGAATTCGATTCTAGAAGTGGAAACACCCACAAATTTGCCGGCGGGAAATCCAAGGGTCCTGTTCCGAAAAGTCGGAATTTCAGGAGAAGGACGCCTGGTTATCGGCGGATTTCGCAACACCATGTGTTTTACCGAACCAAAACCCCCGACCTTTCGCTCGCAACGCCATCCCAGAGGCGAGGTGAGCTCTATCGTAGAGGAAATTTCGGCAAGGACCACAAAGGGTACGCGATGCCCCTGGGTCAAAGGCGACGTGAAGTCTATCAGAGAGCAAATTTCCGCAAGACTTTGCCGCAAAAGGGGGGTTGCTTCAAGGGGTACTGCGCTACCTGCCGTCGCCCGTTGGTTTGCTTCGACTTCTCGAACGGAGAGCTACCCTAAAGCCGTGGGGTGACACGGATCAGCACTGGAGCTCAGCTCTCAGTAAATCGGAGGCAACCTCTGCCCATCGTGATAGTTTGGTTCCTTTAGATGGGACTAGCCCGATCCACTGAGTTGCGCTCCGCCGTCTTCCCTAGAGCCGAAGACAGGCAAGAGGAAAACGGCGCGGAACGCGATGCTCCCCGCCCCGCGGCGACACGGTTTCTTCCCGCTGAACTTAGTGGTCATTCTCGCGCCGCACTTAGTGCCCCCTGAAGGGGGAATAAGCAAATGCTACAAGAGGAGCTTCGCGAAATCAGGCGGCGTGCGCCGCAGTTAGTTCTCACCTGGGGGATAAGCAAATCGCGGCCTATCGGGCTGCGACAGGCGGCGGAAATAGCGTAATCTCGGGCACTAAGAATTCACCTTCCGCCCCAACACGCTTCAACCGACGCGTTGCCTCCCGCCGATCACCCCATTGATCAACCCCGAGAAAGCTCCCGACCGCTAGGTCGAACCTGCTCTGCGAATTGGAAAAGCCGCGCCGCGCCACAATCACGGCCCATCGAGCTGGGATATTCTCCAAAGAATACGTGATATTTTGCCCTTCCACCCGAAGCGTAAGGTTCGTGCCCTCGGCCTCCACCACCAAGGCACGCTCTTCGCCGTTCACCAGTTCCTCGGCCGCATCCAGTTTTTCTAACCCGCGACGAAAGGCTGACCAAAACATCTCTAAGTGGTTCAGAAGCTGCTCCAGCCGGGCGAGCGATTGCGTTTCCGCCGGTTGGCCCCGGAGCTGCTTCGCTTGGGTCCAATACCCCCGGGCGGTTTCGAAATCGCGTTTGAATAACGCCAAGCGACATAGGGCTAGATTTCTGCCCAAAGGTGTTGCATGAGAACCCGCGCCGGCTTCGGAGGTTTGGTACAGCGGAGATGAAGACCCTTGATGAGGCGATATATTCGGTTTTACCAGTTGATCGGCCGCGCTTTCGTCGACAACCCCCTCAGCTAAGGAGTCCGCCGGCGTTTGGAATGAACCTTGTTCTTGGGCCACCTCTCCCCGAGTATGAAGCAGTTTGCGCGTGATCCAAATGCCCGCCGCGGCCAAGCTTATCGCCAACAACACCCAGGTCCAAGCGACCAAAATTCGCCACCATATGCTTTGTTTGGAGCGTGGGACAACCTTGGCACTTGCAGGCTCGAAGGTTTCCTGAAGAAGTTCTCTGCGAGCATCTACCTCCTTTGGAAGAACGGCAAAACTCGCGGCTGGTGGTTCTCCCGGCGGAGTACTCGGTCGGGGAGACACCGCCTTACCGCCTCCTCCGTCGGCAGGGAAGCGCTTGGGCGAACGAACGTCGGAGCTGTCCCGAAGCGCCACCGGATTTTCCTTTAGTCGCACTCCCTGAAAGAGCAATTGATCGTACGCCCGCTTGGCTATCGGACTAAGCAATACTTCGCCGGCAACCATCAGCCGACGCAGAATCCAGCGAATGGCCTGGGCGTTGGTGCCATCGTAACGGGAGTGGATTTGAGCAATGCGCAGCCTTAAAGCCTGGGCAATGAGAAGCCGATCCTCCTCAAAAAGTCGAATCCCCAGCAATCGGTAATAATGTGCCGGGAGCTCTTCCGGAGAGATACCCAGGTAACTGCGATACCAATCGACGGGTTGATTACCCATTTTGAGTTTCTGCTATGAGCGACTTGGTGTTACTGCTTTTTTCGAGGAAAGGATGGGAAGCGTCTCTCGCCAGGGGCTACGCATTCCTCGGCGGAGCTACTTGCCGCGAAAGTTCGCGCAACCGGGAATCCACCCCCTCGGGCCGCAGCCACCCGAATCCCCGCCACTGGAGTTCCTGCATCAGTTGCAAGAAGTCTTCGCGAGACCACAAGGGTTGGCCCGGGCGTATGCGCCCGGCCGATATCCCCTTGGCCCTAAGCCGAAGGAATTGTTCCAGATAAGGTTGAGCCTGCGCGTGCCAATCGGCCCAACCGGGAAACTCGTATTCCCAGTCGACCTCCCAGATTCGAATGGTTTCATCTTCGCTGGCACTGAGAATTCGACAACCGTCGCTGCTGACACACACAGCCCAGATTGCCCCCGCGTGCCCCTGAAAGACACGTTGACACTGCGCTGAGGCCACCTCCCAGAGCCGAACGGTTCGGTCCTTTCCGCCCGAAACCAGAAAGCGACCATCCGGTGTAAAACAGCAACTATTGATTTGCCCTTCGTGCCCCTCAAAAACTCGGACGCACTTCCCCGACGCCAAGTCCCACAATCGCAATGTCCAATCTTTTCCGGCGGAAACGGCCCAGCGACCATCTGGGCTACTAGCGACATCCATAATCCAGTCATTGTGTCCGGCCAAGCTCTGCAGCCGATCGGGAAACTGGGTATCCCAAACTAGAAGGTGAGGATCCTCGCCGGCAGAAATAAGCCGGGATCCGTCGGGAGTCAACGTCGAGGCATGAACATGCCTCTCAGCTCCCCGAAATACGGCCACAGGTTGGACCGTTTCGATTTCCCAAGATCGTACCTGTCGATCCCACCCCGCCGAATAGATCAATTTTCCATCCGGCGCCCAACACAGGTCACTCACAGGACTGCCGGTAATGAGCGTCCGAAGAGCCTCCCCCGATTCTGCATCCCAAATCCGAATGGTCTTATCCCAGCCGGCTGAAGCGACGTATCGGCCGCTGGGACTCCACCGTACCACGGTGACACAATCCGTATGCCCCACTAGGATCCGGCGGCTTCCCTCCGTGCTATCGGTCGACCACAAGCGCACGGTAGCATCCGCGCCCCCGGAGGCGATCCAGCGATAATCGCTCCGCACATCCACGGATCGCACCTCGCCGGCATGTCCCTCGAGGACTTGCAGGCACCAGCCGTCGCGACAATACTTGCGAACACACCGGCTTCCAACCCGGTTCCAAAGTTCGATCGCCTCTCGGGTCATTCGATAGCCGGGCAGGGTGCGGGCGGCCCGCACGAATTCCAAGGCTTCCGCAAACCGATCGTTCGCCAAGGCCATCCGGGCATTCAACACCAAATCCGCATATTGAGCTTGGGCCCGGCTCGCTTCCTCGGAGGTGGTCACATAGCACAAGAGAATCGGCGAGACGAAACGACGCTCGGGGTCAGTAAGCGCCCCCAGGTACCAAAGTCGTAGCGTCCGCCCTGTACTGCACGAGAGGGCCCAGCGGGCATCCGGGCTTAAATAAACACCGGTGATCGGGTCCGTATGCCCCCGGAGAGTGCGAAGACACCGCCCCGTATTTATTTCCCAAAGGCGCAAAGTTTTGTCACTGCTTCCGGAAAGAAGCCATCGGACGTCGCGGCTCACCGATAAGGAGCGAACCGGCCCCGTATGACCGCGGAAAACTCGCACCAAATCCCCGGTCTGACTTTCCCGAAGCTCGATCAGTCCTTCGTCGGTGACCACCAGCCGATGCCGACCCTCGGGCAGTAGGATATTCCCGGCCGCTCCCCAGGGCACCTGTCGAAAAACTTCGGCCGTATCCGGCATCGCCGATTGCTGAACAATTAAGGTCTGCCCATTGCGCCGCCGCAATTGCCAGCGTCCATCCGGACTGGTGTTTGATGCGCCATCGAGCGTGGGCATTTCGATCGTGGTGAGGGTTCTGCCGGTAGCGGCTTCCCACAAACGCAGCGAGCGACCGTCTAGACCTGAAAGAACCCGATCCTGCCGCTCCCCGAGGAATACCCCCGTCACGAATGGAGGCTGGCCAGCAAAAGACCGTAAACAACGAGGGGCTTCGGGGGCCAACAATCGCACCTGCTCGATTGCCGCACGCACTTCGCCCCCACCGCCCAAGCGCTCCGCCTCCTCAAAGGCACTCAGAGCCGCCTGGGCCTCGTGACGCTCTAATTGAGCCAAGCCGAGGGCATAAAACGCCTCCCAAGACTGCGGCCGGGTGCGGCACAACTCCTCCATCTGTTGGACAAATTCAGTGTCGGTGATCCGACCGTATCGCCACTCCAGCAAACCGCGGTTAAAGGTCACCTGCGGCTGCCACAAATGCTCTTCCCATGCCAGATTGAAAAGTCGCAGTGCCTCCTCGAGCTTTCCCAAGTCCAAAAGCGAAGCCGCCCGGTTGTTCAGCGTATCAGCCTTTAATTCCGCAGCCACCGGTTGCTGCCGGGGATATCGGTTTCCGACAGTTTCCCGATATATCTGCCGGAGCCAGTCGGAAATCTCCAGCATATCCCGCGGACGCTCCTCCGGGTTTTTCCGGAAACATCGGTTCAAAAGCTCTATAAGCCCGGCCGGCATTTTCGGCAAGAATCGTTCCGGGGGACCCTGCTTGCGGTAAGTTTCAAAAACCTCTGCCCCGGTGTGCCCACCGAATCGACAGGGCGTCCGTCCCAAGAACATCGCCAGCACCGTGAGAGCCCAGGACCAAATATCGGTACGCCGACTCAGCTTGACGCGATCGTCCACCGGAACCGCCGATTCGGCTTGAATCGCTGCCTGAAGTTGCTCCGGCGAGCAATAAGCAGGCGTCATTCCCCCCCAACTGACGGCGAGGCTAGCTTTCGTTGAATCGCTCGGCGCCGATGTGGCTGCCCAACGGGCCCTTGCCAAACCAAAATCCGTCACCTTGGGAACTTCGCCCTGCATGAGCACGTTCTCCGGCTTTACATCCTGATGGATTAAGCCTTGCTCATGGGCATGATGAAGTCCCCAGGCAAACTGAATGGCAATGTCCAGGATTCGTTGTAGACTCCTCTGGCGCCCCCCCTCATACAGGCGGCGGTCGCGAATCCATTCCCAGAGGGTGCCCCCTTCGACAAATTCAGCGAATACCCGCGGAATTCCCCCGATTCGCCGCACGTAATAGCAAGTGACGATATTGGGATGCAGCCCCAGGTTGATCCACGCTTCGCACTCGCGCTCGAAGCTTTGCTTTCCTTCCTCGCTGCGGAATTCCGAAACCTTCGGTGACTTGACTGCTAGGTCGATATTCCACCCATGATGATGAACTCGATAGACGACACCCATGCCGCCTTCGGCAAACGGTTTATCCGGCCGGAGAGGCTTCACTTCGTAGATGTCGAGAATGATATCGCCGATTTTCCAAGTTTCTGCCCCCTCGACATCTTCGCCGCGAGAGGTTTCGGCCGATCGGCGTTCTGACCGCCGAAAAGTACGGGTAACCGCCTCGGGACTGGGGCTAAGAACAAACCGTGTGTCGCACTTGGTGCAGTGACCCGTACGGCCTAGGTGGCTAGGATCTACCGAATATTCTGAAAAGCATTTTGGACAAACAACCCTGACCACCCTGCTGGAGCTCCTGCCCCCAGGGGTAACTCGTCGGCCGCTAGTTCTGCCCCCATTAGCAGCCATAATTTCCCCCCAATGATTCCGCGAATATCCATATTTACTCAAAAACGTACTTTTTCCACCCACCGCTGCACGAAAAGTCATTCCGGAGGCAGATCGGGGCCAGGAACCGATCGGAGACGATAACAACCCCCTCCCCGTCTTCTGAAAATCATCTTAAATCCTGGTGCTTGGAGTTTCAACCGGCGGCGTGCACTTTCGAATGGCCCAATACCCCCCATTTTGATGATAATTAACCCGAAGGAGGAACGAATTCTCGCTTTGTGAACTTCTAGCACGGGTTTTAATTGTGCGATCGGTCGCAATTCGGCAATCAGCCGCCGTAAGGAGGGAGATCTCGAAGCGCATCCAAGCATTTGTCACCAAAAAAACAGTACTCATTTATCCGACAATTATTTATCCGAAAAGCCAATATTTGGAATGAGAAGTAATTAGGTCAGGAAAGGAGGTGAAAAAGCCTTATTTGACGATTGACTTCAGAATGTAGTCGAGACCACTTCGAAATCATTGAGGACGACTGCCGCGGCCAAGATTTATCATGCTTACCCAAGTTAGCATTCAGTAGCACCATTCCAAGACGTAGAAATCCGTAACCTTAATGCCTTCGAAAAAACTGGAGTCTCCTCACACGCGTGAAATGCGCATTAATGACCTTAATGGAAAATAAAAACACGAAGGGTTGTTCCCGCACGCGGAGAGAGCGCTCCTGCTATCGAGCACAACCTTGGCGGCACCTATGGTTGTTCCCGCACGCGGAGAGAGCGCTCGACGATGAGCGTCAGCACTACGACTAAAGAGGGGTTGTTCCCACAATCGGATGGCGCGCTCAGCGTTCCTACTACCCCAGGTCTCCCGCGATCAAAAGTCACGAAAATAGAAAGACTGTCGTCTGCCCTCATAGCCGCGAGTCGGTTTCGGATCCCCTAAGCCCCTCGGGCCGCGGGCAATGATCGGGTAAAACCAACCGGGCAGTTTCTCCGCAACCTCGCCCATTGATATGATATTTGCGGCACACACACGGTTAGCTTTTCGTGAAACCCGCATTCATGTTTCGACCCATCGCCCAAACGTTTGAGAGTGGGAGTCGCGCAGGCAGCTTTCCTGCTCGAGGTTGACGGGGGGAACGTTTCGGCTCTTCTGGATGTGTATTCTGTTACTGGGAGTTCTGCCCCCCCAACTCATTAACAAGCCAATTCAGCCCGCAGCATTTCTATACGCGCAAAGTTCCCCCTCACAAATCATCGAGCCCAAAACTCGGTGCTATCGTCCCCAACACCCGTGCACGGACTTTTTTTTGCGCCCTACGGACTCTTTTTGGGATTCAACCCCGTGCCGCGTTCCAGCTTCATAATGGTCCGAAATGCAAGAACCCTCAAATTTTCCCACACCCGCTTTTCCCACACCCGCGTGTTTCTTTTTCACTCGCTCCTGAAATGAGAGATTCGCCGTTCTAGCCGCCGGTTGAAATAGCCTTACCCCGAGTTTATGGTGTGAAAAATGGATTCTGCTAAGGTATACTTTTGCCAGTGACATCCGCAAAGAAGGTCCGACCTAAATCCAATCCGCCCAACCAGCCGTGATTTCCGGAAGGTTTTTAGCGATTAATGCGTGAAACCCACGCTTTTCCTTGCCGCAGGTTGCAGCCATCTGGGGATAGTGTGATTTTTGAGGAGGCCTAACATGCTGAGTAGCAACTGCATAAGGCGTCTTATGATAGGCGCGCTCCTGATCGCAATTGCGGGAGGGTCGTCCGTCCCTTGGCAAAACGCGGCTTTTGCCCAAGAAAAAGAGCCGCCCAAGGTTCGCATCCTATTGACCATCGGTGGGCACGGCTTTGAGGAAGAGCCGTTTTACCAAATGTTCGCCGCGATGCCCGGTGTCACTTACCGCATAGCGAATCTCCCCCGCGATGCCGCTTTGCTCAAGCCCCCGCTGCGGCAGGAGGTTGATTGCCTGGTGATGTACGACATGGTTCGCGAAATCCCGCCCGAATGCCAGGCAAGCTTCTTGGAGTTGCTGCGTCAGGGAATCGGCGTCGTATCACTTCACCATAACCTGGGGGCGCATCCAGGTTGGGAAGAATTCCGCAGGATCATCGGCGGCAAATTCATGCTCGAGCCCGGGGTGATTGACGGCCGGTCGTATGCCCAAACTCCTTGGTCCCACGGGGAGCATCTGAAGATCCAAGTGGTCGATCGTGATCACCCCATCACTCAGGGGGTAGGGGATTTCGAGATTCATGATGAAACTTACGGGATTTTCTACACGGCCCCCAATATTCACGTCCTTTTGAAAACCGATCATCCGAAGAATAACCCGATCCTCGCTTGGACAACCGAGTACGCCGCAAGTCGCGTGGTTTACCTTCAGCTCGGGCACGACCGCGGTGCCTACGAAAATCCGAATTACTGCAAGTTGCTCTACCAAGCAATCCTTTGGGCCAGCGGAGTCAAACCATGAGCTTCTCACAGCATCCCGCCCCGGTAAGTTTCGGTTCTCGATACTCTCGGCGCACGTGGTTGAAATGCTTGGGAGGCGCAGTGATCCCGGCAGCCGTGGGGATCGGTCTCGGCTCGCGGCATAGCTCGCTGGGTCAGGCGCCCACGCCGAAAGGGGGCTGGCTACCCGGGATCCTCGGCGCACAAGAGCGCAACCCCGAGCCCGCATCGTCGGTCGTTCGAGTTCGTCAGATAACCCGCGGGCCAAAGCATCATTGGTTCGGGTATTACGATAAGTGGCAATTCGACCCATCCGGGCGATTTGCCCTGGGAATGGAAGTGGACTTTGAGCATCGCTCCCCCCGACCGGATGATGTGATCAAAATCGGGATGGTTGATCTTCATGAGGGTGACAAGTGGATCGACTTGGACCGCAGCTCGGCCTGGTGCTGGCAACAGGGGTGTATGTTGCAATGGTTGCCCGGTTCCGAGAGCCAGATCATTTGGAACGATCGTCAGAACGATCAGTATGTAGCCCACATTTTGGATGTGGCCACGGGCCAAAAACGAACGATCCCGCACCCGATTTATGCGGTTAGTCCGGATGGCGGTTGGGCGATCTCGACCGATTTCCGCCGGTTGAACGACGTGCGACCGGGGTATGGTTACGCGGGTATCCCGGATCCACATGCCGACGAATTAGCGCCGAAAGAATCCGGCATTTTTTGGATCGATTTGGTCACCGGAGACGCGAGGTTAATCATCTCCTTGGCCGAAATTTCGCAAATCCCCTTTCCGCACGGTGATTTATCCCGCGCTAAACACTGGTTCAATCATTTGCTGGTCAATCCGGACGGTACCCGGTTCGTCTTTTTGCATCGGTGGCGTGAACCGGGGGTTCCGCGGTTTCTGACGCGGATGATCACCGCCAAACCGGATGGATCCGATCTAAGAATCTTGGACGATTGCGGGGTTACGTCGCATTTCAATTGGCGCGATGCCCAACACATCTTGGCGTGGTCGCTGCGCGATCCGGCGGGATTCTACCTTTTTGAAGATCAGCCCGGTGGGAAGGTCGAATTGGTTTACGCCGAACGCGATGGGCACTGTTCCTACCTGCCAGGAGGCGAGTGGATCGTCTGCGATACTTACCCCGACACCAAGCGGCTCCAGCATGTCTACCTGTACCATGTGGCGACGCGACGGCGAGTGGAGTTAGGAAGCTTCTTGTCGCCGAATGAGTACCAGGGCGAATGGCGTTGCGACACGCATCCGCGCATTGGCCGCGACGGCAGGTGCGTCTGTATCGATTCACCCCACACCGGCGAGGGTCGGCAAATGTTCCTTTTAAGTTTCGATCTGTAAATGGGTTATTGAGTTTACGTATTGATTTGACCTTTTGTAAAAGCAAAGCTCCGGGCTTCGATTGAAAACGGTCTAAAGGCGGGTCAATAGGCGCACGAACGCCCCGGTAATCAACTTCAGCGTCCCCGGTTATCGACCCTGCAAATCGACGTGCTCCCCTATCACAGCTGCTGGCAAAAATTTAGAAATTCTGAGGCGCGGGTGACTGACTGGTACCGTGGAGGCGTTCGAACCGACTTTTCGCGGTCACGGGAGAAAGAAGAGCTCAACGGATGCCGGGATAAGTGAAGTCTAAACGCCTCGCGAACGGATTGCCGACGGGCTTCTGGTGCGGCTGCTTCCGAACATAAAATTAAAATTCTCGACCCTCCGAAAAAGTTGCCGCGTAAACTAAAGGCGCCGTTTAAATTCTTCTCTAGTGCCCTTCTTTCGCTTCGCACTGTCCTTTTGCCTGTGTCCGGACGATTCTAGGATCAAGCCTCCACGCAGAGCCGCAGGGACAAAGAAACTGAAGCTACCCGCTAGTCAACCTTTTAAGCCCGTGCCTTTGGTGACGGATCACGAGAGATTTCTCATCGCGGCTTAACAAGGGGGGAAAATCAATCGAAGAAAACAACTGATGAGGGGATTTCCGGTTTTTATCCGGATGCGATTGATGTTTTTCCGATTCCTGGCTCAAGGAATCGTATTAAACTTGTATTGAGGGGGTAATGGGAAAGTCGTAAACGCGTAAAGCAGGTTCATCTCCGACCCCCTCAAACCGGTTTAATCTTCTTTATTAAATTGTGCTCCAAAGCTCAGTATATACACAGATTTTATGACTGTTGTTAATGTTTACTTCCGGCTCGAAACACTCTTAAAAACGACCATAAACTTATCAAATTAGTCGGATTTTTGATTCAGAAATTTATTTTTTGTTCGCTTGAACTACTCAACCGGCCAAGTTTCGCTAGGTATGAGCCGTTTTTGCGGAATTGCTCAACTACCTTATCCTTATTTTTGGTAGCGCAACATTACTAATGTTTTCGGTATTGCAACATTACTAAGGGGGGAGCCGATGGAATTTGCAGCTTTCGACACGGTGTCCGAGCCACCGGCTGAACGAGAGGTACCACAAGCGTTAGTCGGGCGGCCGTTTATCGGGGTACACTACCGCTGCTGCGGAGTTTATAGCCGGGTGTACATCAACCGGCGCGGGACCGCTTACGAAGGCCGCTGTCCCAAGTGTGCTCGCTCGATTCGGATAAAAATCGACCCCCGCGGAACCGATTGCCGTTTTTTCGAGGCTCTCTAAACTTCTAATTTTCCGAGGTTTCGCTACCGGCGCGCTTCCACACCCACACGCGTAGCCCCTACCAGCCCATCCGGGCAGACGGACGCCCTGGCGCAGATTTCTTGAAGGACACTCGGCCCTTCACCCCAACAAGGTGCTGATATCCTTTCCCGGTAAACGCTTTGCAATTTTGTTTCGGCTTAAGGAGCTTCAGAGCTGCAACCGAAGTCCGAAAAGGCCACAATCATATATTGATTACTAACGTATGCCAGTTACGGAAAGGCAAGTGATGGCGAGTTAGCTTCGCCCTGGCTTATGAGCGCGTGTCAGCTTTGCCCGGCTGAAACGAGTGTGCCAGAATTCGCCTCGTTTAAAAAGAGATCGAGGAAAATCCTAGTGATCCGACCCAGGAGCCAGTTTCGCTGCCGCGCCGAAAAGTCAACGCCGAATCGACGCGAAGGAGCTACCCGACGTCGCGTTCACTAGAAGGCGCACTCAAAAGAAAGTAGCCATCCACTTGGCCATGGTGCAAGCCGCTTCGCCATGGCCGAAAGATGAAGATTAGACCTCCGAGGTCCCCACAACACCCAATCTTTGCACTAGGAGACATCGACCTCCAAGTCATTGATCGTGATGTCGATGTCTCGGGGCTCGGCGTCGACAAGCCTACTCCAGTCGACCTCCTGCCGCTGGGTGCCCACCTCGCGCTCCAATTGCCGCTGGCAATGGACGCAAAGTGTGGCATAAGGTAGCGCGTATAACCGAGCCAAAGGGATGTCGCATCCACACTCTTCGCAGACGCCGTACTGACCCTGCCGCATCCGTTCCAAAGCCTTTTCAATTCGGGCCAATTCGCGACTTTCGACCTCGGCCAGCTGGGAGGTGATTTCATCTTGGACGGAGTCCAACGCGAAATCCACCACATCCCCACCGGACCGCGAACCAAGCTCCCGAAGAAGGCTCAAATCCCCGGCCAACGCACGACGCAAAGCTTCGCGGCGCTTCAACAGGACCTCACGCATGTTGCTGATAGCTTGCTTGCGACTCTTCATGGCTCCTTCCAGAACTCCGACGTTGGCCGCCTTGAAGGATTGCCCCCCTTCTCAGCCTTGCCGTTTCGAAGCTCTTCTGCTCCTCCTTTCTAGCTCTGAAGGTTAACCGACCCCAAAACTCCCAAACCACAAGTTACGTTAGTAAGCGAAGGAAACGTCTCAGGTTGCCTCCGCTAATTGTTGGCTCCTCATCTCGGGCAAATGCCCCGATTAAAGACGCTGCCACTAAGTCCCTCTCGCCCATATCTTTCCTTGAGAGCGGAATTATCCGGAACTTTACGAAGGAAACTTATCTAGCCCGCTTTACCCACCCGGCAAAGAACTTATGTACAGGTCAGCTTAGTTAGATAAATTCCCTGATGTCCCACAACCCAACTATAGTACGTTTCCACCAGCCGCGAGGTCACAATAATTCGTAAATTTTTCGGCACTGGCCATTCGTCCGATTCCGGGACTACCGATTCAATCGAATATTCGGCAGATAGGGGCTCCCTTCTTCGCTCTTAATTCGCCGGGGAATTTTGCTCAGCAAATTCGGAGGCGAACCCAGCTCACAATCTCCGGAACAACTTGCCATGAACTCTCTATGAATCTTTCGCAACTACCGCGCAAAAGTTTAGCTGGATCAACCGCGATTCTTGCGTACATTGCAATTTCGGGGACCGTGTATCAAGAACACTCCAAGTGGAGCGGTGAAAAAGTTACTGTATTCCCCGTAATACTTCATTCTCCGTAATACTTTTCGATGTTACGCTGCTCTGATCCTCACCAAGGTCAACTAACTTCGGCGATCTTTCGAGGAAGGGGCCCCTTTTTTGCAAGGCGCTAAAAAGCCGGAAATCTGACTGGGAATCTGAAAAAAGTTCGTTTTCCGAACTATTTGACATGCATTGCTTAAGGCTTCTACCATGCCTTGCTCAAGGCTTGCACCGTTTAATGGAAAACTTGCTTCATGAGAAAAATGAGTCTACGCCCTTACCGGCCAAGAGATGCTCATTTGCCCTGGAGGTAAGAAGTCAAGCGCGTAGCCCCAAAACAAACCGACGGCAATAGAGGATACCCGCATCTCAGCATCCCTTTTTGCGGGCAAGGCTAATTCCCGCGTTCCTTTTCCTTGATTCTTCGGCCGGATTATGGTTTCACCGGATAATGGTCTTGCTTCTGGATTAACGGCGTTTGCATCCCACGGAGCCAACTGCCAAACCAACTCCTAGATTCGTAGGAATTACCTCCATTACTGCCCCAGGATTTGCTCGATTCATTTGGAGCACTGGGGGCGGTTTTTTAAATCCAAACCTGCGGATGCTGATCGCTTCCGCCCTCACAGAGGGCAATCGCATGTCTACCGGATTGATCCGCGCGGAAACTTTGCAAACTTCGATCCACCGTAGCGATACCTCCGAGCCCAAGTGCACGCGGGTAACGTCGCTGTCATCGCCGCCAGGAAGCAATCCACCAGCCAAGCTTATAAGCGCGGCCTATGCCAGTCTCGGCAGATGCTCCGGCGACAATATGAGTTTCCTATGTGAAAGCCGTGAGTTTTCGGAGGCGGAAAACCCGCCTGGAACCCGAAAGAATAGTGACCGAATAGCTAGGCCATCCAAGTTCCTGAACCCAATGCCGTCCTCGCCCCCGAAAAGATTTGCGAAAGTTGTAATGCGATAATCGTCAAAACCGGCAGAATTCTGAGACCTTTTTCCCTGGTATTTCCGAGGCCGCCGTCGTACTGTGCCCTGACCCCCAATTTTGGCGAGCGATAACCCATCACAACCGTAGATTATCATTAAACTTGTAATCTCAGTAATTTTGAGTTTATGGGGGTGTCAATCCCTCCGAAATTTTGCTTATTTGCCGACGAATTTCAGTACGATCGCAAGCCTTTTTGCTCATCCGATCTTTGACTACCAGCATTCCGCGGAGTAGTAGTTGGTGAGGCAGTCTGGTGTTTGCGAAATGTCCGCTGCTCGGGGATCATCACACTGGCGATCGGCACACTTTTCGCCGAGGGCGATGCCAACGGCGCTCCACAAAATGGATGGCTTTTGGCGAGTCGGTCGACTGGACAGGATCGGTTGACGAGGTCGGATGCGTTCCGGGAGGTGCGCAAACTACTTGGTAGGCGGGGAATGCCCACCCGCAAGTTTTTTAGCACGAATACAACGGCTGTTTTACGTCAACCAAAACTGAGACCGGGTAGTCAACCCCCGAAAATTTTTACAAAATATCCCTATATCTACAAGATTAGTAATGATGGCCGCAGGCCGCATCGGGAAAAAGACTTACTCAGACCTATCTGCTTCGGGCTTAACGGCGGAGGGGGCCCCCCGCCTCACGAAGGTACCAAGCGGGTACCCCTACCAGATTTACTTACGAGTCTTCCACCTGAAGCGTCAAATCCTGCTTTCTCCCCTGATCAAGCGAAAGACGTGGATTGGCTCAAGTCCAACTTGCGGCCTCCGGTTCCCGGGGAACCAAATTTGGCCTAAACATGCATTGATAATTCAGGAAGCTGATAAAGTTTATCTAAAATCTTTTGGAGCGCCTGTTTTTCTAAAAGGCAAGTTGGTGAGCGAGACCCGCTTAATGTCTGGGGAGCGCTTAACCATCGGTGAATATCAGATCGAATTGGTGTTCTCCGCGGCGAATCCCGAGTCAAGCGCAGGGGCTTCGCGCGATACCCCATCGGAAATCGGGTTCACTGCCCATGATCAAAGTCATCCTGGGGAATCGGAAGTCCCGCGCTCAGCGGACAATCACGGAGATCAGCCACTTTCCGCCGTGACGGCAGTGACTTTTGCCCCAACTGTGGCGAGCCAAAATCAATATATCGGAGTTGGGTTTGAGGGAACACTTTGCGTCGAATATCAACCAGATTTGATTCAAACCTCAACTTCCAGCGCTTCTCTGCGGACTTTGCCAGATTTGGATGACCGGGCTCAACCCGGATGGTGGTATCCTCCGGAAAATCTCGCCACTACGCCGATTGCCCCGACAAGTCTCCCCATAGTGGTCCCGGTCAATCCAGCCACCTCCCCGGAGTTGGAATCCGGCTCCTGGCAGCAGGAGCTCCCCAGGGATTTGTTGGCCCGTTTCTTGCAGGCGGTCGAGTCGCTGGAAAAGCGGTTGGTCGCTTTGGAATCCCATTGGGCCGACAAAGGCAGGGAAGATAATCCGGCGGTCCAAGGACCCAAGCCGACCAAATCTTCATCTTCGGGCATCGAGGATGATGATCAAGTTACGGACGATCGTCAGTATGATGGTCAGGATAATGGCTCCTCGGGCGGGACAAGGCCTCGAGGATTGATCTCGTCGGTCGAGAGTCAAATTCTCGAAAGCCCCTCGGAGGCCCGCGCGGGGATTCGGCAAATTAGGTTGCCTAGTCCCCTTGGAAAGCTCGTCGATCAACCGCCGGCGCAGGATCTGCAACCGACCGAGGGCAGCTGGGCTTTCGCATCGGAGAAAGCCGAGCAGAATTCGGGGAATCGTCGAGCTTCGTCAGCGCATCAGCCGGATTCGATCGAAGAAGCGGTTGACCGGAAGCAAAGTGCGGCGGATGTTCCCGTGTCCGATTCAGCGCTGCGAGCCAAAACCGAGTTATTGCCGAGCGCTCGGATCTCAAATGAAGCTCCTGAAGCTGAATCGGCTCAAAGTACGGAGGGGCATGACACGGAGAGCGCAACACAGACCGGTTCCTGGACGCAGTGCGTCGTGCAATCCGAAGGCGGCAACCGATCTCCGGACCTCAAATCGCATCAAAGGACAGCAAAAACCCTGTTTCACTCGATATCCAAGACGGCTTTGTTTAATTCTTCAAGAACACCAGAAGCAGAAACACTTATTAAGGCGGAGAGTCGTTCCCAAGACTTCTCTGAGGCAAATCAGCCTGACTTATCAGGGGAAGCCGGGTCGCAATTATCCCATAAAAACGCGGAGCCTTTCTCCGAAACAAAAGGAAATTGCGTATGTCCGGGGAAAGGGGAAATACCCTCAGATGGGAAAATTGCCTTGGGGGCCAGTTTCGCCGGGAGCTTAGGGGATGCGGCTTTCGAGGCATCCGGCTCTAACACAGCTTCCGGCAGTAGAGAGGAGCCTAATTCCAAAGCGATGCCGGCGAAGCAGGAATCCGTTGCGGATGTGCTCCGCCGGATGGGAATGTCGCTCAATTATCTGGACGCAGAACCGCAAGAGCGTCAAGGAAATCTCGGCCGGCCGGAAAGCCTCTCGGCCTCTCGCGATTTACCCGGTCAGTCGCTTGGGAAACGAATGTGCGGCGACTTGCGGAACGAATTTTCCCCGATGCGTTCAGTGGGCGAAAGTGAATTCGAGGCGGGGGCGTCATTGAAGCCACCTACCTTCGGGAACGCGGCGGCAAGTACCCACAGCGATCCCAACGATTGGGGGCACCCAATGCAGATGTCTGCTGAGCGGACCGCAGCTTGCGACGGTCAGTCAGGTGATGAGATCACCGAGTATATGAACCGCTTGCTGGAGCGACTGCGGCAAGAAAGCTCGAATGCACCGGTCACCCAGCAGCGGGCGAGATTTGACGTTTCGAAGGCAAACTCCCCAGTAAACGAAGCGGCCATTCCCAAAACTGCCTCCCCAGTAAACGAAGCGGCCATTCCCAAAACTGCGAAAATGGCCGACGTTGCGATGGAGCCCGCTCCACCGGTATCCCCCGTCAAAAAGGCAGAGGCGGCCTCCCCGGCGAAGTCGCAACCGGACTCAGCACAGTCGGAACGACTGGGCGCCGATCGTCTTTCGGTCGACCCCGCAGAGTTACCCGATCGACAGCTTGATTTGGCCAGCATTAGGCACTTATCCAATGTTTCGGCACGGCATGCGCTGAGTCAGTATGCGCGGCGTCGATTGAGGGAATCGGCCCAAGGGAAACTTGTGGTCTCGGGAGTGGCGGCCCTATGTGCTGCGGCTTTAGTTTGGATGGCCCACCGCCCGGGTGCCCATCCGCTGATTGCTTACTCCGCCGTAATGATTTTACTTGTCTCCGGCTTGTGGCTTTTCCAGTTTTTCGCTTTAGCCGGTCGATTGGCGTGGCACACCTTTGCGGATCGGTTCAAACCGTCAGTGTGGTTCGAATGCTCCGCCACGGCTTCAAAGCCGAAGAAGGATTCTTAACCGCCGAAGGGGAAAGGCCTTCGTGGGGAGGCATTTCCGCCGCCGAATCCCTTCGAAGATCCGAACTCTCGTTGCCCGGGTAAAGTTGACGGGAATTAATTGAATTTTGGCTTTCCCGAGAGGAAGCTGCTAATCCCAAAGCCGCTAGCACTTCTTTCTGAAAACCTTTTGTACTTATTCTGGTAAACATAGGGACGAACTTAGTTTCGTGAAAGTCGGGAGGAGATCCCCAAAAGGTCGGAACGGACATGAGAACCTCTTCTCTCACTTCCTCCGGGCCCTCGTCCCCGCAACTAAATTGCTCTGTAACTTCGGAGAAATCTTGATCGATTAATCCGTAGTGGGACCCCAAAAGGAAATGATCCGGGCAAAGGGGTCGAAGCGTAGAGCAACTCCCTCTAAAGATTTTTTCGTTCAGAGTAAAAGGTATTCCCGAATCCGAACCCTTATCGAACGGTTCTTTGGTTGTTTTAAACGGTTTTTTGAGCTCAAATAAAATTTTTGTTTTGGGTGCCGAGATAACCACCTCGCCGAATTGCTTGCCGCAATCTTTACTTTTCGCTGGCGATTTTCGCCTACCCAGTCCCCTTGCATTTGTATCTTCTGCATCTTCGTTGTCCCAAGAAGAGCGCGCAACCGGGACAGATTTCCGCCACGATCCCACTTCCAGGGAAGCCGCAATGAATTGGGCCATGCCAACAATGAACCAAATCCCGCAACTGCCCTTATTAATTCTGCAAGTTATTTCGGCTGCATAGCCTTAAGTCGCGGCCGGGTGCCGCCGTTCATGGCGGCTCTATCAACATCGCCGGAGGAAGATTGTGCTGTACTCAAATCACCGAAAAGGACTCGAGCTTGTCAAGCGTCCTCGAGGGTAGGGGCCTTTAGCAAGCGGCTTTCTAATGCTCGTAGCTGCCTAGGGGACGTCTCAACCGTTAGTTACGTAGACCTGAGTTAGCATCGAGGAGGGATGGCCTTCCAACGCCAGGCGACCGGTAGCTCGTCGATCGAACTTGGATCTCGTGGTTTCCTAAGATTTTGCTGACGGGCAAGTTACGCCAATTCGAATTGGGTTTTTTGGAGCGCGAATCGGTCTGATCCGCTCGGTTACAGTCGGGTAAGGTATTTCGTTGACACTCGAGAATTGGCAACTTACAATCGGGATAAGGTTACTGCCTTAGGTAAAGATTGAATCATCGGGGAAGATGATTCGTTTTTCCGAATTCCCATATTTTGGGGCAAGGATCCGAAGGTTCTTCGTACGAAATTTCTCTGAACAGGCCTTTCAGAAGCCGGTCGCTGGGCCCATAACAAACGATTGGGAGGAATCAATCCTCGGCTCTTAGGAGTTGACCATTCATGGCGCGAGAATCACAGGGACTCCAAATAGCGTTGATCATTTTCGTGATTCTGACCCTTCTCCTCGGGGTATTGAGTTTCTTTTTCTATCGGCAGTATGACGAGGCCTTAAAACGGGCGATCGCTGCGGAAGAAGAATCCAAGAAGAATAGCGAGGCTGCTCGGAATACGCTCAGCGAAAACGAACGGCTCAAGCAATATCTTGGAGTGCCTGAGTCTATGCGGGCAGATGAGCTGGGGGAGGAAGTTCGGAAGGATTTCGAAAGCTATGCGCCGAATTTCCCCGGCGAAACGCGAACCTATCGGGCGGTGGTGGAGTATTTGGGCAAGACTTTGGGGAGTGTGAATGAGTCTTTAGCCGCAGCACAAGCAGAAATTGCCAATCTCAATGCTCAGATCCGGCAACTGGAAGCGAGCAAGGCCCCATTGGTCGATCAGCAGCGTGCGCGAGCCGATGCTGCCAATACACAACTGGCGATGGAGCGGACCAAATTTAGCGATGACCGGCAACGGCTTCAGGATCAAGCACAGCAGCTCCAAGCTCGGATTGACACTGTGCAGCGGGAAGCGATGAAGCAGGTGGAAGCGGTTCAGGCAGAATTGCAGAAGAAGGAAAGAAGCCTGCAAACCACCATTAGCTTATTGCGGGATCGGACGGAGACACTCCGTCGGGTAACCGAACCGACTTTCGAACGCGCCGACGGCACAGTGCGCTGGGTCAATCAGCGAAATCGGACGGTTTGGATCAATTTGGGCTCAGCGGACGGTTTGGGGCGGCAAACCACCTTCTCGGTTTATGCATCAACTGTTACCGATGTTGGTAAAGCCCCCCGAAAAGGAAGCATCGAAGTTACGGACATTTTGACCGATCATTTGGCCGAAGCTCGCATCTTGGAAGATAATCCCGCCGATCCGATTATGCCCGGGGATCAAATTTATACCCCGGTTTGGCGACCCGGTGAGCGCATCCGCTTTGCGTTGGCGGACGGAATCGATATCGATGGCGACAAAAAGAGCGACTTGGACACAGTGATCAACCTGATTACCTTGAATGGGGGGATTGTCGATTTTTACCTCGATGACGAAGGCAATAAAACTGGCGAAGTCACCACGGAAACACGGTATTTAGTGTTGGGAATCACACCGGACGAAACAGCAACCGAAGCGCGGCGCAATGCCCGTACGGAGCTGTTGCGAGTTGCAGACACTTACGGGCTGACACGAATCACGCTTCAAGAGCTTCTCAATCGTATGGGTTGGAAGAACCTCACTCCGGTAATTCGGTATGGAGAGGGAGCTAATCCCGCCGATTTCCGAGCAAAACCACCGGAGGGGCTGCCCCGCGTTTCCACGGGTACTGTCAGTCCAATTTTCCAGCCGCGAACACCATCGCCTCGCCCCAGCACGCGGTAAGCGGAGCTGAATGGAGGAGCACCCATTCGATCGGCAACCAGCGGTAAAGGGGCAGTGCTATCTCCGTTCAAAAAGCGACCCAAAGGCAATGCAGCGATAAGATTTTCGGCGCACCCCTTCTGCTTGATGCTGCGGCGCACTCACAGGGGGGTAACGTAGACGGCTCGCCGTAAGATGTGGAGGTCTTACAGGGCACATCACTCCGAGGCGTAGGTGTGAGGCCCCGAACAGAGCATAAAGCGGTAAGTTCGGGCAGGCTCCATTCCAAGTTTGACCGGCGCCTCGCCTCCGGCATCGAAATCCCGCTTAACAGCCACAGCAAATCGGGGGCAGCAAACTTCGCCTTTCTGGCAGTAATCCTTCCGATTCTGGCCGCGATCTTAGCCCAACCAACCCTGTCGCGCTGTATAAGCCTATTGCTTCGGCAACAAGAACGCCGAGCTTACCGGAGCTTTGTCGTGGTCTGGATTTCCGGCTTCCTCACCAAAGTGCTACGTTCCACAGTAGTCGTAAGCGTTCGGGGTATCAGCTTTGCCAGCCGTATTCTCACGTGGGTGGCTGCTCCGAGGTGCAGTAGTGTGTAGTAGTATGAGGTGAACGCTGGCCTTAAGCTGCCAGAAGAATGCCGTTGGGGGCGGGTCACTTGAGTAAGCGGCATGTGGGGGATACGCGGACCGATTGTGGGTCACAAAACACTTGCGGCAAAAAGCAGGAAGGGTTCAGGGGGAGGCGGTTGCCATCTAAACCCCGCCTACGCCGCGGCAAATACTCAGGAGATACGCTTGGGAAGAATTCGAGGAGGAGCTAAACGGATACAGCCAACGGTTCTTGCCGGTTTGAAACCGGGGTTTTAGAATTACGCTCTTAACTTAGTGGCGGAGCAAGAGACGGAACATTTCCTAGTGGACTTGCAACTGAGCGTGGGCTTCTTCCTGCGGTAACACCGGCGTTATTTTTCGTTGTGGGAGAGTAAGTCGAGGGATCTTTTTTTGAGTAGTCCCTGTCGCTTGTGAGGTGCGTCTTGCCCGGGCATAGCAGGTTTTTTATTGAAAATGGTTGGGAAAGGTGAAGATGAGTACTGAACAAATTTCGGCCTCCCAAAAAGTTTTGAAGATCGCTGTCATCGGTGGGGATGGCACTGGGCCAGAGGTCGCTGCCGAAGCGGTCAAGGTCCTCAAGGCCGTAGCTGAACTCGAAAATATTTCGCACGAAATGCAGGAGTTCGATTACGGCGGAGAACGCTATCTGCGAACCGGGGAGGTTTTACCGGAGGGAGCTTTAGAAGAGCTTAGGAAGTTCGATGCCATTTTGTTGGGGGCGATCGGTCATCCGCAGGTCCCCCCCGGAATCCTAGAGCGAGGTTTGCTTTTAACCCTTCGTTTCCATTTCGATCAATATATCAATCTGCGGCCTGTGAAACTGTATCCCGGGGTTGAAACTCCTTTGGCGGGAAAAGGGCCGGAGGATATCGACTTCGTTGTGGTCCGCGAGAACACTGAGGACCTCTACTGCGGCATGGGCGGGTTTCTTAAGAAGGGCACCCCGGACGAGGTGGCCACGCAAATTGCAATCTACACGCGAAAAGGGTGCGAACGCTGTATTCGTTGGGCTTTTGAGTATACCCGCAAGCGGAACAAAAAACGCAAGCTCACGCTGGTAGCCAAGACGAATGTTTTGACGTATGGTCACGACTTGTGGTGGCGGACTTTCCAGGACGTAGCCAAGGAGTACCCGGATATTCAAACGGATTACAATCATGTGGATGCGTGCTGCATGTGGATGGTTAAGAATCCGGAGCAGTACGATGTCATCGTTACCACGAACATGTTTGGGGATATCATTACGGACTTGGCAGCTATTATTCAGGGTGGGATGGGTGTTGCCGCCGGGGGAAACATCAATCCTGAGCCCGGGGGAACCAGCATGTTTGAGCCCATGGGCGGAAGCGCTCCCAAATACACGGGTCAAGGAGTCATCAATCCAATTGCAGCTATCGCCGCTGCCGGTATGCTTTTGGAGCATTCCGGGTATCCGCGGGCTGCGGAGCGGATTAATCGGGCGATTCAAATCGTCACTGGCACAAAAATGAAAAGCCAGGCCGCGGGACGGATGGGTTATTCCACCAGCCAGGTGGGTGATTTGGTCGTGCAACACTTGACCGCATGAGCGACCGCGACTCAAAAGCTTTTAGAGTTTTTCTTGACCTAAAAACCATAAGAACAAAGTTGGCGTTAATCGTGGGCCGCATGATGCCGCGGGGGGCGAGCCATTGCAGGAACGAAGCCTGTGAGTCGGTTTCCTACTGTGTCTGACTCAGTGGCGATGCTTGGTGAAGGGGAATAGCGCCGATTGAGCAAACTGCACCCAATCGGAACACTCCTGGTAGAAAAAGCATGGAAGCTAGCATTAAAGGCTTGACGTGGTGAACCGATTACACGATGTTCGCCTGTATCCCTACCGAAACTATGTCTCCAAAGGCTTGTGAGCTGCACGGCATCTCATTTTTTTCGGGCAGATTTTGCATCTAAGGAACAGCGATGATCGAAAAGCTTTTTGATCTTTCTGGTAAGGTGGCCCTGATAACGGGAGGAAGCCGCGGGATTGGTCGGGCAATTGCCGGGGGATTCGCCGAGGCAGGGGCCGATTTATTTCTTTGTGCCCGAAAGGAGGAGACACTCCAGGAAGCAGCCGGGCAGATCGCAGGGCAAACCGGGCGGCGGGTGGAGTGGCTTGTGGCTGATATGGCCGTTCGGGGAGAAGCGGATCGTGTGGCTCGGGAGGCCTTATCGCGCTTTGGGCAGGTGGACATCCTTATCAATAATGCCGGCTGGAATATTCCACAGGCAATCGACGAAATTCGGGACCAAGACTGGGATTATCTTCTGGAATTGAATTTGACCAGCGTGATGGCCTTGACTCGGGCTTTGGTCCCGCAAATGAAACAGCGTCGCTGGGGGCGTATCGTGCATATTTCGTCGATCATGGGTTTGGCAAGCACCCCGAAACGGAATGCATATTCAGCTACGAAAGCTGCTTTGATCGGAATGGCACAAGCGAGCGCGTTGGAACTGGGGCCCTTCAACATCACGGTGAATTGTATTGCGCCCGGACCGATCGCTACGGAAATGCCGATGTCGCTCCTTTCCAAAGAGCAGCAGGACGCACTAGCTTCGCGGACAGCCTTGGGTCGTTGGGCGGAGCCGGAGGAGCTGGTGGGGCCCGCGTTGCTTTTGGCCAGCGAAGCGGGACGGTATATCACGGGAACTTGTCTTGTCGTGGATGGCGGCGCCTTAGCCCGGATTTTTTAAAGCCGTCCCACGCACAGGTGATTCGTCCGAAGGATACTGCAGGCTTTTTCCATGCGGTCGCAACCACCGCGGATGTGAGTCAACCGCGGGAAGCAAACGCACGGATTTTATGCTTTTTGCCTCGGGGAAGAAACGAAGTCCGAGATTCGTTCCGCTAACCGGCGGCACGATCGTGGCGGCTTGCAGGGTGGGAAGTCTGCCATGGGTATCACGGCTGTGGCAATTTTCGGAGTGTGGATCTTTGCTCTAGGGGCGATTATCGGTAGCTTTTTAAACGTAGTGATTTATCGCCTGCCGGCCGGGAAAAGCCTCGTATTCCCCGGTTCACGGTGTCCGAATTGCCTATCGCCGATTCGGTGGCATGACAATCTTCCCATTTTCTCTTGGTTCATCTTGGGGGGGAAATGCCGCGATTGTCGTGCGGCGATCTCGGTGCGGTACCCCTTGGTTGAAGCTGCCACGGCCCTGATGTTTCTCTCAGTCGCTTACGTCCATTTTGGGGTAACCACTGTGGCGGGTGATCGTGGGGCAATCGCGAAGCAGGTGGACTCTGCGGAAGAAGGAGTCTTGTGGGCGGGTGATCCAGGCTGGCCCATCAAGCTGAGCCGCTCGGTTCGCGATTGGTTTCTCCTTTCCACCCTTTTGGCCGGTTCGGTAATAGTCTGGGATGGCCGGCGGGTACCCTGGCAGCTTTTCGCACCGGTTTTGATTGGGGGCATGACGGTGGCGCTTGCAGAACCGTGGCTTAATCTCGGATGGCGAGCACATCCCATGCGGGGAATCGATCCGATTCAGCTCTTTTTTTCTCTAGCCACCGATCTTGCTGTAGGGGTGGCCATTCTCGTCGTGGTGGGAATCGTTCTTGGGGACAGCGCATCCCGGGGGTTGGGTTGGGCCATCATAAGCACAACTTTGATCGTTGGCTGGAAGATTGCGATAGGTGCGGCCGTGGTGGGATTTATTTTGTCTACGATAAGCTGGGTGGCCTACCGAATCCTCCGGGCGGAGAATCCTGGGTTCTTTTTGCCTTGGTTTTCGATAGGGGTCTTTGCTTCGGTTGTCGTCGAGCCGATTCTGCAAGCAGTTTTCTGAGGCGCGCACTTGAGTTAGGACAAGAGTAAAGTATTCCTGTTCACATTGCGTCG
Organism: uncultured Thermogutta sp.; assembly: GCA_937128505.1. Lineage (GTDB taxonomy): Bacteria > Planctomycetota > Planctomycetia > Pirellulales > Thermoguttaceae > DTLM01. Next base: position 45,701 of record CAKZMM010000068.1, read on the forward strand.
GCGGTCCTTGCTCGTAGAGCTGGGTTCGACTTTTTGATCACGATTTGAGCTTGATCCCAAGTTCGGCACTCTTACTCCAACTTGTGGAGCGTATTAGCGTTGACACTTAGCCGCTGTCGTTCGTTCCGCAGTTCGCGCTACTCATGCACCGCGGTTACCTGCACAGGAGGAGAGGCTATCGCGATGAGCGTCTTCGCCCTGCTCATGCACTGGGGGTTACCCTGCCCGTCTTGCTTGTGTGTCCGACGACACCATCCTTGATAGTTATGATCAATACTAAAATCATGATTTCAGGAATGGATCGACAAAAGAGGCTAACGGTATGAGTACACGCTTTTTAGAGCTAACAAAATTGTGATTACCGAATTGATGACAATTAGGTTAAGAAGCGCTCAACTGAATTTGACATCTGGAGCGATTAATCCAAATTGATCTCAGAACGTCGTGTGGTAATCTAACCCTCAAAAAAGTTTGGGAAAAATCTAGATCGTTTGGGCCGATATTCACCCTCTTCCCTAGCAATTGGAACTTACGATTCTCTTTCCTCTTTCTTCGCCCTTTGGTTTGCTTTTTCTTCGGGACCACAATCAGATTCACCCCCTTCCCCGCTTGTTTTCACTTAGACTGCCATCATCTTGATTATAATAAGTGATATTGCCGCTTTTCACGGACATAGGTATTCGGGCAGACGCCTTCCTCCCGAAAAACAGCGAGTTGCGTTAGAAAATCGCTTTTCCAAGTTAAACCACGAAGCGATGAACTCGTTGTGATTGAACCGAACCGGTCGGCGAATGATTGCAGTGGCTCAGGCGGGCGAAAAGAAATAAAAAGGTTGATAAGTATTGAAGTTAAGTGAGATAAGTTTTGGAAGTTCAACGAGACGTTTGAGGTTTCCGAATAATACTTCCCTTAAAAAGTTGCCCCATTTAAGCGGGTTTTTCAATGGCGCGCAACGCGTATGAAGTCCGCCGGTCTCACCCTGTTTTTGGCGATAAGTTTCCATTGGTTTTCGGCCATGAGGGATCGTGGCCCCACAATTTTCTGGAGGCTCATGAATGGCTCAAGCGGTTCCGGTGAATTCCCATTCGGATGACGAGGCGGAACGGCGTCGAAATCTCGAGCGGATTTTGCAATCGCCGAGTTACCGTGTGGCTTATCGCGATGTCGAGCTATTAAACGATCCTCGTCTGCGGCCGACGCGGATGGAGCTGGAATTGCTGAAGACCGAAATCATTTTTCAGGAACACAATGTTCGTTCGACGATTGTGGTATTTGGAGGGGCTCGAATCGTGGAGCCGGCCCAAGCGCGTCGAAATCTGGAACTAGCGCGGGCACGCTTGGCGGAAACTCCTAACGATCCACGGCGGCAGCGGGCAGTGGCGCGGGCGGAACGCCTTTACGCCAAGTCGCCTTATTATGACTTGGCTCGTGCATTCGCTCGTTTGGTTTGTGAGGAATGCAAAAAAAACAATCAATGCGATTATATTATTGTCACCGGTGGTGGGCCGGGGATCATGGAGGCAGCAAATCGTGGAGCGTACGACGTAGGCGCAAAATCGGCAGGTCTGAACATCCGTTTACCTCACGAACAACTTCCCAATCCTTATGTAACCCCCGAGCTTTGCTTTCAGTTTCATTACTTCGCGATGCGGAAATTCCATTTTCTGCTTCGGGCGAAAGCTCTGGTGGTGTTCCCCGGGGGGTTTGGCACAATCGATGAGTTGTTCGACGCGCTCACCCTTCGCCAAACCCGCCGGATGCAGGAAATTCCGATAATTCTTTTCGGCCGAGAGTATTGGAGCAAAGCGATCGATTTTCATTTTTTGGCGGATGAGGGGGTGATCGACGACGAGGATTTGGATCTAATTCAATATGCCGAAACTCCGCAGGAAGCCTGGGACATAATCCGACGCTTCCACGGAGCAGTTTAGCAGGATTGACCGAGATGGCGTGACGTAGGCAAGAAGCCGCCGTCGTGGAGCCGAGCACTTCTTCTGGATAGGCTGAAGCGTGCTTTTCGTAATCGAGGATCCGATTAACTGCCGAATATCGAGGTGCAAGCCACGCACTCGGCCGTGGGCTTTATCCGTTTGGATGGATGACGACCTTCATACCCTCCCGCGACTCCGCCACCGAGAAGGCTTTTTCGATCTGGTCGAGCGAAAAATGATGGCTGATCAATTCTTTAACGCGGATTCGGCCTGATTCCAGCAACCGTACCGCCATCTCATGATGCCGCGGCACGCACCCATGAGACCCCGTCACAAAACATTCTTTGTAATGAATTGTGTTGGAAAGGACGCTCATCGGGCGGGCCGTCTTCGGTAATCCACCGAAAAGATTCACTACACCGCGATGGGCCACCATTTCAATGGCTTGCTCGTGGGCTTCAACCGCTCCACAGGCGGTCATGACCACATCGGCCCCTTCTCCGCCGGTTTCCGCGAGGCATCGCGACACCAGGTCCTCCTCTTCGGTCGCCACGTAAACGTCGGCCCCGAAGGCGCGGGCCATTTCCAACCTACGGCGGCTTCGTTGGGCCGCAATAATTTTTCCTGCCCCCATGAGGCGAGCCACCTCGATCAGCATGCATCCCACGGGACCTAACCCGATAATCACCACGGTTTTGCCCAACCCCATTTGGGCTAGTTCTAAACCGTGGATCACGCACCCGAGTGGTTCGGCCAACGCGGCTTCCGCGAAACTCAAGGAATCCCCGAATGGGGTGACCGGTCCTTCGTCCAGCACCAACTTGGGGAGCTTAATAAATTGGGCGAAGCCGCCGGGAATTTGGTAGCCGATTGCATAATTGATGCGGCAGTTATTGCCCAAGCCGTTGCGGCACCAAGGACATTGGCCGCACGGCACATCGGCACCGATCGCGACCCGGTTCCCGGGCTTGACCCGTGTGACATTTTTCCCCACATCGACCACCACCCCGGCGATTTCGTGACCGATTATCGCCGGCGGCTGCACGCGGGGATTGCCGTGATGAAAGATGCGGATATCTGATCCACAGATCGCTACCGCTTCCACCCGCACTAAAGCAGAGTCCGGATCCAGCTCGGGATCGGGGACTTCTTGCACCCGAAGATTTCCTAACCTTTCCAGAACGGCGGCTTTCATCGTGTTATCGGTACCCTCGCCAAGCGTGCCTAAAGAGACCTATCCCTAAGTACATCAACCCAAAAAAGTTCGGGTTTAAAAGTATAAGGGCTAAGCAACGGTCTCGCAATCCGCGGTTGCTATGTGGCAAAGATCACCGTTGCTAATAGTGGCGTCATGTGAGCTTTGCGCTTTGGTTGGTTCTTTGGCTGGGCTTACAGAACACCCTGTGGAAGCCAAGATATAAACCAGCGGAGTTGCAACGCAAACGGTTCATGTTCGCTTCCTGCGTCGGCCTGAAACAACAGGCGGTGCCCCTTTTGATGCAAAGCCTGGCACGGACCCGGTTCGCGCCCTGTGGGGGCCAGCTACGGTGGCTGGTGGCGGGACGAACTCGCTGGGGCAGCCGCCGCACAGGTGCAGTTCTTGCACGCTGCACCGCCGCATCCGCGCCGGCGCCCGCCCGGCTATTGCTTTGTTCGGGAAACAGGGTACACTAACTAGTAGTCCGTGGACCTCCGGATTGGCGGCAACCGTGGTATCATATCCACCGCCGAGCGACGGGTTCGGCGGCCCGCAGAGCGTGTGCCTGCGCGGCCGGCGTGCGGCCCATGCCGGATGTTTCGGTGGCTTCCGGTTGCAGGCGGCAGTTGTGCGCCGGTGGGCACGTGTGAGCTGCACGGTTGTGCACCGGCGCAATGCAGCGTGAATGCGGCATTGGAAGTGGTTTCTTGGCAGAATAACGAAATAGGAGGTAGTTGCAGCTTTTTTGGCCGTAAGGGGGGCAAGCGATGCACAGTCTGTACCACGATGGCGGCGGGCAAAGTATGTGCTTGGCGATAGATGTGTCGTTGGCCGGGATTGTTGTGCTGCTTCTGATGGGCGTCTGTTTCCAGGCGGGCGGCGGCCCACTAGAACCCCTGTTTACCCTAATAGACACCGTGCTTGCCAGAGCGGCGCTGGAGCGGGCCAACGCGCACCTTAACAAGGGCCAGTACGACCGGGCGATTGCCGATTACAACCGGGCCATTCGGCTCAAACCCGATTACGCCGAGGCGTACAACAACCGGGGCCTCGCCTACGCTCGCAAGGGCGAGTACGACCGGGCGATTGCCGACTGCTCCG
>CAKZMM010000069.1 GCA_937128505.1 uncultured Thermogutta sp.
CCATCAATTGGCAAAGGCAACTATTGACAAAGGCGGGTGGGGTGTTTCAGTTTCATTATACTTATAAGCTGATAAACAGGCGATTGCCTAAATTGCCCCCTTCTCTCGCAAAAACGGACCGTACTTTTTGTCGCTTTCTGCGATATGCCGGACGACCCAATCGCGCAGGAAGTTGAACACCTGAACCGTCAGGGTAACTTTGCCGCTGGTGAATCCCGAATAGAACTCTTGGACCTTCGAAATAAACTCCGCGTGCTGTTTCTTATGAACCTCCGCGTCGGGATAGTCGTGTCGATTGAAATAAGTTTCCTCGGTGGCGAAATGGGTCCGTGTGTAGTTGGTCAATTGTTGAAGGATGTTTCCGAGCACTTCCTTGGCTTTGCCGCCCCGCATCGCTTCTTGCAACTGCTCGAGCATTTTCAGCAGTTGCTGATGCTGACGGTCGATGGTCGCAATTCCCACGCTGTATTTTTCACTCCAAGCGAATGGATTTTGCGTACTGGCACCGCTCAGGACACTAGCCATTTTAATCCTCCTTTTAGAATAACCCGAACTCGCAGAATTGTGAAGCAAACGGCACGCGAACTTTCAATCCCCTGGAATCCGTCGTAAACCTTGGTGATTGCCGCCCTTCCGACCGCAGCCCGAACCTGCCGCCGGCCTACCGCCAGAGCTTTCAGCCGACGAATTCCAGACGAATTCCAAATAAGCTTAGCTCGCCTCCTCGACGGGAGTCGCTTGCCACTGAAGGGCAGCCCCAGGTTTTTTCCAATCCCTTCCGAAACCCTTGACCGAAACGGCACGGCCGGTAGGAATGGCGGGATCGGAATTTGCATGAATTAACGGAAGCTTTTGCCTACGGAAAAGCAGGGGATGGAAAGCCGGCGGTAAGCCGGCCCCTCAAAGGCCTGCCCCGGTTTAGACTGCCTTCTTCAGCAGGATTCGATCTTCTTCAAAAAGAGTCGAGTGAAGCTAAGGAGAAAAGGGGACATTGGCCTTCGGGGGCAGCACTTTCGGCGTTATCGCCTCGATGTTGTTTCGTGGCAAGACTTTGGGCTTGCTGCTGCTCAGCACAGGTTTAAAGGCGAACAGACGACGGCGGTCTGATACTAGCAAGTTGCCGATCGAGGGGCGAGAAGCACCGCCGTTTGCCCTGGACGAATTTGCCACGTGCGGAAAACGTTGGCTATTTTGTCGTCTTTCCAATGTTAATTAGCAAGGGGAATCTGAAGTACTCTCGTTCCATCGCAACCCTGTCTCAATCTCCGAAAGCGATCCGGATGCTATTGCCCGCTATGCCGGGGCTTTGACTAAACCAACTCGAAACCTAACCATTCTTTCCATAAAGACATACGGTCTTTCTTACCTAAAGAGTTGCAATTTTCATTGTAAACAAACTTACCATTTTTCTTTCAGCCCATACCGGGATGCTGATAAACATAATCTATAAAGTAAGTATTTCTGTAAACACAGTAGTCATTAATCCAGAGCTTATTGCACATTCAGTATTTCCCGAAGGTCTGGGAACCATGATTGGAGGCGGATACAAACGATCTTACTCCGGCACAAACGACGTTAAGGGGAAGCGAACGAGCCGTTACCCGGCGACAACCATTGTCGTTTGAGGCCGGATGCATTCTCGGTGAAGGAGGATTGGCCGATGCGGTGGTTCATGCACGCACTGCTTCTGACAAGCGCGTGGTTAGAAATCTGTGAATTGGGAGCCGCCGCGGTTATGTGACGATTACCCCAGAGCATTTCGTCTCCGGCGAGCGGATCCCGCCGGAGGGCTCCTACGACACCACGCGGTTTTATCAGCAGCATCCGGAATGGACGGCAGTCGGCAAATTCACGCTTGAGCGCAGTATTGCGATCGATGTGCTTTCAACCCTCGCGGAGGTGGATTTCGCGCGGATCGGTGTGATGGGGCATTCCCTCGGGGGATAGGGGGCGTTTTTTCTGGCCGCTTATGACGAGAGAATCCAAGCCTGCGTGTGCAATTGCGGAGCAACCTTTTTCCGCCACAACCCAACGGTTGAAGCTTGGGCTTGGGATCATTGGTACGTGTATTTCAAACCCATTCGGGCGGCCTTGCTGTGGGGCGAATTGCCGCCGATCGATATGCACGAGATCATTGCCTTGATCGCACCTCGGCCATTTTTGGACGTCTCGGCCCTGAACGACGGCGATCCGCTCGTCCAACGTCAACGGGTACTGATGGTCATGAAGATTGCCGACGTTTATGAGTTGCTGAAGGCCCCGGAGAACTTCGCCTTTTTCGTCCCTGGCCGGGGACACAGCGTGCCGCACGAAACCCGGGAATTGATCTTCGGGTTTTTGGATGCGCACCTCAAACCGCCTGAAGCCACCCGGGCATGTTTGGTCGGCGAGTAAAGCCGGCTCTCTCCTGCCGAAGTGGCAAGGTGCCCGCGATTCGTGCGCTTTTTTCGGCCGACTTTGGGGTGAGGGGTAATCAAAATCCTTTTTGATCCTTTTGGGGCAGTGTCTGCCCGGATCGAACGAGAATGCCGAAGCGTTACACAAGAGGATGGGGAAGCAGTTCATAAAAGAGTGGTCAAGCAGTTGATAGGGGACTGCTCAAGCAGTTGATAAGAAAGTGATCAAGCAGTTGACAAGAGAAGGGTAAAGCGGTTCAAAACGGAACGGTCGAGCAGTCTATAAGAAGTTATCTCAGCGTTTCACTTGAGAATCGGAAAGTGTTGCCCAAAAGTTTCACATGAGAACCGAGAAGGGTTTCATAAGAAAAGGGCTGAGCGTTCTCATGAGGATGCCGAAGGATGGGGGGTTGTGTTTAAGTGGTTGGGTGCCGAGCCGCGCCGTGTTTTTTGAGATGGTAAATTCTGAGTTACTGAAACGCTGGCTTCCGAGGTTATTCCCCCGATTGCCTCTGCCGGAAGAATTCTTTTGTGAGGAGCATTCCCTTAATGCTTTTTAAGGGAGCATTTTCTTCGCTTTAGTTTTTGTGTTGGTTCAGTCCGCAGCACAAAAGGAGCCATCGGATGGAAGCCATTGAGTCGGCAGAGTTGCGCAAAAAGCGGTGTCGGCCTTGCGAGGGGGGAATACCGCCGATTCCTCCCGAGCAAGCGGCTCAGCAATTGGGGAAGTTGCCGGGATGGACTTTAATCGACGAAAACCGTCGCATTCAGAAGCAATGGCGGTTTGCCGATTTCAAGGCCGCCATGGATTTTCTGAACCGGGTGGCCGAGATTGCCGAGCAAGAAGATCACCATCCAGACCTGCATTTGGAACGGTACCGGTGGGTACGCATTGAAATTTGGACTCATGCGGTCGGCGGCTTGACAGAAAACGATTTCATCTTGGCGGCCAAAATCGACGGTTTGACGGAAGCAAAATCTTCCTGAATGCTCGCTGCCGTCTTGTGGAGATTGCCACGGGCTCTTGATGCCATCGGTGGATGCGACCGAAATGGGGTTGCCCATCTGAGGGGAATGAGTAGGACGGGGGCGTGCGCCGGCGTGACCGAGATCGGTGCCTGCCGTGATAGCCAGATCGAAAGCAGGCAGGCGGTTTGCTAATGGGTTGAAGGTCGGGCGGTTGTTGCGAAGTTTTCAAGCGGCACTTCTTGCCCCTTTTGAAGATCCCACTTTCGGAGGATGCGTCTGGCCTTTCCGGTCGGAGTTCTCTTATTTTTCTTTTCTTTCTGCTTTTTATTTTCGAACCTTGTTTTCTTTCTGCTTTTTTATTTTCGAACGAAGGTTTCGTCTCATCGCCTTTGGGTCATTGCCTTCGAGGACTTGAGCCGAGATTTCCGCCATTTATTGACGGGCTACAAACGCGGAAGTAGCATATCCTCCGCGCGTTTTATCGACTCGGTTGGTAAGGGCCGGAGGCCTTTCGGAGGTGCCGTGCAGGCTGCGGCTACAGGCGGAGATGGTTCGTCGATAAGAAGTTATCGGCTACTGGCCGAAGAGTTTGTTTTTTAAATCTGGAAGCTTTGTCTTTTGTGCTTTCCGTCGTGAGAGAGGATTTTGGCTAAGTGACTACGAGGTAGTCGAGCTCGTGGAGGTAGTGGAGGTACAGGAGAGAGAAGTAGTGGAGATCGTGGAGAGATTAAAAAGGAATTGCGTACCCAAAAGGGTAAGTGCGATCGGTTTCGTGAAGGAGCTCCCTGAATCCGTGAAGTAAACTTCCCGATAAAAGGGGTGAGCTCCCGGTGAAAGGAGGCTCAGTTACCGGGTCCGACATCGATCGGTAGAATCCGGAACGAAGTATCGATGGAAGCCGCGTCAAGCCGCCGAGTCGGCGGTAAAAAAGTCGGAAAATAACGCGAGCAGGCACGGATAGTAAGTGAACGGGAAAGATCAAGGGGCTGCAAAACATGAGGAAGAGAGGTTGTGGCATGATGGACAGGGTTGCGTTTTTGCAGATCGTCGTTGTCTTCCTTTGGGCGGTAATGACCTGGTCACCTATCGGTGAATGGTCCAGTGTCTGTGAAATGGCGGTGAAAGCGGCCGATTGGCAACCGGCGGCCGGTCCGCTTATGACACCCTGGGCCAAGGATGTTCGGCCGGACAAGGTTTGGCCGGAGTATCCGCGCCCTCAGATGGAGCGGGCCGAATGGATCAATCTCAATGGCCTGTGGGATTACGCCATCGTTCCGCGCGATCAGGCTTGGCCGGAGCGGTGGGACGGAAAGATTCTTGTACCGTTTTGTGTGGAGTCGGCCCTCAGTGGGGTGATGCGGCCGGTGAGCCCGGAAGAACGTCTGTGGTATCGGCGCACGTTTGTGGCTCCGCCGCTGGCTGAAGGGCAGCGATTGCTCCTGCATTTCGAGGCGGTTGATTGGAAGACGACCGTCTGGCTGAATCGCCAGGCCCTTGGGGAGCACACCGGCGGTTACGACCCATTTAGTTTCGATATCACCGACGCTCTGCGGCCGGGGGAAAACGAGCTGGTCGTGGCGGTTTGGGATCCGACGGATACCGGCTGGCAACCTCGCGGCAAGCAGGTGCTCAAGCCTCATGGGATTTGGTACACGGCGGTTACCGGGATTTGGCAGACGGTTTGGTTGGAGCCGGTGCCGGCGCAATCGATTCGCTCGCTGCGGTTGGTGCCGGATGTGGATCAAAGCACTCTTTGGGTCAATGTGGAAGCACCGAGTGGCTGGCTTGTTCGACTCAAAGCGATGCTGGCGGACCGTACCGTCTCAAGCGGCGAGGGCAAGCCGGGAGAAAAATTGGCGTTGAAGATCCCCGAGCCGAAGTTGTGGTCGCCGGATAATCCGACGCTGTACAACCTGATTGTGACGCTCGTTTGCGAAGGCCGGGCGGTCGATCAAGTGCGGAGTTACTTCGGCATGCGGAAGATCGAGGTGGCTAAAGACGATCAAGGGGTGAATCGTATCTTCCTGAATGGTGAACCGATCTTCCAGTTTGGACCGCTCGACCAAGGTTGGTGGCCGGACGGACTGTATACGGCACCGACCGATGAGGCACTCCGCTACGATGTCGAGATGACGAAAAAGTACGGAATGAACGCGGCGCGAAAGCACGTCAAGTATGAGCCGCGACGTTGGTACTATTGGTGCGATCGGCTGGGGTTGCTCGTTTGGCAAGATATGCCATCTGGCGACTTAGGTCGAAACGAGGAGAGCCGGGCAAACTTCCGCAAAGAGCTCAAAGCGATGATCGATTCTCGGTTCAATCACCCCTCGATCATCATGTGGGTTCCCTTCAATGAGGGATGGGGACAGCACGACACCTGCGAAATTGCCGATTGGGTCAAAAGCTATGATCCGAGTCGGCTGGTGAACGAGGCGAGTGGTTGGCACGACCACGGCTGCGGGGAGGTCTCGGATATGCACCAGTACCCGGGACCGGCGATGCGTCCTCTGGAGGCCAAACGCGCGGTGGTGCTGGGCGAATTCGGCGGATTGGGGCTGCCGCTGGAGGGGCATCTTTGGAAGCCGGAGGGAGCTTGGGGATATGTCGGCTACAAAGATCAACAGACCCTCACCGACGCATACGTGGCCCTACTAACGAAGCTGCGTCCGCTGATTGGTCAGGGACTTTGCGCCGCGATTTACACGCAAACCTCGGATGTAGAGATCGAAGTGAATGGACTAATGACCTATGACCGCAAGGTGGCGAAGATCGACCTGGGCCGTGCGGCCGAAGCGGCTCGCAAGCTGTATCTTCCCCCGCCGGAAGTTCGGGTGTTGGTGCCCACTTCAGAAAATCAGCCGCAGCTTTGGCGGTTTACGACGGTACAACCGCCGGGGAATTGGATGACCCCGGACTTCGATGACTCGGCGTGGCAGGAGGGACCCGGCGGTTTTGGCACCAAGGGCACACCCGGCAGCGTGGTGCGCACGGAGTGGAAAACTGCTGAAATCTGGTTGCGACGCAGTTTCGAGGTGGAGTCCGCGCTGGATATCGGGCAATTGGTTCTCGAACTCCACCATGACGAGGATGCCGAGGTGTATATCAACGGGATTCAAGTTGCGAAAACCACCGGCTTTTTGACCAACTACATCTTGGTACCGATTAAACCGGACTTAGCTCGCAAGGCGATTCGGCCCGGCAAAAACACGCTAGCGGTGCATTGTCGGCAGACGCGTGGCGGACAGTATATCGACGTAGGGATCAGCGTGCTGATCGAAACTGCGCGGAAGTAGTCCGGGAAAAAGCCCCGGCTGGCGATACACATTCTCAATAGCTTTGGGCCCTGGAGAAACCGTGGGTTTTAAGGCCCCGGTTTCGGCGAACGGTGCTTGGGAAAACTGTGCATTGGCAAGCGGTTGGATAAAGCGATCCGGGCGTTCGATCGCTTGCCGGAGGAAGAATCGCTGGCGGACGGTGCTTTGGTTATCCGGTGGTGCGGTTGACTACCCCTCTAATAGCTTGGGGAACATTATGCTTCAGTGCAGGAGATGGACAAGGTGGGGAACAAATTCGTAAGTGGCGGGCTACTCGCTTTGGTGGCCAGCGTAACCGCCTTTGCTTCACCGCCGGCGACAGTCGTGCCTTATCGCGAAACCGGGGCCGCTGAGAGCGATGCCTTCAAGGTCACCGTGAATGACACACCGGTCTTTGTGGCCAAACACTTCGATTTTAGTTATGCCCATTTTGCCTTCGCGGGGACGGTGGAAGTGAAGATCACGGCGCATGGAGGCACCGCCGGCTACGTCCTCAGCCCCAAAAGCTACGGTCTACCGCAGCCCAACGGCGGAAAGGAGGTGACATTTACGCTGACCGTTCCGCGGAAATTGTTGCTGTGGCGGCCGCAGGGCGTGATCGACCAATGTGCCTCCGAAGGCGAGGAGCGTATGGGTGTGCTCAGGGAGGATAAGCTGGCCATTTTCGCGGATCCCTTGGAAGATGGCGCTCCGAGCCTACTGGATAGCTCCGTGCTGAAACTGGCCGATTACGGCGGAGACTTGCAGAAGGCAGTAGATGCCGCCGCCTCGCGGCCGGGCGGCGGAACCGTCTGGGTACCGCCGGGCTTATTCGGCGGTGCAACCCTGAAAAGTAATGTGGCGATCTACCTGAGCCCTGGAGCGGTGCTGAAGCGACCGCTTTTTGCCGAAGGCGTGAAAAACATCCGTGTGTACGGCCGCGGTGTGCTCAACTGCGGTACCGGCGACGCATTTCGGGCCGTGGCCTCGACCGGCGTTCGTCTGGAGGACTTTATCACCATCGATGCCGGCACGGCCGTCCTCCACGAATCCTTCGATGCCACGCTCTACAACCTCAAAAGCATGCGCTTCTCAAGGCGGGCCCAGACGTTCGATGGCAACGGCACCACTCACCTCCTCATAGACAATGTGTTCTTTTGGGCCTCCGACGATGCCACGGCGATCGGCTACCGGCATAACCAGCACGATGTTTGCGTGCGCAACAGCGTCTTGGGCACTTGGATGACCGGTTCGCCGCTGAAGACCCATGGCAGTTTTCGGCCGGGTCAGAGGGAGCCGATGTATACGGCAATCAAAGACTTCACGATGGAAAACAACGATCTTTTGATCGGTGAACGCTTGGCATCGGTAATCCAGGATTGTGGGGGCATGATCGAGAACTACGTCTACAAGAATCTCCGCTACGAGTACACCTTGGGGAACTCTGTCTGCGATGTCGGCTATTCCACTTGGAATAGGGAGCGCAACAGATTCGGCTACGGGCTGATGCGCAACTTTTCTTTCTCCAACATCGCGTGCCACCCGGCGGGGGCGATCATTCTTACCGGCGTCAACAACGAGCACCCGTTGGTGGGTATCACTTTCGACAATTTTGTTCGGGCCGGGCAACTCATTCGCGAGCATGCCCAGTTGCAAATCGTAGGGCCGGTCGAAAATATTCAGTTTAGGCAGCATGAACCGGTGTTCGTGAGTGTGGTTGCCAGCCGACTCTATGCCCGCGTCGGCGAGCCGGGCGAATTCACCGTAAGGCGGACCGGACCAACGGACAGTCCCTTGACGCTTCGCTATAAGGTGCGTGGAACGGCGGAGGCGGGAATCGATTACGAGGCCCTTCCGGGCGAGGTCACTATTGCTGCTGGGCAAAGTTCGGCAACCATTCCCGTTCGGGTCCTGAGGTCAATTGCCGGCGAGTTGAAGACTGTGCTCATCGCCTTGGAGAACGCAAGGCTTGATCCGACCTGGTCCTTGGGACCCGATTATCACGCGGTGGTCAACCTCGTGGGCCAACCGTAAGTCTTATTGTTTAGCCGGGTGGCGATCATTCCACCCGTCGCAATAGCTTAGCCCATCCATTCCCTTTTCCAGGCGAGTTTGGCCCGTGATCTTCCGGGCGGCAAGCCGTAGAATTCCAATTGGCTTAAGGCAGGTTGCTGCCCGGCTTAAGGCACGTTGCTGGGCACCTGCGCAATGGATTTGTATCGGCCGAATGGTATCCGCTGAATCTCTGCGCTGAATTGCATGCGCCAGGGTATCCGCCAATTTTTATCCGCCGGTTATGGACCGCAAAGATTACACGGCAACGAGAAATTGGTCCAAGTGGTTTGGCGGAAACTAACCGGTGACGGAGGTGGCGGAAATCCTTCGCGAAGCACCTGTAATTCATTCCGTATTTCCTCCGCGGTGAGCCGGTTTTGCTGGTACAGGTTTAGAGATTTTGCTGCGAGGAAAGTGGTTTTTCGCCCAAAAAAATTTTTTGGGTTGAACTTGAAATGGGTGGGAATTGGCACCGGCTGCGACCGAGGCTAGCCGGAATCAAGTTCACTCTGGTTGACGACGCATTGAGAGTTGAAGCGGGATTGGAATCCGCGGTGATCAGAATCGGAATTCGTTCCGTCAAACAGGGAAATCATCGAACTCGGCAATGGCCAAAATCGGAAATCATCAAAATTGGAAATGATCAGAATCGGAAGTGAGCAAAATTGCAAACGGCCGAACTTGGAAATAGCCGAAATTGGAGGTGGTCAAAATTGGAAAGGGTCGAAATCGGAAATGGTCAAAATCGAAGTTGGCAAAGGCACGGTGGTGGATCTCTAGCTGGCCTTGAGCTCAATACTCATTCCGCTCGAGGCTACCGGATGCTGAAGGCAGGGAGAGGTTGATTTCGAGATCCGAAAGAGACGAGTTGATCTTCAGATATGCAGATGAATAATCTGGTTTACTTGGATTACCACGCCACCACCCCGGTGGATCCTCGGGTTCTAGAGGCCATGCTTCCTTATTTCAGCAATCGCTTCGGGAATCCGGCAAGCTTGCATGGCTACGGGGCGGCGGCGAAAGAGGCCGTGGAAGAGGCTCGGGCGAGCATCGCTCATGCCATCGGGGTGGATCCCCGGGAAATTATCTTCACCAGCGGTGCGACGGAAAGCAACAATTTGGCGATTTTCGGGGTCACTCAGTCGCCGCGTTGTCGTGGGAAACATGTGGTCAGCGTGGCCACCGAACACCGCGCCGTTTTGGATCCGCTCAAGCGGCTGGCCCAGAAGGGATTCGAAATTACGCTTTTGCCGGTACGGCCGTGGAACGAGGCCGAGGCAGGCCTCCTGGATCTTGAGCAGTTTGCGGCCGCTTTGCGGACGGATACGTGCCTGGTCTCGGTGATGTTGGCGAACAACGAAATTGGGGTGATTCAGCCAATCGCCGAAATTGGCCGCCTATGTTCGGAGCGCGGTATTCCATTTCATTGCGATGCCACTCAAGCGGTCGGGAAACTCCCGATTCGCCTAAAAGAGTTGAATGTGGATTTGATGAGCTTCTCGGCGCATAAGCTTTATGGCCCTAAAGGGATCGGTGGCCTCTATGTACGGCAGAGCAACCGCCAGCTTCGCTTGGAGCCGCTTATCTGGGGTGGCGGACACGAAAATGGGCTGCGAAGTGGAACGCTCAATGTGCCGGCAATCGTGGGGTTTGCTCGGGCCATTGAAATCTGCTTGGCAGAGCTCCCACACGAAGCGGAGCGCTTACGTCGGCTGCGAGATTTGTTTTTCCGGAAATTGTGGCAAGAAATCGGGGATGTTCATCTAAATGGACCCGCTCTCGATCGCACCGAACTCCGCCTGGCAAATAACCTGAACGTGAGCTTCCCTTACCTGGAAGCCGAATCGCTCCTCCTGAGTGCTCCCGATTTGGCGGCAAGCCCCGGCAGCGCGTGCAGCTCCAGCACGCCGGGCCCGAGTCACGTGTTGCAAGCGCTCGGGCTTCCGGAACATTTGCTGCGGGGAGGAATTCGCTTCGGTTTGGGCCGCTTTACCACCGAAGATGATATCGACAAAGCGGTGGGGATTCTGTGGGAGGCCGTGCGGCGTCTGCGAGCTTTCGCTGGCTTGGGAATGCGGAAGTAAATCATCGCAAATGCGGAAGTAACTCATCGGAAAAAATGGGAAGTAAGTAAACAGGAAATGCGGACGTAAACAATCGGAAAAGGCAGAAGGATTGAAGGAGAAAAGAAGCGGAAAAGGAAGAATAAGGATAGGCTGAAACCGTGCTGCTAGCGCTCCGAAGTACCTCAAAAACTCGATCCTCGGAACTTACCGTATGTTTGCCTTATTTGCGGTTTAGTCGGAGCGAACACGCGAGCTTATATTTCACCTTTACCACGCGAATTTTCCGGGGAAACAAGACCGAGTGTATCCCTGCGGCGGCAGGCGGCTTTGCAAAGTGTTTATGCGGGACTTCGAAATTCGGTCTTGAGCATTTTAGAGGCAGCTTCTTGGAGTTTAGTGTTCCCAAACTCAATACGTAGACTTCGATTGCACTCGCGGACGATCTATTCCTTCTAGTCCGCCGTCAAAAGCGGTTGTCACCGGGAAGTTGCGAACTGGCGGAAGCTTTTTGGTCGGGGTTTCCCCGACATTCGGGTTTTCATGACATTCGGGATTTCCCTCACAATCGGGCTTTCCCTGACATTTAGAGATTTGCCAACTCGCTGGATTGATGTCGTGATCCGACCCCGATTTCCCGATATATTGGGGCGGTAGCGGCCCAAACTTGTCGCGAAGAAAGAGCGATCGTTTGCCTTTTTGATGTCGGCACAAGCCATGGTTGAATCGGTCGTGAGGTCCGCCTTCATTTTGGTCACTTGCCAACGGAGAGCCGAGGGGGCTGTCAAGGCGGAGCTTGCGCGGCGGTGGCCCATGCTGCGACTGGCTTTCAATAAGCCGGGGTTTTTGACCTTCAAGTGTGCATCGGGTCTGCTGACAAGCGAAATGGAACTGAACGCTGTCTTCGGACGTGCTTGGGCACTTTCTCTGGGGCCGATCGAAGGACAAAGCCCCCGGGAGCGCATCGAGCAATTATGGAAAATGATCCCTGGCGTCCCCATTGCCCGTGTCCATGTCTGGCCGGTTGACCCCTTGCCGGTAGGCGATTACGACTTCGAGCCTACCTTAACGCCCGAGGCACTGGAGCTCCATCGGCTGGTGATCTCCGCGTGCCCCCAGCCGGGAAGCCTAGCCCCGGATGCCGGTGACCCGTGGGCATGTGGTCGCAAGGGGGAGTGGGTTTTGGATTGTGTCTTGTTGGAGCCAGATCGGTGGTGGCTGGGGATCCATCGGGTGAGGGATTTTGTCTCCCAGTGGCCCGGCGGGCTCATTCCGCTTAAATTGCCAGCAGGAGCCGTTTCTCGGGCATGGCTGAAGATGGAGGAGGCGTTGCGGTGGAGCCAACTGCCGATTCGGCCCGGGGCTCGCTGGGTGGAACTTGGCTGCGCGCCGGGAGGTTCCAGCCAAGCACTGCTGGAGCGGCAGCAGCAAGTGCTGGGGGTGGATCCGGCTGAGGTGGATCCGCGGATCTTGGCGCAGCCGGGCTTCACGCATTTACGGCGGCGGATTAGCGGGGTGCCTCGGCGGCTTTTGCGAAAAGTGCGTTGGCTGGCTGCTGACATGAACGTGGCTCCCAACTACACTTTGCAAGTGGTGGAGTCGATCGTTCAACACCGCTTGGTGAGTATCCGCGGAATGCTTCTGACGCTGAAGCTATTAGATTGGTCTCAGGCCGAGCGGGTAGACGAATATTTGGAGCGGGTCCGAAGTTGGGGTTATAACCAGGTGAAGGCACGCCAACTTCAGTTTAATCGTCAGGAGTTTTGCGTCGCCGCTTTACAGAGGCCTTTCCGGCGAAAGCCGATACCGGATTTAGCGCGGGCCCGCCGCTTTAAAAAGTTAATTCATTCGCCGAAAGGCAAGCCGACGGAGCCGCCGGGTCTCGCCCCCGATTCGGAAGAGTGTTCCAGCCCCTGAATAGTCCCCCAAGGCGTTGCGAAGCACGTTCGATCGATCCCGCCGGGCAACGCTCCCACGATGATTGCCGCAACCATCAGCGCGACGTTTGTTGCGGGCGTAGATGCCAAGTGGTGGCGACGCATTTACCATTTGAAGTGGGCTGAGCATAGGCAGGTGTCCGATTCGAAGTTTTTGTTGGCTATCTTGAATCGACAGAAGACTGCTGCACTGCCCGCGGGGGAAATTTTCTCCAATGCCTCAGGCGGTGTAAAAGCGGGGAATTCGGAGTCTTTTGGCGCCGTCAATGACGAGGGGTTGCGAGCAGGTCATGCGGTGCGCGAATTCGCAACAACTCATCCTCCGCATGAAGCACGTGGATCAGGGTTTCTTGGGGTCAAAACCGTAGGGGCGCACGCGGGTAGGAGCGAGTTCAAATCGCAGGAACTTCTCGGATTATCGCGGGGCGGGAACGCATGCCACTATCGCATCGAAGGAGCGAAAAATTGGAGGAGGGAAAAATACCGGGTACGCATCGGGCGGAAAACGCGGAGTATAGGAGCCGTCTTATGCAGTCGCCGAAGGTTGCGTTGCTTACACTCGTTGTCTGTTTTGCGGGGGTTTTTGCAACTCGAACAGCATGGGCGCAAGAAGCCGCGACGGCCGAGAGGTGGGCTTCGACCCGGGTAACGGATCCGGCTCAATACGGCAACATCAGTCGACGCGGTTATGCCCACCGTGAAAAAGCCGATTTCGTCATGCAAGAATTGGACGTGCGGCCGGGGGATGCTGTGGCCGACATCGGGGCCGGAGATGGTTTTTGGACAGAAAAATTGGCAATGGCCGTCGGCGCTGAAGGGGTCGTCTATGCCGGGGAGATCCGCGAGGATCTCGTGGAAAGGCTCAAAAAACGATTTTCCGAGCTTCCGCAGGTCCGAGCATATCTGTGCCCCACCGATAGCACGGGTTTGGAAGCGCAGTCTTGTGATCTAGTGTTTTTCTCGCAAGTGTATCATCACTTGGAAGAGAAAAAACGTGTGGATTATCTGCGACATTTGAAGGAGGTTGTCCGCCCGACTGGCCGCCTGTGCGTGATCGAGCGATATCCCCTTCTGGGTGGCGGGAGCCACGGGACACAGTTGAGCCAACTGTTTACCGAAGCCGAGCAAGCCGGTTGGGTTGTGGCCCGCTGTCAACTGATCCCAGGCACAGATGTCTTCATCGCTCTCTTCCTGAAGAAGGAATTGTTCCGCTCTGGCAGCCGGTGATGAGCGTAGCGGATTTATCGCTCTGTCGGGCCCAGGTGGCGATCCTCGACCAAGCGGCGGCTAGCCGAAGGCATTGGCCACCGATATTTCGGTGACCTACACTTCTCGTACAGGAAGGCAAGTGTTTCGCGGGTATCCGCAGGCAGCTTGGGTGGGCCATCGTGGCTACAGATTGTTTTTGGGCTTAGCTGTAGACTATCGATGGGTAAAGCTGTGGTCGGTGAATCCGCCTGAGCGTGCCAAGGATCGGAGTCGGCCTTATCGGTACGGATAGCGGCCGTCCAAAGGAACGCAGCATGGGTCAAGCCCAAGAAAAGCTTTGGACGAAGGAGCCTACGCGATGATTGAGCCTAAAGAGAGCGGGCGGCCTGAGTGGGTCCAACGATTAGGAGAGCTCAACCGGCGGATCCGTGTGTTGAGTATTGATGACGACCCCAACATCGCCGAAGCGATGGGGAGGGCTTTGCGAAACTACGGCATGCAGTTGATCCCCTGTTATTTGGGGGCTCAAGGTTATTGGGTCGCCGCCACCGAGAAGCCCGATTGCATTGTGCTGGATTTGAGCATGCCGTTTGCGCGGGGCGAGGAGGTGCTCCAGTGGTTGAAAAGCAACCGACAGACGGCCGCCATACCGGTCATTGTACTGACGGGCACCCAGCGGATGGGGCAGGAGAGGGCCATGTATAAAGCGGGTGCCGATGCTTATCTGACTAAGCCAGCTCCCGCCGATCAATTAGCCGAAACCATTGCTCACCTGGTGCTCACGCGACCGCGAATTGATTCCCCTCCGGATGAACCCGTGGACCTTCAGGACGAAGTGGAGCTGGCCCCCTCGCTTGTGGTCAGCCCCGTCCCGAAAGATGTTGTGTAGACTCGGGATTGCGGCAAGTCCCGTTGGGGGCCATGCAAGCCCTGAGGCGTGCCCGCGGGCGAAGACGGTTCACCCCAGATGCTATGTAGTGCCGGGTAAACCGGAGTTGCCGACGGCAGGATCCCACCAGGTGTGTTCCGCAAATGAGTTTTAATGATGCCGATGAGCGAGGGCGTGGGGCGACACTCACGCGGCTCAGCCCCGGGAAGATGGTTTGAGGACCATCCTGCGAAAGTGCCGGCTGGGGTTACGCGGGGTCATTTTCGTCCCGGAAGTTCCTCATGAAGGAAATGAATCCAGAGTTCCTCACGAAGGAAATGAAGTAGCCTCCGCGCTTTCGCGGGTGTCAGCATTCTTGTAGCCCTTGCGGATTGTGATCCCGTCGCGTCGACCACGCTTCCGCGGCCTCTGTTAGAGCAGGATTCGTTTGGTGCCCAAGATGGCCCTGGCCTCAGCGCGTGCGTGATATCCACAGCCAAACCAGGCCGTAAACGAAACAGTCAGATGTGGCCTCCGCGAGTGCGATATCCGCGCCGATCTCCGAGCTTGAAGTAGATCGGATACGCTTTTTTGCGGTGAATCGGCTGGTTGCAAGCCAGCAAAGATCTCTTTGGAAATAACCCTAAATGGGTTGACCGGTGTAGGAAACCAAAGCCTTCATGTAGTTGCCGCGTTCAAAGGCAGCTGGGTCGGGACACTTGCACTGGCTCATGCTGCCTTTCATTTGCTCGACGGATTCGTACTCGTTATCGATCATCCACTGACGCAGGCCATCCAAAAGCCGGACGATTTCCCCGGGTCCCTTTCGATACAGGACCGAGGCGATCATGGTCACGTCGGCTCCCACGAGCAAGCCCTTGATCAACTCCTGTGGCGTATGAACGCCGCTGGTGAGGGCTAGCGAACAATCGACACGGCCGCGGAGAATCGCGATCCAGCGTAGCGGCAGTAAACTTTCAAACGGGGTGCTCAACTCCAGATGCGGACACACCTGGAGGGCTTCCAAATTAATATCCGGCTGCAAAAAGCGGTTGAAGAGCACCAGCCCTTTCGCCCCCGCCTCCACCAGCCGTTTAGCCATGTTGCCGGGCGAACTGAATTGGGCACCGATTTTCACCGCCAGCGGGATGCTGACTGACTCGGCCACCGCCTGAACCAGCTCCAAGTACTGCTGCTCGACCTCGGCGCCGGTCATATCGCAATCTGCCGCGATGAAGTACACGTTCAACTCCAAAGCATCGGCCCCGGCATCCTGCATGAGCCGTGCATAACGAATCCACCCGCCGCGACTGACGCCGTTTAAGCTTGCGATGATCGGGATTCTCACCGCCTGCTTAACCTGCTCGATATGCCGCAGATAACTTTCCGGCCCCACCTGATAATCATCGGCTTCTGGGAAGTAAGTGAGGGCCTCTGCGAAACTATCGGTGCCGAACTCATGCACCCGGGCCAGTTCCACCTGCTCGTGGGTGATCTGCTCTTCGAATAGCGAATAGAGAACCACGGCCGAAGCCCCGGCCGCCTCCAAGCGGCGAACGTTATCCACTTTTTGGCTCAAAGTGCACGCGGCCACGACGATCGGATTGGCCAACGAGAAACCCAGATACTTTGTCGATAGATCCACACTCATGCTTCTACTTCCTCCTTTGGCGAGCCAGTCGTCTCGGCAGCCATCGCGGCGAGCCGCTGCATTCGGCCGTCGGTTCCTTTCATTTCGGCAAGCATCTCATAAATCCGCCACCGTTCGTAAATGTCTTCTTGAGCCATGGCAAATAGCTCCTCGGCCCGCTCGGGCTTGCTCCGCGCGAGGATCGCGAAGCGCGCTTGTTTGAGGGCGAAGTCTTTGAAGCTCCCTTTCGGCGGTTTGCTATCCAAATGGAAGGGCTTCTCTTTATCCCTCGGGTCGTAGTGATAAAGCGGCCAAGCGCCGCAAGCCACCGCCTCTTTTTGCTGCTCTAGGCCCGTTACGATGTCGATCCCCCAGCCGATGCAATGACTCAAGGCGATCAAAAGCGACGGACCGCGGTAGGATTCGGCCGCGATGGTGGTCCGCAGTGCATGGAGCGGGTTGGCTCCCAAAGCGATCTGGCCCACAAACACATTCCCGTACGAGATGGCCATCAGCCCCAGGTCCTTCTTGCGGCTTGGTTTGCCCGAGGCAGCGAATTTCGCCACCGCCCCTCGTGGCGTCGATTTCGAAGACTGCCCACCGGTATTGGAGTACACCTCGGTGTCCATTACCAAGATGTTGATGTCCCGCCCCGACGCCAGCACGTGGTCCAGGCCGCCAAAACCGATATCGTAGGCCCAACCATCACCGCCGAATGACCAAATGCTCCGCCGGATCAAATAATCGGCGGAAGCCAGCAAATTCCGGGCATCTTCGTGATCGATTTGGGCAAGCCGACGTTTGAGTTCCGCAACCCGTCGACGCTGCTCTTCAATCTCTAGCTCGTTTTCCTGCTTGCATTCGATCAGAGCTCGCACGAGCTCATCCCCTAAGAGGCCGGAAAGGCCTTTGAGCAGCTCGTGGCAGTAACGGATCTGTTGGTCAACGGCCAAGCGGAACCCGAAGCCGAATTCCGCAGCATCCTCGAAGAGCGAATTGCTCCAGGTCGGCCCGTGACCTTGGCTATTGGTGCAATACGGCGTGCACGGCAAATTGCCGCCGTAGATCGAGGAGCAACCGGTCGCATTGGCGATCATCATGCGATCGCCAAAAAGCTGGGTAATCAACTTCACATACGGCGTCTCCCCGCAGCCAGCACACGCCCCGGAAAATTCGAAAAGCGGCTGGAGCAATTGCGAACCCTTGATCGTATCGATCTTGACGGTACTGCGGTCGACTTCCGGAATCCTCAGGAAGAAGTCCCAACACAATCGCTCCCGATCCAAATGCTCGAGTTTCGGCAGCATATCGACGGCTTTGTGCTTGGCCACCTGTTTATCGCGTGCCGGGCAAGCCTCCACGCAAAGCCCGCAGCCGGTGCAATCGTCTGGAGCCACCTGCACCGTGAAAAGCCATCCTGGATACTCTTTTCCGCGCCACGCGGTGGACTTGAAGCCGGCTGGAGCCCCTTTCAGCACTTCGGGCGGATACACTTTCAGCCGGATCGAGGCATGGGGGCAAACCAGGGCACAAAAGCCGCACTGAGTGCAAATGGCCGGATCCCAGATGGGAATATCCTGCGCGATACTGCGCTTTTCGTACTGAGTCGTCCCCGTGGGGAACGTGCCGTCTACTGGCAGAGCGCTTACCGGCAAGTCGTCGCCCTGATTGGCGATCATCTTCCCCAAGACGTCCTTGACAAACGGAGGAGCCGTCTCGGGCACCGGTAGTACGCGGCGCTTGGTGGAGGTCACGTTCTTAGGCACGGGCACTTCGGCCAAGGCATCAATCGCGCGATCCACAGCCGCGAAGTTCCGTTCCACGATCACGCCGCCCCCCTTCTTCCCGTAGGTCTGAACAATCCCTTCCTTGATGTGCTTGATGGCGTCTTCAAGCGGCAGTACCCCACTGAGCTTGAAAAAGCAGGTTTGCATGATCGTGTTGATGCGCACACCAAGCTGCGCTTCCCGCGCAACTCGGTAAGCGTCCACCACGTAAAAGCGGAGCTTTTTGTCGATAATCTGCTGCTGAACTTCGACGGGCAAATGATCCCACACTTCCTCCGGTCCAAAGGGGCTATTCAGCAGGAAGATCGCCCCCGGTTCCGCCATCGACAGCATTTCAATCCGATCGAGGAAGACAAACTGATGGCACGCGACGAAATTTGCCCGGCTCACCAGATAAGAGCCCCGAATCGGTCGCGGGCTAATCCGCAAGTGCGAAGTCGTTAGCGACCCGGCCTTTCGCGAGTCATACACGAAGTACGCTTGCGCATAAAGCGGGGTATTCTCGCCGACAATCTTGCAAGTGTTGCGGACGGAACTGACGGTACCGTCCGCCCCCAATCCGAAGAACACAGCCCGTGTTACATCCGCGGCTTCCGTTGAGAAATTCGGATCATACTCGATACTCAGATGAGTCACGTCGTCTACGATCCCCACGGTGAAATGCCGCTTGGGAGCTGGCTTGGCCATTTCCGCGAAAATTCCCGCGGCCATAGCCGGCGTGAACTCTTTGGACGAAAGTCCGTAGCGGCCGCCGATCACTCGCGGCATCGGTTTGCCGGGGGCATGCTCGGCCCAATACTCCGTCAACGCCGCCACGACATCCAAATACATGGGTTCGCCGAGGGAGCCCGGTTCCTTGGTGCGGTCCATCGCCGCGATCGTCTGCACGGTGGGTGGCAAACTCTGCACAAAGACACGTCCATCAAAAGGCCGATACAGGCGGACCTTCACCAGGCCGACTTTCTGCCCCTCGCTATTGAGTTTGTCCACCGTTTCCTCAACAACGCCACATCCGGAGCTCATGATGACGATCACCCGATCGGCATCTGGGGCGCCGTAGTAGTCGAACAGATGATAGTGCCGCCCGGTTAGGGCCGCGAACCGATCCATCACCTTCTGCACAATCGCCGGGCAGCGCTGATAGAACGGGTTACAAGCCTCGCGGGCTTGGAAGAACACATCGGGGTTCTGCGCCGTGCCGCGCAGCACGGGCCGTTCGGGATTCATCGCCCGGAGCCGGTGTGCCCGAATCATTTCCGGGTCGAGCATGGCGCGAACGTCCTCCTCGGTCAATTGCTCGATAAGATTGACCTCGTGCGAAATGCGGAAGCCATCATAGAAGTGCAAAAACGGGATTCGTGATTCCAGCGTGGCGGCATAAGCGATGAGGGCCAAGTCTTGCGATTCCTGCACCGAGCTGGAAGCCAGCAGCGCCCAACCCGTGTTGCGAACCGCCATCACGTCGCTATGATCCCCAAAAATGGAGAGGGCATGAGTGGCAATAGTTCGTGCCGTCACATGGAAAACCGTCGAGGTCAATTCCCCGGCGATTTTGAACATATTGGGAATCATGAGCAGGAGGCCTTGGGAGGCAGTGAAAGTACTCGTCAAAGCTCCTGCCTGCAAAGAACCATGCACAGCACCGGCGGCACCCGCCTCGCTTTGCATTTCCACCACGTCCGGTACCACCCCGAGGATATTCTTTCGGCCTTTCGATGCCCATTCGTCGGGCATCTCGCCTAGACTCGAAGAGGGGGTGATCGGATAGATGGCCATCACCTCGTTGCACAAATGGGCAATGTAGGCGGTTGCCTCGTTACCCTCGACGGTCACAAAACGTCGATTACTCACGGCTAAAACTCCTTCTGAAGATCGCGGCGGCAGACCCGAAAGCTTGGTGACCCTTGACCCCTCGGATTGCCGCTCGTACGAGTTTTTAATTCTTAAAAGAGGATGCCGGTTAATTTTTTAAGAGGATGCCGGCGGAACGAAATCGGCCTCCCCGATTATTTCCTAAAGCGCGGAACTTCCCTGATGATTCGGTGTACTAAGTTTGCTTATTACCAAATTTCCATCCGACTCATAAAACCGAGAACTCCTCGAAGAGGAGAATGGGGCCTTTCCTGATCACCCTGGTTCCAATCACCCTGCTTGCCACTGACCCGCTATCGGCTGGAATCGTCTTCGGCGTTACCGAATGCCAACGCGCACTCGCCAAACACCGACGCGCCGTCGCCGAATGTTAACGCGCACTCACTTAACGGCAATACGAAATCACGGTATTCACGACACGCGGTCACCGGACTCCAACACGGAGAAAAATTGCATGAGGCGACATCGAATGACGATGCACCATTGTACAAATTCGCCGCGTGACAACGCACGGCAAAATCGGAGCAAACCTCCGAATTCAAAAAACATGGGGATCTCCTTCGAGGGCACTGATAGCCGAGGCTCCGGCGGCACTCGCGGGTCTGTTCCTTCAACGGGTCTGTTCCTCATCGGAGTTATTCCCGTCGGCGCTGGCTGCACGTAAACGCCTTTCCCGGGTATCGCCTTCATCCCTCGCCCGCCACCACGGTCGGTTGTGCGTCCAAATAAGTTGTGCGTCTGAATAAAAAGCGAAGACCTTTTTTCAGAACAAAACTTACCTTCCACGAAGCAACTTACGCATCCCCACCGACGGTCAACTTCCTCAGCCTTCGGCCGAAAGGCGACCGGAAATGATTTTGACTGGATCCGTTGGGAAAAACGGATCCCCCTGGGGAGTCGAATTTGGTGCACCCTCGGGCGACGGCCCGCTCAGGCCCAGGCAGAGTAGGGTCTACCCTGATTTGAGTCCGATCCCACGCAAATGGATGCCGAGCCGGCTTGCTGCACCACCGGACCGTTCCATTTGCCCATGCGCCTTACATTTTAACGTAGCGAATTCTTTGGACCTCGGCAAGGTACTCCATTGAATATCGACCGGGGCCGGCTACGGCTTGGTCACGAGGGAGCTGTCACCATAGCTCGTGCAGTTTACTCACGCACGTAGGTAATGCAGCTAAACAATCAAAGGGTGTTGGATCGTGCAGCTCTTGCTAGCGGTGAATTGCTGAATGAGCCATACAAACTCGTGCTTTGCCGGGGACAACCCGCGGTGCATCATGCGCGGATAGAGAAATAAAACAAGCAGAAATTTCTTAAAACTCCAATCCGGCGATTTATTGCAAACGATATCCTATTTGGCGGAAAAGTGGGATTGCCGTCTCTTGTGCCGATATCTCCTCTGGCGACATTTCCACTTCTACCACAGGTTCCGTTGTTTCCGCTTTCTCCGATGGGTAACGATCGGCGATTGGCTTTACCGCCCCGCACCCCGCTTCATATCAATCCGATTTTTCGTTCGACTGCCTCATAACAACCGGGCTCCACCTATCGGTCGGTTTTCATTGGGCCGACGCATGCCGAGGCATCGCCCGGGATCACTGCCGATCGATTCCTACCCTTGTGTTTATACCCTTGTCTTTATCTGTCAGTTCCGCGGTGCCGATGAGCTTTTCACCAATCTTCTAAATCGCTCAATCTCTTGTAATCTGCTAATCCCGCGTGATCTTCTAATCCCGCGAAGGCGTGATTGTGCAATGCCGAGCACCTTTTCACCCACAATCCGAGGGATATCCGACGGAAGAGTTCCCCCAATTGAAGAACAGTTCCCCCAATTGTCGAAGAAGGGTCCCCCGTTGGAAGAAAGGGACGGCTGAGCCTATTGCGCCGCCAGCAAGATAAATCCAGATGAAATCGGCGCGGGGAGATTCGAAGCGGGTGAAATCGCGCTATTACCGCACGCAAAGTAACGAACCATTCCCCCGAAATAGTGGGTGCACAGCCCACGTTTGTCCATTTTCATGGGGACGGGGCGCAGACGCGCGGTATTTCAAACAAATACGGGCAGCCAATGCGCATGGCCTATGGCGTTCGATCCTCCTCTGATTTCCCGTTTTTTTCCATTTTTTCCCAAAAGTGCCTTCTATTCCCATTAAGGGCGTTCTCTTCCCATTCAGTGCCTTCTGTTTCCCATCGCTTTCCCCTAAAGAAGCCTTTTGCCGGCTTTTTGATTGTCGGCTTTTGCGACTCCCCCGCACGCTCTTCGACCTAGAGTTTAAACGGAGCAAGGGTTCAAAAGACCGCACAATCCCTCCAAGATTTACACAAAGAATGAGGGTTCCCAAAATGTAGCAATCATCACAACATTAGTCGGTTTTGCTGCCGTATGGCAGCGGACCTCGCTTCGGAAAATCACCGGGAGCTTGGCCGGCGCGATAACGGGTTAACGTTCGCTCAGGGCGAAGACCCACTGAACTTACAAGCGGGGGTCGCATGACCATCGCGGCTCCCACCAGAACGACGTATCGGTGCGTTGCCCGGTAATCGCCCACCGACTTTATAGCCCTTCGAGTTTTAACAGCCCTCCGATTTTGAAAGAGGGCCGCTTCGAAAAGCAGAAGCCCGGGGCCAACCTCAGAAACACAAACGGTCCGCCCCGGAAGTACCGATTCCCCTACGGTTACGGCCCGGTATTCCCCTCCGCTACCAAGCCCCACTTTTTGAAAGGCTGATAACCTCCCGCAACAGAAGGTAAAACGCCCAATGACTTGTTGTGAAAAGCTTTCCGGCACAAACTCGCCCAGTGTGATTCCCCCAATCGAGCCGATTGACTCGCGCGCAGAGTCCGCTCAAGTTTCTGCCCGAATCGATTTCATCGAGCCGGAACGTCGGAATTCTTGCTCGATTAATTCTCCCGGCACTTATGCCGATGATTCTCGCGGGGTTCATGTCGAAGTCGATAGCTATTCCGAGGTCTGTTCCCTCGCGGATCGGCAATGGGCAACGGCCGCCCTTCAAGGGGGCGAGCAACCTGGAGAAACCCCGGCCCCCTGTGCCCGCAGCCTTCAAACGGTCCTTCATGTGATTAACGGCGAGCATTACTCGGGTGCCGAGCGGGTCCAGGATCTATTGGCTCTGCGGTTACCGGGGTTTGGCTACGGGGTGGATTTTGCCTGTCTGAAGCCGGGCAAATTCCCGAACGTACGACTCAGTCAAAACTCGCCTCTTTTGCGGCTTCCCATGCGAGCGCGATGGGACCTACGCATCGTTTACCCCTTGATCCGATGGGCACGAGAGCGTGGGCCCGCTTTACTTCATGCCCATACGCCTCGAGCGCTACTGGTGGCCTTTTTCGCCGCTCGATGGCTGGGACTGCCGCTAGTGTATCACGTGCACAGTCCGGCCCGACACGATTCAACGCACCACTGGCAAAACCGCTTGAATTGGTGGCTTGAGAGGTTGCTCTCGCGATGGGTAGATGCATTTGTTGCCGTCTCTGGTCCGACGGCCAATCACTTGCGGCAATACGGCGTCCCTTGTTCCCGCATTTGGGTGGTGCATAACGGCGTGCCGATAAACGCTGTGCCGAAAAACGAGAAGATGCTGGCCCCGGATCACGCCGTCGGCAAAACCTTCGAGGTCCCCGTCGTCGGAACGGTAGCCCTTTTTCGCCCCCGAAAAGGGCTCGAAGTGCTTTTGGAAGCCATTGACCTTCTACACACAGAGGGATTGAAGGTGCAACTTTTGGCCGTTGGCCCCTTCGAATCCACTGCCTACCAGGAGCAGGTCTTGGGTTGGGTAAAGCAACGGGGTTTGGAGGGGGCCGTCCGCTGGGCCGGCTTTACCCAGGATGTCCCCCGGGCTTTGGCGACCATGGATATCTTCGTTTTGCCCAGTCTTTTCGGCGAGGGGCTCCCGATGGTGATCTTGGAGGCCATGGCGACGGGGCTTCCCGTGGTGGCTACCGCCGTCGAGGGAACTCCGGAGGCCATTACCCATGGCGTAGAAGGATGGTTGGTTCCGCCGGGTGATCCCCGCGCTTTGGCCCAGGCGATTGCGCTTCTGGTGCGCGACCGGTCGTTGGCTCAAAGCATGGGGGCGGCCGCTAAAAGGCGACAGCAAATCGAGTTTTCGGATCTCCGGATGGCCGAGCGTTTGGCGCAGATCTACGACCGAGTGCTCCGCCGGGATTGCCGCTCGTAGAGAGGTTCTTTCCCTCAAACAGATTGTTTCCCTCAAACAGATGCTTTCCCTTAAAATAGATGCTCTCCCTCCCACTTTTTCTTTTGCTCCAACTTTGGCTTTTTCTTTTGCTCCGAACTTTATCTCTTTTTCCTTTTTCCTTTTGCTCCAACATTAGCCCTTCTAACGGTGAATTGGATAAATTGAGATATATGAGCAATCCGCGATGACTGGGCAATCAACGAAGAATCGAACGGAAGTTCTTTTTGTGATGAATGGTCGGGGCTATAGGGGCGATAAAAATCGTGTTGGCGATAAGCATTAGCGGTTCATTCGCAATGCCCTGCGCATATGAATTTTTTGATTATTTTTTGATTAAACCGTACTTCGGTTTAGCAGTGCGTTGAGACACGTAAAACGGGCGGAATGTCCTGCACAGTCGGATTTTTCATTGGATGATTCGGCTCGGCCCATTTCTCCCCAAGTCAAGGGACCGCATCGGCGAACACGCAACGCGAGGGATTCTATGCGCCCGAGGAAATTTCAATTTTGCTGCATCTGGCCAGTGCGCTCACTAATCTGCGCTAATCTGCATCTAATTTCCACAGATTCTCAGTGCCAAAAGTCTCCTTGGTTTGGCGGACTTGTGCTGTTTGTGGCAGCAACCATCTCGTTGATACACGCGGTCTGTCCAAGTGCCGCATCGGATGGACGGTTCTGGTTCGGTGAAAGACGCTCGGTGCCTGCTTATTACGATTTACACCCGGTGCCTAGGGGTATAGCATCTCCGCGGCAAGCGCCGGAGGCGGTATCGGCGGTGAGCATTCCGGCTAACCCGTCCGCCACAGCGACTCGGCAGCCGGCGGCAAGCGCGGCCGATTGCGTCGCATCGGCGGCGGCAAACAACCGGGAATCGCGTTCCGGTGCCGAGTTGGCCCCCTGCCCAAACGAGATCGTCCCTGAAACGGATTGGGGTGGAACCGTTCCGCGGCGGAGAGCCGAGCAGAATCTGGGGTTATCGGCTCCGATCGCTTTTGCCGGGAACCGACCAAAGGCGTTTCAACCGCAAGAATTGCCGGTCGTGCCGGGTCCGGGGTCAAGTGCGGCTTTGTCCCTTGGGGGAATTCAGGTGAACGATGAGAGCCGCATTCAGTTGATCTCTTCTGCCCAGGCGGCTGAAGAATGGTCCGCCGACGCGGATCAACCGACCGCACTTGTTGCGGAACCGCTTCCCCCAGATCCGGCTTACGAACTTCCGGGCATTTTGAAACTGCCCTTTGAATCTTCTCGGGCGAATATGGCGGATGACTTGCCGCGGCCGAAGCCGTTGAATGGTTCGGCAGTGCCTAAGCCGCCCCAAGTCGCCGAAGTTTCGCCAA
Source organism: uncultured Thermogutta sp. (assembly GCA_937128505.1). GTDB lineage: Bacteria > Planctomycetota > Planctomycetia > Pirellulales > Thermoguttaceae > DTLM01. The sequence continues at coordinate 25,638 of CAKZMM010000069.1, forward strand.
AGGGTGCTGCCACCGCCGATCGACCGACAAATTCCCCGGCAACCGGGCCAAAATCGAGTGGATCGGGAGGCGAGCAACCGACCGGAGCCTGTGCGGCGGGTCTTTGTGGGGCCTGTGGGTGTGGCGGTGTCGTAGGTGGTGCGGCGGGGGAGGGGACGCCGCCGTTTAAGCTCATTGAGTCGCCGTGCCTCCAGGCGTGGAGAATTGACGTCGGCGGTTGGCTCCAGCAAGGGATCACCTTCAATGCCCAGGAGCCTGGCAGCCGGTTTAACGGCCCCGTGGCCACCAACGATCGTCATGCGGAATACCAAATGAATCAACTTTGGGCCTATGCCCATCGGCCGACGCAGACCCACGGTTGCGGGCTGGACCTCGGCGGACGGGTGGACATGGTCTTCGGTTCGGATTTTCGCTTCGGGATCAATCACGGGTTGGAAGACCGTATCAACGGTCTGGAGCAATACTACGGGTTGGTGATCCCTCAAGCTTATCTGGAGGTAGCGTTCAACTACCTGACGGTGAAGCTGGGCCATTTTGCCGCGATTCTGGACTATGAGGCCGTTCCGGCCCCGGTTAACCCCTTCTATTCACACTCCTATTGCTATGGGTACACGGTGCCCCAACTGGTGACCGGGCTTCTAGCGAGCTATCAGTTGTCGCAAGGATTGAGCGTGGATGCGGGCTTCCACCGCGGCTGGATGATGTTCGAGGACAACAACGACTCGCTGGATGTGATGGCCGGTTTCCGCTGGACTAGTCCCGACAAACTCACGTCGGTCGCTTATGCTTTTTCGGTGGGACCCCAGGACGAAGCAGGCCGCCAAGACCGATTCGTTTACAGCCTGGTGGTACGCCGGCAATTGACCGACCGATTGCAGTACATTGTGGTGCACAATTTGGGCTGGGAGAACGATGGTGTATCCTGGGCCACGCCGGCTCCGCAAGATGCCGAATGGTACGGGATCAATCAGTACCTGCTTTATCAGCTAAATCCGCGGTGGTCGGTGGGGATGCGGACCGAATGGCTCCGTGACGACGATGGGGCGCGAATCGCGGGCGTGGGGAACTTGGTGCCCGGGTACGGTTGGCCGGCTTTGCCGGGTTTTGCCGGCGACTTTTTCGAGGTGACTTGGGGAGTCAACTGGCGGCCGCACCCGAACATGCTCTGCCGCCCGGAGATCCGCTGGGATTGGTACGAAGGTACTTCGAATTTGATGGGCGAGCGTCCGTTTGACGATGGTACGAGCGACTACCAGGTCACCATTGCCACCGATTTGATCATCACGTTCTGATTCACCTTCGTCGCCAAGTTCTAACCCGCTTTTGTCATCACATTTTGTGCGGGGCATTCCACAAGTTTTTTGGGGGGCATTCGCCCTTCGCCTTACGGCAAAAACCGCGGCACTCATCACGCCTGTAAGCCAGCCGGTATCACACTCCTCATGCACAATCGAAGCGCGGCCGAGCTTGTTTCCAGGGGATATGGAGAACGGGGAAGCAAGGGGCGAGGATAATCTCGCAGCCGGTAGCGGCTTAGCCCGCGTGCCGGCCTCCCCGATCCGCAGGGGAGCGCAAAGAGTCGCAGAAAGCGGTTTAGCCCGCGGCAAGCCTCGCACTCCGAAAACGCGGATCGGTCAGGCCCCTTGCGTGCTTGACGGCTCTGGCAGCTTATGTTACGAAGAGCTTATATTACGAAGATACGCAAGAGCTTACAATTGAGCCTTGTGTGCCGCTGCATCTGGCAGAACGCCTCCGATTCGGCCGCTTCCCTTAAGCTGAAAGCGCAAGCCGCCGTGCTCAATCGGACGTTTAATGATGTAGTAGAAATGGTGGTACTTAGCGGCAGATCGGTTTCTCAGTACCGCGCGTGTACCGTCGAACATCAATTCGAAGTGGAGGCATAGAGTTTCCCAGGGGAGGTCCAACGATGAGCCGATGGCCCGAGCGTCGCATCACCCACGCGGTAGCGTTTTTTTGCGTCGCGGGACTTTTAGCGGGGCTGATAAGTGTCGTAAGTCTCGGTGTCCTGGGATGTTCCCGGCCGCAAGAACCGTCCGCCACTGGGCCGGCGGTTCCGGCGGCAGGTGTCGGGCGAGCGTCAGCCCCTGAAGCCGAAGCGCCCTCTGCCGCGGTACCCGGGGCAGCAGGGGCAGGCGCGGTAAGCCAGCCGGCGGCGGCGACGGCGGATTTGGCCAAGCCGCTGAAGAAGGCGGAGCTTTTCGTGCGGCTTCCGGAGGAGATCTGCAACACCCCCGATGCCATGACGCTTTTGCCGGACGGAAGCATCATCTTGTCGGTCCCGAATTTCAACGATGTATCGCAGCCGCCGGTGCTCATGAAGATTACGCCCGATAATCAGGTGGAAAAATTCCTCGACCTCCCCCCGAATCCGGAAACCGGTAAGCCCTTTGGCGCGCTGGGGATCTGCGTGGCTCCAAATGGCGATCTTTTCCTGGCGGATTATCAGGCGGAAGGGAAGCAGAAATCGCGAGTCTGTCGGATCAAAATGGAAAATGGCATGCCGCGGGAAATCGGGCCGGCCGTGGAAGGTTTCAGCATTTCCAATGCCGTGATTTGTCGCGACGGTTACCTGTATGTCAGCGACACGCAAATCGACGCCGAAAAGAGGCCCGTCATTAGCGGGGTATTTCGCTTCAAATTGGAAGATCTGGAAAATGCGGTGATCAAATTGGCCGAACCGCTGATCCATGATCCGCACTTGATCGCTACGATCGAGACCCACAGTACCGAATTATCGCTGGGGGCGGATGGATTATGCTTCGACGATGATGGGAATTTGTACATCGGCAACTTCGCTGATGGCACTGTGCACCGGCTTCGCTTCGATAGCGAGGGAAAGGTGGTGGCCAATGAAATTTTTGCCCGGGCCGATCACATGAAGTGTGCCGACGGCTTATTCTACGACCGGACGCGGAAGCTGATTTTCGTCGCCGATTCAAAGGTCAATGCGATCCATATGATCAGCTTGGACGGCCGCGTTCAGGTGTTGGCACAAAATGGCGATACCGACGGATTGGACGGCGGCATGGATCAGCCTTGCGAGGCGATCGTCCGCGGCAACGAGGTGATCGTTTCCAATATGGATTGGCCTGTGCCCGGGCTGCTAAACCAGAAGTACGACACGCCCTGCACGCTGTCGGTCATCCGGCTCGATTGACCGGGGGTTGTCGCGATTGGCTCGCTTCGAGCGATTAACGGAGGGGTACCGGGGGGCCGGCATTTTGCCCCCTTGGGCAGGACTAGCCTTGCTTTTTTGCCGCAGCTTTTTGTGGTTGCTGTGCTGGGGCGTAAAAGCTGCGTGTTCGCGAAAGCTTGGGTGCCGTTTTCCTGGGCCGGTGGTTTTTTGTTTTTTGGCTTGAGCTTTAGGATGTTGCAAACGGCGAGTTCTTCAGCACGAGGATTGGAGGGGACGTCGGGCGGGGCAAACCCTGGAAAATCTGGTGAAATATTGCAGTGGGATTTCGTGGAGCTAAGCGGTGCCGGGTATTCTGGAGGAAATCATCGGTTGGAAACGGCGAGAGGTGGCCGAGCGCATTCGGGCAGAACCGCTGAAGCGGCTTTTGGCTCGGTTAGATTCGGCCCCACCGGTGCGCAATTTCTTCGCCCCGTTGGCCCCGCCGGGCCCGATTCGGCTGATTGCGGAGGTAAAAAAGGCAAGTCCGTCGCGGGGTTTGATTCGGGCTGATTTCGACCCGGGGCAAATTGCCGTCACCTATCAGAAGCACGGGGCCAGTTGCCTCAGTGTGCTTACCGACGAAAAGTACTTCCAAGGAAGCTTGGAAAATCTCCGCATGGTGCGGGCCCAAGTGGCGATCCCCGTATTGCGGAAGGATTTCATCATCGAGCCGTACCAAGTAATCGAGGCCCGGGTGAGCGGTGCCGACGCCGTTTTGCTGATTGCCGAGTGTCTCACGCCGCATCAGCTTGAGGAGCTCCTGCGGCTTGCTGGCGAGCTGGGGATGTACTGTTTGGTGGAAGTCTACGAGGCGGAGAACCTTGCTTGGGTTTTGGACTTGCCCGTCAAGCTGGTGGGCATCAATAACCGAAATCTGCGGACCTTCGAAGTCGATCTGGAACACACGCTTCATTTGCGGGAACAAATCCCGTCGGATCGGGTCGTGGTGAGCGAAAGCGGGATTCGTTCCCGAGCCGATCTGTTGCGGCTCGAGGCGGCGGGAATCCACGCGGTTCTGGTGGGCGAATGGCTCATGTCGCAGCCGGATATCGGAAGGGCAGTTGACGAGCTATTGGGGCGGGTTTAGGCGAAAAGCGGGGGCGAGCTTGAGCAAGAAGCGGGGGGGCGGGTTCAATCCTGTCGTTCCCCCTCAAATAGGCGGGCGAGCTCGTCGGCGAGCTTTCGGGCCGGACGTGTCAGAGCCAAATCGCGCAAGTGTTGCCGGCTTATCCACGCCTTTTCTCGGTGGGGAGCCCAACGAGAGATCCGTTGGCTAACCTCGGAGCATTTGCGGGCCGAAAGTCGGAGCAAGAAAACTTCCGCCCTAATGCGGTAAACGGTGACGGAGTAATTCTGCGACCCCAAGTGTTGAAGTGCATTTTTTCGGCAACCGGAAAGCTGCCGCAAGGCGTGTCGAAGGCCGTGGGGATCTACCGCCCCAGGGGGGGCGGCAAGTGCTGGAGGGTTGCCTTCACCAAAAAGCGGACTGTCCGCCGTTAGAGGTATCCGCGGGAAGTCCCAAAGGCCCCCCCAGCGCTCCTTATCGGCGTACTGCCACATGAGGAGTCGGTCCTCTGCGACAAGCAGCAGGGTGAGTTCCTGCTGCCTAATGACCGGCGGGCGTGGCGCGGAAACCGGCAGTTTTCCCGCTTCGGCGAGCCGACGCCCTCGACAAAGCTGTTGCAAGGGGCACTCCGAGCAGCAAGGATTCCGCGGCACGCATACCCGCGATCCCAATTCCATCATCGCCTGGTTGAATTCGCCGGGATGCTGCGGATCGACCCAGTGGGCTGCGATCTCCCAAAGAAGCTCATCCGTCCGGCTATGCCCGATGGGTTCGGTGAAGTTGATAAGCCGCACCAATACGCGGCGGCAGTTCCCGTCTAACACCGGTACTCTTTGCCCGAAGGCAATCGAGGCGATGGCACGGGCCGTATACCGCCCGACGCCTGGCAGCCGTTCTATCAGGGGGAGTTCCCGGGGGATTTGGCCGCCGAAATCCGTGAGAATCTGATGGGCCGCCCGATGCAGATGAATCGCTCGGCGATAATAGCCGAGCCCTTCCCAAAGCTTCAGGATTTCCTCCAGGGGGGCATGGGCCAGGGATGCAACGTCCGGAAATCGGGCCAAAAACCGGGGGTAAAATTTGAGAACCGTGGTGGTCTGAGTCTGCTGGAGCATGACCTCGCTGACCCAAATCGCGTAGGGGTCCTTCGTCTTTCGCCACGGAAAAGGCTGGGCGTTTGTTTCGAACCACCCCACTAGCTGCTGCCGCAACCGCTTAATCCAGGTGGCTTTGCCCACGCATGGGCCACTTGTCTTTTCCAATAATGAGCGCGAGGATTTTCTGACCATGCGGTGCTTCATCCTGCTGCTTTTCTGAAACTCTCGCCCTAACCAACGGGGGGAGAACGAGTAATTATTTCGTACCAAATCCGGAGTAGCCCACACATTAAGTTTGGTAAAATTGCGGAAATTTTGGGAGGATAAGATGCCCCCACAGTCTGTGGCCGGGAAGGGAGCTTGCTGTTGTTGACGGCCCATAAGCCCGGGTGAAACCTCGTCACCGTGGCTCCGTGATCGTACAATCGGGGCGTATCTGTCGGCAGAGCGCGATCCCCATGGCGAGATTCCCGCATGGGAAACCGTAACCAACAAAAAGTCGCGCACGACACGGAGGCTTAAAAAAGAAAGAAAGCAGTTGGGTTTCTCGCCGCTGGTGGTCAGGGATAAAAAAGTTTTGGACGATGCAAAGTCAACCTCGCGGACTTTAGGCCGAGACAATTTGAAATTTTGAAGTATGGCAGAGAATGGGGACGGGACAAAGCAACCGGGCCGACGAAGGCGAGGCGTTCAGCGGAAAGGTGCCTCGCAAGATTCCATCCGATTGCAGCCGGTGATGGGCGGAGAAGCTTATGAGTTTGTTTTTCCCAAGTGCGTCCGGGAGCGGGCCGAGGATATCCGCGAAGTTTATGAGATGTTAGAAGCAGGGGAGACGGAACTGGCGGCCGACGAGTTGCGGTGGTTGCTGGAGGAGTGTCCGCAGCTTTTGGAGGCCCACCAACTGCTAGGTGAGATCGCGCTTGCGGAAGGGGATATCCGTTTGGCCCGGGCTCATTTCGGTCGGGCCTTCGAGCTGGGGTTGAATGCCATCCCGCAGCGTCCTTGGCGGGGGAGGTTACCTGCGGATCGGCCCGCTAATCGACCCTTTTTTCAGGCCGGTAAAGGATTGATTGTGACCCTGCAAAGCTTGGGTCAAAAAAAGCTGGCCCAGGAGGTGCTGGACCGACTTCTCGATTTGGATAGCCGTGACCCGCTGCGGCTGCACGAGTTATTGCGGCAGGGAGAGGAGCCGGTATCTTGAGGCGCTTGGACATAGGTGCTGCTGCTTCTTTGAATTGCTGCGGGAACCGGGGGCAGGAATACCATAGTGGCCGATTTTGCCCATGTGGGGTGCTACGGCGTCTGATTGCTGCGCCTTGCGTTTCGGTGGTTTTGGCGTTTTGGGGCTTCGCTCCAAAGGGAGTGATTTTCGCAGCCTCTGCGTCGCACCGCGGTAATTGTCGGGATGATGCGGCTAATCCGTAAAAGAGGGCTGGTCCAATCGAATGAAAATGGTGGAAACCTGCAGGAGCTACGTAGTCAAGACCCGCGGCAGAACTGACGCGGTTTTGGGGCAGGGTACTCTGTCCCCCAGGACTTAATCTCGTCTGGCCCCGGCATACCGCATGGCCATCGTCCGACCGCCGAGCACCGCGCGGACCGATTGACTTGCCGGGTCCCCGTCTTCAGGAAGGTGGCTTCCCCCGGTGATCCCTGATGATTCCGCTTCAGTAGATTGGATAATTAGGGGGTTATAGATGATCTGGGAATCATGGTGAGAATATGGGCTTTCCGTGGCCGGAATGATTTTCAAAAGCTGTCTGCTGGAGGGCTTTCCTGAGAGGATGGGGTTTTGTCGGGAGTATGAGGGTGGAACTGACCGATCGAAAGATGGGAAGGGATGGCTGACGTCAGGTCACGTTGGCCAATCGGCCAATGCGTCCCACCAGGTCCTTTTTGGTTATATCGTGGTGGGTTGTATTTCGTGTGCTGTTAATTAAGGAACATCCTTGCTAATAATGGATTGCCGAAGACTTCCATTACACGAATGGATTATTTTCGTGGATCTGGATTATTTCCGTGGATCGGAGGTGGATAACTCCCGTTAATTACCTGAAGAGGATAGCTCCTGCGTATTAGAACCGTCACGGGTAAGCGTCTTTTTGTAACTTTTCCAGGATGGGACATAAGGCATTGAGGCTAATCGCCGGGGCTGAAGGCCTTGTAGCATCACGGAGTTTCGCGATTCAGTAATAAGAAGTAATAAGATCAGTAAAAAGGAATAGGAGATACGGAAACTGAAATATGCGGAAACTGTTTCCGGAAATGTTTACGGACATGAGGATAAGGCAAAATGTCTAAGCGTTTGTCCGACGCACGTGATCTCGAAAAGGTGCGGCGGCTTGTGCGAGCCGAGTTCGCCATCATGGCAGGCTCCAAGAGGCCGGAGAAATCTCCGCGGGCAAAGGGCGCGATAAGCTCCCGGATTCGTGAGGAAGTACTGTCCGATCGCGGACGGCCGGTGGCTCGTAGCTTTCGGGCGGGCGATCTGATGGCTATCTGGTTTTTAGACTACGGATTTGTTCAGTTTTATGATTCTTCCGGTAATCTTGCAGCCACCGTAGATCTAACGGGCGCAAAACGCTCACTGCGCCGCGTCGCTTAGCCCTCCGCGGGTCATACAGATCTTCTCTCCGTCGCACGGAAATAATGATCTTCGTCGCACGGAAATAATGAAAATGCTCCGGGGGTGTAAGAATTATTCCTTACCGGGGCACCTTGATCCTTACCGCGGGAGTTCGCCGGCCGCAGCCAAAGTGATTTGCCGGTTCGCACAACTTGGCAAAAAAGAGTGGGCTACGCAAGTTGCGCATAAAGGGCTGCTTAAGCAGTTTAGATTCGCGATTCCCATTTTCCGCGGGTAAAGTCCGGGATTTCCACCACCTTTCCCCCTTCGTTTAACGACTGTTCGGATAGCGGCATGATCGCGCTCCAGGCTGCCGCATCGTACGCATCAATCGGAGAAGGCCCCCCGCTGCGAACCGCCTCTAGGAACGCATAAAGCACGAAGAAATCTCCGCCGGCATGTCCGGTCTTCTCCGCTTGGGCACGATGCTGCGTCCAAAGCGGATCCTCAAACTCGGAAGCGTACTTGTCGAACCCTTCCCATTGATAGCGGGGACTTCGGCCTTCGATCCAGATGCTGTTGATTCGCGAGTCGTAACTGGCAGTGGTCCCCTGGAGGCTGTAGTACACGGTGCTCGGATGAGGCCGAGCGCTCTTGGTGTCGTAACGCAGGTCGATCAGCACGCCCTTCGCGGTGCGGATGAGCACGGTGGTGGAATCGGCCGTTTTGAACGTGTGAGTTCGGCCGAGATGACCTTCCGGGAAACGTTTGTTCACAAAATGTTTCATGGCGGCATGCCGGGTATCGGCCGCCACCAGCGAGACCATCCGGTCCCCGCGGTTAATCCCCAGCCACTGAGCCACAGGGCCGAGGGAATGCGTCGGATACAGATTTCCGCGGTAGTCCCGAGCCAATTCGCCCCGCCAAGTGAGGGAACCGTCGGGCTCGAAGGCGATGACCCGGCAATCGTGCACGTAGCCGCATTCGGCGAAGGTGAGCTCTCCGAAAACCCCGCGGCCGACCATATTGAGGATCGCCATGACCGGGTGCCAATAACAACAGTTTTCCGCGAGCATATACAATTTTCCGGTTTCTTCCGCGGCATGAACCAGCCCCCAGCATTCGTCGAGGGTGATGGCCGCGGACACTTCGCTGAGCACATGTTTACCTGCCCGCATGGCGTCGATAGACATTTCGGCATGCACCTGCATGGGCGTGGCCACGAGGACTGCTTCCAAGTCGTCTCGCTGGAGCATGCGGCGATAGTCGTAGGGATCGCTGCCGTAGCCGGCCGGCGTGCGTCCTTCCCGAGCGGTAGCCACTAACTTGGTGGCTCGGGCCAAGCGGTCTGGCTTAATGTCGCAAACGGCGGGCACTTCTGCCCCCATTTGCAAAAGTAGTTGCATCAGATAGGTGCCGCGGCCTCCTACCCCGATCACTCCGATACGAACCGGCGGCGAGCCGGCGAACGCGGGCGGAGATTCTTGGGCCAGCGAATGGTTGGCCAAGATCCATCCCAGGCTTGCCCCCGAAACTTGGGTAGCCAGATCCACTGCGAAAGCCCGACGCGATTGCGGTTGGCTCATTGTTGGATCTCCTGCAATTGGGTTAGGGCGAAAAGATCTTCCGGAACCGGCTCCAAAATGTGCACAAAATTCCGAAATGTGGACAAAACGTGGACGAAAAATCTGGGCTCTTGTGCATTTAACCACGGGGAAACAGTCACCGCTAGTCGACGAGTGGTCGAGCTTCTTCGACGAAGTAGCACAGCTAAAGCGGGGGTGGATCAAAAGTGCCCTATCAAGAACGCTATGGAATACAATGCGTTAAGGAGTCGGGCTTATGCGGAAAAGTTGTGGCCCCCGGCATATCGCCGAATGCGGTGCTCGAGCCGCTTTGTGCCTGGCGGCCCGAAGCAGCCCCACGCCAGTCGGGGAAAGCATCGTCTTAGGGCGCGAGGTTTTATGCACAATGATGCAACCGCGGCAGGCAGGAAAGGATGGTCGCCCCGCTAGGCTTCTCGGGAGCGATTCCACAGTCGCCCCGCCCGGTACGAAAGCATGGATCAATGGATTTTGATCGGCGGATTCAAATCTAATCAGCGGGCTCAAATGCGGCCCCAATCGCCGAGCGGAAAAAACGACTCAAACGCCAGCAACCCGCTCACGCTATAATCTCTTTCAGAAGTCCGCCGCTCGGTGCGCCGTCGTTGCTATCGGGAATCAGCTTCACCAAATGCCCTTGCGGGTGTCGTAGCGTTGTCGTCGGGTCGATCCCCAGCAACTGATAGATGCTGCCGATCAAATCGGTGGGATAAACCGGGCGATCCTTGACGTATTCACCTTTTTCGTCGGAGGCTCCGACGACTTGCCCACCCTTGAAACCACCGCCGGCCACTAAAGCCGAGAAGCAATGTCCCCAGTGATGCCGCCCGCCATTCCACGGCGATTCCCACGCGATTTTTGGCGTTCGGCCGAATTCGCCGCTGCACCACACGATGGTGCTTTCCAGAAGTCCACGTTCCGCCAGATCGCTAATGAGCGCCGCCAACCCGCGGTCTAGTTCCGGCAACTTGCGCCGCATAATCACGAAGTGCTCTTTGTGGGTATCCCAACCTTTATAGTTGATCGTGATGAATCGCACGCCGCGTTCCACCAGCCGCCGGGCCACCAGGCAGGATTGGCCGAACGTGCTCCGCCCGTAACGGTCGCGGACTTCCTGGGATTCCTGAGCCGGGTCGAAGGCCTTGCCACTATCGCCGAGGATCAAGTCATAGGCTTGTTCTTCTGCCTGAACGAGCTCCTCGATCGGCGGGGTACCCTGCATGGCCTTTCGCAGGGTATCCAGTTCTTGGAGCATTTCGCGTCGCCGTCGCTGCTGAGCCTCGGTAGTTCCCGGGGTGATAATTCCTTCAACGGCGAAGGGTTGACGAGCCGGATCACCCCCCGTGGCAAAAGGCTTGTAACGCGGCCCGAGGAAACCTGCCTCCGAAAATCGCCCTTGCGGCTCGGTGAGAACCACATACGGAGGGATCAAGCTCGGTGAAACCGGATTTTCGTGCTGAGTGGCAAAATACGTGATGACCGCCCCTAAATGCGGATAAACAATCCGATCGCCCGGCATTCGCCCGGTTTGAACCAGATAAGCCGCCGTTTCGTGACTATTGATCCCGTGAGTCATGCTCCGGATCAGCGAGTACTTATCGGCGATCTTGGCTAGTTCCGAGAGTTGTTCGTTGATCAAAATACCGTCGACATTGGTGCGGCTGGGCTGGGTGAATTGCCCGCAGTAATCGTAGCCGGCCTTGGGTTTCGGGTCGAAGGTATCGAGCTGGCTTGGCCCGCCCCATAGCCAAATTTGGATGACCGCCGTAGCCTTCGCCTGGGAATTGGGCTGGGCGTAGAGCAGATGTCCCCAACCCAAACGCGGGGCAAGACTCAGCCCCAAAAGCCCGAAAATCCCCCGCCGCAACATCAGCCGGCGCGAGAGAGTCCTCGCCCCTTCGCTGGCAGCTTCTTCACCGCCGACATGCATCACCACCTGAGCCAGTTCAAGCTGGGTCATGGTTCGATCTCCTAAGTCAGGATCAGTTGGATCTCCTAAATCAGGATTGTGCCAGGATAAGAATCATGTATTGAATCATGTATTGCTATTGATCAAGAAGAATGCGCCGCCTCGTGAACACATTTGCAAAACGGCAACACTTTCGCTAAGGGGTACAAACTCGAACGAATGCTCCTGGAAGATGTTTCAGCTTAGTCGGCATCAAGGCAACCTCATGCTTTTGCGTATCCTAGTCGGGTATTTGCTTCCAGAGCGCGTTTCAATGCCGATACAAAAATTCCGAGCTATTGACGAGGGCCCACGCCACGTCGATGAGCGAGCCGCCGGATCGCCGAGACGACCCGCCGGAGTACCGCATCACCCGCTCCAGCTCGTCAGGGGTGGGAAACCGGGAAAGTATCGTCAGATAAAGCCGGGTGATACTTTCGGAATTGATCCGGGTATTGCGGGCCCACTCTAGCCCGGGTCCCTGTTCGAGCTTTCGCAAGATATGACTGGAATTGAGCAGATGCAATCGCTGCCCGGCCGTGATTCGATTGATGCGTTCCGACTCATACCCCGTGTCCCGAGGCGGCCGCCCAAATAGCTCCAAGAACGTGCTGGTAATGCTTCCGTCGCTCAGGGCGATGGAGCGCTGCGACTCGGGGATGATCGTGTAAGGCTCGGGAATCATACTCCAATAATCTTCACCTGTTTCAGTGATCTGGCAAATCGCATCGATCAATACCTCAGCGTCCAAACGCCGCACGGGGTAATAGGCAAAATGCGTAGCTGCCTGGGGATCTGTGCTACGCGGGATCGGCGAAAGTTGATAGGTCTGCGAATTAAGGATCAACCGGTACAGCTGTCGCAAATCATATCCCGAGCGCACTAACTCGTACTGCAAGAAGGCTAAAACATCCGGGTGGGAAGGGGGATTATCCGGGCGGATGTCATCCGGCTCGTGGATGATTCCCCGGCCGAAAAGCCAATGCCAAATGCGGTTCACGATTGCTCTGCAAAACCACGGGTTCTCCGGCCGAATCAACCAATCGGCAAAAACTTCCCGGGGATCCTTCTCCTCCGTAAGGGGGACCTTCGTTCCGTCGGGCAACACGCCGAATTCCGGCAGCTTTCGGCCTTCGTTGGCTGCCGCGTGGATCGGGTCCCACATGACGATTTCTTCTTTCCACTCGCCCGTGCTTTTGTAACTGATTTGAGAGAAGAAAACCGCCATGTCCGCCAGACGCTGCGGTGGCCAATTCTCCGCCCGTGTTCCCATGAAGGTCAGCGCGACGGTCCGCGCCAACCCCTCGGGACTGCGGTCCTGAGTGGCCCGGTAAAAATTCACCGGCGGCACCCGGAAATTACTCCCGCTTGCGGTGAGCAATTCGCGGACAAACTGATCATAGGGTTTGTTTTGGGCGATCGACGCTTCGACCCACCGAGCGTAAGCCTGCACGGCATTCGGCCAAAGATTGATGGGAAACTCGGATTTGATTCGTAGGACATCCCCCCATTTCAGGGCCCAGTACTCCGCAAATTCCTCCCGCTGTAAAAGACGGTCGATAAGCCGCGACCGTTTGTTGGGATCTTTATCCTCCAAGAAAGATCGGGCCTCCTCCTCAGTGGGAAGGGTTCCGATCACATCGAGATAAACCCTGCGTAAAAAGACCGCATCGGAGCTCGGATTCGCCGGCTGGATGCCGAGCTGAGCCAAACGGGGGAAGATGAGTTCGTCGATTTTGTTTGCCGGCTTCGGAGGGCCGGGAGCCTCGTAGGGATGCGCCTCGCTTTGTTGGGAAAACCCTTGCCCGGCGGTTAGGATTCCGGCGGTCAAGATTCCCAAGACCAAGTAAAACCTGAGCGAGACCAAGCCAATAACCCTGTAAACCGATTGCGGGTTGAAATTAGGGGATTGCATAACGTCCTCTTTCCCGCGGGCTTTTCGCCCCTTGCTCAGGACCGTAAAAGGCCAGTAAAGGTGATAAAAATTATCGCGGAGGTCAGCATTGGGGTGGTGGCGCCCCCACGGGGGCCGGACTTTTATGCACGTTGCGACGGGCAGACGGAGCCGCTCTCGGGGGAAAAACAGGTACTTTGGTCAACTCGGGGACCACGCCCTTCAACTATTCAAACACGGAGCATGCGCTTCAAGTATTCAAACCCGAGGGAGATTCAAACCCGGAGGATGCGCTTCAACTATTCAAAACTGACCACGGGCGTCGACTAGTCAAAACGGAAACTGTGCAATTGCGGCTGCACGTGGTTCAACCAATAACGATCACCGACGAAAGCTATGCACACTTACCCATGACCGCCGAAATTGCTGAAATGGCGGTCAAGCCAAAGGAAAGCTACAAACTTCTCGTAAACGGGACGCTCAAACAGTCGATAGAGTCAAATAAATATTTTGTTATCCTGTAGTATACTATTGTTAATTCGCGCCTAAATCTCGCGCAGCCGAAAATCGGAGGATCGGTGCTTCGAATTACCGAATATTATTGCCGCGGAATAGCCGGCCGATTTATCGGGCGTGACACCGCATGAATTTATCCCGGTATCGCTTTCTGCCGGTTTTGGCTTCGTCACGATCAATTTCTGGCAGCTTTCGCTTTGCCAAATTCCACAAATAGGCAGAACGTTATGCAGTTAGTGAGCTTTTGGGGAAGTTTCCCCATTTTATTAACCCCGGCTGCTGCCAAAGGTTTTGCTGCACGCCGAACCGCAGAAAGACAAAACGCAGCGTAACCCCTTGGTTTAGGATTGCCCTAGAATAGCACGGGTCAAGAGGTTCGCGCGTTATTCGAGGACCGCCTTATTAAGCCCCCACTAAATCTGCTTCCACGATCCACAAGAGTCGACCGGCTCCTTCGCGGATGGGCCCATCGAATTCCACGCAGGCTATCGCCCCTTTCGCCAGGTGCAATCGGTCGGGGGGAGCCTGGATCAGGACGGCCAAAAAGTCGCGCAATTCGGGGGTGTGGCCGACCCATGCCACATGCTCTAAACCGGCGCCCTGCTGCTCGGTGAATTGGATCACCTCCGATAGTTTCCCCTCCGGTGCCAACGCATCGCACAGGGACAGGGGACGGCAATCGCGGAGCTGCTTGATCCAAATCTGCGCGCTTTCCCGACATCGAGCGTAGGGGCTGGCGGCGATCCACTGAGGTCGGACCCCGCGTTTGGCAAGGAGCCGAATCATGCGTCGGAAACGTTTGCGGCCTTCCTTGGTGAGGGGGCGACGACGATCATCGGGCCAGCGGGCATCATCCCTTGATTCTGCCCACGCATGTCGAACCAAATACAGTCGCACAGCCATTCCTCCTTTAGTTCAGTAGTTGTACACGGACCGATGAGCTGTGGAGATTGCCGGCACTATTCTCCAGCACTATACACGTGGTTTACTTTTTTCGCCAAACCGAAGATTTGTCCACACCGAGTCGGTCGAAGGACGGCTCGATTTCCGCGAGGAATCGCCAGGCATCCCTTCCGTAGCCTGCGGTCGCACGAATCCCCGGTACCGCGGCCGCCCAATACTCCGTAAAGGCGCGCATCGCCAGTTCCCGCAGGTACTTGGCGAACATGGAAGCTGCCGCCACCGGAAAATAGCGCTCGGCCTGTACCTCGAACCACAGGTGCACTCTTCGTGCGTCGAGCTCTACCTGATAGCAACTTCGCTGCACAGTCTCGCGGCAAACTTTGACCAATCCGGGTCGGCCATCCTGGAAAAACTGCACGATCTTTCCCGCATAATAGCGGCGTCCGCCTTGCCGATCGAGAAGGATAAGAACCTCCGCCGGCTCAAGGGTCGCCAAAAGCTCTCGCAGTAGGCTTAATGAGCAGTAGGCAAGGACCTCCCCTTTCGAGGAAAACCGGGTAAGAAGCTCATTGAACGGCTTTGCACAGAGAAAGCGGCACCAAACGCCGGAGGCCTTGATCCCTGCCTCGTGCAAGGCGTGCTGGAGATAATCTCGGCGTGCCGCAAGGCTGCCGGGATCGGTTGCCAGCGGAAGCCGAGGATCGAAGTCGGTGTACCACGGCGCACAAGTGGGGAAGGCTTCCCGCGGAATATGCACCGCCGAGCAAAGAGAGTCCCAAGAATCGGCGGCATATCCGGCGGCACCCAAGGCGGCAAAGACGCCTTCCTCCAATCGGCTCAAGCTTCCCCCAGCTTTATAGAGGAGCTTCGAATCGGCGAACTGGACCGAGTGCTTCCCATTGCCGGTTGAGGCCCTGCGGAACCCCTCTTGAACGAGGTGGTGAATGGCCTCGGGCGAAAGCGGCAGGTGGGGATCGTAAATCTCCCAGACGGAGGCGGCCACAACCAGTGGTCCCAACTTCGGCCCGTAGCCCGCCTCGTCCAATCCGAGTACGTACCGTCTCACGGCCCAAGGACCTCCGGAGCCCGGATTACTGCATTCGACCCGATGCGGCAGGTGGATCCGGCTACCCATCGGGGAGAACCGCAGGCCAACCCGCCCCCTTTTGGCCCGTCTTCCGCCTGAACCATCTTAGCACAATTGTCTCGAAATAGAAGTACAGCAATCGAAAAGAGCAACAATCTTTTTATTACGTCCTGAACGGGAGATTCTGCCCCCGCTTGGCGAGAGCTTCTTGCCTCTTGTTCCGCTTTCTCCTATTTTGAAACGATTCTGCTCCTGCTGGGGAATTGAGTCTGACGACAGGCTCGAGAACCAGTCGACCTTGCGGTCCACCTCCTGCCGGGCAAAAGCGTTCGCCCCGACGTCCTGTGCCGAGGTTCTTTCCGTGCTTTACTCCGCCTTCCGCGCTACCACCGGAGGAGGGGGCTATTTTCGGCCGAGATGGTCAATTAACCACGTAAAAGGTTCGAGCACCCCGTGCGGCTCCACCCTCAACGGAACGACGACTCGGCCATTATGCGGCAGTTGTCGCAGGGCACACCCCCCGACAATCTGTACGGCAAACACCGCGTACCGAAGAAGGCGCCGCTCGGCATGATACCAAAGCGTGGGTGCATGGGTACGGAGAAAACCTGCCGGGGATACTTGGGCGGCCTCGCATTGATCGGCTTTGGTCAGAATGATGGCGGTCGGAATCCGGCATTTTCCCGATCGATGTGCGGGGGCCAACTCGGCAAGCTGACTCAGTAGTTTGACAGCCAGCAACTCTTCGGCGCGGCATCCACTGCTTAATTGCCCGGCATCGATCAGGAGCATCGCGGCATCAGCCCGGCGAAAAAGGTTGGTCAAAGCGGGATAATTCAATGGATGTTCCAAAGAGTCCACCAGCGCCTCACCGGCCGGATCCGGAATCACCAGGTCCCAGGGACGGCGATCCCTCCGTCGTCGCACTTGACAGTGCACCCAATTCCAAAGCTCAGGCAGCTTGGGGGTGCGGTCAGGAAACTCGCATCGCGCCAGTGCCGGAATGACCTCAGCCTGCAAATTGAGCGAAAAGGCACCGCGAGCCAAAAGCTGCAATTCTGCTTCTTGCTGTCCGAGGATGTCGAGAAGCATCGCAAGGTAGACGGTTTTGCCGACCCCAGGCGCACCGAGCAAGCCGACGCGGTGTACCATCTCGACACTTTCGGCCCGCCACTGACCGAAGGTCAACGGTGCCCGGCAGTGCTGACATCGCTCGGCGTCGCGGACGTTCTCGGCCTCACAGATCACGCAGCGAACCGGCAGGAGGTATTCGGCAAGCCGGAGCGATTGAAGTGGCGTTATTCCCCCGGGACGCATGGCCTTATTCTCCGCTTGCGATCGTTATGGTCCGGGAAATGGTCCGGGAAATTGCCGAGTTATCGGCCGAGCCGGCTCGAACGCTCCCTTCGGTCGAAGGAAGGGATCCTCGCGTGGCTAAATCCTCCGTCCCTTGGTCCTCGGCCCAGAGCTCCTCGGCAAAGACCGCCAACCGGAAGCCGATATTGGGCTTGCGGGCCAAGGGCAATTCGGCGCTCTGGAAATAGCAGTCGGCCTGCGAGGGAAAGTACGTATCGAAGGCTCCACCGCGGATGCTTTTCATGGGTACTTCGGTCAGAACGCTCGGCTGCGGGAACCCCACACCGGTGAAATCGTCTTCGGTCCATTCCCAGACATTCCCCACCATTTGAAAGACACCACCGACAGTTTGCCCTTCGGGGAAGGCATCCACGGGCATGGTACCCCCGCGCCGCGCGTGCCAGGTGTTGGCGCGGGTATTCTCGCTGGTTTCGCCCCAGGGCCACCGCCGCTGCACCCGCGTGCCATCGGGCAACCGCATCGGCCAGCAAGCTGCTTTTGCCCATTGGGCATCGGTGGGTAATCGCTTGCCGACCCACCGGGCATACGCCCGAGCTTCGTACCAATTCACACCCACTACCGGATGATGTTCTTTGCCGGCCTCGAATGTTCCGTGACGCCAAAACCGTGGGCCGGGCCGACCCGTTTGGTCCGTAAATTGACAGACCGCCGGCCAAATCGCTTCGTCCCATAACGAGGGCTCCTCGTATCCGCCGGCAGCGACGAATTGTTGATATTGGCGATTGGTCACGGCGTAGCGGTCGATGTAACACCGCGGCACAAAGACCGGTTGCCCCACGACAAGGTACGATTCGTCAAGCTCCGTGAAATCCTGCCAAGCCGAGGGCTCTCGTGTGCGGCCAAGGATCACCTCCCCTTCCGGGATCAGCGACATTTTTTGCCGGAGTTGCTCCAAGGCTTGACGAACATGCTCCGGCTGCAAACGGGCCGCAATTTGTGGTCGCAAAAGAAGTGCGTATCGCTCCTGCTTCAGGAGGCGGCGGACCAAGCCATCCAGGTTTGTCGGGCTGTGTGCTTCCTCACCGGGCGCACCGACTTCGTTCGGGTCACAGCCGGCCGTCGCCTTCCGGCGATCCTCTCCCCGTTGGCACCACCGTGGTAGGTGCTCGGCTAAAGTCGCGATCCACCTCGCGGCTTGTCCGAGCGAAAGTAGTTTTCCTGCGCCGAAAATACCCTTCATGCTTGCGACCCAACCCGATTTTTAAATGGCTCTGGGTTCCAACGATGTTGTGCGCCTTATCCGCCTACACTTTTTCAGTGCAGGTACCGATATTGTCCCTTCGGATTGGACGATCCGGCTTGTCTTGAATTCATCCCCTCCTGCGGAGTTGACGTATTGCCTTGAGCATTTTCTGCCCCTATTTTCCGCCTGCCGGATCCCCTTCACCTTAAGAATATCTTTAACTTCTGTTCACCAAAAAAATCTCTTTGCCGGCTCTGTGCCTTTTTATGCTCATGCGGTTTATTCCGGCAGTTGTAGGTGCTTTTTTCGGCTCATCCATCTGCCGGCATCCGGGGCCTGTCGGCCGGTATGAATTGCCAATTCTTTCGAGATGATTCAATCGAGATTATTCAATGGATCGCGTGGGCCGAAATGGGCAGCCACCCCGTTTATGAGGGCGAACGATCCGTTTGCAAAAGCTCTAATTGGGCGGCGACCGCCTGAACGACCGGGTCTGGCGGCACCAAGTCGTGGGTCGGGTTTGAGCGAGCAGTTTTCCGGGCAGAAGTCGGGGCATCAGCTCTCGGCGCCCCGGTACCGACTCGCTCAAGCCAAAGTTGCATCGTTTGACGGATCGCCGCAAGTTCGTGCCGAAAAGCCTCGCTTTGTGCGAGGGAAGCCTTTTGTTGTGTTTCGATGGATTGCAAATGATGGTTGAGCACTGTGTGGATGCCGCCCAAAGTCCCACCGATTTCCTCCCGAAGCTCGGCAAGCTGCTCGGCGAAGCCGCGAAGTTCCTCAAGCCCGGCGGAGGAATCCGTGGAAACGGATGTCCCCGAGCCTCTGAGCTCGGCTTCGACCCGGGTCATCAAATCCTCCATACGAGCGATCGCTTTTTTCCAGCGGTCCTCCATGCCTCTTAAGACGGCCGGTAGGTTTTCTGCCGGTCGCGGCATTGGCGCAGGTGAACTCTTCGTTTCCAAGCGGAGCCAAAGCTCGTGAATGAGCCTTGCCCAACGATCGAGCAAGGCGATGACAAAAGCTTCCGATTCTGCCCAAAGACCGTCGATTTCGGAAAATGCCTTTTCCAGTGGGGTAAGGTCAATCCGCTCCAGGGGAAGCTCCGGAGTGACGGCCGTCTCAGCCGCGGGAAGCTGTTCGAGTTTAGTGAGTGCCATGATTGCCATTTCCACCGCAAACCCTGTTAGCTACCCGTGGCGATAGCCCGCCACGATGCTGAAAATCGTGACGATGCTCAAAATGGACGATGCTCAAAATGATGGCCGCCCCACTGGACCGCATCGTGTAGAAGGAGCACGCGTCGTTGCTTTCGAAGTCTCCCATCGGTTTTGAGACTTCTTGTGTTAAACCGCCGCCGCCTGTCAAGGTAAACGCATACCGAAATCAAAACACCCTTTTTTAATCATTCCCCAATGCACAAACTCTATGTCGGCCGCATCGCCTGGCGGTGCCCGCGCATATGAGGCGATAGGGCCGCGACTTTCTCGAGGCGGTAAAGCTCACCTCAGGGCGCTGGAGCCGCTACCCAAACCTCGGGTACTTTTCCGCAAGCGGCGAAAGGTTTTCCGCGGCGAACGGCTTTTTGGATGCTGCGGGTTACTCGAACGATGCAAACTTTACCGAAAACTCCTTGGGCCATCTCTGAACCTTCGGCACCGACTTGGTGGAGTTTCGTACCCAAAACCTTTAGCCGCAATTGCGAGGCGTCCCTCTTCTGAAAAGCTTAGGTCAGCTTCCCCCGCGGAGCAAACCGCGACGGTTGTTCCCATCGCCGAGCTGCGCCGCACTGAGTTGCCGTATGGCTCCTGGGGGTAATTGGCGTGCTGAACAAGTTCCTCCCGTGGGAAGCGCGGCTAACACGGCGAATGATCGGCGGACCTACCCGGCGATCGCGCAGGGCACACCATGGAGGGGTGGTAAACGGGTGGCAAGTGAAAAGGGGCGAACAACCGCGCGTGCCCTCAACGGGGGTTTTCGCCCTACCCGGACGAAACGCCGCCCCGCTCATCCGGAGGACAGATGGGCTTTCGCCTCGACGGGGCTTTTCGTTCTACACGAATGGAACGCAGGGAGGGTCTAATTAGCCCTACCAGAATTGGCTCTAATCAGCCGTAACCAAAATCACACTCTAATTATCTAAAAATCAGACTCTAATTATCTAATTAGTCGTGACAGAATTAGACTCTAATTAGTCGCAGCAAAATTAGCCGTACCAAGGCCGGGTCCGACCCTCGGTTTTGCGGAGGGCTTCCCGGGCCAAGGCCACGTCCTCAGCCAGTTGGAAGTCGAACATGCCGGCCACGATAAAGTCGGCACCGTGCCGGTAGGCAAACGAGAAGGCGATCCGCGGATGAATCGCCCCGGCTGCCATCACTTTGAAAGCTACCCACGGGCGCTTAACCGAGGCCATGAACTCGGCCGTCTTTTGCCAATCCAAACACCAGATGTTGTCGTGGTAGCCGCCGAACTCGTTGCTGGGCGGCTTGTACCAGCACCATTCTTCTCGTTTTTCCGGCGGGCTGGCCGACCAGTATCGATCCGGGTGGAAGGTCTTCACATAATAGTCGGGCCCAATCCCGTGCTTTTCGCAGGCGATGGGCGTCTGGAGCGAGTGGGAGCCCACCCCGGCGGGCACACCCTCGGCACGAATGAGCTCAAGGGCTTTGGCAATCACATCGAGCCGGCCCGCCATGACGTGCCGGTCCGTCACCTCTCCGTGGGTATAAACTAACGTGGCTCCTTTATCGATTACGGAACGGATTTGGGCACGCATCGCCTCCGGATCTTCGCTCGGCGAGATGCAGACCATGCTTTGCATCTTGCTGCCGTAGTGTTTCAGATATTTCACGAAGACATCCTGGCACTTCGGATCCAGGAGGAGCGTGTTGATGCCGTGAGCCTCAGCCAAAGCCAGCGTCTCGCAGACTTTTTCGTCCGTGTTATACGCCTTGAAAAGTCGCGAGACGTAGATCAGATCACGAGCATGGGCCCAACCGCCGATGAGGTTTCCCCCGAGGAATAGCCGACTAATTCGCACATGTTTGATCTGCCCCATTGGAAGTCCTTCACCCGCGCGTGGCGGAGCTTGCTGCCGATCGGCCCCCTCCTGCAATGCCGCTAAGAGAATCCGCTCCTCTAAGCTGTATACTGACCCGGCGGCTGCAGCTCCGGCCAGGGTTTTCATCAGGAATTGACGGCGATCGTCTCGTCGGGGCATGGCTTACTCCTTCTCGCATTCCAAGGGGCGAACGTGCCAAGTGCTATCGTGCTGCTAAATGCGGTTTTTGGTTGAATGCCGCTCGGTTGTCCTACTTCTCTAATCCAATGCGGCTTGGTTATCGTGCTTCTGTCTTGCGATTCGGCGTGCTTATCGTAGGAATTATCGTACTTATCGTACGAATCTGTGGGCGATGACACGTTCTCTGTTTCAATTCCGTCTTACGCTGCATCCGACTCGCGACGGGGATCGACTTATCCTGGTTTACCCTCGGCGCACTAGCCAGCCTTTATGGCCATTAAGCAACAGGAACTTGGATACTCAGAGGGCAGGGGGCACCCAGGTGGCTAACCGGCAGTAACTCGTCAAACCACGAATTTATTTTAGTCAAGAACTTCTTGCTATAAAAGTGAAAGGTTCTAATTCGGAGAGGGTTCGCTCGTAAATTAATGATCTCGGCGGTATGAATTAGGCCGAGTTAATCGCGCCGCGCATCCCAGCGGCCGAGGGTAGCCCCGACGGCGGGGATACCATTTAACCAACTTGCCGCAGTAAATCTCTGAGTAGTCAAAAGCGGTTTGCTGATGCTTTTGCGCTTGTTCGCCCTCAATTTTCGTGGGCAAAAAATTCAATCCAAGATCCTCATTTGGAGCATGTCGATTTTTATCGCAGGCATCCGGTTTCTAATGCGGAGCTTGCCGCTTGTCATTGGGGGGCGTGCCACGGCAGGGATGCACCCGGCCGATTCGTATCACCTAAAAAAGCATATCGAATATCCATGGAAAGAAATGGGAAGGATCTACGAAAGACGAAAACGGCACGAGGATCTTGATAGTCGCCAGCGTGAAGCCTGCAAGGCAAGCGATTGGAATGACGACAAACCGCCAAATGCTACCGAGGGCAAATGCCAAACCTTACAGGAAAATGACGATGGGGAAGTCTTCGTTTTTAGGATTCACCCAGGAAAAGATCCGGCATATCTCGCGCGACATAAATGCGTCTCCTGTAACCCGGTTAAAAAAGTGGCAGCGGGAATTCGCGGTGGCGGCGAGCCGTTGACTTATCGGTAACTCATCGGTGCGGTGTCTAATATAACCCAGGCACGGTCCTCTCGCCAAATCCGGATATAACCCAGGCAAAGTCCTTAACCCAAATCCGGATATTTGGGGCGGCCGAAACGAACCGATACCGATTTAAAGCGACAATGCACGATTTCAAAACAGCGGGTCTCAAGTTGGCTGATGAACCTGATCAAAAGAACTCGGCTGAGGCATTTGCGCCCGGGTTCACTGCTTTCTCACCGCGATACGCCTATGCGGCGTGAAAGCCCTCACCGAAATTTGGGGACGCGGGATTCCAGCGTACTCGATTCAGCACTTTAAGATAACCGAAATAATCGAAATAGTAGCCAATTTGGACTTTTTATGCATGGCGTAGTAATGAAATGCCATCGTTTCTATCGAGTTAGTGGGGTTTAATACGTAGGGTTGGAGCGAAAACCCGCCTTACCCATGGACGGCTTCATGCAGAAAAAAGGATGGATTCTTTACGAGCAACCAAAGGGAGTAAGCGCAAGTAGGAAATACGGTCAAAAAGGAGAAAAAAGTAAAGAAGGAGAAAGGGATGTTGGCTACCAATCGACCCTCAATCCGGAGCGACTCCTAACTTTTCGATTCGAAGAAGTTTACTGATCAATAACCCGGGTCTGCTACCTAAAGAATCCATACCGCAGTTGTGCGAGCTAACCGCAATAGATTGGTCTCGTCGCTAGCATGGCTGAGATTCACTTTCCGCGGGCTTATTGCGATCTGAGTACTTCACCAAGGTAACTTCGTTGCCCGTATCGTTATAGATCACTTCATCCATAAAGGTCTTCATTAATAGCAAACCACGTCCGCTCGCTTTTTCAAGGTTTGCCGGGTCTGTGGGATCCGGCAATGAATTGGGGTCAAACCCGGGGCCTTCATCGCGGATCATAAAGCGGGCAGCGTCCCGGGCAAGGCGTGCCCGAACATAAATCCGCCGGTTACAGTACGGCGGGGTCCGCATTCGTTCTTGGATAAGTCGGTAATAAGCCTCGTCGTCTTCCCCGCGAAGTTCGGACCCCACTTGAAGGTTGCCGTGATACAGGGCATTCGCCAGGGCTTCTTCCAGGGCAACGCCGACGCGAGTGCGTTCCCATTCGTCGCAAATCCCCAAATTCTCCATAATTTGCTGAAGATAGTTAATAAGCGGCGCAATCAGAACGGAATTATTCTCCAACTCGAAAGTGCATTCGTTGCAGGTCATGCACTCCATAAGTCGGACTTGTTTCTGCTGGCTACTCGATACGGCTAAGACGTTCCGAACCGTTGCCAGCATCCGCCGTGCTAAAGAGCGCTTGGGGACATAGCTTGCGGCACCGCGTTGAAGGGCCTGCACTACGATCTCTTCGCTGCCCCGGGAACTGATCAGAATGATCGGGACCGAGGGGTATCGTTCCCGCACCGCCCCGACCAGCTCTAAGCCGTCCATTTCCGGCATAATGAGGTCGGTAACCACCACGTCCGGCACTTGGTGGGCCATTTTCTCCAGTGCCTCTAAACCGTGGACGGCATAGTCCACATGCAGATCTTCGTCATTGCGAAGATACTGCCCGACAAGGTGGCGATCCACTGCCGAATCGTCTACGACGAGCACATTCGGCATTAATGAGTCTCCTCCCGTCCCAGAATCTCAGCTACTGCTATTTTGAAGGCTTGCTTTTTGGCACTTGGTTCCTGCTTTTGTTCAACGAACCTTAGTCCCCTACTTCTTCAGGCTATCTTCTTAAGAGCCTCTAACAAAATGA
>CAKZMM010000070.1 GCA_937128505.1 uncultured Thermogutta sp.
TCTTGACAATTTTTCTCCTCATGTTCTCTTGACAATTTTTCTCCCGATGTCCTCTTGACAATCTTCTCCTGCACTCCATCGACTGCGGAGCAATCGAAGTCAAACCAGGTGTTTTCGCGGGAATGGGTGCCGCATTACGAAAAAGCGATCTTTCGAATCGCTTTTCCTAATCGCAGCGATTAGTTCACCACATTTCGGAGGGGTTGGCCGAGGATCGCACGGCGGCATGCTTCCGCGGTCTTACGCCGCATCTCGTGAAACCCTTCTTCGCAGTAGAAAGCTGCATGCGGGTTCAGGATCAAGCGATGATGGGCAGGGTGCCCCGGATCTCGCCAGGCCCGAATTAACGGATCATCATCCCGTGGAGGTTCCTCTTCAAGCACATCCAAACCCGCCCCGGCCAAATGACCCTGCTCCAATCCTTCGAGCAAGGCTCCTTGATCGACGATGGGCCCCCGTGCCGTGTTTACCAAGTAGGCACCACGGGGCAGTAGCCCGATGGCTCGGCGATCGATCATGTGTCGGGTCTCTTCAGTGAGGGGGCAGTGAATACTCAGCACAAAAGATTCGGGGAGCAACTCTTCTAGCGATTCAGCGCGGTGGACGCCTAAGGCCTTATCGTAACCGTCGGGTTTGTACGGATCATAGAAGAGGACCTCCATTCCGAGGGCTTTGGCCCGGAGGGCAGCGGCGGTGCCAATTCGCCCCAATCCAATTACTCCGAAGACCCTTCCACGCAGCCGAAAGACGGGAACGGCCAATTTGTAGCTCCAGGGGCCTGCGGCTGCCCGAAGCTGCGAATTCATCAGATGAACCCCGCGCGTCAAAGCCAGGGTCATGGCCAAGGCCGTGTCGGCGACTTCTTCGGAGCCATAATCCGGAATGTTAACGACGGGAATTCCCCGGCTCCTGGCGAATTGAATGTCGACATTATCAAACCCCACGCCGGCTCGCACGATGACTCGGCACTGATTCAATCGGGTTATCGTCGGTTCACGAAGTTCAACAGCATGATAAATGATGAGAGCGAAAGCCGCTTCTACCTTTCCCCATAATTCCCGTTCGGATTTGGCGCCCAAGGCGGCAAGGTCGGCCAATGAGCCCAAAACCTCCCGCTCGATGTGTAAATCATCCGTCACAAAATCCGTAATGAAGACTTTCGGTTTAGCGGTCACAGATACAGTCCCTTGCATTAGCGGCTTGGTGGAGTCGCGACAAAACACAATACATGCGATTAAAAACGATGCTTCTGAGCGAAAGTCAAATCAATGCCTGTGGGGAAAGAGCTAAGAACCCTCTTATTCCTGCACTTTCCCTAGAGACGTTTGCCTCTTCTGCACGTTCCTGGGTCAAAGACGCGTGTTCAGCTCCCTCCTTAAAAACGGATGCATCACCATTTCGGCAGGCGGGGCAAAACCGCAGCCTAACCGCCACCAATTCGGTCGAGTTAATCGTAGCCAAGATAATCGAAATTGTGGATTCAACAAGTCGGGATTGTCGGATTTTACCAATCGCCGGCAGTATCGGTGGCAGAATTGACGAGTAGTTGGAAATTTCTCGCACGGCGGGAACTCGCTTCGGCATCCGGTTGGGCAAGCCGGATGCGTATTCGTGGCAAAAAGCGTCGCCTTATCGCTCCTTCCCCGGTGCTTTATAATCTGTGTAGGAAAGGCTGGAAGGAAATGAAGAACGAGGCCGTTGAAATTTCGGCAGTAGATGGTGTCGAGTAGTTTTTTTGCGAAGCACATGTTCCCGCGATTTCTTTTGACCGGGAAAAAGCTTGCCCGTCCGAGGTTAGAAACAATCATGCAACAAACGGGGGAGTTTGTTCTTTCCTTAGTTTTCAAAGATGGTTCACGCCTCGGCTGAGCACCAATATGACGAATATTGTTATTCTTACGTCTCGAGACTACCGGTCGCAGCGCGCGGTGCTCTAGAGCGCTCAGCTTTTTGGCGGCACGACGAAGATGCCCTTTTCACGAATTAATCCGAGCGAAGTGATCCACTGGCTGGTTGAGAGGGATTCTCAACGCCTGGAGGAATTGTGGTATCGTGCGGACTCGGTTCGTCGGCAATTCGTCGGCGATGCGGTTTACTTGCGGGGATTGATCGAGATATCCAATTACTGCGTCCGATGGTGTGCATACTGCGGTCTTAGGGCCCCGAATGCGAGCCTGCCCCGTTATCGGATGAGTCCGGCGGAGATCTTGGAGGCCGCCCGGCTCGCCGCCCAATTGGGTTTCGGTACAGCGGTCCTTCAGGCGGGCGAGGACCTGCAACTCGATGGCCCGACGATTGCAGCAATCATTCGAAAAATTAAGGCCGAGTTTGGCCTGGCCATCACATTGAGTCTGGGAGAACGAACGAACGATGAACTAAAGATTTGGCGGGAAGCGGGGGCGGACCGTTATCTTCTACGGTTCGAAACCTCGCACCCGGCGCTTTATCCGCGGTACCATCCACCGCGTGCCGATGGATGGTGCCGCGATCGGCTTGAAATGCTCGGCGCGCTAAGGCAGCTCGGTTACGAAGTCGGGAGTGGTGTGATGATCGGTTTGCCGGGGCAGACTTTCGCGGATTTGGCAAACGATCTGCTCCTTTTTGCGCAGTTGGATTTAGATATGATCGGGTGCGGACCTTACATCCCGCATCCGGCAACTCCTTTGGCTCGGGAAGTTGAAGACTCCCCGGGGATAGGACGGCAATCCTCCAGAGGAGACTACATCGGACTGAGTGCCTTTGTCCAAAACGCGGCGTTGCTGCCACAAAGCCCGAGGCAATCGAGCGGCTTCGACGGGTGTTCCGTGAGAAGCTTTTTGCCCGGGGATCAAGTGCCGAATGATGAATTGACTACCTATAAGGTGATCGCCCTTTCGCGGTTACTTTGTCCGGAGGCCAATATCCCGGCAACGACGGCTTTAGCGACGCTGAATCCGCAGCGGGGCCGCGAGCTGGGTCTTCAGCGCGGCGCAAACGTGATTATGCCGAACCTTACGCCGGCCCAATACCGGAAGTACTACGAAATCTATCCCAATAAGGCCTGTGTCCTCGAATCTCCGGAGGACTGCTACCGGTGTTTAAAGCACCGGATCGAATCGATCGGCAGGTACATTGGGCAAGGGCCCGGTAGCTCGGTGGCCTTTCGCCGCCGTAATAAGTCGCTTGCCACGGAGGCTTCTGTGCCCCACGCTTCCGCTGGTCAACGGTGAGAGTGCTCCGGAAGCACACGGGGCAGGAAACGGCAGGTTTGGTGCGCCCGGTGGTTAAAGACGTCAGAAGACCGTTTGAAGTGCAGCGTAACCGCTTCGCGTTTTGGAGTGAGATTTACCGCATGTCTTCGTGCCAGTGGGGTGGTGGTGAATGATTCGTTGACGGGATGTGGAACGAAAAGTGTGCAAAAGATGTTTTTTTGAAGTGCGATGCCGTTTCGGAAGCTTCTTTGCCCGAATGTGGAAGTAAAGGCGTTCAAGAGATGGTCGGTTCGCGTAAGCTGCGAAATGTGCAAGAGCTTTATCAGGGGGAGCGATTTAGCGCGTTACTTTGTAAGGCGCCCAAGGCTTTGGAGAATTCGAGGGTTCCTTGGTACTGTGTAGCTTGTCGGCGGGTATTTTCGCGAGGTTCAGCAACGTTGTGGGGTGTGGTTGAGGCGGAGACCGGGAAGAAGGGGCAGCATTCGACCGAGGTTTTTTTCCGGAGGAAGTTGACCTCCATTGAGACCCAGTACCCTTATACCTTTGGCGGCACCGGTCGATAGCTAACGATCGCAAGAAAATTTATATACGACAAGAGTCTCAGCAATCCTTTGGTTTGCGGCGAAAACAAGAAAGCGGTTAAAAATGTCAACTCGATTCATTTCAAAGCAGCTCAGCCGAAGCGGTTACGATTTCATTGACGAGGACTATTTCGGCGAATTGCTTTCAAAAACAAGGGTGGATCGGCATCGATTCCGCGAAGTGATCGCCAAAAGCTTATCCAAGGAGCCCCTTAGCGTTGAAGAAACTGCCGTCTTGCTTCAGGCTGATGAGCCCGAGTATTGCGAAGAGCTTTTTGCGGCGGCGCGTCGGCTCAAAGAAGCCGTGTATGGCAATCGGGTTGTGCTTTTTGCACCGCTTTATATCGGCAGTGAATGTACGAATGATTGCGTCTATTGCGGTTTTCGGCGTTCGAATCCGGCGGCCCGCCGTCACACGCTAAGTCCAATTGAGATTCGCGCGGAAGTGGAGGCCTTGCTTGATCGGGGACACAAGCGGCTCATTTTGGTTTTCGGTGAGCATCCCCTTTATTCACCGGAATTCATTGCCGACTGCGTCCGCCGGGTGTATGCCTGCAAACGTCCGCGAGGGGAGATCCGCCGCGTCAATATCAATGCGGCACCGCTGGACCACGAGGGGTTTCGGACGGTGAAGGCCGCGGGAATCGGCACCTACCAGATCTTTCAAGAGACCTATCATCACGAGACGTACGCCCGCTGTCATCCGCGGCATACTCGTAAGGGGGATTACCTGTGGCGTTTGGACGCCGTGGCCCGAGCCATTGAAGCAGGGGCCGATGACGTGGGAATCGGCTCCCTTTTTGGCCTCTATGATTGGCGGTTTGAAGTGCTGGGTTTGGTGGCCCATTCGCTTCATTTGCAGAAGCACTATTCGGTGGGTCCGCATACGATCAGCTTTCCGCGGCTGCGGCCAGCAAGTGGCGTCCAATCAGACGAGGCGTACCGCGTCTCCGATGCGGAGTTCAAACGTCTTGTTGCCATCCTTCGCCTCGCGGTGCCTTATACGGGGCTGATCCTCACGGCTCGGGAACCTGCCCCCTTACGCCGGGAACTTTTGGGGTTTGGTGTTTCGCAGATTGACGCGGGTAGCCGTATTGAAATTGGGGGATATAGCCGGGCCGCCGATACCCAAGTTCTTGAGAATGAGCAATTCGAGTTGGGGGATTTGCGGTCGCTCGATGAGGTGATCCGCGAGCTCATCACCGATGGCTATATCCCCAGTTTTTGCACCGCTTGCTACCGCTTAGGGCGTACCGGGGAACAATTCATGGAGTTTGCGATCCCGGGGTTTATCCGGCGTTTTTGTACGCCGAATGCGCTGACAACCTTGATGGAATATCTGGCCGATTACGCATCGTGGGAGACTTATCAGCGTGGCAAGGAATTGATAGCCCGAGAGTTGGAAAAGCTTCCGGAAGGCAGACGAAAGCAGGAGCTCATCAGTCGGCTGAAACGCATCGAGACCAGCGAGGAAAGGGATTTGTTCTTTTGATCCTCGGCAAATACTTTTTTCGAGCGTGATGATTAGGAGATGATCGGGGGGCATGCGAGAAATGTATTGACGTCAGCTAAATCGGGGGTGGGACCCGGGAGATGCCGTTGGTGAAAGATAAAGATGCAGTGTCTCATGCAGTTGCAGTTTCAAATGCAGCCACTACCTGATCAAGGGAGGTATGCTCAGCGTTTTGCCGGATATGGTCAAGTGCGAAATGAAATGGTCTTTCGATACTAGCGGTACGAGTCTGTGCTTTGTGTTTTCTAGTGTCTCGATATGCTGTCAGTCTTTAACCTTGCGATGAGTGCTTTCAAGCTGCCCTCATCGTTTTTTGTCTTGAGCCGTTAGCGGATGGGAAAGCGGCTCGAGAGAATGTGCTGATTTAACGTTCGTTAGAGCCCGTTGGTTCCGGGGTCCAATCACCCGTCAGTCTCTGTGCTTGTGGCTACGATTTATTGATTTGAATCGGCAAGGCTTAGAGCCCTCTTTTTATGGCTAGGGGTGAAGCCGCGAGATTTCGCGGTTTCCAAGGAGGTTAGTCATCGGATGTATCGTGGGGTCTCGAAAGGATTTCGGTTACACATCGGTATTTTCGGTCGACGAAATGCCGGAAAATCATCGCTTCTGAATGCACTGGTAAGACAGGAAGTATCGGTGGTTTCGGAGATTGCCGGGACCACTACGGATCCGGTAGAAAAGCCGATGGAGCTGCTCCCATTGGGACCGGTGCTTTTCATCGACACCGCCGGAATTGACGACGAAGGGGCCCTGGGACAGCTCCGAATCGAGAAAACGCGGAAAATCTTTGACCGTACCGACCTCGCCATCATTGTGGCTGCCGAGGGCGAGTGGGGCCCGTTTGAGCAAATGCTTGTCGACGAATTCCGCGACCGTCAGGTTCCTGTGCTTGTCGTTTTTAATAAAGCCGATTTGGGCACGCCATCGCCGGAGGTGATCTCGCAGCTTGAATCGCAGGAGCTTCGCTGGGTCTTTACTGTGGCTTCTCGGAAGGAAGGGCTCGATCAGGTGCGGGACGCTTTGGTGGCTCTTGCCCCGGAACACTGGCTGAAAAGCCGTCCGATCATCAATGATTTAGTCCCGGAAAATTCGCTGGTGATCTTGGTGGTTCCGATCGATAAGGAAGCCCCTAAGGGACGATTGATCCAACCGCAAGTGCAAACACTCCGGGAATTGCTTGATGGAAATCGCGTAGCGTTGGTCGTCAAGGAACACCAACTGGCTGATGCCTTGCGTCGACTTCGAGAGCCGCCTGCTTTGGTAGTAACCGACTCGCAAGCCTTTGCCGAAGTAGCGGCCCAGACACCGCTGGAGGTGCCACTGACGGGGTTTTCGATCCTGTATGCCCGGCAAAAGGGTGACCTTGAGGAGTTGGTGCGCGGCGTGATGGCCCTCGACCGGCTTCGGCCGGGTGATCATGTCCTTGTGGCCGAAGCGTGCAGCCACCACCCGATTGAAGAGGATATTGGCCGCGTAAAGATTCCCCGTTGGGTAGAGAAACGGGTCGGCGGGCCGCTAAGATGGCAAACGGTGCAGGGGCACGATTTTCCCGAGGATCTTTCCCCGTTTAAGCTTGTTATTCACTGTGGGGCCTGCATGTGGAATCCTCGAGAATTGCTCAGCCGGATTTGGTACTGCCGAAAGGCAGCGGTGCCCATCACGAACTACGGTCTGGCGATCGCGCATCTTGTGGGGATTTTACCGCGAGCGCTTTCTCCATTTCCCGAACTCCGGGAGCTCGTTTCGGCGATGACAGCTGATGGAGTGCCGAGGGCTTCGGCCGCAAAATAATGGCCTCTTGGGGCGAAGGCACGATCGGGGAAAGGCTTGCGAGAAGAAGGAAAGCGTCTTTCCCTTTCATGCGGCTTGTGCCTTTCTTGGAGCTTGTGCTCGATAACTGCAAGCGGAAGGCGAGCTGCACGAGCATTACGCCGTGCATGCCAGAGGAGAGAAGCCGCGTTTCTGAGCTTTCGATTCCCCCTGCGGCCTGTTTCCAATCGGTACAAGTTGGGAACCTGGGAACTTGGGAACCAGTGACAAGCGGGGACCTCGTGAAAGCCTATCGTTCAACCTGGATGCCTGGAGTACTTTTCCACGCGTTTCGAGAAGGATCTCTCTTCCACCAATTGTTTTTCAACGTCGTGGACACGCTCAGAATCGTAAACGAACACACGGTTGTAGCGAAAGATTAGGAAAAATCTCGCCTTCAAGGCGCGTCGGACCATGATGGGAACTTGATAGGTCAGGACCGCCTCAGGGTTTACAATCGCTGTGCCCCACTCAGCAGGGGAGGCGGACGCTGATTTGGCTTGAAGTTCTTCAATTTAGACAGCCAAGCCGGACCAGAGTGCGACGCGATTGTTGCGGGCGCGCTCGTCGCGCGAGTTGATGGAGCCGTGATGGATTACGCCGTAAAAGACGCGCATTTCTGGCACATCTTGCACCGGTGAAGGGGCGGCGGGCACTGGAGCAATTCCGGGGAAAGAGCCTTCTGTAGGTCCAAGGCAAGGCAAAAGAACCTCTCGGCGGAAGCCTTTTTTTCCGACGACAAAGGAAGCCCACTGCCGCGGTTGCGGTAGCTTACCCAGATCCTACCCCCGGCGAGTAACCAACCGGAAGCGGCCCGGAGGCGACCGCTTTGCCCGTCTGCCGTTGAGGTATTTGTGAGATATGGGGTCAGTTGACTTCTTTGTGAGAGGTGGCATAAGTCATGTCATCCCTCCTTTGCCGGCGGCACCGTAATTGCTGGATAACTCGCAGCTCGGCGACGTCGTGCCAAAGCCAAGTAGCGAGGGGTCGGATCCTTCCTAAAGTACTTCCCAACCACGTTTAACTGCACGGAAAAATCCGGGGTTAGATCCCGACCTTTAACGGATTGTGCGGCAGCGGTCATCCCGGGCTTCAAGAGTACACCCTCGTCAAGGGCTTCACAGGTTTGACAACGCCTCCCCCAGAAAGTAGCCTTAAGACTGTCTTCGCTTGAGGTGGATTTGGCAAGTTGGGGGAGCGGGCAAGAAACGCGGTGGACAGAGTAAACAGTCATCCTTTTGGTTGAGCAAGTCGGAGGTATAGTCATGTCATGCAACTCCCGAGTTTCGGTTCGCAACGACCGGGCACCCAGTGAGTCGATAAGCCGTCGTGAGATTCTTAAGTACTCGCTGGCCGCGGGTGCCACAGCGCTGCTGGCGAATGGCCGGCTTGTATCGGCCGCCTTGGCGGCAGCTCAGGAGCAATCGCCCCTTGAAAAACTGGGTTGGAAGATAGCATGTCAGCTTTACACCTTTCGGCGATTTTCCTTCTATGAGGCCATCGAAAAAATCGCGGCTCTGGGTATTCGGCTGGTCGAGCCGGCCTTTTTCCTCCGTTTGGACGCAAATCAACCGGGGCTGGTAACCAGCGAGAAGCTTTCCGCCGAAAAACGGCAAGAGATGAAGTCCCGTATGGCGGCTCTGGGGATAAGCATGCCTAACTTTTATGCCGACTTAAGAGGCGAAGCGGAGGGTGCCCGGCAAGTTTTCGCTTTCGCCCGCGAAATGGGCGTGGAAACCTTGGTCAGTGAGCCACCCCCAGAAGCCTTTGCCATGTTGGATGAGTTGTGCCAGGAATTCTCGATCAATTTGGCGGTTCATAACCACCCGAAGGGACCGAATTCACGCTACTGGCATCCGGAGAATGTGCTGGCCGTTTGCAAAGGGCGAAGCTCGCGGATCGGCGCATGCTGCGACACGGGGCACTGGGTGCGGTCCGGGCTGGATCCAGTCGAATGCCTCAAGATGATGGAGGGGCGTATCATCACCTTCCATCTCAAAGACGTTGCCGAATGGGGTAAGCCGGAAGCTCGGGATGTCCCGCTCGGCACTGGGAAGGCCAACTACGAGGCCGTGCTCAAGGAGCTGCACCGGCAGGGGTTCCGGGGCGTGATGTCGATCGAATACGAGCACGATTCGCCGGAGTTAGAAAAAGACGTGGCCGCGTGCCTGGCCTTCGTCCAAAAGGTGGCTGCCACGCTGGTTTAGCGATGGCCCCTGAAAGCAAGTGGGCTGCTTGGCAGGCGGAAAAGGAACCGCGAAACAAGCTTTGAATAAACCAGCTTACCGTCGCGACTTATCGGCTAAGAGGGTGGAGTCGCGGTCAAACTTCGTGGTGGCGAAGAAAACCTTTTTGAGCAAGAAAGCCGAATTGGTAAATCGCGGCGGGGCGAACATGATGCAGAGGTTTTCTTGAGGCACGGTGGCAGAGCACCATCCGACAGGAGAACTATCCGTCATGAAGATCGGATTTCACACGGACGCCTTCAATTCGGCGTATTTCAGCTTCGAAAAGTGTTTACAATGGGCCGAGCAGAACGATGTCCATTACATCGAATGCGGCCTCATCGACGGGGTAAGCTGGATTCACGGGCTGGGTTATCAGCCGCATGTCGCATTGTACGAAGATCCCATCCTCCTCCGACGCAAAATGGAAAGTTACGGCGTACGGTTTAGCCAAGTAGATGCGGCGTATCCGCTTTCCGGCAAAGACGGACCTTTGCGCGGGGTACCTTACGTGATGAAGGCGATTGCTTGGGCCGATCAAATCGGCTGCCCGTGCGTGGATACAACCGATGGGCTCAAAGCCCCGGCGGGACTCAGCGACGAAGAAGCCATGGACCTGATGCGTCGTAGCTACGAGCAAATTATGGAGGTGGCGGAGGCCCACCGCGTTATTGTCAATATCGAGCCCCATGGTTACTTCACCACTAAGCCGCATTTTATGGAGCGAATGTTGCAATTTTGCGATAGTCATTATTTGCGGATGAACATGGACACCGGTAACACCTTCATCGCAGGTCAAGATCCGCCGGAGTTTTTGCGTTGTTTCATTGACCGGGTAAGCCACGTGCACATCAAGGATGTTTCCGAATCGCTTGCGGCGGCCACGCGGGGGCAGCAAACCGGTATCGCGGTGAGCCACTGTGCCCTTGGTGAAGGGGTTAACGCCGAGAATATTCGGGAATGCCTGAAGCTACTGCGGGACTATGGCTACCAGGGAGTGCTCAGCATTGAATGCGAGGGACAAGGCGGACCGATGATTGAAAGATCGCTCCACTGGTTGCGGCAAACCTTGGCGGAGCTGGGAATTCCGGAGGAAAAATAAAACGCAGGCGGAAAGAAGAGAATGAGAATATATCGTTGAGAATACGGTTTCGATGTTTGCTTGCCGCGGAGAGAGGTATGGTGTGGACTCGACGAAAACTGCTGCGGCACTTGCGCGGCCTTTTAGTGGGAGGGGTGGCTTGCTACGCTTTTGGTTTCAAACGTGGGCCGGGGGCTGAGCAACAAGGGCAAGCAGCCTCGCTCGACGCGGGGCCGGATCCGCCGGAGCCGGTTATCGATACCCATCAACACCTCTGGGATCTGAGCCGACTGCGATTACCGTGGCTTGCCGGCGCCGGGAAGCTGAACCGAAGTTATTTGATGTCTGATTATTTGGAGGCGGCTGCCGGCTTGGGAATCGTCAAAGCCGTGTACATGGAGGTTGCGGTAGCCGAGGAGATGCTGGTCCAAGAGGCCGAGTGGGTTATCGAGATTTGTCAGCAGGGTGATAGCCCTACCGTAGCCGCCGTGATTGGAGGCCGGCCTGCGGCACCCGATTTTCGCGAGTATGTCTTCCGGTTCAAGGATTCCCCGTTTGTGAAAGGAATCCGACATATCTTGCCCGGCGATCAGGCTACGCTTTGGGAGAGCCCGGAGTTTATCCGCGGCATCAGGTTGTTAGGGCAAATCGGTTGGTCTTTCGATTTGTGCCTTCCGGCTCGCCTGCTGGAACAAGCGATCCGATTGGTGGATCGATGTCCGGAAACGCGGTTCGTGCTCGATCACTGCGGCAACGGCGACCCCGTGGCGTTCATGACTGAAACCCGGCGGCAAACGGCCGGTGTGACGCGGCCACCTGATCACGATCCCGAGCAGTGGAAAAAAGACGTTGCCCGGCTTGCCGAACGCAAAAATGTCATCTGCAAAATTTCCGGCATTGTGGCGCGGGCTCCTGAAAAAACTTGGGTTTCGGAAGATCTGGCTCCCCTGGTTAACCACTGTGTTGAGGTCTTCGGGGCGGAGCGGGTGATCTTCGCAAGCGATTGGCCAGTTTGTACCCGGGTGGCGACACTGGCCGAATGGCTCAACGCACTGCGTCAAATCGTGGCGGATCGGCCGGCAGCACTGCGCCGGGCCCTGTTTTCCGAAAACGCTATCAAATTCTACGGATTGGCGTAGGATTTTCCGTATTCCCGGGAGTTTTCCGCGTCATCGCGGTCGGCTTGCGGCAAGGTCACCGGGTGGCGAAGTCGAGCAGTCCTTCGTGCCTCCCCGGAGGACGATAGCGATTTGCGTAGGTTTTTAGCTAAACCAGATTTACCGCGTCATGAAGGGGGTTTATCTCATTCTCTGACTGCCGCGATTATCTTCGGGCGGCGCGGCGCAAGGGCCGTTTCGAGGCGAACAAGCGCAAATACGGCGGATCTTTTCGGGCCCGCATCTTTCTGGATCCTGATACAATTGCGCAATCGGCTGGTCCAATCCTTCGCGGCCTGTGCGGAAGCTCGCCGGGTGCCATCGTCGGAGGCCTTTGCAGAAATCAGATGCGCGAGGCTTTCGGCAGGTTTTGGACGAAGCCTCCAGGCTGCTAGAAAACCGTGATGAAACCGTTGCCCAAGCGTTTGAAATAAATCGGGAGAATTCGTTTCAGTTATCGAGTTATCGAGAAAAGTGGAAGCTTCAATCATCAAGCAAAGAGGGAGTGGGAGAATCGCAAAGCGTAGAACCGAATCAATGGTCAGCCAACTTCCGGCGGATATAAATAATCGCTCCGCGGATACCACTATCCGTGAACCTGTCCGGTCCGAGCCAAGTGCGCCGCTCGACAAATCGGCGGATCGAATTCGGGCGATGTTCGCGGAGATTGCCCCCCGATACGATTTTCTGAATCATCTGCTATCCGCGGGATTGGATATCGCCTGGCGGCGTCGGACCGCACAGCGAGCACCTCGGCCGCTTGTCGGCCCTATTTTGGATGTTTGCACTGGCACTGGCGATTTGGCTTTAGCGTACTGGAAGGCAGGCAGCCGAAGGGTTGTGGTCATCGGTCTTGATGCCTGCGAACCCATGCTTCGATTGGCCCAACGGAAAGCCCGGCGGCATGGGGCCGCGGATTGGATAGAATGGGTCTTGGGCGATACGCAGCAACTGCCTTTCGCAACGGGGACATTTCAAGTGGTGAGCGTGGCTTTTGGCATCCGGAATGTCAGCGATCCCTTGCAGGGGCTATCGGAGATGGTACGCGTTTGCACACGGGGCGGACAGGTCGCCGTGCTCGAATTTGCCTTCCCCAAGAATCGGATCTTTGGGAGGCTTTTCCGGTGGTATTTTAACCGAGTTTTGCCTCGAATCGGTCAATTCTTCGCCCGGAATCGCTTCGAAGCCTACCGATACTTGCCCGAAAGCGTGGGACTTTTCGAGCAAGGCACAGCGTTTGCCAGGCGGCTGGAGGAAGTCGGGCTTGGACAAGTCGAAATGCTGCCGATGACCGGTGGAATAGCGACGCTTTACCTCGGCCGTAAACCATGAATTTGAGGCGGAAGGCATACCGCGGGTTCCCATCCCGGCAGGCCGCCAAGTTCACACATTCAGTTGATAAGATACCGTTTCGTCAGATCGGTTGCGGCTTAATCAGTCTTGATATAATCCTCCATGAGCCAACATAAGAGTCGAATTTTTGTGGTTGCAATCACGGGGGCTAGTGGTGCCATTTATGGGCTCCGATTGGTGCAGATCCTCCTCCAGTCGGGTTGCGAGGTGCACCTGACGATCAGTCCCTCCGGCCGCGATGTTCTCCATCATGAGTTAGGAATCGAACTAAACTTGACTGCATTTGACCGCAAGCTTTTTTGGGAAAGTTGCGTCGAGGCCTTTCGGAACAATGCTCGTTTTCAAAACGCAGAGGATCATCCGGAGACCCCTCCCCCGGCTGGCGAGCTATTAAAAACTCAAAGCTGGGGCCGTAACGAGGCAGCCTCTTCAGTTCGTTCCGTGCCGCCGTCCATGGTAGCGTTCAATGCCGATTCGTGCCCCGATGGGACTGTGGCGACGCGAACCTCGAGTTCTTCCTCAATTTTAGCCGCGGCAACAGAGGCGACGCCGGCAGAGGGGCCTTCTTCGGAGGGAAATCGGCAGGTACCCGCGGTTTTACAAGAAATCTTCGAACGATTCCACTATTGGCCGTTTGATCAATTTTTTTCTCCGATCGCAAGCGGTTCGTTCCGCACGGACGGCATGGTTATCTGCCCGTGTTCGCTCACTTCGGTGGCGGCAATTGTTCACGGCATGGCCAGTAACCTCATCCATCGGGCAGCTTCCGTCCATTTGAAGGAAGGTCGTAAACTGGTGGTGGTTCCTCGCGAGACGCCGCTGTCGGAGATTCAGCTCGAGAACCTTTGGAAGGCGGCGCGAGCGGGGATTGTAGTCTTGCCCGCGATGCCGGGATTCTACCATCACCCTCGCGGGGTCGAAGATCTTGTGGATTTTGTGGTGGGACGCATCTGCGATCAACTCGGGGTCCCGCAGAAGCTCGTTAAACCCTGGCAAGTCGAGGGAGAATAGTGCTGGCCATGGGGGCGGCTTGCTGGTTCACCGATGCCGCGAGGCGAATCCGGCATATTTTGGAAATGATTCGCTTCAGCCACACGCTTTTCGCTCTGCCATTTGCCCTCCTTTCGGCGGCGATGGCTTGGCGTGCCAATCTGCGGGAGGATCCCCCGGTCCTTCTTTCCTGGCGTGAATTCCTAGGGATTTTGATATGCATGGTCTGCGCACGAAGTGCGGCTATGGCTTTCAATCGGTTGGTGGACCGGGAACTGGATGCCGCTAATCCCCGCACTGCCGGACGCCACTTGCCTCGGGGAATACTTTCCGTCAAGACCGTTGCGTGGTTTACAGTGGTTACCAGCGCGGGATTTATCGCGGGTACTCTGCTTTTCCTTCCCAGAAATCCGTGGCCGCTAATGGGGGCCTTGCCCGTGCTCGGATTTCTATTTGCTTACAGCTATACGAAACGTTTCACCTTGCTTTCGCATTTTTGGCTTGGCTCCGCTCTCATGCTCGCTCCCGTAGCGGCTTGGATTGCACTGCGGCCCGAGTTCGATTGGGCACCCGTGCTGTTGGGAACGGCCGTGCTATTCTGGGTTGCCGGGTTCGATATCATTTACGCGTGCCAAGATGTAGAATTTGATCGGCGGATGCGACTACGAAGCATCCCCGCTCGGTTAGGAGTGCCTACGGCCCTCCGGGTAGCAGCCGCTTGTCATGCCATGATGTTTTTGGCTTTACTTTTGCTCCCGCAGCTTTACTCGGAATTTGGATTGATCTATTATGGGGGCATTGCCGCAATCGGTTTGCTGCTAGTGATCGAGCACCGCTTAGTGGAGCCGGGCGATCTCTCCCGGGTCAATCAAGCGTTTTTCCATGCCAATGCCATCGTGAGCGTGACGTTGTTTGCTGTCGGCAGCCTTGACCTCGTGATGTGAAGCAAACATTCGGCCCTCCCGCCTGAGTTTCATGCTGTACCCCTTGCCGGTTGATAATTTGAAGCGGCTTCCCATTTGCTTGGGAATCCAACCGGGAGGATTTAGATTTCCGAAGCGTGTTCTCTTAGGGCTTTTGTGCACGAATTTAGGAGGCGAACCCATGACCTCAACCGCTGGAAGGAAGTTCACGCTTTTACGCGTTGCGAGGGGAATGGTTTTGGCACTCGCGGTTTTAACCTTCGCCTTATGGGGAAGTGCGGAAGCTATCTCACTTGCCGGCGATACACCGCTAGCGGTGTGGGCCATCGATCCACACATTAAGGTCTTCCGCGATACTCCGTCGCCCGAGACCCTCACAGAGGCCGACACGGTCATTCGCCTTCGCGCTGCGAGAAACGAATATGAATGTGCCCAAATTGTTTTGCGCCCCGAAATAGATCTCGGCGGGGTGACGCTGGAGTGGAGCCCGCTTGTTCATCAAAGCGGTGATTTCGTGATCCCAGAGGATTCTCTGCTATGGAATTTTGTAGGCTACATCCCCCTGGAAAAAAACACACCTGCTTCGGAGGCGATCATTATTCGAAAAGCCCCGTGTGAGGTCCCCGATCCCCTCCTTGAGATTAGAACGCTTGATCTGCCCGCCAATCAAAGCCAACCAGTGTGGCTGACGATCTTTGTTCCCCGTGAAGCCCCGGCCGGAGAATACCGCGGCTCCATTACCGTTTTGGCAACGCCTAAAGCGACCGAGACAACTGCGGAGGGTAGCGTCGCCGCTAACCCCTTACCGGATGAATTCGGAGGAACAACCACGGTGCGAACCACCCTGCAAGTGCAGCTTGTGGTGGACCATTTTATTTTGCCGGATGGACGGCACTTGTGGGTAACCAATTGGTTTAATCTCGAGAATATTGCTCGGGCTCATCAAGTGGAGATTTGGTCGGAGGGCTTTTGGGAGATTTTGGCCCGATACGCCGCCAACATGGCAGCCCATCGGCAGAACGTGGTCCTTACCCCTTGGTCCCTTGTAGCGGTGAGCCGCGAGGAGGATGGTACCTTTAGCTTCGACTTCAGCCGTTTTGACCGGTATGTGGAACTATTCGAAAGGGCGGGGGTGGCTGATCGGATAGAAATCTCCCACATCGGAGGAGGCGAGAAAGGCTGGGGAACTCCCATCGTGCTTTATAAGGTCCGTGCCTACGACAAGGCGAAAAATCAGTGGATTACTTGGGACGGCGAGATCGGGCTGCCCCCCTTACTGAAAGCGTTGGAACAACACCTGGAACAGCGTGGCTGGCTTGCCAAAAGCATGATTCATGTGGCCGATGAGCCAATCCTCAGCAATCTGGATTCGTGGCGTCGTGTCTCGGATTTCGTGGCGCAGGCTGCCCCGCGACTGCGAAGGATCGAGGCGATCGAGACGATTGATCTTTGCGGGGCTTTAGAGGTTTGGGTACCCCAGCTCTCACATTTCGAGCGATGGCGAGAAGCATACGAAGCCCGGCGTTCATGCGGCGAATTCTGGTACTATATCTGCGTAAATCCGCACGGAAATCTGTATCCAAACCGGTTCTTGGATTATCCTCTCAGTCGCGTTCGTGTGTTGCACTGGGTCAATTTCGCCGAAGACCTGGTGGGGTACTTGCACTGGGGCTGGAACTTTTGGGGAAAAGATCCCTTCGGTGTTCCAACCGATCGTCTTCCCCCGGGCGATACCCACGTGATTTACCCGGGAAGCCAGGGGCCGTTGAATTCCATCCGCTGGGAGATTCAGCGCGAGAGCCTCGAAGACTTCGAATATCTCCATCTGCTTTGTCAAGAGACTAATGAGCTGAAGGCGCGATTGGGTCCATCAGCAGCTTGGCTCGATCCGAGACGTCGGGCCTGCGAATTATGCCGGCAAGTGGTGCCATCGATCATCGCGACCGAATTGGATCCGCGGCGGATTATGGAGATCCGCCAGCGTGTTGCGGAAGAAATCGTTGCACTGGAGCAACCCCCATTGCTGCTTGTACAAACGGAGCCGGCCGAGGGCAAACCCCTCGCTTACGGCCCGATTGTTGTGGAAGTGTTCGGTATCACCGAACCGGGGACGCAACTCCGCGTCAACGGCAGAAATGTTGAGATTCGCTCAGACGGCACCTTCACAGCGCGAGCCTGGCCTCAAGGTTCTCCGCCAGTAGTCAAGATTGAAGCTGAAAAAGATGGGCACAAAAAACTCACCATTCGCGAGTTTCAGATCCTGCGCTGATTATGCCTCAAGGAGGATCGGCATTCGCCCGGCGATAAACCGGCCGTAATCCCTAGAAATTTGCGGTGCGTACGCCAGCAGCCAAAGCTCAAATGCCCGGGGGATTAGTAGAGTCGATTGAAGCTACCCAAAGAACGCCTTGATCCTGGAACTTTCATCCTTTCGTCGGCGAGGTTGCCCCGGATTTTTGGGAAACGATTCGCTCCGCCAAACGCGATTTGAGCCGGGCAGCCTTGTTTTTATGGATGACGCCCTTTGCCGCTGCTTGATCGATTTTTTTCACGGCGAGCCGGAATTCGCTATCCACCAGCGACATATCGCCACTTTGACGGGCCTTCAGAACCCGCCTGCAATGTGTCTTGACCATCTGTTTGACGGCACGATTTCGGTCTTGACGCTTCTTGTTCTGACGTAAACGTTTGGCAGCGCTTCGCGTCTGTGGCATATTCCGATATACCCCTCAACTCGTTTACTGAAATTTTTTCCTTGTTCTACTTCAATTCTTCCCTTTTTCTTTCACTTTCGTTCTCTTTAGTCTTCCCTCAGTGAACTTCAGGAGTACGCGCTAAATTCAGTAAATTTACTAGAATTCCCCAGGCTCACTAAACTTGCTATCTATTCGGAGTTTATTCGGATGTTTTCGGTTATTCTTCCGACTGCTTCATTTTATTAGGAGGTGGCGTCAAGCCGACTCCGCAACCCCTGAAGGAAAAATGAGGGCTCAACTTTCGTCCCGCTTACGCGGAGCATTTTAGATTAATCGGGCCACCGATCAAAGATCCTCAAATCTGAGAAAACCAGTCAAATCGTCATATTGTCTACAAATCTGGTTACGTTCTCGTTTCCCTGGCTTGTGAGAAAGTCTTTTCGCATCGCTTTAGGCCGGCATCTCGGACCAATTCCAACGCAACAGGACCGCAAAACTTGCCGTAGTGCGTGATGCAATCGGCTCTTGCGGCCAAGTGAGTCCCGCTGGTTCATCCACGACTCGCAAAGCCGTTCCATATCCCGGAACGAACCCCGCTCGTGCAAAACGAACTCAAGCCGGACATCACGAACCGGTTTTTGCGATTGCCGCTTGTTCAAGAGTTGGTTATAGCTCAGTTCCAAGATCCGTCCAAGGGTTTCGCTCAACTGCGAGCACCCTGAAGTGTGAAACTTTTTTACTCTGAGCCATCCGCGGATTTTGTCAAGGGCAACCCGGCTTTAAAGGGCGATTCACGATGCCGTCCGGTAAGGATTTGGGCATTTCGGTCATCGTGCCGGTATTCAACGAGCGCGAGAATGTCAGCATTTTGGCAGATCGGCTTGTGCAAGTTCTCGCTGGTATTGGGGATAATTGGGAAATTATTTTTGTCGATGACGGCTCGACCGACGGAACATTGGACGTCTTGGCGTCGCTTGCCACTTCTGATTCTCGCCTAAAAATCATCCAATTTCGCCGCAATTTTGGTCAAACCGCCGCGCTATGGGCAGGCATTCTCGCTTCTACAAAAGGTTATTTGGTGACTTTGGATGGTGATCTTCAAAATGATCCCGCCGATATACCCAAGCTCATTAATAAACTTGATGATGGATATGATATCGTCCACGGTTGGAGGAAGGAGAGAAACGATCCGTTTCTGTCGCGTCGCTTGCCGTCGTTAATCGCGAATTGGCTGATTCGCAAAATCTGTGGGGAAACGGTGCACGACTTGGGTTGCAGCCTCCGAGCCATGCGGCGTGAGATTGCCCTGGAGCTAGAGCTTTACGGAGAAATGCATCGATTTTTGCCAATTCTGGCTCACTGGCGCGGCGCAAAGGCTGCGGAAGTGGTGGTGAGACATTTCCCTCGACGTTTCGGCCGAAGCAAGTACGGGCTGGACCGCACTATTCGAGTCCTTTTGGATCTGCTTACCGTCAAATTTATTCTCGATTATTTTCCAAGTCCGATGAAGCTTTTTGGCCTCGCGGGCCTTGCTTGTGCGGCGGTCGGGATTGGCGCTGCAATTACCTCCGTGGGAATGAAACTTTTCGGCGGAATGGACATGACGGGAACCCCCTTTCTACTGATTGCCGTTTTTTCGGTGATGGTGGGAATGCAGCTCCTCAGCCTGGGGCTATTGGGGGAGGTTTGCGTGCGGATCTATTATGCTGGGCAAGGAAGACAAAGCTTCGCAATCCGAACCCGTGTAAATTTCCAAGACGCTGCTTCGACCAATCTGGGGGAAGCCTTTTCAAGTGAAAAACCAGCCCGCGAAACACCTCGGATTCGGAGTGTATCCGCGGAAAGG
Source organism: uncultured Thermogutta sp. (assembly GCA_937128505.1). Taxonomy (GTDB): domain Bacteria; phylum Planctomycetota; class Planctomycetia; order Pirellulales; family Thermoguttaceae; genus DTLM01. Next base: position 19,366 of record CAKZMM010000070.1, read on the forward strand.
ACCTCGCACGATGAGCCACCACTGTCATCCGATACAGAAGGCGACAGCTTATTTCCCGGCACCCCGCCAATCTGGATTGCGCTTTCTGAATCAGAATCCGCGGGCGAACGCCAGGCTGCTTGAACTTCCAAAACCCCGGGGGGACAGATCAGCTAAGGCAACAGAAACTCCCCTCGGAAGTGGCACCGATCCCATCGTTTATCGCGAGCCACGGAGCGAAGTGGCTGCGGGAATAATGCCTATACTCCTCGGATAACCTCGCAGAATCATGGAGAGTACGCACATTCGATGGTAGTTGATTCAGAAGGCTTCGGCCAAGCCCGAGAACGGAGTCGCTCTTGCCGTAATTGCAAGCGGATGAGCCGATCAGTATAAAGCTTCTTGAGCAAGAGGTGTACGACTCGCCACCACCCCCAACAAGCTCCGATTAAGTTCCGAGGTCGCCACTGCAACCCACCCGGTGGTGAGTTCCCCGGTGCTACTTACAGAGTGACACCCGCGGTCTACTAAAATAGCCAGAGGGCGGTGGCGACCACGACTCGGCCTCTGGATCGTAGTCAACCAACCGCCCCCCAAGCCAGGCAGCAAACCCACTAGGAGGTGGTCCCAAAGGTTATAAGCCTGTAAACAGCCAAACCAACTGGCTCGTTTAGCTTTTCGCTTTGCCCACTAATTTTGCCAAAGCTGCCTGATAACGGCGAGCTACCTCTTCCCAATTGATTACATTGTAAAACGCTTCGACGTATTCGTTACGCCGGTTTTGATACTTCAGATAGTAAGCGTGCTCCCAAACATCGATCCCTAAGATGGGGATGTGGCCGATCATAAGCGGGCTATCCTGATTGGGCGTATCCTCCACCAAAAGCTTCCCATCTGCCGAGACGCTCAGCCACGCCCAACCGCTGCCAAACCGTCCCATAGCCGCCTGGGTAAACGCCGTCCTAAATGCGGCAAAACCGCCCAAATCCTGCTGGATGGCCCTGGCGAGATCTCCCTTCGGCTCGCCGCCGGCTTTTGGCGCCATGATCGTCCAAAACAACGAGTGATTGGCGTGTCCGCCACCATGGTTGCGAACGATTGTCCGAATTTGCTCAGGCAGGAACTCAAGACGAGAAATCAACTCCTCGATGGGCACGTCATCGTAACCCCGGCCCTCAATCGCCTTGTTGACGTTATTGATGTAAGCGGCGTGATGCTTCGTGTGGTGGATCTCCATGGTCCGGGCATCAATGTGGGGCTCCAGAGCGTCATAGGGGTAAGGAAGGGGGGGTAGAGTGTAGGCCACGATCAATCTCCTCCACTGGCTTGGGGTAAAAACGAGGTTAACGTTTAAGCAACTTTTAGGTCCTCTACGACCTTAACTAGGACGTTAGAAGCAACTTCCGAATCAAAATTCTCCAGTTTCCAAACTCCGCAAATGAACCAGAGAACTTGAATGTCGAGGTTCACTAGTCGCATTTTGGAACATTTTGCCAGATCAATTTGTCTAAAGTATATCTGCGAAAACCCCGCCGGTCAAGAAGTGCTTTTCCTCCGAGCTCAAATTTTCTGCTGATGAGCCCTACGTGATTCTTGCTGATAAGCCTACGGGGTGATGGCTACATGTCAGCCTCAACTTTGGCGGTTTGAAAAGCCTGGTTCTGCCCCCTGAGGACAGAATAGCGACTTTAGGCCCTGAGACCTCACGCATCTTTCCGACCCCCGTTTGGGATCAGACCACCGGTAAAAAATTGACAAAGGGGGCCTTGACCATTAATTTGGAGATAGCTACTGGGGCGAAGTGCGCTCATGAACTTCTGTAATCTTGCTTGATTGACATTTTCGGATTCTAATCAGCGAATTGGGTGTCCGGGTGTTCTTTCTGAAGTCCACTGGTCGTGTGGCTCACGAGGAAGATACTTTCCGGGGACCTGACAAACTTCGGCCGCGGGGAGATTTGTAAGCGGGTTCGGGCGGGCTAAAGATAAAGATAGACCGCAGGCCTAGAAACTTCACTTTCTTGCGTCTTTCTGTGGCAATACTCCAGGAGTGGCCAACCTAAGGTCAAGATTGAAAGGTTCTTGAGTCATCTGGGAAATATTGAAAGGTGATTGGCTATTGGAAATTCCAGGGTGACGCGAGTTTTCGACTCCGTAAGAGATTTGCCCGTGATTCGGGCGATTCCTACTGGCATGGTTGACCACTTCTTGCGTGAGAAAGGCGGCAAGTTTCACTTTTTATTTTTTATTTTCTTCTGAAGCTTTGACCCAATTTACTCTGAACCTTTGATCCTATTTGCTCTGAAATTTTGATCTCCTGATGTCCCGTCTAGGATTTGGCGAAAGCGCGAGCCCGAGCAAATTGCAAGCACAAGCCTTTGTGGTGGCAAGAAATAAGAACCAAGAACACAGGCTTTTAATAACGCGGCCCTGAGTACCCAAAGCGAATGGCTTATTGCAAATAAAGTGCAAATTACCGAGCGCGGATTTGGGGAGGAAATGCGATGGCGGTCAAAAAGAAGCGGGATTTCGCGGATATTTTGCTGGGCCAGGGGATCGTCGGCCGGGAGCAGCTCGCTGAGGCCGAGCAGATGTCTAAGCATGCCGGCGTGACTCTTCAGGAAGCGCTCATCCGTCTCGGTTATGCCACCGGCGAGGAAATTGCCCGAGCTTTGGCCGAAGAACACGGACTGGAGTACGTCAATCTGCGTGAAATCGTCATTCCGCCCGGGGTGGTTGAATTGGTTCCGGAATCGGTCGCCAGGGAAAACGCCATCATGCCGATCGCGGAAGAAGATGGGGAGCTGAAGATCGCGGTCTGCGACCCGAATGACTACGAAACTTTCGAAAAGTTACGTTTCATCCTCAACCGGGGCATTCAGCCGGTGCTGGCGCCCCGCGAGTCGATCTTGGAAGCCATAAACCGTTACTACGGGCAAACTTACGTAGAAAGCGCGGACTCCATGCTTCAGGAGTTTACGGATACGGCAATCGACTTTACTGAGACGGATGACGGGTTTCGAGGAGCCGACGAAGTTATCGACGAATCAGCGGCTCCGATTGTTCGACTAGTGCACCTTTTGATTAGCGAGGCGGTGCAGCTTCGCGCCTCCGACATTCATATCGAGCCTTTTGAAGACCGCATTCGCATTCGGTACCGGATTGACGGCCGGTTGATGGAACGGGATTCACCCCCACGCCGGCTTTTGGGAGCGATTTTATCGCGTATTAAGATTTTGGCTCGACTAGACATTGCGGAGCGTCGGCGCCCGCAGGACGGACGAATTAAAGTTACAGTTGGTGATAAAGAATTAGATCTTCGAGTCAGTGTCATCCCTACCAATCATGGCCAATCCGTGGTCATGAGAATTCTTGACAAAGACAACATTCGGGTCGGCCTGCGACAGTTGGGCTTTTCGGAGGAAGATTATCAGAGGTTTAGCTCTCTCATTAGGCGCCCTAATGGCATTATTCTGGTGACTGGGCCGACAGGTTCGGGGAAGACCACTTCACTTTATGCCGCTTTAAATGAGTTGAATACCCCGGATCGCAAAATCATCACAGCGGAAGACCCTGTGGAGTATTACTTGCCTGGTGTTAATCAGGTGGAAATCCGGCACGAAATTGGTTTGGATTTTGCCCGCGTGATCCGTGCAATGCTCCGACAGGCACCGAATGTGATCCTGGTGGGAGAGATGAGAGACTTGGAGACTGCACAAATGGGTATCCAAGCGTCTCTTACTGGACACCTGGTATTTAGTACGCTACATACGAACGATGCGCCAAGTTCTATTACACGCTTGATCGATATGGGCGTTCCTTCATATTTAGTGTCCAGTAGTATTATCGCCATTATGGCACAACGCCTTGTTCGGTTAGTTTGTGAAAAATGTAAGCAGTCTTACATGCCGCCGGAGTCCGTACTGACCGCGGCCGGAATTACGCCGGAAATGGCCAGAAAGGCAAATTTCGCCAAAGGTAAGGGTTGCGAAGCTTGCAACCGGACTGGGTATCGTGGAAGAACGGGGATTTTCGAATTGATGGTCATGTCGCCGAAGCTTCGGGACCTTGCTTTCAATGAGGCCCCAACCGCGGATATCCGTCGGCAGGCTGCTGAGGAAGGGATGAAGACATTGTTCCAAGATGGTCTCATGAAGGCGATGAAGGGCATGACCACAATGGAAGAGCTATTCCGTGTTGCCAAGCTCGAGGAAGCTGTGGTCTGAGGCGTTTTGTAACGGAGGGAAAAAACCCTTTCCTTTCAGTATGCCAGTGTTAAATCGATTTAGATTTATTGGCGGGGTCTATGGCACTGGTGCCGGGGCGAATTTGATTTGCTTGGGTTTGATTTGCTTGGGCAATGGGGGTGATGCCAAGAAAGTTTCGCAAACATTCAAAACGGTAAGCGGTGTATTGGTGATACACGGCAAGCACCGCATTTCTGAAACTATGAATTAAGCGGGGGGCGGCAGCGTTGCCGGAGGCTAATCCGAGTAAGGTCTCCCCTAAAACGGTACCGAGCGAATATCGGACAAACTAATTAAGGTTAGTGTCGGAGGCCGCCTTGGGGCGGACCGGATGCATCTCCAAATTTGGGAAATTGGTGACGCAAATCTTTGGTGACGGGAAATTTTAAATCGTTAATGGGCGTCTAATTTGAACGAAATTCGAGCTTGTTTGGGACTTAGATCGGAAAGTTGGAAACTTCATGTCGCGCACTGGTAGAGGGGCCGCTGAGATTTAGAGGTACGGAGGCGGACTATGGCAACAATTCAGATCGATAAATTGCTTCAAACGGTTGTCAATCGGGGCGCGAGCGACTTGCACATTTCTGTCGGTCAGCCACCGGTAATTCGTCTGCATGGTCGGCTGATAAGGCTAGACACCAAGGTTTTGGAACCCGATGACACAGCCGCCCTAATGAAGAGTATCGCTCCGGAGAGATGTCAGCAGGAGCTTCAGGAGCAGGGCGGATCGGACTTTGGCTTTGCGTTCGGAAACCAAGGGCGGTTTCGGGTTTCCATTTTTAAGCAGAAGGGCTTTGTGGGGATGGTGTTGCGGCTTATCCCGGCCAAGTTGATGAGTCTGGATGAGCTGGGAGCGCCGCCAGTCCTAAAAGATCTGGTTATGCGGCCCAGAGGGTTAATCTTAGTGACGGGACCCACCGGGTCCGGTAAAACGACGACCTTGGCAGCGGCGGTCGATTACATCAACCAGCACGTCGACCATCACATCATCACGATCGAGGATCCGATCGAATTTTATCACACGCACAAGAAGTCGACGATTAACCAGCGGGAAGTGGGAGTCGATGTGCCGAGTTTTGCTGAGGCCATTCGCCGTGCCTTGCGACAGGACCCGGACGTCATTCTCGTGGGCGAAATGCGGGATTTGGAGACCATTGAAGCGGCGATCACGGCTGCGGAAACTGGGCACATCGTCTTTGCGACCCTGCACACGACCGGTGCACAAGGAACCGTGAACCGAATTATCGACGTGTTCCCCCACAATCAGCAAGCTCAGATTCGAACTCAGTTGTCGACTTCGATTATTGGCATCCTCTCGCAAACTCTTTTGCCGAAGATCGGGGGCGGTCGGATCGCCGCCTACGAGATGTTGGTGGTAACCCCCGCGATTGCGAACCTGATTCGGGAGAACAAGACATACCGGATCAACTCGGCAATTCAGACTGGCCATAAGCTCGGCATGAAACTTTTGGACGATCACATGTTCGAGCTATGGCAGAAAGGTTTGGTCGAAAAGAAGGATATTCTCATGAAAGCTCAATCTGCCGACGAGCTGGCGGCACGAATTGCGCGGGCAGAACGGGGGATTTTGGAAGACGAGCAGGAAGCTCGCGAGCGGCTTGCACGAGAACAAGCCAAGCGTGGAGAGTAGCGATCAACGGTAGTGATGGACGCAGAATGAAAGGGCTTTTTCTGCCCACAAAATGAGAAGTTTTGGGAGTGGTTTGAGCCGCAATTTCAGCTTGGGCAATTTGAGCTTTTGGTACCCACACAGGGTATTTTGTTGAAGTCCGCAGGCACGAGCAAAAAAGTAGCTTGAGTGGAAAAAGAGAAAAAAGGCTGGAAACTGAGCGGTGGCATCATATGGGGGCATCATAAGGGGATTATAAGGGACGGAATTAGAATTAGGCGTACTTAGTCTAACGTTGTCGAGAGAAAGCATTCGGCAAATACCCCAAGTGAGATCGGGTTATGGCACTTCGTAAGATCGGGCAGATTCTTGTCGACCTTGGTTTTCTGACCGAGGAGCAGGTTGACATTGTGCTGGAAGAACAGCAGCATCGGCCGGGGGAACTATTCGGCCGGATTGCTGTTGATCTGGGCTTCGTTACTCAGGAGCAGGTTGCTCAGGCCTTGGCCGAGCAGATGGGCCTTCAAATGGTGCGGATTCGCGACCTGACAATCCCGCCCGATGTGCTCGCCCAAGTGACCGAGCCGATGGCTCAGCTTTATAAAGTGGTGCCGATCAGCTTCAAGGACAACACCTTAACGGTAGCGATGTGTGAGCCGCAGAAACTGTCGGTCATCGACGAGTTACGCAGTTTTTTGGGCTATGATATTCGGCCGGTTGTCGCCACGGAAAAGGATGTTCAAGAGGCCCTCGATCGATACTACTCCAGCGGAACCGAGAGTGTGGAATCGATCCTCGAACAACTGGAGGCAGACCCGAATTTGCGTCAAGCCGCGGAGCAGTTGGATGAAGATCGGCCGCTGGATATCACGAGTATGGAGGCTCTCGCGGATAGCGCCCCGGTGCGGAAGTTGCTCAACATGATCCTCCTTTTGGCCATTAAGGATCATTCCAGCGACCTGCACTTCGAACCGTTTGAAAACGAGTTCAAGATCCGCATCCGGGGTGATGGCATTCTTTACGAAATGGTGCCTCCGCCGCGGCATCTTGCGGTGGCGTTGACCACGCGCATCAAGGTGATGGCGAATTTGGACATTGCTGAGCGTCGTTTGCCGCAGGACGGGCGTATCCGATTGTCGGTCGGTGGGCACCCGGTTGACCTTCGGGTGAGTGTGCTGCCGACCATGTTCGGTGAGAGTGTTGTGCTGCGAATTCTCGATCGTTCCGTGGTGATGCTGGACTTGGATGTTGTAGGAATGGAGCCGGATACCCTGGCTCAATTCCGAGAAATCATCCGAAAACCCCACGGAATTGTCTTAGTGACCGGACCAACCGGCTCAGGGAAGACGACAACACTATACGGGGCTTTGAATGAATTAAACTGCATCGAGGACAAAATTATCACCACCGAGGACCCGGTGGAATATGATATGGACGGAATCGTGCAGATTCCCATCGATCCGTCGATCGGCAATACGTTCGCGCATTGTCTGCGTTCTATTTTGCGGCAGGATCCGGACAAGATTCTCGTGGGCGAGATTCGGGATTTGGAGACGGCGGAAATTGCTGTGCAGGCGTCGCTTACGGGGCACATGGTGTTTAGCACCCTCCATACAAATGACGCTCCCAGCACAGTTACCCGATTGCGGGATATGGGTGTGCCAGCCTTCTTAATCACGGCGACCTTGGAGGCCGTGCTGGGTCAGCGGTTGGTACGAAAAATCTGCACTCAGTGTCGGGAACAATTCGTACCGTCGACGGAAACATTAATGGAGCTGGCCCTGCGGCCGGAGCAAATTGTCGGCAAACGGTTTTATCGGGGTCGAGGGTGCGTAAACTGCAATAGCACGGGCTTCAAAGGGCGTACGGGCATCTTCGAGTTGATGGTGATGAGCGATCCGCTTCGCGACGTGGTCAATCGCGGGGCGGGGACTGAGCAGATTCGCGAGGTTGCCTTGCAATACGGCATGCGGCCTTTGCGGGATGCCGGCCTGAAAAAGATCTTCGACGGTATTACGACCTGCGATGAGGTCGTTCGGGAAACGGTGCTCGAAATTGGGTAATTCGACGGGGCAATTTTCCAAATTTTTGGCTCCCTTTGCATCCCTGCGATAAGATAAGGGCGATGGGAATTATTCAGCTCGGCGTGCCGTAGAAGCTGCATTGATGGGGGATCAGTAAAACTTTTCTCAGCTTTATGGGGGGCAGTAGGAGTAATTAAAGGGCGGTAAGAACAGAAAAGAGATAAAAAGAGGTAAGAAGCCCTTGGGCGGAAACGGGGCAGCTTCAAGAACTGGTGGCCAAATGGTTTTGCCGGCAGTAAACAAGGCAAGTGAGCAGGTAATCGGTATCCTGTCGGGGTGAGGGTCTGATCATGCCGACTTATCAGTTTGAAGCAATGGATGCAACCGGAAAGGAGATCCGGGACGTCATCGAGGCGGCTACGGAGGAAGAAGCTCAGGCGACCATTCGGCAAATGGGGTATTTTGTCACGAAGATCTCGGAGAAGAAAGCGCCCAAGAAAGCCGAACGGTTCGCACCCAAAAAGAGAAAGACCTTCACCATCGGTCGGGTCAGTGCCAAGCAGTTGACCACATTTACGCGGCAATTCTCCATCTTGCAAGACGCAGGCTTGCCGGTATTGCGAAGCTTGCGGATTTTGGAAAACCAAGCTCGTCCCGGGCCATTGAAAAATGCTTTAATTGACGTATGTGACGAGATCGAGAGTGGGGCGACACTCTCGGAGGCGATGGCCAAGGCTCCCAAAGCTTTTGACCGCCTGTATATCAACATGGTAAAGGCGGGGGAGGCCGGCGGTGCCCTTGAAGTGATTTTACAGCGATTGGCCGAGTTTAAAGAACGCGCCGAAGCATTGAAGCGGAAGGTCAAAGGGGCTTTGGTTTACCCGGTGGCTGTGTTGACCTTTGCCTGTGCAATCCTCACCTTCATCATGGTGCGGATTGTGCCGGAATTTAAGAAGATCTTCGATGAATTTGGTATTGAATTGCCGCAATTAACGCAAATCTTGATTACGGTGTCGTATACGGTAATTAACTACTGGTACCTTTTGCCCGGTGTTCCGCTGGGCGTGTGGCTGTTTGTGAAATTGGTGCGTCGATTCGAATGGGGCAGGCATGGATTTGACCTTTTCGCCATCAAGATGCCGATTTTCGGGCAATTGATCGAAAAGAACATCGTTGCTCGGACGACGCGGACTTTGGGTACGCTGGTCGCAAGCGGTGTGCCCATTTTGGAGGCCTTACAAATCACCAAAGAAACCGCCAATAACGCCGTGTTTGAGCGACTTTATAGCAAGGTACATGATGCCATTCGCGAAGGGGAGGCCATCGCCCAACCTTTGCGGGAAAACGCACGTCCCCGGTTGAACCTGGTAACGGCCTTCTGGTGGGCGTTTTTCCTTGCTGGTCCTGTCGGCTTGCTACTATATCTCATGAAGTGGAATGCACCCGTCATTGATGAAATGGTCATCAATATGATTGATGTCGGTGAAGAGACGGGCGAATTGGATACCATGCTTTATAAGGTCGCCGACACCTACGATGAAGAAGTGGCGGTGCTGACAGAAGCCCTCACCAGTTTGATGGAACCCTTGATGATCATTGTGCTTGGGTGCATGGTGGGGTTCATCGTCGTCGCACTATTCATGCCGCTTATTACGATCATTAGCGAGCTAAGCTGATATCAGGGCATACGGCCTCGTAACCGGGGGAATGGTACGGGGCCGGTCTTCGGGCCAGTCCACTCGGAGTTCCCTTGCGTGCCGCCCGCCGCGGCCGGGAGGAGTGTTGTCATGTTCTTGCGATCAAAAAAGCCTAGGGCCGGTGGCTTCACCCTGGTGGAGATGCTTGTGGTCGTGGTGATCATCGGCATACTGGCCGGGCTTATTACGGGGGCCGTCATGGTTGCACGACGGTCTGCTCGCGTGGGCTTTATCCGGTCGGAAATCGGGCAGCTAGAAATGACCCTTCAAGAATATAAGAATCGTTTCGGCGAGTATCCGCCGGATTTCGCCTTCACGGCCGATGACGTGCCGGATGCGCTCCGGATCCCTGCCCGGCAGAGGGTCATCCAGCATATCCGCAAACGTTGGCCGCGGTTTGTGCCGCCGCCGGGAACGGTGGATCAACAGTGGGAGGCGCTCGTTGCGCTTTTTCAAGCTGGCTATCCTAATTTGGGACTTAATGATTCGAATTCAACCACTACCACGTTCTCGCCGGCAACGGCACTTGTATTTTGGTTGGGCGGTTTGCCGGAGGATCCGCAATCCACGGAATGGCGTCCGCAAGGATTTCACAGCGATCCAACTAATCCAATGCAGCCGGGATTGCCCCGCGAGAAGCCGCTTTTCGATTTCCGCTTGGAGCGGATCGGGAGAACGCCTGTAGCGGGCTATTATCCGGATATTGGGGGCGGGGAGACGGTTCCGTACGTATACTTCCGTTCATACCGGCTGGCCCAAACCGGGCGGTATGAGTACGGTTACCCGGGGCCAAATCAGCTCGAGATTGTGCGCTTTCCGGTGGATCTCTCGGACCCCAACTGGAACGCTTTCTATGGGCAGGCCGTGCCGTACCTCGAGCCGTGGCAGGGTATGCCGGTTCCGGCGCAATCCAGCGACTCCGATTATGCCCAACCGACCTTGGATCGTCGTTGGCGCAACGAAGAGTCGTTCCAGGTTTTGGCCCCCGGATTGGATGGATCGTATGGGATTGGACTCGATGTTCCGGCCGGTCCCGGAAATCCATCCTTATATCGCTTCACCCGCATTGGGGCCCGATTTTCGGATGAAGATTACGACAATTTGGCCAACTTCTGTCAGGGAACCCTACAGGACGAGATCGAATGAGGGGTGGCCAAGTGCGAAGGATTTTGGGTAGACGCCGCGGCTTCACCTTGGTCGAGCTTCTGGTGACGGTGACGATCATCACGATGCTCGCAGGGATGGCTCTGGGGGTTTTGTACGCCTCGCGCGAGCAGGCCCGGATCGCGCGAACCCGCGCTACGATCGCTAAAATCAATCGCCTTTTGATGGAACGGTATGAGTCTTATCGCACTCGGCGAGTACCGATCAATACCCTGGGGATGCCTCCGCGGGAAGCGGCGGAACGTCGCCTGAATGCTATTCGGGACATGATGCGAATGGAAATGCCGCAGTGTTGGAACGATATCATTCAGGGCCCCGTCGTCTTCACGCCTGCCCGTCCGCCAAGCCCTTGGTCGGTACCCGCCCCCTCGGTTTATCGGGCTTATCAGGCTCGGATCAATTTGAACCCGCCGGCTCCCGATGAGCCGAATCAATCTGCGGAATGTTTGTATCTGATTTTGACGACTGGGCCGGAATCTGCACGGGAGGAGTTCAGCGATCTTGAAATCGGCGACACCGACGGCGACGGCTTTCCAGAATTCATTGACGGATGGGGAAACCCAATCCGGTTTCTTAGATGGGCGCCGGGAATCGTGGACTCGGATATTCAGCCTGTGGTTGTGACCGCCTGGTCGGAAGGTTCATTCGCCTTTGATTCGAGTTTAGCGGTTGAGGCAGTCAAGAACGATTATGATCCGTTCGACAGCCGGAAGGTGGATTACTCGGTCGACACAGGCCCCGCAGGCAATTTTCCGCCGCGAAGTTGGCGGTTAGTGCCGTTTGTGTACTCTGCGGGGCCCGATGGGGCTTATGACCTATATGATGTAGACGAACTTGCCGCTTCCAATCCGACAGCGCCGGAATTGAATTACTCCGGTAACCCATTCTATTTCTTATCGGGAAACCAACGGATTGTTAACGTGCTCGGGCGCCCCTTGGACGGCAGGACCGGTTGGCTTGACAATATCCACAATCACCGCTTGGAGGGGCGATAACGATGCTGACGGTAAGTTACCCAGGGGATCGCCTCGAAGTTGGAGGGAGCCGACCCGGCGAGTCGCTCGTCCGAGCGGGCATGACGTTAGTCGAATTAATGGTCGTCGTGGGGATCATCCTGCTTTTGGCGGCCCTCATCATTCCGCGAATCCAGCCGAATGTGGAACAAGCCCGCATCCGGGAAGCTGCGCGAAGTGTGAGTGTATTTTTGAATGCGGCTCGGGTAAACGCGATCGAATCGGGTCGCCCAGTCGGCGTGGCTTTTCAGCGATTGGCCGCGCAGGGGGATGCTTGTTCTGTGGCTTTTCAGATTGAATTGCCCCCTCCGTATGCCGGGGAGTCGCTTGACGCTCGGCTGCGGCCGGCGTTGGGACAGGGGACAATCGTCTGTCAAGTATCGGTCGGTGCGATTGACGACGGCCTTATCCGCCCAGGGGATCGTGTGCAACTGAATTTTCAGGGACCGTGGTATCAAATCGCGCCGCTTGTGTCATCAACTGATCCGGGGCCGAATCCCGATAGTAACAAGGATGGTTATCTGGATTTCGGCGCCGGTACAGACAATAACGCCGATGGTTTTTACGACAATTTAGTGCTCGTCCTTATTCCGCCTAGTTTTGGCGTGGCTGCGTTGCCGTGGCCGAGTGTGCCGAATTTTGGCCCGGCGGTGCCTTTCCGGGTCGAGCGTCAGGCGAGTTTGGATTCTGCATTAACCGGCTTCGGGGGGGGATTGATCCGCTCCGCAGTCCCGCCGCTCCGCTTGCCGGAGAATGTCGTGGTGGACTTGGGGGGTTCGGGATTCGGCAGTGGTACTCAGTTTGCCAACACTCTCGCGGCTTTGCAGCCGGATCCGCCGGTATTCTTGCTATTTTCTCCCATTGGAATGGTGGAACAGCTCGGGTATGGACCTGCCGGATCGTACGTTCGGCAATCTGTTACGGAACCGATTTTCTTGTTGATCGGCCGTTGGGATCGAATGCCGACAAGTCCGGGCGGGGCTTCGGCGGCAGAAGACGGACTGCTGAATTGGCAGGATGGACAAAACCTATGGATCGCGATTAGTCCGCAGACGGGGCTGGTAACCGTAGCCGACGTGGCCATGGATCAGACTCTGCCGAGCGGAATGCGAATACCGAGTTCGCTGGATGTGTCCCGCCGGTTTGCACGCGAGGCCCAAATCGCCAAAGGAGGTCGTTAAGGTGTTGCCTCAGAAGGTGCTGCGAGACGTTCGTGGCGGTTGCGGCCGAAGGAGGGGGTATCGCTCGGAGTGCCGGACGGGCCTATCGCTTTTGGAGGTACTGATTTCGGTCTTCGTGTTAATGGTCGGCTTGCTGGGATTAGTCTCTGTGCTTCCTTTGGCCAATCGGGCGGTGGAGCAAACCGCTCAAGCAGACCGCGCGCATGCCTGCGGAAGTTATGGGTTGCGGGAGGTCCGGACCCGGGAGGTTCTTACGCCAGCAGGGTTTCAGCCGTTAGGTTCGCCTGTTGCCTGGGTGGATCGGATGCTAACGTCGGTTGTCGACCCGTTCACCGGTCAGTTTAACGCGGCATATTCGTACTGCGTTGATCCGTGGCTTTTGACGCAGAAAGCTCCGCAAGTTGTTAATGATCCGAATGCGGATTGCATCGATTCATTTCCGTTTGAACCGGCCGGCTACAATTCCGCCAATCCGGACCCGACGTGGTATGTGCCCCAGTTGACGATGCGGAGGGTGACTGTGGGTTTGTTTCCGCCGATGGCCAACCCACCGAATCCTGCTGAGGAATATACCCGCCAACGAACGATGTGGATGCGGCTTTTTACCTGGGGAGACGACTTGGTGTTCGGGGATGCGGAAGAGGATGCCGTGCGGCCCCGCCCCTTATTTTCCTGGGCCGACTCATCCCAACCGCAGGTGGCCGCTTTTCCACCCCCTGCCGGGCACGTGGCTCCGAGCGAT
>CAKZMM010000071.1 GCA_937128505.1 uncultured Thermogutta sp.
CTGTCAGAAAGCCATGTTGGGAATATTGTCGGAAATTTCAGGAGGTTTTTCTTCTTTAAAAACCTTTGCCATCAAAGGCTCTTGCCTTGGCCTGCTGCTGCGATATACCATTAATAAGTAAGATAGGTAAACTTTGCATGGCGGAAATCAGACCGGTTTTGCTCAACTTTAGGTCGGCACACGAAACCTAAGCCTGCAAATTTAAAGTTGAACGGTGGGGCTGGAAAATCGGCTGAGTCTTTCCGGCATTGATCGTCAAAGGATGGCTCGCAAATGGCTTTTACGCAGTGGCTCTTTAGCTACGAGCGATGGATGAGCCGGGTCGGCATTTTAGGTTCGCTCTGGGGGTGGATGCTGCTGTTGTTCTTGCCAATGACCCTGGCATTCTTGCCTTGCGCCCAAGCGGCTTTTGTAAGCGAACACCTTCTACTGGATGGCCGCATAAATAATGTGCGATTCAAGTGCGTGGCCGGCGTTTGGCGCGGCGGGGTTTTTCAAGAAAATCTCGGGCTGAATGCGATGGCGGTGGGTGACATTTTAGCCGGCGTCATCAAGGCGACCCGCGTGAACATGGTTCCCGAAAGTAGTTTTGAAGGGGAAATGACTGGTTATTTCGCGATGCGGGTGACCACCGCCATTACCGACTGGGGGGTGAAGGTTTACGAATTCGGTGCGGCTGGATCACACGATCCGTTTGGCCGACTTAGCGGCGAGGAAAGCCTCCGGGTTTATCTAGATATAACGAAAGACTTTTCCCCGTCAGAGCCGCCTCTTGGCGGCTCGCGGGATGATGATGTGGTCGCTGCCACCGATGGTCAGCTTTTTGCGAGCTTTGGCTTCGGCTATGCCATCGACCGGTCCTTCGGCGGTGCCCCGGATCCCGGGTACCTTCAAGGATTGGCTTTCAACGCTCAATCGCTCTCGCTGAAAGGTGGATTAAGTCTGAAGGCGCTTGGCCCGGGGTTCGAATGGCTGATTTTTCCGGGGGTGTCTTCGGGTCCATGGGAGTCGGTGTACTCGGCCCTTTACTCGGAAAGATTAGTTCGCGGCGGTAATGCTCTCGCTCCTTGGGCTTATGGGACCCCGGGGGGTGACGCGAACAACGTACTCGTCTTCCGGGCCATACCGGAGCCCAATTCGGCTATTTTGGGAGTGCTTGGTGTAACGAGTGCCCTCGTTTTCTTTCTTCTTTCGCCAGTTTTTTCCCAAAATGTCTGGGGCCCAATTAAGGGCGTGAAATCCGGCGGACACTCGGCGTAAACGCCTTTTTTCGGTAAGCTTTTTTGAGTTCTATCCCAGCACTTATCAGAGCGCCCCATCTGGATTCCGGGGTAGTCGGCGATTTGTCTACCAGCTTGTTCATAGGCTGTGTCCTCCCAAAACTACCGCTTTATAGGCTATCTGTAAAATTTCAAGATTTTTCTGACCCTGCATTAAAAGCGTCTTGCCGCAATTCCAGGACTAACTTTTGCGTTTGTGTTAATTGGGATTTTACTATCACAAAGTGCTAGCGTTTGCGTGACGGGCTAATTATGATGTGATTGGGACGCCGCGATTTGCGGAGAACTCGTATTGCCCGATTTTTTATTAGAGTTTTTTTCAGTGCGATGTTTGCGCATGCCTTTTCGCGCAAAGATGGCCCCCGAGAATTCCGTAATTTGACATGCTGTAGGGAGGCCGCTATGTGGTTTTGTTCCTGTAGTGTTCATGTCCCCTCGGGCTTGGCTTGTGTGTTTAAGTTTGTCCTTGCGCTGGGCTTTGCGATCGGTTTTCAGGGCTTGATGGCCCGAGCTAGTCCGCCCGGTGGTTTCGCCGCATCGCCGCGGGAAACGCAAGAACCAGCGGGCGGGATTAGTCTCGCCGGAAGGTTGCCGTTCGCCTCTCCGCTTTTACACCTCGCGCGCAGCTCCAGTGGTGCACCGGCTAGCCCCTTGGTTCCGATGGATTTGCGCTCGGCGGATATTGTTCGGTTGGCTTTGCGGCAAACAGAATCCAGTGAATCTGGTAATGAGAAACGCACGGAAATCGCACCTGGTGAAACGGAGACCGGCTCGGAATCGGAGGAGCTACCCAAGGTTGGATTCTTGCATTCTTGGAGTGCTTGTTGCCCGGAAATTCCCCGTCATTTCTTCCAGGAGCCTTTAGTGGCTTTGAGTGCCGGTTGGCAGCACGGACTTGCGTTGCGGAGCGATGGGCAAGTCTTGGCATGGGGACTGAACGATTTTGATCAGGCACAGCCACCGGAAACCGGGCCGTTTGTGGCCGTGTCAGCGGGGGGATTTCATAGCCTTGCTTTGCGGCCAGACGGAACGATCGTAGCCTGGGGAGCCAACGAGTATGGACAAGCTGAGCCGCCAAAGACGGGAGATTTTTCGGCGATAAGCGCCGGGGGTTATCATAGCTTGGCACTGACCCCGGACGGGGCCATCGTAGGTTGGGGCGATAATCGGTTTGGTCAAATTGATTGTCCCAAGGGGCACGGCTTTACAGCGATTAGCGCCGGGGGCTTTCACAATCTCGCGCTTAAGGAAGATGGTTCGATCGTGGCGTGGGGCTCGAATGAGCATGGACAGTCAAATCCGCCAAGCGGAAATGAGTTTGTGGCGGTCGCAGCGGGCGGGTTCCACAGTCTGGCTCTGAAGAGTGATGGCTCCATCGTCGGTTGGGGTGCGAACGATTTCGGCCAAGCCAGCCCGCCGGAGGGGAATGACTTTGTGGCCATTAGTGCGGGCCTTTACCACAGTTTGGCCTTGCGACGCGATGGGACGATTGTGGGCTGGGGAAGCAACGAATGTGGGCAGATTGATCTACCCGGCTACGGTGGGTTTTTCTCGATTGCCGCCGGAGGTTGCTGTAGCTACGCGTTGCGAACCGACACGGGCTTGGTGGCTGCGAAAGAAAGCGTGCTGAGCTCCGAAGCGGCAGGTTGGACGCCAATCCTGGGACAATTCGACACCTTCGGTACTGCGACGGGTGCCGTGGCCCGAGGTGGAGGGCTTGGCGGCGGCTATGGGGGTTATTGGGGCGGCGGCGGAGGGGGATCGCCTGATCGGCCAGGGGGGCCGGATGAGCCGCCGTTCGTCATTCCGGAGCCGAATACCATCGCGCTACTGGCCGCATTCGCTACGATGCTTTGCGCCTGGTATGTGCACGTGAGAATGCGTCAAGTTAGTGCCGTCCAGTAACGCGAATTGGAAGCCCCAGGATTTAGCCTCCGTATCATTCCCGCCTTTAACTTCAAGTCAACAGGATGATTCCATATCGCATGCCGCTCGCGGGGGTGGGGAAGGTACTTCCTGGACTGCTGGGGTCAAGATGTCGCCGGGAAGCTCCAGTAGCTTGGCGCGAAGCTCTAAAAGGCCGGTAGGATAGGGTCAAGCCAATTGGCGCTCTCGCTCTTGCTACACGAAGCTTCCTCTAAAGCTTCTCTCGACAACTCCGGTCGGCGGGTTCTTTAGCGATTGAGCCAGTGCCAAGGGAGAATTCGTGCGCGGGCGGGTTCGGGGATGGGCTTGTCGTATTCGCGAGGTCGAGCGCCGACGATGGCTGGCCCGGGCTCATTTTCGGGAAAAGGATCAAATACTTGTGCGCGGGATTGCTGTTGCGAGGGTGTGCCTGGCGTAAACCAATTGGGACGTCCGAGCGTCTGACAGCCCAAGGCTAACACGGATGCCATCAGAAGACTTGCACGAAACAATCTGTTGTGGGTTTTCACCGAAGGGGCTCCCGTAATTGCGACACCTGGTAATTGACTAGCGATTATTTCCTAATACCTGCCCGCAGAGTTCAAAGGGTGACTGCCGCGATCCTGAGCTTTGAACTTCAGTTAAGTTTCACTTTATCACTCCTCACGCTCGCGATGGGTGAACCATCCCAGTCGACTCCGAACGCTTGCTCAGCCACGCGCGAATTGGCGTTAGTTGGTCAACTCCCAAAAGGAGACTCCCCATCCTACTAAGACTAGATCGGCCCCGAGTGTATAAAAGGCTATAGCGGGCAGAAAAGATCGGTTTAAGCCTTAAAAGCTAGGGTTCGGTTTTGGGAAGCAAAAACTTCTTGGGGAAGAGGTTTCGGGAGTGTGGCTGAGAAGGGGGCGGTTAGTGAAAAGCCCCCGTAAGCTTTCTCACCGGCACGTCCGGCCTTTACCTCAGAATCAAATTGCTAAGTTGTTGAGGCTAACCTTCTCCGCCGGACACTCGGGTTGCATAGGGCAAACGAGGTCAAAATTCGCGTCGGGGATTGGGTTTACACAGGTTCATCCCGCAGCCATGCCCGGGCATTATCGCGAAAATCAAATTCCGAATTACCCGAAATGGGCCAAGCTACACCTTTCGGACGGCGAAAAAGCCGGTGTCGCAACCTTTAATGCGCCTTGGTCAAGAAAGGCGAAACGCCAGATTTTGCTTGCCGAACCAAATCGGAGGGTTGAAGCGGCCCTGTCGGCTTGCGTCGTACTTCTTTATCCCGGGTCAGCAACCGGTTATGGGCCGCAAGCTTAAGGTGGTTTTAAGCGTTGGAGGTTGCATCAGGGAGATACCGCCTCGATATTGATATCGCCAGTGATAATCCTAGGAGGGTTTGCCGCATCATCTGCTTGCCGTGCAACTTTCCGGAGAATGTTTCGAACGGGTCCAAGCAGCTTTGCCAAATCTTTTTCAATCGGAGGTTTTGACATGGGCGCTACAAACGGTGTGAATCGTCGGGGATTCGTCGCAACGGCGGCAGCGAGCACAGCCGCTGCCATCGTGCCGCGGCATGTTCTGGGAGGGGCCGGTTACGTCGCACCCAATGACAAGATCACACTGGCCCATATCGGCATGGGAACCCAAGGATTTCGGGAATTAGGGGCTTTGCTGGATGATCCGCGGATCCAAATCGTGGCGGTTTGCGATCCCAATGAGGATAGCAACGACTACATCGAATGGGGAAAAAATGGGATCAGGAATTTGATTCGACGTTATCTGGGAGACCCCCACTGGCGTGAAGGAGTGGAAGGTTGTCCCGGAGGCCGCGAGGTGGGGCGGCTTGTCGTCGAGACCTATTATACCAAGACGCGTCAGGTTGCTGATTATAAGGGGTGCCGAAGCTATGCCGACTTTCGGGAACTCTTGGAGCAGGAAAAAGACCTGGATGCCATAAAGGTGATGACGCCAGATCATCTCCACGGGCCGATTGCCGTTGCGGCCATGAAAAAAGGGATCCACGTAGCCATGCACAAGCCTTTGGCAAACCGGCTGCATGAATGCCGGCTTGTTGTAGAAACGGCCCGCAAAAGTGGGGTGGCTACACACCTGTTGGCGTATGGGGCGGCACCGGACAATCGTCGGGTTGCCGCTGCCATACAAAAAGGCGTAATCGGCCAACTTCGCGAAATCCATAATTGGTCTAATCGCCCGGTCTGGCCACAGTACGCGGAGATTCCGAAGGAGCCAACACCGATTCCGCCCGGGTTCGACTGGCAGCTTTGGCTTGGCCCGGCGGTCGATCGGCCTTACCACCCTTGCTACACGCACACGGTGTTCCGAGGTTGGTACGACTTTGGGGGCGGCTCAATGGCCGATATGGGAATTTATAGCCTTTGGCCGGTCTTCGAACAGCTACAGCTTGGCGTGCCCATTGCCGCCGAAGGCTGGGGAACCCATCAGTGCACGATTACCGAAAATTTAAGTCGGGTCATTCGAAACGATTACTCCTATCCGATAGCGTGCAGTTTTCGCTTCTGCTTCGCTCCGCGGGAAGAACAAGCGGGGATTGAACTTTACTGGTATGACGGTGGGATGAAACCTCCGCGACCTGATATTCTAAAAGCGGCCGGTGTCCGATTCCGTCCGGAAGGGATCATGTTCGTCGGTGAAAATGGCGTGATTGTCGCAGGATTTCAGGGTCAGGACCCGGTGGTTTTCACGAATGGGAAGCGGCAAGCCCTTTGGGAACTTATGCCTGCTGATAGCCTCGGGCAGCCCGAGGCGGAGCGGCGGGGGATCGATAGCTGGATTCGGGCATGCCAGGGTGGTCCGCCTTCACCGGGGAATTTTGTGGCTGCGGCCGATGTTTCCGACACCGTCAACCTGGGGACAGTGGCGCTGCGGGCTCAGGAGCTGATCGAGTTCGATTCCGCGGCCATGAAAGTGACCAATGTAGCCTCGGCCAACAAATACATCTATCGCGAGTACCGGCCCGGTTGGGAAATGTGATGGTGCCACCGAGGTCCCGATCAAGAAACTGAATTTGGCAAGAATTGGAAGTTGGCACGCTCCAGAAGCTGGCCACATTGTATCCGCGTGATAGGCTTCACAAAAATCGCGCGAAGTTTTCTCGAAGGGGGCCCCGGTCCAAGTGCCCTCCGCGTGGACAGGAAGCAAGCCCCGAAGTCGCCAGCGGTAAGCTTTTCAGAGATAGTGCGCTTTGCGTGGGCAGGAAACGAGTGAATAGAGCACCTCATTTCCGAGCTTGCGCGCCGGGGTGCTGTTCCATTTTCGTAATCCAAATAACCCGGGCTTAATGCAGGTGCTTAGAGAGTTGCGTAGTCCGTGCAGGTTACGAAAAATGGATGGATCTGCGTGCGTCGCTGTTGTCCTTCCAGATCTAAGCGATTACGGAAAATTTCTCATGGAGCAATTTAATGCACGAAGAAACGTTGTTAGCGCCTGAAATTTGCAAGTTTCAACGCGAAATTCGAACTATCTGGGTTCACTCTTTAGTGGTGGGAAGTGGGGCAGCGGGGTTAAACGCCGCCATTCAGTTGGTCCGCTCCGGAGTGACTGATGTGGTGATTGTCACCGAGGGATTGGATCGCGGCACTTCTATCAATGCGGGGAGTGACAAACAGACCTATTACAAATTGTCGCTTTGCGGGGATCAAACCGACTCTCCGCTAGCCCTTGCGGAGACATTGTTTGCGGCCGGAAGCATGCACGGGGATTTGGCGCTAGTGGAGGCGGCGCAATCGGCCCGCGCATTCTTTAACCTCGTGAATCTCGGCGTACGTTTTCCTCAGGATCCGTATGGACAGTTTCCAGGCTATAAAACGGATCATGATCCTCGGCAAAGGGCGACCTCGGTCGGGCCGTACACCTCGCAGGAAATGTGCCGGAAATTAATCGCGGAGGTACGGCGGTTGGGAATTCCGGTTTTTGAGGGGCGAAGTGCCGTCGCTATGCTCGCATTGAGGGAAGGCGAAACACGGTGTGCCTGCGGCATTATCACGCTGAATGAGCAAGGGTTATTCGAGGCTTTTCTCTCAGAAAATACCATTTTTGCGGTCGGCGGTCCGGCCCTGCTTTATGAGGCCAGTGTTTATCCCCCGGCCCAGACAGGTGGCATTGGGATTGCACTCTTGGCGGGGGCGAAGGCCCAGAATTTGCCCGAATCGCAATTCGGATTGGCAGCCACGGTCTATCGCTGGAATGTGTCCGGGACGTACATGCAGGTAGTGCCGCGATTTGTGAGTCAGGGTGACGGGGGCGAACTTCGCGAATTTCTTCAGGAATATTTTCCCGATCCGGGTCAAAGGGCTTCGCTGGTCTTCCTCAAGGGGTATCAGTGGCCTTTCGACGCTCGGAAGGTGCCCGGTGGTTCCTCAATGGTGGATATCTTGGTCTATTACGAAAGCGTTGTGCGGGGCAGGTCAGTTTACTTGGATTATCGAACTAACCCGAATGAATTTTCGTTCGCTTCGCTGAGTGCCGAAGCACGAAGCTACCTCGAGCGCTCCGGGGCCTTTCAAGAAACCCCTTTGGAACGGCTCAGGCACATGAATCCGGCTGCCATTGGGGTTTTTTCCGAACACGGGATCGATCTCGCCAAGGAACCCTTGCGAATTGCCGTTTGCTCGCAACATAACAACGGCGGATTGGCGGCGAACCGCTGGTGGGAGTCCTTGAACGTCAAGCATTTGTTCCCCATCGGCGAAGTCAACGGATCGCATGGGGTTGCACGGCCTGGAGGGGCATCGCTCAATGCGGGGCAGGTCGGGGGGTTCCGAGCTGCCGAATTCATCGCTTCCAGCTACCGCGATTGGACCGTGGAACGTTCGCGGGCCTTAGATGAAGTTTTCCGATCGCTCGCGGAGTTATGCCATTATTTGACGCTGTCTCGAGAAAGTGCCATCTCTTGGCAAAGTGATCGAGCGGAATTTCAACGGCGAATGACGGCAGCCGGCAGTCACATCCGCCGGACAAGCCAACTGCAAGAAGCTACCGGCGAAGCGTGGCGGCAATATCAGCGTATTCGCACCAGCGGAAGTGGTTTCGCCGAAAAGCACGAAGCGCTGGAAAGCTTGCGAAACCTACATCTTTGTTTTGCCCATGCCGTCTACCTTGATGCGATCCGATTCGCCTTGGAAAGCGGTGTCGGGAGCCGGGGCTCAGCAATCGTCGTGGATCCGGCTGGAATCCGCTTGCACGAGAAACTGCCGCCCGACTGGGCGGTAGTGCCGGAAAACCCTCAATTCCGAGACCTTGTTTTGGAGACGATCCCGGCTCCGGAGGGATACGCGGAACATCGATGGGTAGCTCGACGTCCGATCCCGAAACCGGATACGTGGTTCGAAACAGCCTGGGCCGCCTTTGGGGAGGGAAAGATCTTCGAGGTGTAGCTGCCTGTTGCCGTTACAAAGACGGCAAAAGGGAGCGCTACCTTCAATAACGCAAAGAGAGATCTCGGAAGGAGGAAAGGAAAATCGCGGACCTGTGGTCGTGAACCCGTTGAAGTTGCATACTTATGTGAGATGGTTGCGGCTATTTTTTCAAGATTCTCCTTGTCCGCCAGTTGTGACTTAGAGTGATCGAGCCTCCTCTTCAAGACGATTGGCTTCCCTCGGGCGGCCACAAACCCATATTTCCCCATATTCATCTTTCTCCACATTCATCGTGTATTGACCAAGTCTGTTGCACGTTGGTTGTAGATTAGCGGATCTTTAGGCCCTCCCGGACGAGTACCCCGCCGGCGTTGTGCGAGAGGATCGATGCATGAGCATCATCCAGTTTCTGGGAAGAAATAACTTTTCGTGAGATTAGTTTATCTTATCGTGTAAAGTAGCTTTAGTTATGTCTCGCATTATCTATACATGGTACCGCAGTAATATTACTCGTCTAGTGACGTTTCTAAAATCCCTCCCATAAGCGAAGATTTGCCGATCGCTCGGGTTCCAATGAAGCTTTTCGCGCGAACTTGTCGATTATTTTCACGCGAGACCCGTCACATGGGTTTGCAGTGGATGTCTGGCCCCACTGCGACGAATTCGTCAAGCTGACAGACCCAAACTCCGTTTGCCAAAATTGGTTTATTGCCGACTATGGGCCAAGCTAGCAGATCAAAGCAGCCTCGAGTTTCGAGGGCTGCGCGAGGCGCTTTTTGCTGGGGCCTTTTGGGGTATTTTCTGATTTCTTTTTTGGGGACCCTCAGTTGCGGGGCACAAGAGTGGGAGAGCGTCGCGGCTTTGCGCCGTGCTTGGGATGCAGTGGTGAGCATCCGCGGCGAAAAAACCGTTATGGATTCGCCTTCTTCGGCCGGCAAAGCCGACTTTGCACGTCGCGTTAACGGCATGGGAACCGGAGTTGTTATTGATGCCCGGGGATACATCGTCACGAATTACCACGTGATCGATGGGGTACAGCAAATCCAGGTAACCCTCGCTGATGGAAAGCAGTTCATCGCCCGCCGAGTTGCCCGAGATTCCAAAACCGATCTGGCACTCATCAAGATCGATGCGGATGGGCCGCTGCAAACCATAGCTTTGGGCACTTCCGCGGGACTCATGCCGGGGGAACCCGTGTTGGCTTTGGGAAATGCCTTCGGGTACCAGCACACCGCGACACGAGGCATTATAAGTGCCCTTCACCGTTCGGTTCAGGTGAATGAGTCTCAGCTATACGATGATCTGATTCAGACGGACGCAAGCATTAATCCGGGCAACTCGGGTGGTCCGCTTCTGAACATGAAGGGCGAAATGATCGGCGTGAACGTCGCAGTTCGCGCCGGGGCGCAAGGGATCGGTTTCGCAATCCCGGTAGATAAAGTGGTAGCTGTGGTCAACCAATTGTTGGCCAAAGTGGATGATGAACGCATTTGGCACGGGGTGAGTGTGGCCGCGGAACCGGTCCGGGAAACTCGCGGCTCACGCGTTGACACTGTAGAACCGAACAGCCCGGCAGCCCAGGCAGGCATTCGACCGGGAGATTTGATCATTCAGGTGGGCGATCAGTGCGTCACTCGGCCCCTTGATTTCCACCGGGCCTTGCTCGAACGCGAGCCGAAAGAGCGTATTACCATGCTTATCGAACGGGATGGGGAGACACTCAAGATAGAGTTAGAGCTCGCCCAGGCGGATCGCCGTCGCAAGGATTCGCCCGCCACATGGCAACTGCTGGGCATGGAGCTTGAACCCATCACGCCTGAGCAATTCCGCCGGCAATTCCCCCACACCAAATATCGGGGCGGACTGTTGGTGACGGCCGTTCGCCCCGAGGGCCCCGCAGCAGCTCAGGGGATTAGGCCGGGGGATATTCTTGTCGGCCTCCATATTTGGGAAACCGTCTCGTTAAGCAACGTAGACTACGTACTACGGCGACCGGATTTGGCCACCATCAGCCCCCTAAAGGTGTATATCCTCCGGGGATCAGACACCTACTACGGATTTTTAATGGTCGGCTCCTCCGTTCGGACGGCCGCCCATCCGTAAAAGGCCTTTCGTTCTTCTTCTGCCCAACTCTCCGCTGGCTTGTCCAAAAGAAGCTACCAGTTGAGTTATGCAGGAACCGCTATTTGGTACGTTTTGAACGCAGCGGCCTGCACCACCCACGATTAGGAACTTAATCCGTTTAGGGAGTGGGCACTGATTCGCCACCGCTAATGCTCCCCAATGCACCCCATACGCCGTAGGGACTCGTGGTGAATGTCGTACCACCACCCCAGCAAGCAGCCGAGAGGTTCCCGGAGTCGATCGTTTCGGAAATGAACCGCACAGAGCCATCGGCCATAGCGGCATTCACTCCGCCGGGATGGAAGCTGTCGGGAGGCATGATCTGCTCCCAACCCCATTCGCCAGCACTGTTCGTGCAGGAAATCGAATTCGGCGGCAGGACGGTCCAAAAGCCGTGAACCGTGGGACCACCACCACTCCACCACTGACCCCGGCGCGTTTCCCAACCCGCATTGTTAGAAGCAATCCGTTGGCCGCGCTTATAAGCCAAGCAGGCGGCCGGATTATCGCCGAATCCCGAGATTACCGCATAATCGCCGTGAATATTCCCATGTAGAGCTTCCTGCCCGATTACATGTTCACTCACGGCCACGGTATTACTGGTTCCGTCACGGATTTCGGAAATGGTCACATTGTAGAAGCGCCTGCCGAAAACACCCCGAGGCGGGCCACCACCCCAAACGTCTTTGCACCGGTCGCCCATACTCCCCGAGTAATTCACCCTTCCCGTGTCATTCCACCAACCTGCGGATTTGCGCACCGCATCGGACGGGCAGCGGAGCGTCGCTAGCTCGACATGCCATGGCGGATAACCGTTTCCACTGCCTAAATCCGCCTCGATCCACGGGGCGGGTCCAAACGGCGGATAAACCATCGAACCGGCGGCCCCCGTCTGATGATTACGTCCTTGAGTGCGCCCGATCACCTGCTGATACAAACCCTGCTGCTCCATGAAAGGCGACAGCGGGACGAAGAAACTCAGTTGACCCATGTTCGAAGTATACGGATCGCCGTTGTCCGTTCCCCCCCATCCGGCGGGAAATGCCTTATAAACGTCGTGATAGTTGTGCGCCGCCAACATGATTTGCTTGAGATTGTTGACGCACTGAGTGCGACGTGCGGCCTCACGAGCAGCTTGAACGGCCGGCAAAAGTAGGGCGATCAAAATACCAATGATCGCGATGACAACGAGCAATTCCACGAGCGTAAACGCTCGACGAACAAGCAATCTACGGACACCCATAGTTCACCCCCTTCAAAAAGGCTTTCAACCTAGACAACGCTACAACGAACCGATCTCACGCCGAATTCAACCCGCCGGTTTTCCAATCGATTAATCACAAAAACCGATAACTATCAAATGAAACTTACCTTTTGGACAAGAAAGGTCGATACGTCCGTTCAAGCCAAACGGGGAATGCGTTCAACTACTCCACAAGAGTTTACGGAAAAAGCTACCGGCCCTTCTCGGCAGTTTCACGGAACGGTCTCTTTAAACACCTCGTAACAGCCGTTCCGCCAATCGGCTATCTCCCCCGAACACACCACGGACAAGTCAACGTGGCTCATACGAGGCGGATAAGCTCGCGATTAATCAATTAGAACCATTCGCCCTCATCCACCTTAAGCGCGGAATTATTACTTACTTGATAGAGCAAATGTAAAATCGTTGGTTTTGCCTGATTCTACCGTGGCCTCCAAACCCGAAGTATTAAAGTCTTTATACTTGGGAGGGAGTAGATCCTCGACTTGAGTAGGTCGGGATAAGGCGGCCGCCATCCCACCACCACTCTCCATCTGTTCCTTAATTCTTGCCATGGCCTCTTCTTGAGAAGTCGCGCCCGTGGCGGCCGGCCCACCCCGAGTCTTGGCGATGCTGACCTTGTACCGGCCCGGAACGGCACCTTGACCTCCGCCGGCCGTCGTCAAGGTAAACCTGCCGGAAGCGTCGGTGATCCCAGCCGCACTTCGCCCGCCCTCATCCGTCGGGACGAACGTCACGGTGGCTCCGTCCACAGCTTGACCATCCAACGTAACCACTCCGGTGACATCCACCGTTCTCGGCCCGGCCGGCCCACCGCAGCTTACAGCCACCACAGGCAGAAAGACTAAGGCCAAAAGTGAAATCCAGATACGCGTCATCTTGCTTACCTCCGTTTGATTTAGTTTTTGTGCCGTGGCCCTACCGTTCTCCCCGACGGCCTGCACAATCCCTCAATCGACGACCGCAGCCCAGAATAAGCGGCTGCAAGGCGACACCTTTCAATTGTTGAATCGTGTGAGAGGTCGGTAGCACCGCTCCTTAAGGCCTCTTGCCGCCTGAAAAAGCTGTTCCTTAAAGAGGTTCAGAAATCTTTAGCCCGAGGTGCTCTTAACGTTACAAAAGAAAAAGAAGCGGACAGGTCGCCCGAGACTCCGAGAAAAAAGCCTATAAGTGCATCCTTTACAGGTCGTACCCCCACTTGGCTATTACCCGAGCAAATCTCCGGCCTTTTTTGTAGCAAACACTCCTGTCTTTTGCAAGTGGGGGCAGTAAAATCCTGTGAGAGGTCGGTAGCACCGCTCCTTAAGGCCTCTTGCCGCCTGAAAAAGCTGTTCCTTAAAGAGGTTCAGAAATCTTTAGCCCGAGGTGCTCTTAACGTTACAAAAGAAAAAGAAGCGGACAGGTCGCCCGAGACTCAAAGAAAAATCTAAAAGTACACCCTTTATAGGTCGTGCCCCCCACTTGGTTATTACCCCACCAAATCTCACACTTTCCTTGTAGCAAACATTCCTGTCTTTTGCAAGTGGGCGGCAGTAAAATCCTGTGGAAAATTCGAGACGGGGGCGCAAGGCATAAGGCTCAGCACTGGAGAAGTGCCATATCGTGGGGTTGCCAAACGGAGGGATCAAACGAAAACTCCCTGCAAAACAGCTAAACAGGGCACCGAAGTGGTTTCCAAACATTGGGTACAGTGGGCCGGGACCTTACTTTGTCTTGCGACCTTTGCCGGCATCATCGTTTTTTTCTTTGCGGGCCGCCGGCCTGAGGATGTGCCGGCCGCTCTGCCCGCGGCCAATTTGCCGGGGCAGGAGGGATCTGGTTCCTTCGGGAAACCAACGGTTCCGTTTGGAGAACGTCGAGATGGGGTATGGCCAAGCCCAAGAGACGGTCGAAAACCCGAGGAAAACTGTGAACTTCCCCAATTCAAGGACATAACGCGTTTTTCTGGGATTTCCTTCTGCCATACCGATGGCAGCTCCGGGAGTAAGTACATTGTGGAAACGGTCGCCTCGGGCCTTGCCACCTTCGATTACGATGGGGACGGGCAAATCGATATCTACTTCTTAAACGGATGTCCACTTGGAGCCGAAAGCACCGGCGAAAGCCCCAGCAATCTATTTTACCGCAACTTGGGGCAACTCCGATTCTCAGATATCACTCCCCAGTCA
The DNA here is from genome assembly GCA_937128505.1 of uncultured Thermogutta sp. Taxonomy (GTDB): domain Bacteria; phylum Planctomycetota; class Planctomycetia; order Pirellulales; family Thermoguttaceae; genus DTLM01. Next base: position 14,135 of record CAKZMM010000071.1, read on the forward strand.
GCCGTCGGTGATACCGGGTACGGACTTGGTGTCGCGGTGGGGGACTACAACAACGACGGATTCGCGGACTTGTATTTAAGCAATTTCGGCCCAAATGTGCTGTATCGGAACAACGGTGATGGGACCTTCACCGAGGTGACCGCAATGAGCGGCGTGCAAGCGGCCGATCCGCACAAAGTGGGGGCAGGTGCAAGTTTCTTGGATATGGACGCCGACGGAGATTTGGATCTTTTCGTGGCAAATTACCTGGTTTTCTCGTACGAACGGCACGTGGTCAGTCAATGGCGGGGCATGACGATTTACGCGGGCCCCGAACGGTTCCTCCCGCTTCCCTCGATCGTATTCCGCAATGAGGGTGATGGGAGCTTCGTTGACATTAGCCATCAGTCAGGTGTCGCCCAGTACCCAGGCAAAGGAATGGGGATGGTCTGCGGGGACTACGATGACGATGGGGATACGGACGTCTTTGTGAACAACGACGGACCACCGGGTAACTTCTTGTTTCGAAACAATTCACAAGGATTCTTCGAAGAGGTGGCAGCCCTGAGCGGAACGGCATTCGCAGGAAGCGGTTTGATCAATGGAGCCATGGGAGTGGATTGCGGAGACTTTGATAACGATGGTCGCTTTGACTTCTACGTGACTTCTTATCAAGGTCAATTTGCCACCCTTTACCGAAACTTGGATGGACGGCTTTTTGAGGATGTTACCTTGGCCACCGGAGCGGGTGAGGGTTCGTTCAATCAGGTGACTTGGGGTTGCGGCATCGTAGATCTAGACAACGATGGGTTCCGGGACCTTTTTTTCGGTTGTGGGCATCTGATCGATAACATCGATCTTCTCGACGGCAGCACGTCGTATCGGGCACGGCCGGTGTTTCTACGAAACATCAATGGGCGCCGATTTCAAAATGCCTCCGCCGCATGCGGCTTAGGGGCGCTAGAGCCATCTGTGGCCCGGGGCGTCGCCTTCGATGATCTGGATGACGACGGAGATTGGGACATCGTGATTCTCAATTCCAGACTTCCGGCGATGTTGCTGCGCAATGATTCGCCCAAGGAACGGCGGTGGCTACAGATTCAATTGCTGGGAACGCGCAGCAATCGGGACGGGGTCGGTGCTCGTGTACGGGTCGTCGCTGGTAATTGCGTCTGGGTGGACGAGGTGCGCAGTGGCCGCGGTTATCAGAGCCATTTCGGAAGTCGGTTGCATTTCGGCTTGGGGGAGCAATCACAAGTGGACCGGATCGAAGTAAGCTGGCTCGGTGGGGGACGCGATGTGATCGAGCGAATCCCTGCCAATCAAATATTGCTGGTTATTGAAGGCCGCGGCTGGTATGCGGCCTGGTCCGATTCAGCTCGCGTTGGAGGGACGCAGCCATGAGCCGCGAATCCAGATCATGGTGGGATAGGTCGGGCTTGGTTGCCGCTGGTCTGCTTGCTGTTGGGTTGGGGTATGGACTAGGTGTTTTTTTGGAGCGCGGTTGGAATCGCCCTGCACCGGTGGAAATGCTTGGTCTGAATTCCGGCGGGGCAGATGAAAACCAAAGGGTTGCAGAAGTGGCTCCCTTAGGCGACATCCTCCCGAAAGCTGTGCCGGGCTTTGGTGAACCACAAATTGCCCGAGATTCGAATGTGAAAACCGAGGCATTAAAGGCCGAGGTAGCCCGGGTTGTCGAGCATTTGTTGGCTTGTTTTCCCGAAAACTGTGATGCGTTGGAAATCAAAGCTCGAATGCATGATTGGCTTGGCGAGACGGAGAAGGCGGCGGAGACGTGGCGGCAATGTCTCCAGAAGAATCGCCACTATGTGTATGCACAGGTCGGATTAGCCAATTTGGCGGCCAGCCGCGGCGATTTTCAGAATGCGGAATCGATTGCTCGGGAAGCTTTGGCCTCCGATCCAGCAAATTTTCAGGCCCGGGCTATTCTGGCCCAGGCATTGCTCAATCAGGGCCGACCGCAAGAGGTCGTCGTAGTGCTTGAAGCCGCTCTTCAACAGGATCCGCGCTCCCTTGGGTACTACCTTTTAGGGCAGGCTTTTTTCCAACTGGGTGACTACGAAAAGGCGAGGGATAGTTATCGCAAAGCAACCCAGCTTTGGCCTGATTACGCCGAGGCGTATCACGGCTTAGCCCAGAGCTGCTTTCGACTTAACTTGGATTCGGAAGCCGCCGCGGCCATGGAAAAATTTCGTAGTTTTGGCAAACCGGAGCAATATTCGCAGCGGTTGCGCGCCGGGACGAAAAGCGACGAAGAACTGATGCGCGAAGGAGCAGCGGCCCTTTACGCCGAAGCCGGGCGGATCTATCTGCTGGCCGAGCGGCATCGCGATGCCGAAGTGCTTTGGAATCGTGCCCTTCAGCTCGATCCGAGTAATCGCTCAGCCTTGCAGTCGATGGCTTTCGTGCGGCGAAAGGAAGGACGATGGCGAGAGACGAAATTCTACTTATCTCATCTGGCCCAATTGGAGCCGCAAAACCCGAGTTATAGTTTGGAAATCGGACGCCTTTGGGAGGGATTAGCGCATTGGGGCGAGGCCGAGAAGGCTTTTCGCCATGCGTTAACTATCGCGCCCAAGAATGCGGATTGCTACGCCGCTTTGGCTGAGTTCCTGCTTGCCCACGGGGGTGACCAGAAGGAAATTGTGGAGCTGGCCCAAGAGGCGGTACGGTTGCGTCCAATAGCGAAACACCATGCTCTGCTTGCCGCGGCCTGGATAAACGCGAACGATTACCCGTCCGCCAAGGTCAGCCTGGAAAAAGCCGTGGAGCTTGCACCGGAAAGCATCCTTTACCGGCAACATTATAACGAGGTCCTGGCGAAACTACGTGAAATGCAGGATCCTGCCGCGGAAAAACAACAGGAATCAAGTGGTTTGGCCAAAGCTTCAGGGCAAGGCCCTGTTCCCTCCGGCGGTGAATCAGCTCCGTCAAATTCCTCATCAGAAAAGCGTTGAGGTCCTCGATTGGGTACGCATCCCTCGCACGGTGCTCAGCAACCGAAAATTTGGTCTGTGGAATCCGGTCTCCGAATTGATCCGGCCTCCGACATAAGCCGGCGTATGAAATGAGCCGGTGGATGAAATGACCCGATGTGTGAAATAATCCGGTATATGACCCGATGTGTGAAATAATCCGGTATATGAAATGAAACGAAGGGAGCTTCCAATACCCGGGTGCGGCTAAAACGGGGGTGCGCATTTTAGGGGTAAGAGGTAAAACACGGCGCTAAGGTATCCGTTCGATTTGTTGAAATCCTGGAAAAGCTGCCGGCTTGCGGCTACGGCATCCCATGCCAAAAATGTACCCACAGAAGGCCCGATCCCATCGGCATGGAGAAAGCTCACCATGGGTGCGGTATCCATCTAGGACCTATTGGCTAAAATGATTATAGGACCTATTGACTTAACTGATCAAAAGAAACGAAAGGGTACCGTTCAAAAATCCCGGCGGTGTGGAGCGCTCGCTCTCACCGCCGGCAGTTACCGTCTGACGCTGTTACCCGATAGAGCTTGCCGCAGGAAAGGCACGACGGCTCATCGGCGAGTCGGTGGCTCCCATCTCACGGCTTTACCCACTCGAGGGGGAGTGGTTTTTCCCAACCCTCGATAACGAGGATCCGCCCGTTCGTCGGCAGATCGGTTAAAGCTGTGACCGCGCCGCCAAGCCACCGGATTTCGAGCCGGTCGACTTTATTTTCCTTTCCTAGGCCGAAATACAGCCGCATTCCCCAGTGGCTTTGGTAGCCTCGCCCGCTGTGCACCTCGTCAATTAGCCGGAAATTGCCCCCAACAAGGGTCACTTGGCTTCCCACGGCATCGCGATTTGCCCGGGTTCCAATAAGCCGCAACTGAAGCCAAGAACCCGCACGTGGGGAATCGTTGCGCAATAAGGTGGGATGCTCTTGGGCATTGAGGATGGCCACGTCAATATCGCCATCGTTATCTAAATCATCGAGTCCGATGCCGCGGCTTGCGGCGCGCATGGACATGCCCGGTCCCGCCACCGCCGAGACGTTTTCGAATTTACCCATTCCTTTATTACGCAGAACAACGTTGGGAGCCCGATAGGCAGTAGTTGGATCAATCTGATCAATGAATTCCTCCAAGTGGCCGTTGGCGACGAAAAGATCGCGGAAACCATCCAGATCGAAATCTGCGAAGCCACATCCCCAATTCACGTGCTGGAGGCAGCCATTACCCGCCCCCGCAGGGACGGTAATGTCTTCGAAAAGCCCGCCCCCCAAGTTTCGATACAATACGGGGTGTTCCCCCTGATAACTGGTCATGTAAAAATCAAAGTGTCCATCGTTGTCATAATCCGCTGCATCCACCCCCATGCTGCCGTTGGCCTTGCCGAGATGGTCATAAGCGGTGCCGCATTCCAGACCGCACTCCGCGAACCGGCCGAAGCCATCGTTAATCCAGAGAAAATTCGGCCGAACGTCATTGCAGACAAAAATGTCCGTATCGCCGTCACCATCGCAATCGCTCGCTACCATTCCCATTCCTGTGCCGGCATGCTCTGCGATTCCCGCCCAGGCACTAATATCGGTGAAGGTGCCATCCCCCTCGTTACGGAACAAGGTGTCGGGAACCGGCTTGAAATCCAGCGGGGAAGGTGCGCGGGCAAATCCGCCAATAACCCGGCGAGGATTGGCATCATATGCGAATTCGACGTAGTTCGCGGAGTAGAGGTCCAGATCGCCATCGGCGTCGATATCCAAGAAACATGCCCCCGCACCAACTTTGAACCCGTCTGCTACACCGGCTTGTTGAGTGACATCCGCGAATGTTCCGTCGCCGTTGTTGCGGTACAGAACATTGGGACCGAAATTGTTCAAGTAGAGATCAGAAAAGCCATCGTTGTCATAGTCCCCCGCGGTTACGCCGAGGCCATAGCCGGTATCGGCCACGCCCGCTACTGCCGCTGCATCCCAGAACCTAAACCCGCCCAAATTCCGGTAGAAACCATTGCAAGGAAGCGGTCCTGAAAAGCTGCCGAGGGGAAGCGGTACCCCGTTCAAAAAGTAAAGGTCATCCCAATCATCCCCGTCGTAATCAAACACCGCAAGGCCCGCACTCATCGCCTCGACGATATACTGCTCCCCAAAACCCCCGTGCGTATGCCGAAAGGTGATTCCCGACTGGGGAGTGACATCCACGAACTGAATGGAAACTTTATCCGGCTTGGGTCCCAGTAAACTGGGAAGCGGCCGGGGGTTAACACTATCCCGAAACCAGAAAGCAATTCCCCCGCCCAAACCGGTCAGAACCACAAAGCCGAAAACGGCTAAAAGTAACCGATAGCTTTTCCGAGCCCGGCGGACAGGATTCAGCTTGCTCCTTTCAAACATAGCGGCCGCAACCCCCCTTGAATTATGCTTGCGCTACTTCGGCAAGTGACCCCCCGGGTTTAGTTCCCCCAAGGAAGGCGTCCGAAACAGTGGGCTTCCCCTATTGAATTCTTGCAACAAGATTAATGTGTAAAAGGAAAGCCGAATAGAATATTGGTCTTTGACAGGGCCCACTCACCCGGAGAAGCTTGCAAATACGCTCGATTTATGTCCCCCAAATTTTCTTATTGTTTCACGCATTACATACTCTGCAAGCACCCCGCGCGCCAATGTGGGAACGCTTACCATCGTTCTTTTGACAAAATACGCGCATACCACTAATACCACCCAGGATGTAGTTCTAGATGTTGGTCCGATTAACGTATGCCCACACCCAAAACACCGCATAACGGCCGCATTTCGCCGCCGTCGTCTCTCCGCCAGCTCAACCCTTCATGAAATTAACGCCGGTTCTCCGCCGCCTCCTTAAACTGGCGCAAAAGTTTCTCCGCTTCTGCCCACCGACCTTGGGCTTGCTGTATGAGGAGCAAACTGGCCAAAGCCTCTTGATCGGCGGAATTGCGCTCAAGAGCCTTCGCGAAACACTCCTCAGCTAACTCTAAGTCGCCATGAGCAAGGCATGCTTCCCCCGCATAGCGCAGGATCTCCGAAAGCCGTTCAGGCAAGAATAATTCATCCTGGATAATATGCCGCATACCCATTCGGGATTCGCTCTCCAATTGCTGCGACTTGATTCGGTGAAATTCTCGGCGAAAAAAGTCGGCGCGATTTGAGTCCCCCAATCGGCTGCATAGGTTGGCGAGACTGTAGAGGACGTCCACGCGGCCTGGGGCCAATACATACGCGGCCTCTAGAGCCTGCAAAGCGGTTTGGAATTCATTCAGACGTTGACACACCAAGCCCAACACCACAAATAATTCCGCGTTTCCCGGCGTCAGCCGTAATTGCTCTTCCACAAGCCGCTTGGCCTCGTCGGGACGATCCAAATGTCGCAAGGCAGACGCGCGAATTCCCCGATAATTCGGGTTTTTGGGATCATGGGCAATTGCCCGCTCCATCAAGGTGGCTACTTCACCGAAATCCCCCTCTTGTTGAAATAAAGCCACCAACCGAGAGCAAGCAAGGGGATGTTTGGGATCAATTATTAGGCAGCGTTGCCAACAGCGGATCTCGCCGTCGGAATCATGGCTCAAATAATGGAGCAATGCCAACGCGGCGATTGCCTGTGGATGGTCCGAGTAGCGTAAAACCACCTTTTGAACGGTACCGGCGACCGACAGAAGTGCAGAACGATATTCCGCGGAAACATTCTCCGGTAAATTGGGTAAAGGAAACTCTTGGCTAATCTGCCGTTCTCTGCGGACTGCTTGGAAAGTGCGGACTGCATGGTAGACCGCCAAGCCGACCGCGATTCCGCCCACAACGACCATAAACCAATGCACGAATGAGGGACGGTGCGATAAGGTGCGCGGACGATCCAAGGCTGCGTGATTTGACCCCGCTTGTGCTTCGGACACGGCAGAACTATCTTTCTCACGCTAGAAAATTCGTACGGTGCCCACCTGGAGCAGAAAACGTTATCCCATTTGATTCTTTCCTAATGCCGCGTCATATTCAACCGAGGGGACTGGCGTTCCATGGCAACTGGGTCGTTAAGCTTCCGCCTCTCCTACCAATTTCCCCATGAAAAGAAGGCTCTATGTAGCTAGTGGAAGCCTCTTTTCGGAGGGCAAAATCCCCTTTAGGATGCCCGCAAGTTCAACCTACACCGGGAGGTTTCTGCCCTTTTCGGCCGAGCTGCTTCGGCCCGAAAACGAATTCCCCTTTTTGCAGCGTTGTGTTTATGTTCGGGACGCTTTTCCCTCGTGGCGGGCCAAGGGGCCAAAACGGCGGTTTCTCTTGCTCCTAATCTTGGTGGAGGTTCCTAAGGAACTAAATGCCCCGGAAAACCGATTGCCCCGGCAATAGATAGGGATTTTCCTCCCTTTTTTAAATTTGGTCCGGTTGGTCTTAAATGATTGCCCGGCAATCAGGATTTTTCTGGGAAGATCCTTACTGATTTTACTTCTGCCTGATTTTACTTCTGCAGCCACGAGAGCCATTATCCGACGAATTCCCCGCACCAAGGGCCAAGTGAAGAGCATCCTTTCATTTTTCCCGCCGAAGTTGTAGCCCTATAAAACTCTTCGGCGGATCGGTAAAGATCGGCGCCGGGCCAGTAGTAAAACCCCCAACGGGGAAGCCAGGCCGATTACAATAGAAGGGGAGCTAGCTTGCCGGGGAGACTTCATTCTGGAGCGACGACGATGCAACTGTGTTTCTTCGGAGCCAACCAGCAGGTGACAGGCTCGCGGCATTTCGTGGCGCAAAACGGTGGGGGTTTCTTCGTCGATTACGGAATGTTTCAGGAGCGCCCCTTTTTGGACCGTAATTGGGAACCGTCTCCCGTCCCTTGGCGGCAAATCCAGAGTATCCTTCTGACTCACTCCCATCTAGACCATTGCGGCTTGCTTCCCCGGCTGTATAAGGAAGGGTTTTGTGGGCCGATCTATATGACACCTGCTACAGCAGCTTTAGCTGAGATAATCTTGCGAGACTCGGCCCATATTCAGGTGGAGGATGCCCTCTTCAAACGGAAACGCCACCAAAAGGAAGGACGCCGCGGTAAACATCCGGAAATCCCGCTCTATACGGTGGAGGATGTCGAGCGCGTTTTGCCCCAGTTTCGGCCAGTTGAATACGACGAGCCGTTTGAACCGGCAAAGGGCTGCCAAGCCGTTTTTCGCAACGCAGGGCACATTTTGGGATCGGCAATTGTCGAGCTGGAGATTCACTCTAATGCCCGCAGTGTACACATCACGTTTAGCGGGGACTTGGGGCAGTACGACATGCCGATCCTGTGTGATCCATATCCGATTCGGCAGACGGATCACCTGGTGATGGAATCCACCTATGGCGGTCGCCTACACGAAGGCCGCGATACGATTCCCGAGCAGCTCGAGCGAATCATCAAGCAAACCGTTGCTCGGGGCGGCAATGTGGTTATTCCCGCCTTTGCCGTGGAACGATCGCAGGAAGTGCTCTACCACCTCGGTTTGCTCTTGGAAGCAGGGCGGATTCCGCCCGTTCCTGTTTTTCTCGACAGTCCCATGGCCATTGATGTTACCGAGGTGTTCCGGCGATTTCCTGAGTGCTTCGACGCAAACACATGGAAGAAAATTCAAGCAGGCGAACCACCCTTTCGCTTCCCCGGCTTGCGGCTGACCCGAAGTGTCGAGGAATCCAAGGCGATCAACGATCTCACGGAGCCGGCGATTATCATGGCCTCCAGTGGTATGTGTACGGCTGGCCGGATCAAGCACCATTTGCGGCACAATATCACGCGGCCGGAGTCGACCATTCTATTCGTGGGCTACCAAGTTCGCGGGACACTCGGTCGCCAAATCTTAGATCGTAACCCGGAGGTCAGAATCCATGGCCGAATGTGGCCCGTTCGGGCCCACATCGAGCAGGTTCACGGGTTTTCCGGTCATGCGGACCGTGAGGGTTTAATGCGATGGCTATCCAACTTTCAACAGCCTCCGAAACAGGTCTTTCTAGTCCACGGTGAACCGGAGTCTTCCGCCGAATTGGCCCGAAGAATTCAGGAGCAGCTCGGTTGGACCACCATAATCCCCGAATATACGGCGTGCTGGCATCTTGGATAAAGGTTCGCCGAATAAGGATACGGCCCCGAGGGGCAGAACGAATCTTCTGTGCAGGCCGCGGACGAGATATCGATTAGCTGATTCGATAGTTACGATCAGATCGTTCGATAATTGTTCGATAATTGACGGGACAAATGGCAGCATCCTTTGCTCCCGTAATTCCATCCCGCGATGAGAACACGCCATCTAAAAGGCTGCCGGCAGCCGTACGCTATGCAATCAAAAGGTGCCCCTTCTTTTCGTCGCTGGATCCCGCAAGCTCAGAGGTGTCAACAACTCCAAGGAAGGAGTACACCGTTAGGCTTTTTCCTAGCATTTCAAGTGTGCCATTCCGAGCGGGGTGCCATTCCTCGCGGGACCAGTATCAGCGCATGCTAGTATTAACCGAGCTCATCGTTCTCGGCAAAGCTAAGTCGTTCTTAATAAAGCCAAATCGTTCTTGATAAAGCGGAATGGTTGTTGATAGAGCCGAATCGTTCTTAATGAAGCCAAATCGTCGCGGTGGCTCAGGCGGCGGATGCAGACACCGGCAATTCTTGCCCGCGTCCTTACGGTGCAACACCTCATCGGATTCAGCGGTTTTTTCTGCACCTCAAAAAGCGTGTATTGTGCTGAGCTGGGCTCCCCCAAAAGCGGATCATATATCGCAGAATCCCATACTTCATTTTGACGTGCATAGTCGAACCTTTGCAGAAAAATTCACATCGCGGTTTGGGGCGACGATTTCGGAAGCAAAACGGTGCAAACGGCCGCAGCCACCAGCAAGGCGATCGCCCCGTAAAAAGCTACCGCAAAGCTATGGTAAATGTCGTATAGTTTACCCGCCAACAAAGCCAGCATGAATCCTCCGACACCCCAGGCGGTAAACACCAGACCGTAGTTCGTTCCGAAATTTTTCAACCCGTAAAGATCCTTAGTTAATGCGGGAAATAGCGAGAGATTCGCCCCGTAGTTAGCCCCGATCAAAGCCGAGAGGATAGACAAGGCTACAGTGTTGGCAAGCCACGAACCTTCAGTGACCGTGGACAAAAGGAATATCAACAAACCCTGAAGTAGGAAGCAGGCCAATAAAGTTTCCCGACGTCCGAACCGGTCGGAAAGCGTGCCGGCAAGGATTCGACCTCCTCCGTTGCCAATGGCGAGTGCGGCCACCAGGACAAATCCAAGGTCTAAGCCCGCCTGAAGCTTCCCGATAGCGGCGAGTTTAGCAATGATCATTAATCCGGCGCCCGCCCCGCATGCATACATGAACCACAACATGTAAAAAGTGGGGGTTTTCAGCATTTGACTGGGCGGGACTTCCGGCGCTGCGCTCGCGACTCGAGAAGCGCGGGTGGCGGAGCTTGTGCGTCGCGTGAATCCCCCGGCTTTTCCCTTACCGGGGTTTTGTGGCGGGATATACCCCGACGGAGGGGCGATCAAAAGCTGCGATAACCCTGTCACTACCACCAGTGCCCCGATCCCCATGGTGAGAGCCATGGTGGGTAGGCCGAACCTGTCGATCAACCATCGGGCCAAAGGCGCCGCGTAAACACTGGCCAATCCGAATCCGGAAACTACAATTCCGGCAACCATTCCCGTCTTGGCGGCTGGAAACCATTTGACGGCCGGAGGCGTTGCCGAGGCGTATGCGAATCCGATGCCGGCTCCTCCCAAAAGCCCAAAACCGATCATCCAGCCGAGTGGTGCCTGGCTGAAGCTTGCTAAAATTAAACCGATACCCAACAGAATGCCCCCAGCGGTTGCTACAAGACGCGGACCAAATCTATCCTGCAACCGTCCCGCAGGCACCATAATCAACGAAAAAACCAAGCAGGCAATTGAATAGGGCCACGAGCGATCCGCTTCGCTCCAGCCCCAAGCCTCGGGCACCTTCGAGCTAATGACACTCCATGTGTATAGAACTCCAAGGGAGAGGTTTATCCCGAGCCCTGCGAGGGTTACCTGCCAACCGCGATTCCGAACTTTTACTTTAGTCTCAATCTCAGGGGTCAATACTTGTGTCACCGCTGGGCTTCTCCTATCTCGTAAGAATTACACCTCTCTCGCGCAATCGAGTGAGCTTGGCCGGCACCCCTTCCGAGGGTGAGAACTCATCCGACGAGGGGGCCAAAGCTTGCGCAGGTTTTACACTCGTGGCTGGTTCAACAGCGTGCATCGAGCACACTGGGCACGGAAGGTAGGGATTATAATTCGCTAACGCTTTTTTGGTAGGCTACAACATGCTTTTCATCGGTCGCTGTCATCCGGGCAGATCATTACGCAATTCAGACTCGCTTTATAAACGCGCTAGACTTTCGCTGCCTTATGAGAGTCTCTGCTCCCAGTTACCTTGGACCGGTCCTTGCCGCTGGCAAGACACGTCCCCGCTTGTTAAGAGTGGCCCGTGTGAACATTTCGCGATTATTTGATTGGACCGACCACGGCTAATTTTGGTGGGAAGCCGAGCCTGAAACTGCCGATCGCAGCCTTGGTTGGGGCCTTTTGCCTACGATAAGTGCTTTTGGAGGAGGCACGATGGTGTCACCTCACGGAAATCGGCTTTTTGCCGATCGATTGGCGGAAGTCTCGTGGGGATTTCCGCAGGCCGAAGGCAATCGCATTCATTCAAGGCCGAAGACTGGCAACTTGGAAAAGAAACTGAACCCTCGAAAAACCCGGGCAAAGGAATTAACAATTTGCCGTTTATTCGAGGATCAGCCGATAAACCTGGTCACAGCGCCGAGAAGCCGGCGGTCGGCTGATGGGGCGAAACCCGTAGCCTACATAAAGGCGGATGGCATTCTGAAGGACGGAGTTGGTTTCCAGCTCGACAATGCGTATGCCGATTTCTCTTGCATGCGCAAGCAAGCTCTCGACAAGCGTCCGACCGATCCCTTGCCCGCGAAATTCTGGTTTTAAATACATCTTTCGTAGCTCCGCTACTCCACTTGGGCGGATCAGAAGCCCTGCCGAGCCGACAATTTCCCCCTTCTCCGACTCCACAACTTTGAATAAGCCGCCGCTGGCAAAATAATTCGCCTCTAAGTCGTCAAGATCTGCATCTAAGCCCCCGGGGTCGGGTGCCAAGCCGTATTCTTGCATCACCGAGAAAACTAGTTGCTTAATCGGCTCGGCATCCTCATTTTTTGCGAGGCGAATTGTGACCGACGTTGTCTTAGCCAAGTTCGCTACCACCTCCACTGATCCTTCTTGAAACATACTCGTATGCGGCAGGAGTGAATAAAGTTTCGGATTTTTCCGACGGTGTATACTTTCAAGATATGTGTATATCTAAAGGAGACGTCTCTGTCTTTGTAATGATGAGATGAGTAGTAAGGGATATTCGTAGGTCAATCGCAACAAATGCCGCTCCCGGGGAAAAGTAGGCCGCCTTAGGCGAAAATCGGTTTTGAAGGCTTTGTATTCCTCTCCGAACGTGATCAACTCATGCGGCGTCTATTCTCGCGTTTGTGTCTTCGAGGCTCATCATCCTGACGCGGAAAAAGCCTAACTGACCCAATAACCTGCACATAGACCGATTCACGTCGTTCGATTGCCTCGGCGCTTTTGCCCTCTCCCGTGACGCTGAACACCGGTTGGATCGGGGGGCAAAAACGCAATCCTCAGGATTTTTGGCACAAAAAACTCGCCCCCGCAGGCCACACTAGCGCTCCTTCACGAGTTTCAAACGCGAAGTCTAAGCTGACATCACATTTAATCTAAAACAGCTCACAATTGAACAAAAAAGGGTATCAACTCCGTTCCGAATCGTCTACCCCGCGGGCTAAGGCGAGCATAGCACCGACAGCGGCTCTGATTCAAATCAGTTTAATTGGGCAAAAAAACGATAAAACACCCCCGGGAAGCGGTTTTTAAGGGGTGGGATTAGCAGATCTATGGGAAGCTGAACCTCTAGCCAGGGTACCCACGCGATCGAATCAACGTGGAAGCACTCGCGAACTGCGATCAAGTGGGTAAATCAGTTTGTCGGCAAAGTGAGCTCGAGCAGAATCTAAATAAATTAATGCTGCAAGTACGTTGGCAACACGGCATTGGGGAAGCCCGCAAGGCGCAAAGCGATTCACCACGCCGCAGCTGGGTTCCACGACAATCATGTGCGACACTTGGATGGGGGAAAACCATCTCTGCACGCACCTTGAACCAGTGGAGTAAGTGCCTTTTCCCTGTTTTTGGTCGAGTCGTTATCCCGCTTCCGGTTGCCTCTTACGAACAGCGACCGCAGATGGCCAAACAGCCCCTATTGAGAATCCTCTTACCCGTCCTTTGCCTAATGCTTGAGCCTTTTAACCAAGAGTTAACCAGCCTGAAATCGACGGGCTTGCGGCGGTCAAAAATATCGTGTTTTCATTCACTATTTGGGATGTCGTGACGACGCCTTGCTTCAAGCCAAAATGATCTTCCCCACAAGCTCCCCAAGACGCGGAAGAGGTTTTCCGGCCTGCGATTCGTCTTGTCTGGGGGATTATCTTCCGGAGTCCCCGCCGACAGGAAGGTTTCATACCATTTCGGAAACCTCGCCCCTTTTCCCGACGCTGAGTGAATTTTTGCGGCCTCGTTGTCCGGTCGAAATTGTCATCGGGGATTTGAGTCGCCCAATGACTTGGTGTCTTCCCGGAGGGACCAACTCCCAAATTTGATTGCTTAAGAGCGTACGCTTAGAGATTTGTTTGAAGACTGGAGTAGCTCCCAGCCTCCCTAGCTTGGTTGCCTTACGGCACAAGTGGCAAAGTCCTTTGCGAGCCACTCTGTCGGCCGAACGGTTATTTTGGAAAGCTAAAAATTATGAAATCACAGGATTTTGTCGGTTGAATCTGGCCAAAAGCGGCGTATGTGCGAGAATTATGGGTAGAGTGGTTGCACCGTGGCGGGTAAAAGGTATCATTCTCGTTTTCTTAAAACTTTTGCTCTCCCACGAGGGTAATAGAAAGACGAATCGGGTCAACCGTATTCCGGGAATCCTTTAAGGGGTAATATAGCACCATTTTGTTTTAAACCATTGATGGAGGCTCTTGAGAGATGACGGCGATTGTTGATTTAGAAAAATGCAACGCGTGCGGTGAATGTAAAGACGCGTGCCCCACAGGGGCGATCGAACTTCGGGACGGTAAAGCGTTTGTGGACGAGTCGACTTGTGCCGATTGCGGCGCCTGTGTCGATGTTTGTCCGAATGAAGCCATTTCGGTCCCGTAGCTGAGAAATAATTTCCCACCAAGATATCTTCTCGGGGGCCCGAACGACGTGGATGTATTCTTCGAAGGGGGTACTCCGCGCCCAAGAATCGTCCGGAGCTGAGGCAGTTCATTTTGAGGGTTTTCGAGCCTTGTTTTTTGAGGCTCTGCGACGGTGGTTATTGCCTCGTTTCGTCCGCGCCGGAGTTGCAGTAGCTTCAGTTTACTGCGTAGCCTTTTTCCTCGCGGTGGAGGCGATCACCTCTGTTTTTGTCCCGGACTGTATTTGTACCCCGGTTTAGCCCCGGCGCTTCAGAAATCCCTCGTCTTTGTGGATTAGCGGCGAAAGCGATCCTCTTGGAGGCTTCGGCTGAAGACTCAGGTGAGGCTTGGCTGAATGGGGGCAGGCCTTCGAACTATCGGATTGCGGGCCGAGGCTTGGAAGCTTCAGCAGTTGGGTCCACAGCTATCCACACAGACAGCTATCCACACATAATTTTCACGGTTGAGCGTCCACCGACTGCCCCTTCCGCCGAAACATAATTGAATATGGGTTTCAACCTTTGGATTCGGCCTAGTTTTCGTGCTGGCTGATACGCGGTGCGGTTTGCACGGCGCTAGCTATCACGCAAAGAAGACAATTCCTTTAACCATGCGGCCCAGCTTGGTGGGGCGAGGTAAATGCGGGCCAAATTCGCCGGCCTTAATGGGAAAAAGCGCGGGCGACGCCGCAACTTCTCTCGTAGCCTTTTTGTCGGCACCAAGGGCACTCATTCAAAATGGCACACATTTAAAGCAGAAGCCAAACTCCGTTAAATTTCTGGTCCGAAGCGGAGTTCATCCGCATCATTCGTAAGAAAGTTCCCGTTCATCCATTACTCCTCCGTTACTGGAGAGGTCCCGGTATCCCGCTCGCATTCTATCTCGCCGGACTTGGGGTAGTGTCTTTCCCCAAGTCTGAGGTTTCTAACTAGGAAGGTAACTTGCCGTTAATTTGCTAAGTAACCGACCCTCGGCCTTCGATTTCTTTTATACTGACCGCCTTTCTTCATTATGAGTGCCAATAATCTCCCCTAGCGAAATGGTTCGCCACTCGCTAAACTCCGTATTACTAAAAGCTGAAACAAACTATAGATTCGTTGAGGGAGAAAAGGGGTGTCCTAGGCCCGCTCGACCTTAATTTTCGGAGGCGGCTCATTGGGCCCCCTTCGCCGCGGTCAAGGTCACGGCTTGCTTCGAAGCAGCTGCGGATCTTGAGGTTGGAAAGTCTGAAAGGAGCTCAATTGTGGCGAACTTGAAGCAAGCTCGGTTTTTTATTTTGATGCTTGCGTTCATTTTGGTGTGCCCAATGAATTTATGTGCTCAGCCGGCGGAGAAAATCTTCCCGCGCGATACCCGGTTCTTAATCACAGTGACAAACTTTCGTCAGTTGGAAACGGCGTGGAAAAGGACGGAACTGGGCAAATTGTTGGCCGATCCGGTCATGCAGCCGTTCCGGGAGCACTTGCAGCAGCAAATCGACTCCAAACGTTGGGGACTGAAGACTCGGCTTGGGATAACGTTTGAAGAGGTGCGATCGATCCCGACCGGCGAGGTTTCCGTCGGCATTATCGAGCTGGGTGAGGAGCAGTTTGCCTTAGTTTTTGTAGCCGATGTTCGAGGCAAAGTCCGCGATGCCGAAGCTTTGGTGGCCAAGGCTGCGGAAAGGCTCCAAGTGGACGGGGCGAAACGGGCGAAAATCCAAATTGCTAGTGTAACGGCTGACGAATTCACTTTTCCCGTGACGGATACTCCCCGCCCGCGTCGGCCTGCCATCTGTTGCCTCCATCAAGGGCTGGTGATTCTTGCCGATGATAGGCGCGCTGCGGAATTGGTGCTGGCGAATTTGGCCGAGCCCAAAGCTACTCTGGGGGAAGTCGAATCTTACCAAGCGATCGTTGCTCGTTTGCAAGCCGATGCTGGGGCTGAGACGCCGCATGTCCGCTGGTACTTAGAACCCTTGGATTACCTTGAAGCCTTGCGGTCTTGGAGATCTCAGGAAGCTGCACCTCGCGCGGATCCGGTAGCAAGGCTCCGTGCTGCTGGGTTTGACTCCATTCGCGCGATCGGGGGATGGATCAATGTGGGTGGGGACATGCACCAGATTTTCCATCGGACCATGGTCTACGCCCCGGGACCTTTGCAAAAATCGGCCAAGATGCTCAGTTTCGAACGATGGAGCGATTTCGTCCCAGAGCCATGGATCCCCCGAGATGTCGCCAGCTACACCAAGATTTCGGTTAACTTGGTGGAGGCATTTGACAATATTGGGCCGTTGTTCGATCAATTTGTCGGCGAGGGTGAAGAAGGGGTATGGGCGGATGTGTTGGACAGTCTAAAAAACGACGAAGACGGTCCACAAATCGACCTACGTGAGGAGTTGGTTAAGCATCTCGGAAGCCGGATCAGCGTTACCCGGGATTATGAAGAGCCCATCGGCGCGAAAAGTGAAAGATTGCTCTTCGCCATTGAAGCCCGGAATCCTCAGCAGGTGGCGGCGGCTTTGCGAAAGACCTTGGAGAACGATAAGGAGATTCAACGGCGGCAGTTCGGCGAGTTGGTTATCTGGGAAACAATACCGCCCAAAGAGCCGCCGGTGCGATCGGTCAGGTTGGAGCTACCGAAATTACCGGGCCGGCCTGTGGATGATGCGGGGGAGGAAGAGACGGAAGAATACTCTCCGCTTCTCCCCAACGCCGCCATGACCGTGGCCCACGGGCATCTTTTGATAGCCTCGCACTACGATTTCTTGGTGAAACTACTTCGGCCCGGGGAGAGCCGTCAGTCGCTATCAAAGAGTATTGATTGGCTGGGGGTCAATGCTGCATTAACTCAGGGGGGTGCGAAGGACGATTTTGTGCGAGTGTTCTACCGGGCTGACGAGGCGTATCGACCGACCTACGAGTTGCTGCGACAAGGGAAGTTGCCGGAAAGTGAGTCGTTGCTCGCGCGGTTTCTGAATACGCTCCTCGCGGAGGAAACTCAAGAAGGGGTGCGGAAGCAACGGATCGACGGCAGCAAACTGCCCGAATTCGAATTCGTGCGACGGCACCTCGGACCGGTCGGAATGTTCGGCCAAGTGGAAACCCAAGGTTGGTTCTTTAAAGGCTTTATGCTTCCTCCAGCACGGCGGTAACACCTGGGGCTGCGAATATTCCACTTCGGCGTATCAGCGGAGTTTCCCACTGAAAAACGGACTACCGAGAAATAAGCGGAACTCTTCACGCTTTAACACTCTCCTTTTCCGCCAAACTGAGCAAACCGCGCTATTCAGCAAGTCCTGCGCGTAGCGACGGAGTTGCCGATCGAGCCAAGCGGCAACACGTCGGCATGAGAGGCTCCCGCGCGCAACTGGAGCGATAACAAGGATATGCGCAGCATCGGGATAACTTCGCTCGAGGTCTTGCGCGGATCCGAAGCGCCCTCCAATGACTTTTGGAGTCAAAAAGGTCCTCGCCAAGCATCGGCCGCAGGATGGCGAACTTCGTTCAGCCTCTAGAAGAGGAAGCCCTCTAACAGCGCATCACGGGGAGTTCGCACCAAGCTACTGCGGAAGCAAGATCGAAGGGAACTGGCTTAGCCCAAAGAACGTGCAAGCTCTCAACGATAACAAGCAAGCGAACCTTGGGCGCGAACCCCGACCGCGATGCCCGGCGAAACCTGCTTCGAATAACTCAGACTTAGAGTTGGCTCAAATGGGCCGCACGTTCTCTGCCCGCGGCCCCTTCGGGCCTTCAATCTCCTCATACTCGACCCGTTGACCAACGCGAAGTTGCTCAATCGTGATCCCCTGGAGAGAAGAGAAGTGGAAGAACCGGTCGCCTTTACCCCGATCCCCCGCGATGAAGCCAAAACCTTTCTCGACGACCAGCTTTTTAATGGTGCCCTGCGGCATGACAAAAACTCCGAAAACGAACACAAACTTGACGCACGACGTCGGTCCGTGGTTCTCGCCCCCAAGTCCGCTGACCGAACTGTCTTGACCACACGGGGAGGGGAGGATCACTGCAATTTGACGATGGGCCTTCAAAGAAGCCGTTTCGCTCATTCCAAATGCAGTTGTACGCATCGGTCTGGGTAGCTTCTGAGCCATCCAAGGGGGCCACCGGCGGCATCCTCCAGACCCCTCAAAGCGCAAATCATAACATTGTCGGCCTAAAATGCAAGCGACCTTTAGACGATCTAGAAAAAACACCGCATATTTTTGACCGTCTATCAGTGGGCCGAATCTAAAGAAAAACAGACGAAAAGAGCAAAAAGGCTTGCAGGCAGCTTCCAAGGCAAATCAGAACCAAACGTGGCCGTCTGGACAGAAATTGGTGCACTTCACGACAAGGCTATCGCGGGACACAAGCAAGAGGAACCAAGGGAACCATTACCCTTGAAGGGATAGATTTTCTCGAAGGCCTTTTCGGACGGACAACCCAGTCAGATGGACAAAGAGGTTTGCCGATTCTTTAAAGCCTTCGCAACCCGAGTTTAATAAAAAGTCACTCAGCAGCTCCTAAGGGTCGATCGCGGCCCAAAATGCGGGTAGGAGCATCGGATCGCGTCGCAAGCCGTAAGTCCCCACTCCCTGGTGATTTTCATCAGGTGAGAGTCAATCGAGAAGA
>CAKZMM010000072.1 GCA_937128505.1 uncultured Thermogutta sp.
AGGAGGATCCCCGGGCATGAAGGATCCCTCGATCCGGGGTGTCCGCCGACCCCTCGACGCCGGGCGGCTCACCTTGTGTGAAGGTTTCCCATTTGACCGCTTGGCCAGACCCGAGATTGGTAGGAGGCTACCGCTGCATGAGGGACCCGTCCCTACTACGGGTATTTGGGCGCGGAGATTTTAGAGGCCTCTTCTGCATAAGGGCTCCGTTTGAGTGTTTTCGATACGGAACGCACTCCACCAACCGGTGTGCTGCTGGCGAAAAATTGCCCCGGAAATGCTGCCACCAAGCGGACACGAGATGACCACATTTCCGGCTCGCAAATTCGGGGTACCCGCTTGCACCTTCCCCTTGTTTTCCAGTGGTCAAAACTTTTCTCGGGCACCAAGAAGATTAGGATCGGCCGAGCCTCTCGATCCCCGATTCGAAGGCTTCTTAAACCTTAAAAGGACCACGGGCGCAAAAACGAGCCGACACCCCCGCAATCAGCGGTTTCTCATCCCCATGGGTACACCTTTGTGCAGTAGGAGAAAAATGGGCCCAGCCGAAGCCGGCTCCTCATACCCGCGGGTACAATGGATCGATTGAGAACTGTGAATGTCCGCAAGAATTGCCCGGGGCATGCTTCTCTCGGAAATCATTCCCCACCTAAGCCTGATTCTTTGGGAAAACCGGAAGCCTGATACTTCGCTTCCCCTTTCCTAATCCGGTAGGGGCTTCCCCAACCAACCTATACCCAAGGCGCGGCCGAATTGGTTATATTAGAGAAAGATTCGAGCACCGAGCCGCCGGGGGGCGGGTGCCTTTTCACACGCACAAGGACTACATTTTATGCTTTGCCGGCAGGGATAAATGGGATAACAACGAAAGGAGTGGTTCCAATGTTCGATATTCCTCCTTTTCATCCGTCATTTTGGGCCGGGTCGGGTAGCGGCGGGGCATACGCGTCTTTAAGCTCGGGTGCGTCAGTTCCATCCGCATTGCCGACGCGTGCGGAAAAGGCCGCCGAGTTTGGGGGTTGCTGCAGTCTCGGGGCTCTTGCGCCCCGAAGCAAACCGGGGGGCCAGGGGGTAGCGCGGCTGATCTGGGAACGGCAATCGGCCTTCACCCTGGTGGAGATTCTGGTGGTCATTGCGATCATTGGGATTTTGGTAGCTTTACTTCTACCGGCCGTTCAAATGGCCCGGGAAGCCGCGCGGCGAATGCAGTGCAGCAATCATCTGCGTCAGCTCGGCCTGGCTTTGCAGGGCTACCACAATTCGCACAATGTCTTTCCCCCTGGGTTTATCAGCAATCGCCCGCAGGAGCCGGAATGGGGTTGGGGGGTTTTTCTTTTCCCCTACATCGAGCTTAAGTCGATGTACAACGAGCTCAATGTCAACCGCAATCGGCTGCCGGATGTGGTGGCGGACAATTATCTTCGCTACAACCTGACCACCCCTTTGGGGCTATTTCGCTGCCCTTCGGACCGCACGCCGAATCTGCTGCCGCGGGAGGTTCGTCACTTCGATTACGTGGGAGCGCCGTATGTTTTCGAACCGGCCACTTCCAACTACATGGGGGTGATCGGTTTTTGGGATCGGGGCAATGGTCTGCCGAACAACGGCGTTTTGTTCGGCAACAGTGCCGTCTCGATTCGCGATATCGATGACGGCACAGCCTACACCTTCATGGTCGGCGAGCGAGAACGTCGCTGCGGCGCCGGCACTTGGTGCGGTGTGCGCGATCCGTACGATATCGGGCAATTTGGAATCTACTATGTTGTCGGTCGGGTGAGTATCAAGTTGAACCACCCCTTGGAAATTGGCGACGACAGCTGTCGGGAGGGATTCAGCAGTTCGCACGCCGGGGGCGGACACTTCCTCCTGTGCGACGGCTCGGTGCAGTTTGTCTCGAATACCATCGATTTTTCTAACGCGGGAATCGACCCCCAGCTTCAACAGGGTGGTTTCTCTAACTACGAGGTCCGGCTATTAGGTCTTTACCAGCGTCTGGGGATCAGAAATGACGGCGTACCCATCCGCGAAGAATGGCCGTAATAACCGGGGGTCCGCCGCCGATTGAAGCTCCCCAAGGAGCACCTGGGACAAAGGGTACTTTTGAAACGGGTCAAGCTGCCGCATTACGGCTGGATAAAGCGGAGGCATTTCGGAGGTTTCTCAGCCAAGAAAGACTTGCCAGCAAGGAAAGAGTAAAGGGTGTCGATGGATTTGCACGAGCAGCTCGAGATTGATGACCCCCTTCATGGGTGTGGCGGCAAGGAAAGAGTATCGGGAGATTTGCCGGGGCGTCCAACTTTGCGGTGGTGAACTTCTGGCTACGGGGGCCAAAGAATTGAAACCGCAAGGCTCGTACGGCTGTACCGCTACAGGCTCAACTGCGGCTCGGGTCGGTATTGCTGCGACAATCGCACTCGCGATATCGGTGAGTGGCTGTTCCAAGAGCGATCCGCGATTTGCCCGGGTCTCCGGTCGCGTGACCTTGGATGGCAAACCGCTGGCAGGGGTGGTGGTGGAATTTCAGCCGGAAAAAGGATCCCCGTCATACGGTGTCACCGACCAACAAGGCCGGTACTGGCTCCGCTTCAGCCACGAGCAAGGGGGCGCCTTGATCGGTCCGCACATCGTGAGGATTTGGGCCCGAAACCCAGGCCCCCAGTCAGCAGGTGGGTCCTATGCATCCTCCGCCGCCGGTAGTTCGGGTTCGCCGTTGATCCCGCCGAAATTCAACCGTCAATCGAAGCTCGAAGTCACGGTCAATCCCGGTTCAAACTACTTCGAATTCGAGCTCTCCAGCCACTGATCCTTCTGGAACTGGGTGCCGTGGAGCTTCCGGGCCTTGAGAATTGGGGCTTGCTCTTCGCACCAATCGCGACAGAAGAGAGACTCCGGGGATCAAGAGACACTCCGCGGATCGAGGGAGACTCCAAAGATCAAAAGAGACTCCTAAGATCAAGAGACATTCCGGGGATCAAAAAAGACTCCGGGAATCAGAAGAGAGACTCCGGGGATCA
>CAKZMM010000073.1 GCA_937128505.1 uncultured Thermogutta sp.
AGATTGGGGTTAAAGGTCAGCCGAAACCCAGTGGGGGGCAGCGTGTAAATGCTCCAGATGCCTCAAATCCGGGCGGTGCATTACTAGCAGACACCCAGACCTAGACAGGGCCAAAGAGCCGATTGCTTGCAAATGGTCCGCATATCTCGCAAACCATCTCGGAGAGGTGCTGAGTGGATCCGGTTATATGATTCCGGCTGTTATATGATTCCGGTTGTGTGATTCTCATAGCGGGGATTCCACGCGGATGGCCTCCGGCAGTAGAAGATTGGGAATCCCCGCAAAAATACCGAAGAAAAGCTTTTCATTTCGGCAGATCAATCCCCCCTCCAAACTCTCCGTGACCTGAGAGCCGTTCAGCGTACGTAAGTTTTTGGCCTTCACTTGCTCATTAAGCTCGGCCACCAAGTTAGGGTCCGCCAGCTCCAATGCCCCCCGGCATCCGGGACATGCAAAGATCTGAAGCAATTCCGCATCAATCATGGGGTTTTTCTCCGAGGTCGCTCACAGCATTTCGGGATGCCTTTCAACGCGAATAGATACCAACGCAGTGGGTTTGAGAAAAGCCATTGGATCCGCCTCGCACGGATTTCACCGGAAGGATGACGGATTTCACGGGAAAGATGAGGTAGGGAACAAGGAAGTCCAGTGCCTTCGGCGGTTGATCCCTTTTGGCCGCCCGGTAACTCGCATATTCGCTGGCTTCAAGCTGGCACATTTCAGCCGGACCCTATCTCACGAAGTATCCCGCAGCGATTTGGCCCGCTGAAACTTTCCGAAAACAGCGGGTGATCGCCTGCGCTTGACCCGGGCTAGCCGACGTTTGAAGTATCCGGGGTTCATGCTTATATTGGGGGAAGCAGGGCTCCGGGGTACGAGATACGAGAATTGCCAGAAGTTGGTTGCACTCATGGGCTGCGGCTTACGCTGCGCTTTAAAACCTGTGATTTTGAGTCGAAAATTTCTCCCTGAAGTGATCAAAAATCCGGCCTCGGGAATCGGGGGCGAGATACGAACTAGTTATCATTATTTCAAAGATGGTCATAATTGTCATTGTGGAGTTGGGCTTGGGGTTTCGATTCCGCAGGTGAGCTTCGATCCAGAGGATAATCTGCGGTTTTTTGAGTATTGGAGCAAACTTTGCTCGAGAGAAGTTTACGGAG
This sequence comes from uncultured Thermogutta sp., assembly GCA_937128505.1. Taxonomy (GTDB): domain Bacteria; phylum Planctomycetota; class Planctomycetia; order Pirellulales; family Thermoguttaceae; genus DTLM01. Next base: position 1,164 of record CAKZMM010000073.1, read on the forward strand.
TTACTCGAGAGAAGTTTACGGAGTTATCGGTAACCATATTTCAGCGCATTGCCGATTTCAGCGCATTGCCGCCGGAAACCAACACCGAGAAAGAAATAAATTTGGTAACTCAGCATTATACTTCGAGGATTGGATGTTGTTTTTCGGCAACTCGCGCGGGCGAGGGAGTTGTTTTTTGGCTACACAAAGCTTTCGATAAGTGTTGGGGGGGTCAACTTTTTGACCTTAGTTTTGCTTTGAGTTTGATTTTGCTTTTCGCGGTAAGCTTGATTTTGCTTTGAGCTTACTCAGGTTTTACTTTGACCGGAATCACGGGGGGCCAAGGGGCTTTTCTGAATTCCAAAGGATTTTTGGTTTTTTGAATGCGCAAGGACATTTGATGATTTTTTGAATCTGAAGGACATTTGATCAAGGAGGAACACGAAAAACGTGATCATATTACTTACCAATGATGACGGGATATATGCCCCGGGTTTAGCGGCGTTGGAACCTGAACTCCGGAAGTTGGGCGATGTCTTCGTGGTGGCTCCCATGCATGAGCAAAGCGGTGTGGGTCATGCCATCACCTACTTGACTCCGCTGATCGTTAAGGAAGTGTTCGTCGGCCAGCGTCGCTGGGGTTGGGCGGTGGAAGGTAGCCCGGCGGATTGCGTGAAAATCGCCGTGAGCGAGATTTGTCCACCTCGTCCGGATTTGATCGTTAGCGGCATCAACACCGGGTTAAACGCGGGAATAAACGTCCTTTACTCGGGCACGGTGGCTGCGGCTATCGAAGGGGCTTTCTTCCGAATCCCGAGCATCGCGGTTTCGCTGGAATACGACGACAATCCGCGCTTTGATCGCGCGGCGAATATCGCCCGGCAAATTATCGAGCAGCTTTGGCAGCGAAAGGGACCGGAAACTCAGCTTTTCAATGTGAATATTCCGCAGGCGGCATTGACCAGACCGGCTGAAGTGCGGGTAGTGCCCATGGATGTTAATTTGTACAGCGAGCGGTATGAAAAGCGACTCGATCCCTATGGGCGGCCTTATTACTGGTTGGTGGGAACTCCACCGAAACCGGCGGAAGATGGTGAGACGGATCTTTCGGCTTTAGCGCAGGGTTATGTCACGGTGACGCCCCTTCGCTACAATATGACTGAAGAACGGGCTCTGATCCGACTTCGGCAGGAGGGCTTCGTCCTTCGTGAAGAGCGGATGTCCGATGCTCCCGGACCGCCCGAGACTCCAGGTCCCCTGCCGGGACGCGCGCGGCTTGGGCCCCGGGGGCGACGCTCTGTTGCCAGTGACACGACCGGCTAGAGCGTAAGGGTGGGGTTAACACACAGAAGGAGGCGTGGGTCATGGCGGGGAAAAATCGTTCAACCTCGTTGCCCTGGATTCTGATTGGCGGGATCTTACTGAGTGCTGCGGCCGGTTGTGCGGAGGGGGATGGCTACTCGACCAAACGGCCGCAGATCCGCACGGAACGTTACGGGGTGGTCACCAATCCGCAAGATTTGGCCCAACCGGCTAGTGCGCCTACTACCGGCACCACGGGGACAAGCGGCCCATCCAGCGTGGCAACAACCCCAAAGCCAACTCCGGGCACGCCGGCCGCAGGAGGAACACCCCCCGGGGTGGAGGGGGGGAGCCGCTCGGATGTCGCCCCACCGGCGGCAGCTCGACCTGGAGCACCGCCGCCTCCTGAGGCACCGGCTCCCGCCGGCGATTCGGGCCCCCCACCCGGCTATCAGCGCGAACGGGCGACGGTTGGTGCGACCGGCAAAGGAAATTATCGCCCGGGAATCCTCACCACACCGCTATCCGTGTATTGGCGGGCCCAAGAACGCATTATTTTCGAAAATCAGATTCCTCATGCGATGAATCTTTACCATGCAACGCATGGGCGTTATCCGAGGTCGCAAGAGGAATTTGAGCGGGAAATCCTTCAAGCCAACGGCATTCGATTGCCCACGTTGCCGCCGGGTCATCGCTATGTGTACGACCCGAATTCGGCCCAGCTTATGGTCGAAAAACCCCAGTAATTCGGAGGCGGCTTCAATTGGCATGCCGGTTGCAGCTTAGAAAGTGAAAAGGGCTTGATATCGCCGATTAGCTGGGTCTCTAAAAAGTTGTTGATTCGGCAATTGCATCGGCTGCATCCACAAATCTAGTTCCAGGGGTTAATTCCATCTTCGGTACCGAATCAAGAAGTTGACCCATAGAGTGATTCGTAAATTTCCGGCTCCTTAACGAAATCTCCTTGAGAATTGCCGCAAATTCTTTCACGCTCAGCAAGGGGATTGCTGGAGGCACTTTTACGGGGCCCTTAAATTCGGGGCTTGCGTAAATGCCGCGATTGTCCTCCCATCGGGCGGGAACCAGAAATTGCCGCGAGCTACGTTCCGCAGACGGGAAGACGATTCGAATTGCGGTTTCAACCGTGTCGAACCGCACTTTCAACCGCGGAAAACCGTAGGTTTGCCTGAAGAAAAGAATCTCAAGAGAAGGAAAGAATCTCAAGAATTGATGGGGCTTTTTGCCAAACTCTCATCATGGCGTCGGTTGAATCTCTAATCTTTGCGTCGTGGTAGTCACATCATGTTTCTCCGAAATCTTGGCTATCTCGCGGGACTAGCCGTGGGGTTGACGGTCGCGATTGCGGGGTCCGCAGAGGCCTCGAAGTGGCTATTCATGCCGTCGAATTATTCTCATACCCCGGACGGCCAGTCGCGGGTCGCACAGTATCGGCCACTCCCGGAGCCGGTAGCCCGGTATGACCCGACTTATTCCCAAAGCGCTTATCGGCACACAGAAAGTCACCTACGTGGGGGGCGGAGCGCGGATCGGCTTCACATCGTCGAAACTTGGGGCCTCGGGGAGTATCTGCGTCCTTACGGCGAATGGGAAAGGCCGTTCCGCGAGGGGGCAACGCCCTTCGGTCCCTGGGGTAATCCCCAAGGCCCGTGGACCACTCCGTTTGGTTCGTGGGTAAATCCTTATGGGCTGGGGCGGCTTCCCTACCCTCCGTGGGGGATTGTTTGGCCGTGGTTTTGGTACGGAACACCAGGCCCGGTCCCTAGCCCGTCTCCTAATCCTTCGAGCAACCCTTGAACCAATCTCCAGATTGCGAGGCGTTGAAACACCCTCGTCTAATGGCTGTGCGGTCTTCTTCCTGTTTTTGGCCGATCATTTCCTATGGAGGTGATCTTTAATCAATTTGCGCTAATTACGAGCAAGGTGCGTATTTCCCCTTCAACAAAGTGGGTATTCCTGGTTTAAGAAGCTCCATATTCCCGGTTCGACGAGGTGGGTATTCCTGCTTAAAGAAGCTACGTATTCCGGGTTCAACAAAGGTTTGTATTACCTAGCTC
>CAKZMM010000074.1 GCA_937128505.1 uncultured Thermogutta sp.
GCTTGTTGGAAAAATGATTTCCGCGTGTGGCAAGAATGATTTCCGCGTGTAAAAGGAATAAACGAAAGAGTGAAATAGCCCGGCAAGAGTGCAAGCCATAGAAGCGCAAGAGAAGAGAGATCAAAGGACTTTGCGGTGCTTAAGATCGAGATTCCCGGGTTCAAGCTGCTTCAATTGGAACACCTTGTGATGGATTATAACGGCACGTTAGCCTACGACGGTTTTCCGGCCCAAGGGGTACGGGAGCAGTTGAATCAATTGGCCGAAATTCTTCAGCTTCACGTGGTAACGGCCGACACATTCGGCCGGGTGCGCAGCCAATTAACCGGGTGGCCATGCCGGCTGGAATTGCTCGGACACACCGGGCAAGATGTCGCCAAAAAGGAGTACGTGGAGAACCTGGGAGCAAGCGGCGTTGTAGCGATCGGCAACGGACGGAATGACCGGCTCATGATGCGGTCGGCCGCATTGGGCATCTGCGTGTTGGGCAACGAAGGGGCGGCCGCCGAGACCCTCGCCGCGGCCGATGTCGTCTGCCGGAGTATCGGCGAAACCCTCCAATTGCTGCTAAATCCGATGAGACTTGTCGCCACTTTAAGAAGCTAATCACAGGATGGCAAAACGCATGGTTTCCTTGATGCATTGCTAGAGTGTCGTTCGGGGAAACCAATTAGTGTTTCATGTCTTTCAATTGATAGAGGAGTGATGCCATGACCGGAATTTCCGCGAAATATCCCGGATTTCGCCGGCCCGCGAGTGGGTATCCGTTTTGCGCAGGGATCTTTCGGTGGCGATCTGTTGCAGGCGTTGGCAAACCCGGGGTGGGTGGATGCGGCAGGGTGCCGCTTGTTTTCGTGGACCTTACGGCGGCTGTGGCATGTCTGCTATCCTTTGTGGCGCTTTGGGCGGGGATTTTGGGGGTCGTGATCCCCACGAGTGCTCAGGAGATCGTGGTGCCGGAATTTCCGGCGGTTCCGGGGGATTTGCCCCCGCAAAGTCCGACGCCCTACGCCGTTTGGAGGAATGGGCCGAGCCATTCGCCGGATTATTTTCCGATCGCCGTCTGGCTCCAGCATCCGCGGAATGCCCCGGCGTACAAGAAGGCGGGGATCAACCTGTACGTGGGGTTGTGGCGAGGACCGACCGAGGAGCAGCTTCGGCTTTTGCGTGAGGCAGGCATGCCCGTGATTTGCTCGCTGAACGACTATGCGCGGCAGCATCTGAACGATCCGATCATCGTGGGCTGGATGCACGGGGATGAGCCGGATAATGCCCAACCGCGCCGAGATGGTAAACCGGGGTGGGGACCGCCGATTCCACCGGAGGAAATCATCGCCGATTACAAACGCATTCGCGAAATTGATCCCACGCGTCCTGTGCTGCTCAATTTAGGGCAGGGGGTAGCGTGGGATCGGTGGCACGGCCGAGGGGTACGAAGTAATCATCCCGAGGATTACCCGCTTTACGTTCAAGGGGCGGATATCGTTTCGTTTGACATCTATCCGGTGGTGCACGATCATCCGGCGGTAAAGGGCCAACTGTGGTATGTCGCCTATGGAGTCGCGCGGTTACGCCACTGGACCAACTACGAAAAGATCGTATGGAACTGCATCGAGTGTACGCGGATCAGCAATGTTGAGGTAAAACCGACACCCGAGCAAGTTCGGGCCGAAGTTTGGATGGCACTCATCCACGGCAGTCGCGGGCTGATTTACTTCGTCCACCAATTCAAACCGCAATTTATCGAAGCCGCTTTGCTCGCTGACCCGGAAATGCTTGAGGCGGTGACCCGGATCAATACTCAGATCCATGAACTGGCGCCGGTCCTTAACTCACCGACGCTAAGCGGTGCGGTATCGGTGCGAACCGATCCGGCCAATGTGCCCGTTGCCATCATGGCAAAGCGTTGGGGAGGGGCGATTTATCTGTTTACTGTGGCGATGAGAGATCGCCCGGTAACGGCGGCGTTTCAACTGGCCGACCCGGGCTGCGGGGGAAGCATCGAGGTGCTGGGGGAGAATCGGACGTTGAAACTTGCCGATTCTCGCTTCAGCGACTCTTTCCGAGGTTACGAAGTTCATTTGTACCGGATTTCGCTGGATCGCTAAAACGATGCCGGTTTCCGAGGCTGCTTTGGTGGGAGATAACAGCGTGTCCCGTCGAGCCTTAGTACCACTTTCGGCGCTTGTGGCGGGGCAAGAGGCTGATTTTTTTGCCCTCTTAGCGGCGAAAGAAGAATTGCGTACCCGGGAGGGGAAGCCATATTTCCGCGTGTGTTTCCGGGATGCTCGGCGGGAGGTGAATTTTCCCATTTGGATCGATTCCCATTGGGGCCCGGCATGCCGGAACGATTGGAGCGTGGGCACCTTTTACAAGCTGCGGGCAGTCTATCGGGAAAGCAACTTCGGCCCAGAGCTTGAGATTCGGGCAATTCGTCCCGTGAACGAGAAAGATCGCGAGGACGGTTTCGATCCGGACATGCTCCTGCCGCGCTCCCGCGAAGAGCCGCAAATTCTTTGGGAAAGACTTCATGAATTGATGGTTCGGGAGATCCCGTCGGAGCCCCTCCGCAATTTTGTGGCGGAGGTGTTGCGGCGATATCGTCGGGAATGGCTGCGCCTACCCGCCTCGTGCCGATACCATCACCCTCATCTGGGGGGTCTACTGGAACACACGCTTCACGTGGCAGAAAATACGGCGCTTTTGGCCCGGGCATACCGGCAAAGATACCCGGAAAAGGAAGTGCCATTCGAGCCGCAACTAGCCGTAGCCGGTGCTATTTTGCACGATGCGGGAAAGCTCCTCGAACTGGTGCAAAGTCCGCAAGCCGCCGACTTTTCGGCCTCCGGGATGCTGCTAGGGCATGGGGTGTTAGGAAGAGATATCTTGCACCAGGTGGCGGCAACGCACCGGATCGATCCGGAGTGGTTTTTGCGCCTCGAGCATATTGTGATTTCGCACCACGGCGAGCCGGAGGGGGGAACGCCCCGACCCCCGATGACTTTGGAGGCTTTGCTAGTGCAGCTCCTCAACCAACTCGATGCAAAATGGAACATGGCGTGGAAAATCCTTTCTGAAGAGAAACAGGGGGCGTGGACTTCGGATCGCAACATCTTGAAACAACGGCTTTATCGAGGCCCAAGTACGTCGGATTAGCCGATCTGCCCACCCCACCTTTTCGTGGGTATTGCCGGCAGGGACACTGAAAACGATTGTAGCCTGGCAAGCCGCGGCGGGCGGAGTCTGGTTCAGAGCTCCTTAGGGATCCTCTGACGAGGGAAGCGAGCGAAGAAAGAAAGCGACCGCAAGCCATGCATCTTTGAACGAAGGAACATTCAGGATCGGATTCGGGGTAACTTTCGGGGCGCAACCGGCTTGAGGCAAGTGGCAACGGGGCAAAAAGCGCTTGCAGCGGGGGAGTTCGCGGCGGTGAACGGACCGAAGTCCGCCCGGCTGCTCTCGATCCTTAGTGTCACGATCTCACGGGGATTGGTTGCGAGCCTTTTGTCGGGTACGGCTTTGTGCCTTTGACCGGATCGGATTTGCGGTTTGCCCCCAGAAACGATTCCCCTTTAGCCGAAGGAAAAGCGTTTTTGTCAAGAACCTAAAATGTTTTTGTCAAGAACCCAAAATGTCTTTGTCAAGAACCCAAAATGATTGGAACCACCGCTTCCCCCGCGGCTACAGAAAAAAAGTTCGCCCCTAAGACTCGCTTCTTATTCTCACGGGGATTCCTCCACGGCTACAGGGAAAGAGTAATATCAGGGACAAGCTATTGGAGTTTGTCAAGGATTCCTCCACGGCTACAGGGAAAGAGTTTTCATTGAGACGCTTTTTGCAGTCGCGGTCCTACTTGCTCGTCGGCTGTAGGGAAAGCATGCGATTCAATTCTTCCTGAATCAGTATGTAAAGACTTGCTCCTCGGGTGCAGGGGAAATATCTCGCAACGATAGAACTCCTGGTAATAGGCGAAACTTGCGCCTCGGGTGTTATAGGCGAAACTTTCGCCTCGGGTGCAGGGAAAGCGTTGCAGTGGGAGTTAATACGTTAAGAGTGAGAAGGACGCCGGTGGCATCCCGGTTAAAGGTGCAGATGGCGGCGCCTTTGCAAACGGCATTCGAGTGACTAATCTAGAAATTAAGGTGAGCAAGGTGCGGTTGGATTGGTTGAGGTCAATGGGATCGTTACTACCATCGAAATGAAGTTATTGACCTTTTCAGTCGGGGGCGAATGAGGGGCAGGGCGGCGATCGGACGTCGGCCGGAAGTAGTTAATGGGATCTTTTTACGAAACTTAGATGGGTTCTTTTTGCGGGCCTTTTTGGCCGTGCAAAAACGGCTTATTCGGCGGGGTCAAGCAGCGCAAGTTTTGGGCGGAAACGCGGGGAATTTCCCCTTCTATTGGCTTTTTTACTCCCGCCGGGTCCGGGTGCGGTTTGTGGCAGCTTAAGAGATTTAGGTCAGATTCATCGGCTTGAAGTGAGCTATAACGACTTATCTAACCTTCGAGCAAGATATTCGTGTCTTTCCTGCACATTCTCGTGTATTTTCACATATTCTCGCATGTTCTCTCATGTGCGAGAGTTGCGAAGGAAAAGATGATAAGGATGACAAGGAAGGATAACAAGGATGAAAGGAAAGTCACCACCAGGTGGGTAAAAAGTTGGTGCCGCCGAATCAAACATCACCTTATCAACAGAAATTAAACATCACCTTATCGATAGATGTCGTTACGTAAAACACTTTGCTGGGTTTTCATAAGAGCATTAATCTTGTCAACGATGTACTCGCTTTCGATTTTGTTTCTTGGAGAGGAACACAGGATTTTCTTTGTGGAGAAGGGTGCCGGGGCGTAAGGGATTTCGTTCCCACCAGCAAAGTAAACTCCCAATCTGTGGCATATTGCCGCCCAGGAGCCATTTTCTCGCTAGCTTTGCTGGTTTTTTCACCTGCTTAAGATCTTTGGAAGGCGTATCTTACGAGTACTCTGCGGCATAGCCGGATTATTTCCGGTCACGCCGTATAATGAGGGCAGATTTCGGGAATCAAGAGTATCGTGGCCGAAGCCGCCAGCTGCAGAGGTCGTTGGGAATATTTCGTGTGGGTGTCGAGCCCGAGAAAATGACGTTTACGGATAAACCCGAAACATATCTTTGGAACCGGAAAGATATCATTAGTAATCTTATCTGTATTTTGCAACATCGTGCCGCAGAACAGTGACTTAGGCAATTTGCCCGCTCTTTTGAAGTCCGGAAAGAGAATTATTCCGCAAATCACGGGTCCACGTTTAGAAAGGCCCGACAAAAGCGCGGAGTGTTTCTGACATGGTCCGCCGGCGAGGTTTCAAAATCCGGCTAACCGAGTGCCTTTGTGAACTACGTTTGGAAGGGTCCTAATACTGCGGTAGTGAGTTTTGCAGCACTGAAAGTCGGCAGAAAGTCGTGTTCACAGTAAAACGTGTATCCAGCCGAGTTTCGGATTCATAAGATTCTACTCATTATCCACGAATATTCTGGCGGAACAGCCCATAAAGCTCGGTGGTACAGCCTAAAGTCGTAACCTCTGATTGTTGGTAAATTGAGGTCAAGCTAGCTGAGCTAGATAGATTGAAAAGTTTTTAAAATTCTGAGTTTTTAAACTCCCCCGAATAAAGGGGGGTTACACGTCTTGATCCGAAAGGTGTTCGCGACGGTGTAGTGGCAAAGGTGTTGGGGACCGTGTAGAAGCGAGCCTCGTGAACGCATCAATGCAACCCGCTGCACATGGAGAATCGGCAATTTTTGTTCAGAAGAAAAGTAAAAGTTGTTCAGAAGAAAAGTAAACGTAGCACTCAGCTCCAGAGTTCCAAACTTAGGTCCAAAGTTTTAAACGCAGAGAGAAAATACAGACAGAAATTGCACGGAAGTAGAACAAAGAATTGCACGAGAGAACAAAGTCGGAGAAAAGAGAATCGTTACGGATCGGAGTTTGAAACTTGGATTGAAGCTTGAAAAGGACCCTGAACACACCGGTTTGAAGCAGATTGATCTGCGTTCGGGCTTTCTTCGCGAAGCTTTGATGGCACAAGACGCTGAACTGTCATGAAACTGTCATGCGGCCGGCAATTGGAACCGAAAACGTGTTGATTTTGGATTTCTTAAGAATGGTTTACGCTCTGGTTTTGATCGATTAAAGTGCAGTTAAGATTCATAACATATTATGCCAGCTTGTTGGATTGATCTTCTGGGGCTTTGCCAACCGAGAGGTGCTTGTCGATAGAGAGGATTTAATCTCGGATCCATTCAGCTCCGGCATAATCCCGCGAAAATAGTAGCGGATAACCGGTGGGCAACCACGGCAAGACGCATCGGGTAGCAAGGAAAGCTCGAGGCGTGCTTCTTAAGAGGATTTGTACCGGCACGAGGCCGGGTTGTCGGATGATCTCGCGTCTTGGAATGACCCGGAGCGCACAGAGTTCATTTTGCTGGGGTTAAACGTGAAGTTTTAGCTCAGGCAGAGCCTTGGCTTCTCCGTCGTGATACCCGGAATGCTGCGGCAGCCCGAAAGGATAAGGTAATGAGGTCCGAATCGGAGGCGGGCCTTAAATCCGGAGGGGTTGAGGATAAAAGGATGACTTTTCGCGGCGTAAGTACCGTGTTTTTAGCGACTGCCTTGCTCGGGCTCGTCGTTCCGCCGATGCAGGACAAATTGGTGGCCGACGAGGTCGTGGCCGGTCCGCGCGCCGTGCTTTGGGGAGAAAGTGAGGCCGCGCGCGGGGCCGGCAAGCTGCTGGATGCGGCGGGGCAGTGGTGGTTGGCTCAGTTAGGAAGCATTGAGGAGCCGATGGGGCCGGTCAGTGTTCCCGGGCCTACAGCACCGCCGGGACCGCGGAGCCCAAGTGCCCCGGCCCAACCCCCGGAAGCTCCTGCGGAAACGCGGCCCACCGAACCGGCGGCGGTGCGAGTGCAAGAAGTCAAGCCGAGTGAGTACTGGCTGCCGGATCGAACGGGCACGCTTCAGCCGGTCATCAATATCCCGTACGAAGTGTTCGAAGAGGTTTATCGGCGGCAGTTTCAAACAACGGACAATCCGCCCGGTTTCGTGCTCACCGGGTTCAAACTTTCCGGCAAAGTAGAAGGTCAAGTGGCCACGCTGGAAGCGGAGGTGGATGTCAAGGTTTCGCAGCCGGGTTGGCATGCGATTCCTTTGGGGCTAGATCGGGCGGCGTTATTGCCGGAATGGTATGCTAATCAGGGTTCGCCCCCGCATTTTGTGGTTTTCCAACCCTCTCGCGGCTACGTGCTGTGGCTTCGTGCGGAAAGCGAGGGAGAATATCGCTTCCGTTTCCCGCTTGCCGCGCCGGTGGATCGCTCAGGAGCGGAATCGGAGTTGCGTCTCCTGACACCGCAGGCTAGCTCGGCTCAGTGCCAACTGCGGATTATCGGTCGGGGTCTGGAGATTCGGCCCGGCGAGGGGATGGAGTTGGCCGAATTGACCGAGGCGGAGGATGCGACGAGGGTATCCGCCCTCGGTGTTTCCGGTCAATTAGGCCGCGCGGGTCAGTTCGTGCTCCGGTGGCGGGAGTCAGCACCAGGGATTTCCCGTGGGCAAAGAAGGGTGTTGGAATGTACGGGTCGAATCGTGGTGCGCGTCAGCGAGCAGCAAGTGCTCAGCGAGGCGGAGATCACCGTTCGCCCATTAAGCGGTCCGCTCAGCGAATTTGAGGTCTTACTCCCTAACCATGTGGAATTGATTGTGGGGGAATCTGCCTCCGGGTACAGCCTGCAAAGCCTAGGTCCAAGGGAGTTTGTCGGCACCGAAACGGTACAAGCGATCCGCATAAGTTTTAAGGAGCCGGTAACGAACTCGGCCACCATTCGATTGACCTGGGTGCAAACGGGGCCGCAAGCCGGCGAACAATACGAGCTGGCGGGCTTAACCGTGCCGGATGCGGTGCAACACTTCGGGCACATTGTGGTCGTCAACCCCCCGGAGTGGTTTTGCTTGTGGGGGGAGATGCGAAATGTACGGCGGATCGAACCGGCAGCTTTACCGGAGGCGTTGCGCAAGCTGGAGAATGTGGGAGGGGCGTTCGAATATTCGTTAGGGCCGACCTCGCTTACGATGCGGCTCATCCGGCGGGCCAGTTTTGTGGTGGTTAACCCGGATTACGAGCTGCGATTATCCGTCGATCAAGCGCGGCTTGTCAGCACGTTTCGGGTTTTTGTTCGGGGGGCAGCCACGCGGGGGATAGAGCTTGAACTTGAGGGATGGACCCTCGAGGAGCTTTTACCGCCCGCGATTTTTGCCGTCGACGCTCCACCGGTTGTACGCGAAGGAAAGATGCTACTAACGTTTGCTCAGCCGGTAGCGGGCGAAGTGACCATGCAGATCGTGGCGGTGCGGAAGCTGCCGGCACAGACGGGGGGCTTTTCCATCCCGTTGATTCGTTGCCGCGCGGATCTTCACGGAGGGGGGTATTTGCGGGTGGTGCCCAGCGAGAATGTAGAAATCCTGCCGGATTTGGCGGCCTCTCGGGGCTTGCTTCGCGAGGCGGAGTCCGCAGTTGCCGCTGCCGGGGGAGCTGCTGCCGGCAGCCGTTCGGGGAGTATCGCCTTGCAATTTCGGCTCGAATCAGCCGGGGAAGGGGGGGTGGTGTTCGCCGGAGAGCGTTTTGTTCATGCCCAGAAGATTGCAGTCTCCAGCGAGGTTCAAATCGCGGCCCTTAGCCCTTCTCTCCTCGTGGAGCAACGCCTTGTTTTCGAAGTGGCTTATCAGCCGACAGAATTCTTGACGGTGCTTTTACCGCGGGCACTAGCCACGGCAAGCGACTGCGAGTTTCACTTGGATGGAGAGGTTGTCAGTCCCGTTCAAGTGGGAGGCCCATCGGCCGATGGCGGCGGTAGTTCGCCCGTTCGGCGGCGAATTGTCCTCAGACAACCGCGATTGGGGCGATTTGAGCTTTTGATCCGTTATAGCGCGGAACTACCGTATTTGGTTCCTCGGGCAAGCACGATGGTGCGGATACCGCTGGCCGTGCCTTCTGAAGGGACTCTTAAGCACCATCGCGTTTCCCTATCTTTGGAGGAGGGGATGCGGGTGCAACCTCGCCAGGCTGTGGGACTAACGCCGATGGACCATTGGGGGTGGTTGGAAGGCCCTGAGGTGGCCTTGCAAACTGAGGGTCCCCTCACCGAGCTTGCCCTTGCGCTTTACCGTGCTAATGGAACACCGCCGGTGGTAGAGCGGGCTTTTTTCCAAACTTGGTTGGGCTCGACAAGTCGGCAAGACCGGGCCATTTATCGGCTGTTGACCTATCAGCGGGAACTGGAGATCGTTCTGCCTGAAGGAGCGGATGCCGAGCAATGTTGGGTGGCGATAGCGGTGGGCAATCCGGGCAATCTCCAGCCGTGCGATGTGCAGGTCACGCCGGCGGGCACCCTGCGGCTGAGGCTGCCGGATCGTCCGCGGGGTCAACCTTGCTTTTTGGAGTTGGTTTATCGGCTCCCGCTGGCGCAGGGGTTATCGGGGGCTCATCGAATCGATTTTCCCCGCTTAGGGGAAGCGCTTTGGGTCCGCCAGGCTTGGTTGCAAGTTGTTCTGCCAAAGACCGAACACCTTATCCTCAACCCGAAGCATTGGATCCCGGATCACCAATTCCGATGGATAGGGAGCTTTTGGGGGCGGGTACCGAACTATTCGGAAGCGGATTTGGAAAGTTGGGTAGGAGCCCTCCAAACGGTCCCCATTCCCGAAACAGCTACCCGTTATGTCTTCAGTTCTCATGATCGGGTGGAAAGTGCGGAGATTTGGGTCGCGAGCCGGGCCACGGTGATTTTGGTGGCCTCTTTAGTGGCCTTGATGGGCGGTTTGGCCCTGCTTTATGTGCCGGCGTTGCGGAGCCCCACCGTTCTTTGGCCCGTGGCAGTATCGGCCCTTGCGGGGGTCGCGATCTGGCCTGAACAAGCGGCCCTTTGTGCCCAGGCGGGGCTGCTCGGAATCATTCTCGCCGTGTGCGCGGCAGTGCTTCGGCGGCTAGTGGGGCAGGAGGCGAAAGGTACCGGGGCGTTGCCTCCCCGCCGACGGGTAGGGGAAAGTCAGTTCACTGTGACCGAGCGATGGTTGCCCGGTGTCTCCTCCGAAACTTCTGGCGAGACGGCCGGCCCGGTGCCGGCGGGGACAGCCTCGCTGACCTTGTAAAAACCACGTTCACGCGAGAGTGCCAACGCTTTTGAACGGCGAAAGGTCGCTTGATCCAGCCGACGGGTGAGCGGGAATACGTCTGCACCGCCGTGTGATCCGCTCCCGATGACCGGGATCAAACGCCCCCAACCTGGGGGTGGAGATCGTGTGATCAAGATTGTGTCATCTGGATTGTGTCATCGAGAATGGGTGATTGAGACTGTGTGACCGAGACTCTGTCCCTAAGAGTAGGACTAGGTGATTAAGGCTTTGTAACAAAGACTTTGAGATTGAGATTGTGGGATGGGTATGGGGGATTGACACTGGGGACGGAGAATGCGGGACTCAGAGTGTGAGATGGGAGTTGTGGGGCAGAGATTATGGGACAAATCCTATAGGAAAGAGACTAAAGAGACCGTAGAGACTATAGAGACTATAGTACAAAGACCTTCGGACAAATACTTGAGCAAAGACACTTTAGCGCAGAGATTGTGGGATTGAGACCGCGGCATTGAGACTGTGGCACTGAGGCTGTGGGACCGAACGGAAGCAATCGAGCGTGCGTGCCCTAAACGGTTAAACGATCAAAGAACACCGTGGCATAAGCCGCCGGTGGAAGCGGCAAGTCGCGGAAAAAAGGTAGATTCGCTGTGACCTGAAATGCCGCAGGCTGAATCGGCTTTTTGGCGGTTTCGAGTGACGAATGTGGGTGAAGAAAGTTCGATTAGGCTGGGTGGTATTCTGCCTCTGGTGGTTCGCATACTTGGCCGGCAGGGGGCTTGGGCTATCCGCACAGGAAACCGCTCAACCGGCGGTGGATCACTCGGTGGCGGGAGAGCTGCCGGCGGCGGTCCTGCGTTTTCAACGGGTGTTTGTCCCGGCAGATCGCTTGGCGGCTTGGCCGCGACAACCAGGGCCTTATGTGCCGATGGATCCGAAGGAGTTCGAGGCTCTGGTCCAAGCAGCTATGGAGGCAAGTTCCCCGGAACGGCTGCACGGTGCGGCCTATCTTCGCTCGGCTGAGTATTATGCGCGGCTGGAGGGGGGGGATCTGGTGGATGGATTTGCCGTTTTGGAGGTTGCCCCTCCGGAAGGGAGTATTTCCGCGCCGTGTACGCTGCCGCTTGAGCCGCTGGAATTGGCCACAGGTCAAGCAAGCTGGAGTGACCGAGATGGCCAACCGGCCCGGGTGGGGCTCACCCCGGATGCCCGGTGGAAACTGGAGGTCGATGGATCGGGTCGGCTCGTATTCCCCTGGTCCTTGCGCGGAGAAGCAGAAGGTGAAAATGCGTGGGGATTTCGCCTGCGGTTTCCCCGGTCTCCCAGCAACACCTTGGTCTTGGACGTGCCGGAAGGGATCCAATTGCGGGTCAGGGAGGGTTTGCTTGGCTACCAGGGGGCAGTTTCCGAAAAGGTCCACCGATGGGTAATTCTGGCAGGTGGCCAAAACGTGGTGGAGGTGAAGGTCACTCGAAATCCGGGGGTCCTGCCGATCAGCCGGAATTTCCACAGTCAGTTGCTTTTTTATCAAGTGAGTTCCGGGGGATTGCTTTTGAGGGGACAGATCCTCCTGGATACTCAGGAAACGATCGACCACTTCAGTCTCTTGGCCGACGAAGGTTTAAACCTTCGCCGTGTAGGGGTCACCGGAAGCGCTCGCACGGTGCGATTTGCCGAGGAACCGGCGGGCGATCAGCGCCGAATCCACCTTCAGTTTACCCCGCCTTTGCAGGCCGGAAGCCACGTCATTTGGTGGGAGGCTTCGGCCCCGTTATTGGTGGAGCAACACTGGAAGCTACCCCGGGTCATGTGCGAGCAAGGAAATTGGCGGCAAACGCATGGGGTGGTCCAAGTGCTCTCCCCCTTGAAGACGGAGCGATTCCAAATATCGGGCGGAAGTCAACAACCGGCTTGGGGCACCACGGATCCGGGGGAACTATTTCGGGCTTGCTTGGAAAAGCCGGAGGGACAGATACAGCTTCTGCTTCGTTTTGCCCAGTCGCGGCTGCGGACCACGACGATCTCCCACGTGCAGATTTCTTCGCGCGAGCATCGGGCCACCATCGCGATCGGTTTGGAGGGGATGGAAGGACTCACCTGGGGGCTAGAGGCCCAGGTGAATCCGGAGTGGTTCGTGGAAGATGTACGGGCGATCGAACCGCTGCGGATTGCTCAATGGTACGGGGACCGAAGCCAGAGGCCGCCGCGGTTGCGGATTGAATTCGGCGAGGGATTGGCCGCGGGACAGAAAGGATCGGTAATCATCCGGGCAAAACGATTGAATCCGCCAGCGGGGCGGAGCTTCCGGTGTGCGGAGCTTTTGCCACTTCAGCTTGTGGGTGATGGGCCGAGGGAAGAATACTTCTGGATTGGATGTGAGCCGGGCGAACAGGTCGAGTGGTCAGATCCGGGCGTGTTGGTGGCGGTGGGCAGCAGCCCAATCACCCGGCTGGCGGAATTGGCAGGACTGGCAAGTCCGGCAGAGGTGTGGGAGGTCCCCGGCCGCGATTCAGGGCTGACCTTTCGCCTGATCCCCGCCGCGAATCGCTACCGGTTGCGTGGTGAATCGTACTGGCAAATCGGGAGTACCGGCTTCCGGGCTTGGCACCGTTTCTTGTGCGAGCCGCTTGAGGCCGCGGGGGTTTTTCAAGTGCGACTGGCCTTTAGCCCCGGTATCCCAGCGGATTTAACGTGGGAATTGCTGGATACCGATGGGGAGCCTTCGGGGTTAGCCGTTAGCAAGACTTTGGAAACTGAAGGCGACTCCTCGAAGGCGGGGGGCATATGGAAATTAGCTTGGCCGGAGCCTCTCAAAAGGCCCTTCATTTTGCAAGCCAGACAAGAGTCGTCTTGGTCGGGGGAGTTATCCATAGGTCTTCTTTGGGGGCCGGGAGCCGACGAACAGAAGCTCCGTTTGAGCCTCCGTCTGGCCCCAGAGCTGCTCTTGCAGAGTGATGATCGATTACTTCGACGCATTTGGCCGGGAGAGGTGCCGGATTGGTCCCGAATGAGCCTGAACGACGCAGCGAAGGGTTGTCGGGCCGGTGAAGTGCTCCAATTTGCTTACACTCCGCCGGAGGGGTGGGGTCTCGATCGTCCGGCGGTCATCGCGCGGGTGCCCCCGGCAGCCACGAAGCGAGTTTTGGCGTGGAGTTGGTGGACACGTTATCAGACGTTTCTGGGTCCGCGGCAGCCTGTGATCCATCAGGCGGATTATTTTTTGGAACTCGGGGGGGTAGCGGAGCTTGAATGGCAAGCGAATCCGGCGGGGGAGATTATTGAAGTCTCGTTGGATCAAGAGAGGCTCTTCTTCCGCTCTGGGATCGGGGAACAAAGAGGAGACCTGCCAGAGGATTCAGGGCTTGTAGCCTATCCGGCAGGGCAAGATCAAACAGGTCGAGGAGGGGAGATCCGCCTGGATAATGGGCAGCTGGTGATTCGAACGCCCGGCCAACGGCGATTCCGGAGACTACGGGTGACGTGGCGTGAAACGGGCTTTTCGTTGGAACGGGAGCGGGCCTATTGTTTTCAGATCCCCTGGACGAATTTTCCTTCTATCCGCTCGGTTTGGACGCTATGGACCCCGGCGGGTTGGGAGGGAGAGTTGGATCGCGCCTTTTCGTGGCCGAAAGCCAGCGAATTTTTGCAGCGGTTGTGCGGCCCTCTTTCTCGGGATGCAGAAGGAGCAGTGTTCGACCCTTGGGAGTGGGTCGGTGTACGACTTGGCACAACCGGCGGAAATTTGGCCGAGAGTGAAAGCCTGAAATTGGCACAGGCGCTAATCCAGGTTTGGGACGACATCTTGGAAAAAGAAAGCCGTGGCGGTTCTGCCGACGGCAAGCTTCGCCAAGCGGAACTGAATGCACCGGATGGGAGCGAGACATCATCACTTAAGTCGCCGCAGGGGCCGTTGGCATTTGGGGCGGGACTTACGTGGGGTGAGCTACTCACGAATCCGGAGGCTTTGAAGCTCTTGCGGCCGGGGAATCAAACGGGACTTGAGAGGGGTCCATTATTCTTGATCGACGCCTTGGCCTTAGCGCGTTGCGGTGTTTCGCCGGATGGTACGGTACCACTATCCCGGGATATGCAGGCGCGCCCATGGTCGTTTCCATCCGCTACGTCGTCGTTTCTGCCGGCTTCTTCGTCGGGGAGTAGTTCCGCGGGGACTCCGCGGATTTTGGGAATTCTCCAGCGGCAGGGGCTAAGTCTCCTTGTTCATCGGCAGGCTGTCGTTTTAACCAGCGCTCAAGAGGTGCTTCAAAAGGCCCAGAGCTTCGAGCCGTTGCTCCGCAGTCACCTTCTGGCCCATGAGAGATGGGAAGGGGGGGATTACCTGTCGCAAGCGAGGCCCCAGCAACGGGGATCGGCAGCGGAGCGGAGTTTAGGCATCCAGCGTATAAATCTTGGGGTAAGCGGGGTTCACGCCGGAGGGTTGCAATCTGACACGGCAGGACGAACGACCGGGGCTCGCGGCGAAAATCCTCTCCGCTCCGGGGGCATCTCTTCGTCGGGGGGAGTATCCGCTAAAAATCCTTTTGTGCTCAGCTCGGCAGGGCAGGTGGGGCTGGGCGCGCTATCGGATGGGGAGGTGTTCGCTTCTGGAACACGCAAGCCTTCGGAGGATTCTCTTTTGGATGATTCTCAAGGACGATGGCAACCAGATCCCTCGCCACCCAGGGTGGTTTTTGCGCGAATTGACCGGGGACCGATCGCAGAACGGGTTGCCGCGGTTGTTTCGGCCATGGATTTTGCGGGGGCGGACGAGCGGTTGGTACCGGCCGAGCTTTGGCAGACAATCTCTGCATTAGCTGAACCTGTTGTGGGAATAGGTGCCTTACCCGACGGGCAAGGCATGATGACGGCAGGCTGGACGAAAAATGTATTCGAACTAGAGGAGGAGGGCCGGCCCGTCAGGGTGCGACTGATTCAAAGAACATTTTGCGAAGCGCTGCGTTGGAATTTGGCGCTGCTGGGGTTGATTGTAGTTTATCCGTTGGGGACCAGGGGCAGGTGGCGAAAATTTTTACCGTTTTTCCTGTGGGGTTTAGCCCTAGCCGCGGTGGTGATCGAGGAGCCATATCGCAGTGCAGCAAGCGGGGCTTTTTTGGGAGGGGTGTTGGGGTGGATTGGAAGCTTCTATTGGGTGCGAGCCAAACCCACTTTGGGCCGGCGAGCCATGCGAGCGGAAACTGCTGAGGAGCTCGCAGGTAGGCTCGCTCCACCCACCGCCGGGGGTTTGCCCAGCGAGGAAAGCCCGGCGGCACCTCCGCCCGGGGCCCCTCCGGCAGACTCCGCAGAGGACCAACCGGCCATTGGCACGGCGGTGGATGGAGTGACTTCCGAGGCAAGTACAACGGCGGGGTCCGAGCCGGGTCAGAAGCCTCAAGGAGCTCAAGAAGCAAATTCCTCTTTTCCGCGGAGATTGGGGGGAGCACTTGGCCTTTTGATCGCGGTTGGGCTTTGTTGCGGCGGACTATCGGACGAAGCTTGGGGGCAAGGATCTGGGGCCGCACGCCCGCGCAATGATGTGACCTATCGGGTGCTCATACCGATCGATCAAGAGCGTCAACCGACCGGCGAAAAATACCAGGTTCCCGAGGCACTCTATCAACGACTTTCGCACCTGGCGGCTACGGCGCGGGATCGATGGATCATACGCTCGGCCCGATATGTGGGGCGAATGGTGCGGGGACCGGAGGGGCAGGGGTTTGTCATTCCCGCTCTTCAAGTGGTTTACGAAGTGGATGTGCTCCAGGCACCGTGCCCCTTTCCGGTACCGTTTGGCTTTGGCACCGGTGGGGTGGTAGGGTCAGCGAGTGTCAACGGGCGGGCGGTGCTACTGGGCGGTTCAGTGGGTGGAGGCGCCGCGGGGACCCTTGAGCTACCGCAACCTGGGATCAATGAGGTGGAAATTGCGGTTGAATTGCAGTTAGAAACCGACTTACGCGAGGCTCAGGTGAAGTTGGGCGTTCCTCCGATCGCACAGAGCTGGCTCAAGCTGGAGTTGCCCGCGGATGCACCCCGCGTTGAGGTTCTTTCGAGCTTCGGCCCGGTGCGCTTCGACCCCGCACGAGGCTCGCTTGAAGCCGAGTTAGGGCCGGTTTCGGAAATCATCTTGCGTTGGCCCATGAGTGACGAAACGAAGATGGCTCCGGAGGTGGACCAACTGATTTGGTTGGGCTTCGACCAGGGGGGAGGCATAGCGGAGATTGCTTTCCGGTTTCCGGAAGGAACTTTGGTTCCGGATAGTCTCGTCCTGGAGGCGGAGACCACGTGGGAATTGGTTTCGGTGAATGACCGGGTGGCCGCGGAGACGGCGGAGCTCCTCGGCGTGGGAGCGGGGGGAAACCGGATTCGAATTCCTCTCCGTGGAGCCGCCGGTGGAACCCGCGTGGTCCGATCCCGCTGGTTATGGCCAACTTCGGCGATTGCCGGCAATTGGTTTGTTCCACGAATTCGTGCTTCCGGCGTAAAGGTGAACCGCCTGTTCTTGGGGGTTTCGCCCCCTGCGGGTTATCAAATTCAGACCCTAGGCACCGGTTATGAAGCCTTGGCCACTCATACGTTTGTGGAAGCGTGGAACTTGCCGGTACCGCCGGTGAGTTTTGCGTGGAGCTTGACGCCCGAGAAGTCTTCTTGGGGGATAGCCGTACGACCTTTGCCGCCGAAATTGGAAGGTACTCAAAAGCTGAGGATCATTCTCGGGGCCAATCGAATCCAGTGGCGTCTTTCGGCGGAGATTACGCCTCAGAATCACGCGGTCTTTCAATACTTTGTGAAGGCGCCGAGTTCCGCAGACCTGGAAGATGTCCAAGTGACCGAAGCAAGTGGGCCGGTGATTTGCCGCCGGACACAAACCCCGGAAGGCATTCGGCTGTCAGCCGATTCGGGCCTCGAGGAGCGGCATCAAATCGACCTGCATTTATCCGGGAAGATGGAAGCCGGGCAGCGGCAAGTTCTTCCTCTGGTTTGGATCCAGTGGCCGGAAGTAAGGGGACTGACCCTGGAGGTTTGGGCACATCGCCGATTGGATGTGGAACTCGCCCCCACCGCGGCTATGAAATTTGAAAGCGCGGAGCTTTCGCCGCCGGAAGAGGATGTGTATCTGCTGGGAACCTTGGAAGTGGCAAACCCGGAAGAATTCGCGGCAGAAGTGATCATGCGGCGAAATGAGCCGCGGATCACCGGCACGCAGTTGACGCGGATGTGGCTGCGGGATAATCGGTGGCTGGCGGAAGTAAGTTGGCAGTTGCGGATCGAAAATGGGTTCGTGGAGGAGCTTCCCATCCAGGTTCCTCGCTGGTGGTCGGGGCCGTGGGTCGCAGAGCCGGCCGCCACGGTGGAGTTCGCGTCCGCAAAATTATCATCGCGGGCATCAGAGAGAGGTGAAAGGGCATCGGAGAAAGTTGAAACGACCTCAGACAGAGGTGAAATCCTGGGCGGACCTTTAGGTTCTGAGTCGCGTCGCGGCCAAGGGGCGCTGGGGTTTGCGGCGGATAGTCCGGGACAGCTGCCGGCAAGAAGCATCTTGGAGACGGCGGGCCGCAGCGTGCGGCTGCCTGCTGAGCTTCCGGAAAATTATCGGCGGATTATTGTGCGTTTTGACCGCCCGGTGCGCAGCGGGAGGCAGTTGCGAATATCGGCACCGCTTAATCCGCGCGGCGGGATTGTGCAGCTACCGGTTGTGCGTCTGGAAGACGCGGAGCTTGAATCGGAGCTGGTGGCTTTGCCCCGAACAGTTGAGCAGAAAGCGTTGGTTTGGCGGATCGAGGGCTTGGAGAGATTGCCGCCGGGTAGTGCCGTGCCCAGCTCGGTGGCCTCCGCGGGATGGATGGTTTATCGCTGCTCTGGGCAGCGGCGACCCAGTGTGGCTCTCTTACCGACGGAGCTTCGGCCCATGGTGCGATTCGCCCGGTTTTGGGCCGTGCTCAATCCCGACGGCTCCTACGGGGCAGTAGGGCACTATTATTTGGATCCTGGCGGGCAAGATACCTTCAAGCTGACCATTCCCGAGCGGTTAACAATCCTCGCCTACCGCGCAGAAGGAAGCACTTGGAGGGAGGCTCCCGAGAATCAAGCATGGCAGGTCCGGCTTCCGCATGCATTGTTGCCGCAGCGGTTGGAAGTGGTTTTCTTGGGCCGGTGTCAGCCGCAAAAAGCGGGTACTTTGACGGAGGGTTTGGTGCTGGCTGCCCCGACCCTCGAGCAAGTGAGCGTCCGCGAGAGCCTTTGGTGCATAGGCAAGTTTTCGGGGAGTGGGGCCGACGTAAAGCCGGATGGATTGGCGGCGCTTACCCCACCCCAATATGCGCGCGAGTATTTGCAGTTTTTGCTGGGCGAGTTGCAGCGCTCGACGGGGCTACTGCCCCTCCTGGAAAGCGAGGATGTCGGTTGGCTCCGAAGTTGGCATCGCTGGTGGAACGAGGCTTATCGCGAGGCAATCCCAAAATTATCGGCCGGTGGCCCGGGACTGCGTAGCGATGGGATTCGGTCGGAATTGGCCGCCTGGGAGCGAGAGATCAAGTCGCTTGTAAACTCGTGGGACCTCGGCCCCAGCGAAAGCTCATCAGATGCGGAACGTGGCCTCGGCGATTTCCGGGAAAGCCGCGAAATGCTGACGGATCTTTTCGGCGAGGGGGCGTGGCGATCGGAGCTGCAATTTTCCTATTGGTCCGGGTCAAAAGGCGAACTGGTTTTGACCTTGTTTTCCCAGCGGAGTCCGTTTGCGTTTTTGGGGGAGTATGGGATCCCGCTACTGATCATGCTAGGCGGGTTGGGGGCGATCGTCTTTCCGGGCGTAAGAACTGCGGTTGGGAAAACCATACGGCAATGGCCGTTCGGTATGATGGCTTTGTCAGGCCTAATATGGTGGCTTTATTTGAGCCCGAGTGTATTGGGATTTGGTATTTTGCTGCTGGCTGCCTTCGGCGGTGTTGGGCAGGGACTGAGACGGCTTGTCACGCGTGCGCCGCGGATTAGGGTCAATCGGTAGCTCGAATCAAAAAATTTAATCGGTAGCGCGTATCAACAATACGGTCATAAACTATCGCGATAATCAATAATCCGGAAGTAAACTTCTAAGCGGGCACGCAACGGAGATTTTGAGCTCCAGCCGTAGGTTTGGCTCGGCGGTCAGAAAGCAGTGAGCGTCGCGATTTTTGTTGGGTTTTTGAGGGATTTCCTCATCCCAAAACATACCGAGAATAAAAGGGGTTCGAGGCTTTCCCGCGATGCTCATCCGGAAATCAGCCCTCTCTGAATGGGAGCAGTTGCCACAAAAATCTGCGGGAAAAGCAACGGTAATCGGGGCGAAAAAGTCAAGGGTAGGTGGGGCGAAAAAGTCATCGGTAAAAGGGCTGAAAAACTCAACGGCAAATGGGTAAAAGAAAAAACAAGGGAAAATGGGGCAAAGAAAAAAATGAGACTTTGGCGGTGATCGTAGCCAGACGGAGAAAGTCATAATTCCTCGATACCTCCACCCATCTCTCCCAGCATCGCAGGGAATTGTGCGGAGCGGGGTTCTGCTTCGAGCATGGAGAGCATCCCTCTCCGCAAAAAAAGGGGAGTGATAGCGGCCGGCACGCCTGAA
Source organism: uncultured Thermogutta sp. (assembly GCA_937128505.1). Classification (GTDB taxonomy): domain Bacteria; phylum Planctomycetota; class Planctomycetia; order Pirellulales; family Thermoguttaceae; genus DTLM01. The sequence goes on from CAKZMM010000074.1 coordinate 19,753, forward strand.
ATCCCCTGAATTAAATATCCTTGCGGTTCCAACCGCTTAAACGGTTACCACCGAATAGATCAGAACGAAGTCGTCCACCTGGCGAGACTTGCCGTACCAAAACTCTGTGGAGGTTGATGCACGGTTTCGACAGGTTAATGCAAGTTTTCGACAGACCTGCTACCTTGCATAATAGAGCGAGTCAACAAAAGATCTCTGACGCCGGATAACGGATAGAGACCTGTGGAGCGGTTGAGAGACGGATGAAGCGTTTTCGAATCGTTCGGACAGTTCGGAACCAGTTCGGAGCCGGCTTATGATTTGGCATCCGCTTCGTTTCCTGCCACGGCCGCGGAGAAGGGCAGTTACTGGGATTATTGGGGTGAAAACCGGGGATGCGAAATCCTGGGTTTATCCTAAGGGAGTAGCGTTGCATGTCGTGAAAGAAGGCTCCTCCGACTTGGCGGCGGCCAAACGGACGTTCGCGGAGCGGCGAAGCGTGAAACTTCCGCAAATAATGCTTTGCTGCATGCGTTGCTGCGTAGTATGGGTTGCATGCGGCTTTTTGGCTTTGGACTTAGCTATAGCTCAACAGCCCTCAAGAACTAGCCCGTCGGCACCCCCTGGCGGCTCGGCAAGCCAGAGTACGGTTGATGCGGCAGCGGAGCCTACGCGGGAATTTGCGGTCGCTGCCCGGTTGCAGTCATTAAAGGATTTCGAAGGGGCTTTGGATGCCTGGGAGCAATTCGTCCAACGCTACCCGCAGGATCCCCGAATATCCGAAGCTTATTACCAACTGGGAGTGTGCGCTTTTCATCTGGAGAGATTTGACCGGGCCATCGATGCGTTGCAAAAGGCACTCGCAGGCAAGTTGCCAAGGGAGATGCGGGAGGCCGGCTTGTTCGCTCTGGGATTAAGCCAGTTGGAGAGGGCCCGGCGCCAGCGTCCTTCTGAGGCCGAAAAAGCCTTGGAAACATTTCGTCAATTGATCAAGGAATATCCCCGTTCTCGACTTCTGGGGGAAGTCCGATTCCACGAAGGCGAGGCCTATTATCTCCTGGGTAATCGTGCCGAGGCCGTGACGAAGTATCAAGCAGCCCTAAGTGCACAACTACCGGCGGACGTCGCAGCGGAAGTGACCTACGCCCTAGGGGTATGCTTTGAAGAGTTGAACCGGCTGCAAGAAGCGGCCTCGGTTTACGATCGGTTCCTCAAAGATTTTAGTGAACATCAGTTCGCTCCGGATGTGAGGATGCGGCGGGCCGATTTGTTATTTGCGGCAAAGGAGTTCGAATCCGCAAGAGCATTGTTCCAAGCGGCTGCGCAGGCTCCGGGATTCGAATTGGCTGATTACGCCTGGACTCGCTGGGCAGACTGTTTGGCGGCGATGGAACAGTTCCAGCAGGCGGCCGATTTGTACCTGCAACTAGTTAAAAAATTCCCACAGAGCAAGTATCTGGTAAATGCCACGGCGAGTGCGGGGAAATGCCTGGTTCGGCTCAAGCGGTGGGAAGAGGCCCGGCAGTACCTAGAAAAAGCGATCGCCGCTGGAGGGCAGCCGGCCGAGGAGGCCTGGTACTTTTTAGCGCTCATGTGGTTGGAAAGTGGCCAACCGGTCCGCGCACTGGAAACGGTGGATAAAGCTCAGGGAAGCGTGCAAGATCCGCAGATTCGTCCTTTGCTGCATTTGTTGCGGGCAGAAGCCGCGGAGGCAATCGCCGATCGCAAACACGAAGCCCCTCAACTTTTCGCGGCGGTAGCCGATAAGTTCCCCCAATCCAGTGTAGCTGCCGAGGCCCGGTGGCGGGCAGCGGAAGTGGCTCAAAGGCTTGGTCAATACGATTTTTCGTTGGAGCAAGCGGGGGCTTTTCTGCGGGAGCATCCTAAGAGTCCATTTCTTCCAGAGGTGTTGCTAATCGCCGCAGAAGGTGAGCTTGTCTCGGGTCGCCCGGACAAAGCGGAACCGCTCTATGAGCGGCTTATCAAAGAATTTGCCAATCATCCGGCAGCGGAGGCGGCGCGGGTCCGAAGGGCTTGGGTCTTTCTGCTTCGCGGTGATCCCGCCGGGCTGATCACTTGGCTGGAAAAGCAAAAGAAAGGTGTGCAAAAACCCGAGCTGGTGGCGGAAGCCGATTATCTGCTGGGCGAAGCTTACCTCCAGACCAAACAGTACGCTGCATCGGTGAGCGCTTTCGAGGCAGCCAATGCATCCAAAGTACCGATCCGGGACAAAGATCGCCTTACTGTCAGATTAGGCCGGGCTTACCTTTTGGCCAATCGCCCTGAAGACGCCGCACGAATTTTGTCGGATTTCGCTCAGAAGTGGCCGCAAAGCCCGCTTGCAGGTTCAGCCTATTTTACCTTGGGCGAAACTCTCGTCCGCCAAAAACGGTATGCGGAGGCGATTCAGGCGTTCCAACAATCCGCCAAATTGGAGTCGGAAGCCCCGCAGGTAGCAGAAGCGCTCTATCAGGTGGCTACTCTGCAAATGGATCTGGGCCACTACGCCGCCGCTGTGGAGAGTTTCTCATCGGTGCTCGGTCGATCGGGGTTGGCCCCCTCGCTCTTGGGGCAGGCGCAGTATGGTCGGGCAGTGGCTTTGGTCCGTCTCAAACGTTTCCAACAAGCGCTCTCCGACTTGGATGCCTTCCTGGCCACTGGCCCGCAAGAACCGCAGCGGAGCGACGCCCGATACCTCAAAGGGATTTGCCATTTCGAACTCAAACAATACGACACCGCTATTGCCACGTTTCAAAACCTGCGGGATCAAAACCCGCAGTATCCAAATATGGCTCAGGTGCTTTATCAATTAGGTTGGGCCCAAAAAGCCGCCGGCAAGCCCGAGGTAGCCAGGGCTACCTTTGAGCAGTTAATTGACAAGCACGGCGACTCGGCGGTGGCTGCCGAGGCATACTATCACGTGGGGCAGTTTCTGGCTCAGGAAGGAGCGTACAGTCGTGCGGCCATTGCGTTCTATCGAGCGGCGACCGGTCAGAAAACCGAATCCCCTGCCGGAAAAGAGTTGAAGGAAAAAGCAAGTTTTCAACTGGGTTGGTGTTATTTCAAGATGCGGGATTGGCCGCGGGCTAGACAGACCACTCAAGCCCTCCTCAAACAAGCCTCCAACCCCAATTTGATCGCCGATGCCCAATTCCTGCTGGCCGAATCTCGGTTCGAAGAGGCCCGGCAGGCCCAGCAAGACCTGGATAAAAAGCTTCTTGAAGGAAGCGCAGGGGGGCGGGCTCTTGGCTCCGGTGAGCGAGACGAGGCCGAAACAAAAATCCGTGGGCTTTACGAATCGGCCTTAAAAGAGTACCGCGCTCTTATGCCGCAATTGGCCGCTGTTTCCCAAGACGAATGGCGGAGCACATCGCTGCTGCACGCCGGGCAAGCGGCGGCGCAACTTGGCCAATGGGCGGAAAGTCAGCAGTGGTTTGATCGGCTTTGCAGGGATTTTCCTAATTCGCCTCATGTGCCCTTTGCACTGTGCGAGCAAGGCTGGGCCCTGTATCAATTGAAGCAAGTCGATCCGGCGATGCAGGTTTTTCAACGGGCGGTTGAGCGGGGTCAAAACAGCGAACCCGCGGCCCGAGCACAGTTTCTGATCGGGCAGCTTCAATTTGAGAAGAAAGAGTATCGTCAAGCGATCAAGAGTTTCTTGACCGTGGCCTACGGCTACGGTTATCCGGTCTGGCAAGCGAATAGTCTCTTCGAAGCCGCGCGATGCTACGAGGTCTTAGGACGCCCCGAGGAGGCTAAGAAACTTTACGAGGAACTAATCGCCAAATTCTCGGAGAAAGTCCCAGATAAAACGCAGTTGGCTCGGCAAAAACTGAACTCTTTGAAATCAGGGGGTGGTGCGGTTCGTTAATCGAAGCGCGTACTCGGTTCCTATTGATACGTGATCGTTACGCTGCGAATTAGTTATAATACACCCCGAATTACTTATAACACACTGCGAATTACTTATAACACACTACGAATAAGTCGTAAGATCGCTACACCGCGAATTGGGCACAAGCCGTCGTGCTCCCGGCACTGCCGGTGTTGCTGAATCGGGCAATTTGCCGCAAATCCGATGCCGTGATAAAAGCGGAATCATGCGTCGACCTAATAGCCCGGAATGACGCGTTAACCCAACAGATCCGGAATGATGCGCGACCTATTAGATTTGGATTAAATCCGCAGCATGTTTCGGATAAAGCCGCAAAAAACTGGGCAATATCGAAAGCGGTGAAAACGCGGTCCAAGATCCCGGATAAACCCGCTCAAAGCTTGGCAAGAGCAAAAGCTGCGCATGATCACGGGTAAAGCCCGGCGAAGCTTGGGAAGATTCAAAGCCAACATAGCCAACATAATTGATCATCCGATGGGGTTAAGTCCGTCAACGCCTCGAAATGGGTAAATCGAAAGAGGGGAAAAGTCTTGCCCGACTTGTCGGCGGGATCACAAAACAGGTGCCAAATTCAGATCCCGTGGGGAAAATAGAAGAGTATTGGACGCCCCAAGCTTGCGATGCCGCCAACCTAATAGCAAGTGCGACGCTGCAAAGTTAGTACAAGGAAGCGTATGCCCGAACAAAAAGCATATTCCAACAAAAAGCATATTCCACAGTAAAACAGTAAAAAGGAAGCCTATCTCCACACTGAAGATAGCGAAAGTAATAACAAAGTTGGCAAACATGGCCAAAGTCAAAACAAATTCGGCTTTGGTCCCGGCGGCAAGAATCTGCTTTATTTACTGGGCAGATAATAATGAGCAGGAGGAATTCCTTCATGATCGGTAGCTTTATGATAGATGGATTGGGGAAGCTCGAGGGTCGTGGAGCGCGGATGATCCTTTGGACAATCCTTACAGGGGTTGTGCTCGCCGGTGGCCGGGAGCAAATGTATGCAGAGACCATCTCGGCACGGAGCACCTTGACGCCGGCAGTGGCAATGGTAACAAGCGGAATTCATCCAGGGTGGATTTCGCCAGTTTTGCTGACCCAAACTCAGGGCGAATCGGTGCCCCAATTCGGCTCGTCGACCATCTCCTTGGAAGAGGCCCGCTCGCAGGCAGAGGCCGCCCTCCAGGGCTTGGATGACAAACCCCTAAGCGGCGAGAATCTGTCGGCCTCCGCACCGGATCAGGGCAGGGCGGAAGAGCCAGCCAGCCGGATCAACCTGCTCGAGCTCCTTGTCCGGGGCGGCGTACTGATGATCCCCATCGGCTTGATGTCCCTTTTGGTGGTCGCCTGTGCCATCGAGCGCGCTTTGGGCCTGCGCCGCAAAAAAGTGCTCTCCCCGAACCTAATTCAGGAGCTGGGCACTTTGGCCGAAGGCGAATCCGGCTTCGACCCGCGCGAGGCGTACCGCTTATGTCAGCGAAATCCCTCGGCAGCCGCGAACGTGCTACGCGCCGTGCTTTTGAAGGTTGGGCGTCCGCAAAACGAAGTGGAACATGCCCTCCAAGAGGCCAAAGAACGCGAAGCCGCACGGTTGTACAGCAATGTTCGTTGGTTGAGTCTGGCGGCGGGGGTCACGCCCCTTTTGGGGCTTCTGGGTACGGTTTGGGGGATGATCCAGGCGTTCTTCGTTACGGCAAATCTCCCCGTCGGAGCCGATAAGGCGGAGTTTCTTGCCGACGGAATTTACGTGGCTTTGGTAACGACATTCGCCGGTTTGTCGGTTGCGATTCCGGCGGCGGTGCTCGCCCATCTGTTTGAAGGGCGTATCCAACGACTTTTTCGGGAATTGGACGAAGTAATGCTGGGAATTTTGCCCCAATTTGAACGCTTCGAAGGAAGGCTCCGGTTGACGACCGATCAACTGGAGGCGTCGAGCCTAACGCCCATCGCGGGTTTTTCGCCGGTACCTCCACCGCCGCCACGGAAAGTGGAAAAGGACAAAATCCCCGTGGTGTTTTAAGAGCCTCTAACAAAATGAACCGCACAGGCATTTATAGCAGATCAGGATGCAGCCGAGGGTAAGGAGTGCTTGATGGATGTCGCTGCGACGTTCATA
>CAKZMM010000075.1 GCA_937128505.1 uncultured Thermogutta sp.
AGGGGGCCGATTATCTCTCCTGCCGGCTTGGGAATTCCGAAGACCGCTTGGCCCGCAGTAGACTCCGCCCCCTGAGAGCCGGTCGGAAGACGCTAAATCCTCGGTTGACTGGAGCGAGAGACACCAGGACTTGCAGGGCAAGTGCTCGCACTCGCGAGGCGCCGAGCCGTCCAAAAAGTGCGACGGCTCGGCTCGCAGAGAAAGACCCCAGCCGCCCGGCCAGTTGCAAGCTATCGCGGAAACTGGCATTCCGTCGCGCAGAATCAAACCCGCCGCCTTGCGGCGGGCCAGCCGGGTTTGTCCATGAGTTGCCGGCCGCCCGTGATTTCCGCATTGATTCCTTGGAGGGTCCCCCCTCCAAGCTCTTTTCGGCTTTGCCTGGGAGCTTTTGCGGCGATGTTGCGAGCCTTTCTGGCTCGATCCGCCTCCTTTTTGCGGAGCTTTGAAAGTAGCGATCGCTCATCGGGGGCGACTTGACATCCGGAAAAACCGACGCCATTATCGGGGTCGAATTTCAAGCGGTTTCGGCATTCCGGTCGTACTTGAGCACTCGGTGTGCTCGAGAGGGAAAGCTTCGCAGGTCGGTCGACCGCCGGGAGGGTCAGATCAATGCGTCAACTGGGCTCGTTAAGTCGCCGCCAAATGCTGGGTCGGGCGATGCGGTTTTCCGCAGCATTTAGTGTGCCGGCGATCGTGCCCGCTCAGGCCCTAGGACTTGGCGGCATGGTAGCGGCCAATGATCGAATCACCGTGGGGATGATCGGCCTCGGGCGGCAAGCGGTCGCGTACAACCTCCCGTTTTTTCTTGACGCCTCGGATGCCGAAGTAGTCGCTCTTTGCGACGTCGATGCCTGGCGGCTTGCCATGGAATCTCCAGAATTGGCGAAAACCCTCGGTCGCCAACCTCGGCCGCAAAAACTCCGGAGTGCCAAACGGTATCGGGATTGGCGCGAAGTGGTCGAGCACCCGGGGATCGATGCCCTGATGATTTCCACCCCCGACCACTGGCATGTTCCCATGGCTTTGGCGGGGGTTAAGGCGGGCAAACACGTATGCTGCGAAAAACCGTTAACACGGTTCATCGCCGAAGGGCGACAGTTGGCCGACGCGGTCGCCCAAGCCGGCGTGGTGTTCCGGACCGATAGCGAGTTCCGTTCTCTGGAACCATTCCATCGGACCGTGGAGCTGGTGCGAAACGGTTTGATTGGACCGTTGAAGCGGATTTTTACCGGTGTACCTTTCGGCCCGGACCGCTCCCCACCTGCTGTGGAAATGCCGGTCCCGGAGGAGCTGGATTACGAGGCGTGGCAAGGCCCGGCCCCGCGCCGGCCGTATTGCGGGGATCGCGTCCATCCCCGGCATGGATACTCGCGTCCCGGCTGGATGAATATCCTCGATTATTGCGATGGAATGATCACCAATTGGGGGACTCATCTAAACGACATCGCCCAGTGGGGCAATAACACCGACCGCACCGGCCCGGTGGAAATCGAAGGCTCCGGGGAGTATACACCGGCCGGCGGGTTGTGGAATGTCATTCGTTCTTTCGAAGTGCGTTATCGTTACGCGAACGATGTCGAGCTTTGCTATCGAACGGATCGGCCTTATGTACGCTTCGAGGGAACCGAGGGCTGGATTCAAGCGGATTATCCCAAGGGTCTTACGGCGGAACCGATTTCAGTCTTGACGGCTGCCCTGCCGCCGGAGGCCGTGCGGTTTCCCTTAAAGCCAGAAAAACGCGATTTTCTCGATGCGATTAAGACCGGCGGGTCCACGTTGGCCGATGCGGAGGTCGGGCATCGCACAACTTCTCTGTGTCATCTCGGCCATATTGCGGTCCACCTGGGAAGGAAGCTCCGGTGGGACCCTGTTGCCGAGCGCTTCACCAACTGCGAAGAAGCGAATCGATATTTGGACCGTCCAATCCTAGAGCCACCGTAGGGCTGAGGAGCCCAAGAGGGCCGTGCGGGATTTGGCTAATCGCGTACTAGAGTCCGTTGGCCGATAGAAAAGGAGAAAGCCGTGACTGTGGGATGGGATGTTTATCTGGCTTTGAGCATGGCCATGTTCTTGGAGTATGCCATTTGGGGGGCGTGGGCACCGGTTTTGGCGGCCCGATTGCTCGGCCCCTTGGGAATGAGCGGCAAGCAAACCGGCTGGATCTACGCCACGCTGCCTTTGGCCTGTATCTTTGCCCCGCTCATTTCCGGGCAATTAGCCGATAGCTTTTTTGCCATCAAATGGATTTTGGCCGTTTCGCAAGCACTGAGCGGCCTATTCCTGCTGGTGGCAGCATTTCAACGGAGCTTTTGGCCTCTTTTCGGGGTGATGTTTCTGCACTCGTGTTTTTATGCGGCTACGCTCCCGCTGGTGAACGCCATATTGTTCCAGGAGGTCCCCGACGATAGCACCCGCGCGGCCGTGTTCATTTGGGCACCTGTGGCTTGGGCTTTAGTGGGCTACTTTCTGACAGGGTGGCGGTGGATCTTCAAGACGGAAAAAGAAGGGCGCGACTGCCTTATTCTTGGTGGGGTGTTGGCGCTAGTGATGGCCGTGTGTTGCGCTTTATTCTTGCCGAGCAATGTGCCGTCACAAACCGGCGAAATCCCTATCGTCAAAGCCTTGGCGAAATTACAAAGTCTCGATTTCTCAATTTTCATCATCGTCTCTCTCATCGCCGCCGGGCTGATGCAGTTTTATTTCCTCGGTTCTGCGAGGTTTATGCAGGATATCGGAATCGGCGCGAAAAATGTGCCGGGAATCATGGCTATTGCCCAGGCTATTCAAGCACTAGCGACGTTCTTCTTGCTTGAACAGTTTATTCGGACACTCGGTTTCAAATGGATGCTCACCGTTGGGGTCCTTTGCTGGGTGCTCCTTTATGCCGTGTACTTTTTGATGAAGCCGCGATGGCTCATTGCGGTTGTGCAGGGCTTTCACGGTTTGGCGTATGTGTTCTTCATGATCGGTGGTCAGATATACGGTGATAGTGTGGCCGGCGCCGAAATCCGCAGCTCTATGCAGGCCCTCATTTTTGCGGTAACCACCGGTATTGGGCTATTCCTGGGCACGCAACTAGCCGGCTTCGTTATGGATCGTGCCAAGGAACAGGAGCAGTTCTTGTGGAGGAAAATTTGGGTGGTGCCGGGCCTGATCCTTGCCGCCTGTGCGTTGGCTTTGGCTGCCTTGTTCCGCGGGGCGAGCTAAAGGTGTAAGAATGGCGAAAACTGAAACTAACAGAATCGCTAAGACGGGGAAACGAAGCAGTCGGTAACAGGGTCCATTTGCATCACCGCAAAACTGAAATTGACAGAATTACTTACACGGGGAGACCGCCAAGCCGTACGGATTTTCCCGTGGCGAGATTCCATTTCCCCGTGACGAGATTCGCGGCGTTGCAGCCCGCGGGAATGGGCACCTTCAGCGAAGCCGCGGAGATATCGCAGACGTAAGCATCGCGGAATGCCCGGGATAGCAAGGCTTGAAGTGCCGGGAAATGGTTAATTGCCAGGAAAATAACCAGTCGCCGGGAAATTGGTTTGAGCTGTTTCGTTCCAGCTTTTCTGGTGAAGCGAGGGCTTAATCGAATATCCTGGCAACGTCGGACACCATCGCAATTTGGTGAAACCCGGTTCGATAAACGGCTGCAAAAGCGGGCCAAAACCCAGCGTTTCAGCCATCATCGTAGGGGGAAAGAGCATCGTAGGGGGGAGGCGCAAGCTCTCAGAGTTCACGCCCAGACGATTAAACGATGGGTTCACCGAAGCTGATACCGATCTCCTTACCCAGTTCAAATAGGTACAGGCGCGAGCGATCGTACTCCTCAGGGCTAGCCATGTGCTCGATCATGAGGGGCGGGTTTTGAGGCAACTCCGCCAGCCGCCGAAGATACGTGCGGTAATCGAGTTGGCCAGTTCCCAGGGTTACCTCGCGGAAGTGGATCTGCATTTCCACTTCCCAAGCCACATCCTTGGCATGGCAACTCACGATCCACGGTCCGAGCTTTTCGAAGCATTCCTCCAAAAGAGCGGTATTCTGATAGAACCGCCGCGGCGAATTGATCAAGTTGCAGGGGTCCAAATGGACGGCAAAGGCCGGACGGTCAATGGCCCGGATGAGCTCGAGGTAGCTATCAGGACTATCCGGCAGTGACCAACCCATCATCTCGTAGGAGAATTTCGCGCGCTTCGGTCGCACTGCGTCGATGATGGCCCGGGCATTTTCCACCGCTTGCTCGAAGAAAGCAGGAGAGAGATTATCCGGGTGCGGCCCGTACCACACCTCGCGATTGAAAGATCCCGCGATATTCACGCAGCAAAGGGCGCCCAATTCGTCGGCTAAAGCGAGGCCCTCGATGACCCGCTCCAGATTCGCTTTTCGTTTTTGCGGGTCGCTTTCCAGCAGGTTACACCAGCGTCCCACTTCGGCGATGACAACATCGTGTTTGGTAAAGGCCTGAGAAAGCTCCCGAATACGGTCTTTATCGTTCAGCGAGACCGCCGGGCAATAGGCCGCGCGGTAGCCCAGGCGCCGATGAGCGAGGGCCAAAGCTTCCGGATCGGCGGGGGGATTGAACACAGGTCCGCCAAGGCGGATTGCCGCATTCCGTCCGCCGGTTTGCTGCGCGGCATACCCGGCCGCCCAAGACCCCGCACGCGGCAGGCCGACCGTGGTGCTCAGACCCAACGCCGCACCGGCAGTTCCCCACGTTGCCCAGCGTAAGAACTCGCGTCGAGACGGGTTGCCTCTCACGATGGAACCTCCTCGGAACACAAAATTTTCTTCACTTCTAGGATTTCTCTATTCAGGGATTTGTCTATTCAATGCCGTGATCTACACCTGGTCCTACCGGTTTCCAAACGAAGGCCCGTACGATTCAGGGATTTCTCTATTCAACACCCTCATCCAAACGCCGTCATTTGAAGGAAGGCTTTCATCAAGGGTGCCCCGGCATTCAAACCGCAAAAGATAATCATAATTGGCGGATTGCCAGTGGAATACTTTGCATCTGCCAAAAGCGGCAAGCATTTACCAAAAGCGGAAAGGTTGATGTCTTTTGGAGTGCACGCGTCCTGCTGTCTCCATCTTCAATTCTCTAGGATATCACGAATCAATTCACCGAATCCCTACGCATTCGGCCGACAGTCCCGGGTGCACCGATTTCGGGAAGCTTAGGTCTAAGCGGTCCTACTGGGGATCGATCAGCTTTTTAGTGCCGTTAGGACCTTTCTATTAAGTTCAATTAAGTCGTAAGACTCCAAGATACCGTCGCGTTGAACCAGCGAAAATGGGGAAACCTTGCCGGCAAGTCGGTTTTTCTTGGCTTAAGCGGGAAGTGGTCGTCGATTCATAAAGCAAAAGTTGACAGATCGCACGGTTCGGCAGGGGCTCTACGCTCTGCTCGGTGCCTGATTGGCGGATATTTCACATCCCTATCCCTTGAAGGGGGGCGAAGGTATGACACTTAGAGGCTCATTGGTCTGGTTAATCGCTTTTGCCGTGAGCACTGTCGGAAGCCAACTTTATGGCCAAGCAGTGGTTTACGCGCCCACGGGAGGTCACATGCCGCCCGGTTACCTCACGGCTTGGCAACCGAGCTCCGCTTTTGTGACGGGTGGGGCGTTAGTCGCGGCCGGACAGCAGCCCACGCCAGCTCCCGGCGTTTTGCCGCAAGCTAACGAGAGCAAATCGGCGGGCGAGGACTGCGGAACGTGCGGATCAGCCAGCACCTGCTGCCCGCGCTGGAGCATGTTCGGCGATATCCTGTACATTCGGCCGCGCAACCAGGAGGTCGCTATCGCCGTACCCGCCAACGGGGCAGTTCCCCCAAACCCAGCTCCCATTCAGGTCGGCCCGACGGTTATCGCGGATTTCGACTATGAGCCCGCTTTCCGCTTGGGGAGCACGATGCCCTTCGGCGAGTGCAGCCTCCTGCGATCGACCTTCACTTATTTGGAAGCAACCACAAACACGTACGGTGCTACGCGTCCGCCCAACGTGATGCAGCCGATGATCACCCACCCGGCGGTTGACCTGGCGGACCGAACTTTCCTCGAAGCTGCCGGGCGCTACCTCCTGGATGTTGAGCTATACGATGTGGACTGGGTTCGTGTCCTGTCCATCGGCGATTATCACCAGTTGGATCTTGTGCTCGGCGGCCGTTATGCAGGTTTGAGCCAGGAGCTGCGAACTTCTTTGATTGCCAACGTCCGTGATACGGTCGATACCGACGTGAACTTTAACGGCGGCGGTATCCGTGTAGGGTTGGAAGGCGAGTGGCACGATACCTCGAGATATTGGCTCCTCTATGCCCGGAGTGCTGCCAGTTTTGTGGCCGGCGAGTTCCGCGCCTCCTACCGGCAGACGAACAACCTGGGTCAGCGGTTGGTCGACACTTCGTGGGAAGCCGGCCGCCTGATCAGTATGCTCGATTTGGAGATCGGGCTCGGGTGGCACAACGCAAGGGACACCATGCGATTTACCGCAGGCTATATGGTCAGCGGATGGCATAATACGGTCAACACCGCTCAGTATATCGATGCCGTCCAAACCAACGAATATGCAGGACTCGGCGACTTCATGACCTTCGACGGCTTCGTGGGTCGGGCGGAATTCCGGTTCTAACCCCACCCTTGCGGCCGCGACCTGCCACAATTTGAAGAGGTTCAATGCGGCAACCTGATTCGCAAGATCATCCTTAGCCCGATAACCCAAATGCGAATGTTAAAGCCGCGGTTGCTAACAGTCGTATAGGTAAGCTAATCGAGTTCCAAGCTCGCCGGGCACCAGTCACCCGGCCGAGCATCGAAAAACGACAATCCTAGCTGATTCTGGTTTGGCCCCGATAAACCGGGGCCAATCGTTTTTTTTGGGGAAAGGCTTCTGCGTTTACGTTTCTGTTTCAAGTTTCTTCCAGGCCGGCCGCTGTGGTTTCCATAAAGGAGGGTTTGGGGGGATGCCCCGCGGCACCGTTTTTGGAGGGATGCAGCAATTCCTCCTTTCCGAACTCCTTTTCCGACATTTGCCTTCTCTGACCGGATCCTCATGAAGTGCGGGTAGCTTCTCGGGCAAACGACCCCAGCCGACCCATTCCAAGTCTTAAGCGGAGAGCACCCACCGCGAGAAGTCTGCTCAAGCCTCCCCCGAGATGATCTGCGTCCCCTTGCCTAGACCTGCCGGGAATTAGTGCCGGGTGCAGCTCCGATTCATCCAGGCACTTTTCTCCTTTCCGCTTGACTTCGCGATTGTTGTTCTTCCCTTGCAGCTTTCGGCTTTAGCCCGGAGATCGTTCGCACAGCGTAAAAACTGGCTCAGGATGAGCAAAAGGCTTAAGTCGCACGTCACGGAACTTGGCGAAGCGATTTCCCGCGGCTATACACGTAGCAATGTCAGGTGCAGCAAGGTCAGGGGTTCAGAAGGCTGCAAATCGCTTCTTAATAGTTGAAGGTAAGGGAAACGCACAGGTGGAGGTCCTCATGCAGAGTTGGATGATCCGCTTTTTCAAATCAAAAGGGAAAGTTCTGTACGCTTCAAAAGGGAGAATGCGGTATGCTTTCTGTCGGCCTTGGATCGGTGCACTTTCGGTGGATCTCCTGCTGCTAGTGGTCTGCCTTGGGCTTGGGAATGCGGCATGCGCCGAGGAAACCGCGACGAAAGGCGGCCCCCAGCCGCCCGGGGGAAAGTGGCGAATCCTCGTCGATAAGGTCATGCAGCCGGAAGCCAAATGGACGACCGAGCGGTGGATGGTCGAGGCAACCGCCAAGGCGGGGTTCAATGTTTATTGCCCGCGGCAAGGGTTTGACCGGCCCGACGAAGTTCGCCAAATAGCCCAGTGGTGTGCCGAGTTGGGGATTTACTACGTGCCTTGGATGCGGGCATCGCTTGAAGCTCCCGCGGGTCCATCAGCCGAAGGCAAAAAGGTGGTATGGGCTACTGGCCAAGAGCAGCCGCTTTGGAGTCCCAATTCAGACGAGCTGTGGCAATGGTTCGAAAAGCACGTGACTTATTACGCTAAACTTCGGAAAGAAAACCCTTATGTACTGGGGGTATTCGTCGATTTCGAGAACTATGCGCCAGGGCGGGTCGCCAATTTGTATGATCTTTCGTACGATCAGATGATCATGCGGCAATTTGCGGAGGAGCGGGGGCTTGCTTTGCCACAGCTTCCCCCGGAGAAGCGAAAACCGTGGTTGCAGGATCAAGGACTTCACGAGGCCTTTGAGACCTTTCAGGCGGAGCGGTGGCGGGCACGGTGTCAAGCTATCCGACGGGCCGTCGATGCCATCGAGCCGACACTTCGCTTCTGCATTTGCCCGGCGCCGGGCACGCCTTTCATGATTCGCGCCGTATACCCCCAGTGGGCGACCCCCCGCGCGCCGCTCATGTTGGGGGATGAAGGCACCTACGGTCGGCCGGGACGACTTCTGACCGAAGCAGATGCCCTTCAACTCAACCGCGAACGCCTGCTCCGAAACCGTCAGATCCCCCTGGAGGCCGGTATTCCGTTTCTTTATTTGGGCGGTATCGACCCGGTGGTCCGCGGGGCTGATCCGGAGTTTTGCGGAAAAAATGCGGTAATGATCAGCGAGACGGTCGACGGTTATTGGGTCTTCTATGAAGGGCCGCAGTACAAAGTTGACCATCCGGAGTATTGGAAGTGGTTCACCTGGGCCAATCAGGCGGTCGAGCAGGGGAACTTTCAGGCCCAACATCAACCCCGACAAACCCCCGAAACCCTCTTAGGCGATTTGTTCATGGGGCTTCCTTCTCGGCTCGAGCTTTGGCCGCTCCGCGATGGGCCGGGAATGCGTGAATATCCGGGGGTCAATCTCCGCCACGAGAACATCCTCGTTTTGGCGGCGAAAGCGGGCGAACCAGTGAAAGTGGAGCTGGAATGGGTCAAAGTGGGGTCGGCTATTTCGCGGATCATCTGGGAAGCAAGAGATTTGCGGCAGCGGCCCCTAGCTTCAGGAATCGGTGAGCTGGGTAAACCGGTAACCGTCGAGTTCGTGCCGCCGTCGAGCGAGTTGATTTGGCTAGCCGTCTCCGCCGGTTCAGGGGCGTGCCGCGTCAAACGCTCCTCGGTTCCCGTGGGGATCTATGCGACTAATCCTCTGCGGACCATATTCCGGGTGGAACGGCTGTGGTTTTATGTTCCGACCGGACGTAGCCGCTTTTCAATACGGGCCCAAGGCAGCGGAAGTGAAACGGTGCGCCTCAATGTCTTTTCGCCGGAAAGCCAACTGGTAGCCACAGGGCAGACTTCGCTCCAAGACGCCACGGTGAGCGTCGCGGCGGCTGGCCCCGCAACCCAGGGAGCGGTTTGGTCCCTCGAAATCACGCGAGCTGACGAGGGGGTTTTGGAGGATTGCGCCCTTTATTGGGATTCGCGGCTTCCACCGGTCTTGGCTCTGCGTGCCGATGAGTGTTTTGCGCCGATTTCCGCCCGACAAAAATAATCATGTGATTAGATCAGAGGCTTCGGCTCACGGTGCTCCAAAGAAATAAACCGCACGTTTTTCTGACTTTTTTTCTGAAGAGTTGAAAACCGCGATTCTCGATCCGGCAGGGAAGACCGGTCAGAAACCTCGCCGCGCGTTGCGGATCGCATTGTTAGCTCAGACCCCGGCCGAAATGGGAGCACGAGACCCGGCCGAGCGCCGGGAATTCATCCCCCCCTTTTGCGAGCTCATTGTACCGAAAGGGTTCACAAAGGGCGGGTTAGCCCTGCGGTAAGAAACCCTGCGGTAAGAAACATTGTGAAAAAGAGGGCAAGCTTCCTGAGGGAGGATCCCTAGGATACTCTCGCCCTACTTTCTACCGAAGGTAAAGGCGCAGTGTCGACGGCAAGCGGGAAACTTTAATTTCCTCGAGTCTTTCTCGGTAGGGTCGAGGCGGCATTTGTGCGGGAGGGCACCATCGCGCAGCGTACGGTGCCGTTTCTTTTCCGGAGGCCGCGGTCTCGAGGGGGGGAGTGGAGATTCCTAATTTCGGCGGAATTTTGTCCGAATTCGCTCCGGCAAAGCGTTATACATCTCCCGCATGGGAAAAATTTCGCTTCATCCTCGGGCAGATCAACCCGTGCAAACTAAGGCGGATCTTATTCAAACAGTTCTATCGCCGCATGGCAGCAGATCCGCCGGTGCAGGCTCGGGCGGATCTCGCCTTTAAAATCCCACAATATGCCGGCTCGACTTGCTAAAATATGCGTAGATTCCCTAACATTTTGAGCGGGTTGAGGTGCCTTGGAGCGGAGCTTTAGTTCAGCATTTTGTAGCTGGGTACGCCTGCACCCCGCAAACGGACGGATGCATAAACCGCCACCCCCAAATTCTTCCAACCGCACGCCTGCACCCCGCAAACGGACGGATGGGTGTCTGATAACTTTCAGTTTTTGGGTTACGCATAAGGGTTTAATTGTGCGAATTTAATTCTGCGAACAAACCCAACTTGAGGCAGTTCAGATCTAATTTAGTGCACAAGTACTTTTACTTTCTTTCGCGCACATCCTTTCCTTCATGTGCATTCTTTCTTTCATGTTCTATCATGCACGCTTTCAGGCAGGAGTTTGAGCTCCGAAAATAGGATTATTACGTGCACGAGTTTGAGCTTTGAAAAAAGGAAAATAATTCCGATCCCGACAAATGCCCAAATGAGTAGCGATGAAGAGGCACTTTGCCGGGGCGAACCGAAGGGGAGCTTTCGTGAGCTTAACGGCGCAAACACAACCGGGCGCAATGGGTTATCGGCCGGAAGATTTTCCGATCAGCCCGATGCTTTTCTACTACGAGGTCACTTTGGCATGCGATTTGGTTTGCAAGCACTGTCGGGCCTCGGCGCAGGCGGAAGCCCATCCGGAGGAGCTTTCCCCGGAGCTTGCCCGGGCTTTGATCGATCAAGTGGCCCAGTTTCCGCGTCCACCGATGCTGGTACTAACCGGGGGTGACCCCTTGAAGCGAGGCGATCTTTTCTCCCTGATCGAGCATGCGACCGCTCGCGGCCTGCATGTGGCCCTGACCCCCTCGGCGACACCGCTGGCCACTAGAGAAGCTTTCCGCCGGGCGCAAGAGGCCGGAATCCGAGCCTTAGGGATCAGCCTCGACGCAGCCGACCGCGCGGTCCACGATTCCTTCCGCGGCTGGGAGGGGAGTTTCGATCGCACCCTCCAAATGATCCACGATGGTCAGTCCCTAGGTTTACCCATCCAAGTAAATACGACGATTACCCGAAGAAACCTAGACCAAGTTGATCTCCTGGCTGAACTATTGGCGGGTTTTCGTATCGCCATGTGGTCGGTTTTCTTTCTCGTCCCGGTGGGTCGGGGCGCCACCGAGGAGCGAATCTCCCCTGGGGAATACGAACGGGTATTTGCCCGGCTATGGTTCCATGCGCAACGTCAACCGTATGCTCTTAAAACCACGGAGGCCCCGCATTACCGCCGGTATGTGCTTCAGCATGGGGGAGACCCCCTTCGGCCTACAGGATCCTCCCGGGCGGAGGGAGGCCCGCCGCTGCACCGTGCCCCCTTGGGGGTGACGGACGGAAAAGGCGTGATGTTTGTTAGCCACAAAGGCGAGATTTTTCCGGCAGGCTTCCTGCCATTAAGCTGCGGTCGCTTTCCCGAGCAATCTGTCGTGGAAACCTACCAACGGCACCCCCTATTCGTCGCGCTTCGCGATCCAGATCGATTCAAAGGCAAATGCGGCATTTGCGAGTACCGCTACGTGTGCGGCGGGAGCCGAGCCCGTGCCTTCGCCGTTACTGGTGATCCTTTGGAGTCCGAACCGGATTGCATCTACGAGCCTCGTCCGGATATCGCGCCGCTCCGCCCCTAATCGACCTAAGCCTCCGCCCCTTTGGAAAGTCCCTCAGACTCGGTTCCCCTCCATACGATTAAGGCTTTAGCGGCGACCGGGCTGCGCGTTGGGGATTGCGCTTCCACACGAGGCGGCCCGGGGTTTACGGAAGGGTGCCCCCCTTCGGAGCCGCCTTTGGGTAAAGCGGAAGTTTAAGGCGCCGTACCGCAGCCGAAAAATCTCCGAATAAATTGAATGAATTGCGCGTAGAAGCCGTTAACTTGCGTATCTAAGCCGTGCGAAGGTGGGTTCGGATACGATGCGCACCGCATCAGTCCAGGAGGCAGTCGAACGCATGCCCGTTGGAGGCCTTACTCTGCCGCCACGGGAAGTTTACTGTGCCGCCACCGGAAGTGATGTACCGACTCCCAAAACACGCTTTAAGGGGCTTTCGGGAACCGGCGGAAGACGGGGAGATCCTCACGCCCTTCCAGGCTGCCACCTGCAACTTCAAAATCTGGTTAAGCACATCCTTCAAAAATGAGTGCACCTTACTCGCTAATACTGCACGGAAATATTTTTTTCTTTTTCTCCCCGTTCCCGTTGTTTTCCTTCTCTCTTCTGTCTCTTACTTTTTCCTTTGCCCGATCCTTTTCCTGCTTTGTTATTCCACCTGACCTCGAACCACTTATCTTTGGTTACAATCTCAAACAAAGCTTTTTGCGGGTTTTTGTGCTGACCGCTCCGCGGGGATTCCTTGCGGCGAGATACCCGGGGTGTCCCAACTGGGGGCTGATCTTAACCCGCCCCCCATTTGCAGAGCGGCTAAATCCGGCAAAATATTAGGGGAAAATATAACAATAAATTTCGGATGAGCGTGAAAAGGGTATCGTCTTGAGATGGATCTCCAGGAGGCAATCGTTTCCGGCATTAACAAGCCGCTCTCCTTCCCAACAAATATCCTTCCGATCGATAAGACCGCTAGTCCCTTTAAGGCAGAAATAATGATCCCTGCTCACAGGAGTCCCCGGATAAAAGAATGTGTAAAAAGAATCCACATTTCTTTTGACAAGGCTGGACCATGTCCCCGAGATTTCGCGGAACCACCGTTTTGACCGTGCGTCGGTGGGGCGTCGTCGCCATGGGGGCTGACGGACAGATCACCTGCGGCCATTCCATCGTCAAGCCTGATGCCGTCAAGATCCGTCGGCTTTTGGACGGGCAGATCCTTGTCGGATTTGCCGGGGCCGGAGCCGACGCTTTCGCCCTGCTCGAGCGGTTTGAGGCCAAACTGAAGGATTTTCCTGGCAACATGCCTCGCGCCGCCATTGAGCTTGTCAAAGAATGGCGGACCGACCGCGTCCTGAGAAACCTACGGGCCATGCTCGCCACGGCGGATACCTCTCACACCCTGCTGATCACGGGGACGGGCGAAGTGCTTCAGCCCCCCGACGGAATCTTGGGAATCGGCTCCGGGGGCAATTATGCCGTAGCAGCGGCGAAGGCCTTGTTTGCCCACACCGACTTATCAGCCGCTCAAATTGTGCGACAGGCCTTGGAGATCGCCGCCTCCATAGATGTTTATACCAATACTTGTATTACAGTGGAGGAACTCCCGTGCGACCGTTGACGCCGCGTCAGATTGTCGAGGAACTCAATCGCCACATCGTCGGTCAGGAGGCCGCCAAACGGGCGGTGGCCGTCGCGGTGCGCAATCGTTGGCGGCGGCAGCAGTTGCCCGAGGAAATCCGTAAGGAGGTCGTGCCCAAGAACATCATGATGATCGGGCCCACAGGGGTGGGCAAAACCGAAATTGCCCGCCGTTTGGCGGAGCTAACCGGGGCACCTTTTGTCAAGGTCGAAGCCACCAAATACACCGAAGTCGGCTACGTGGGCCGCGACGTGGAAAGCATGATTCGGGACCTGGTGAAGAATGCGATCTTTATAGTCCGCAACGCCGAGCGCCAGTGGGTGGAGGCCGAGGCACGTCGCCGTGCCGAGGAGAAGCTCCTAGACCTGCTGGTAAGCCAGATGAAAGAGGAAAACGACGAAGACGAGCAGGTTTTTGCTTCCGCTACCTCCCGCCGACGGGGGATGCGGCAAAAACTCCGCTCCATGCTCGCCAACGGGGAGCTAGAGGATCGACGGATCGAAGTCACCGTCGAGCAGCGAAAGCCTTTGCCCTCCTTGGGGGGCGAGATCGGCTTGGATCGGCTCGATGAAGAACTCCAAGAAATGTTTGAGAAGTTCATGCCCCATACCCAAGCCCGCCGCCAAATGACCGTAGCCGAAGCCCGTGAATACCTCTTCGATAAAGAGTGCGAGTCTTTAATCAACCGTGACAAGGTCCACGCGGAAGCCATCAAACTGGCTGAGAATTTAGGAATTGTTTTTATCGACGAACTAGACAAAATCGTCTCCACCGGGCGAACCCATGGCCCGGATGTCTCGCGCGAAGGGGTGCAGCGGGATTTGCTGCCGATTGTCGAGGGGACCACCGTTCAGACGCGCTACGGTCCGGTAAAAACCGATCATATTCTCTTTATCGCTGCCGGGGCGTTTCACCGGGCCAAACCGAGCGACCTTATGCCCGAGCTTCAGGGCCGGTTTCCCATCCGCGTCGAGCTCTCGGACCTCGGTCTTGAAGATTTTGTCCGGATCCTTACCGAGCCCAAGAATTCGCTCATCAAGCAGTATCAAGCCTTGCTCCAAGCCGAGGGGGTGGAGCTCATCTTTGAGCCGGAAGCCATTCGGGCCATCGCCGAGCACGCCTATCGGGTCAATCAAACGACCCAAAACATCGGTGCGCGACGTTTGGCCACCATCATGGAGCGTTTGCTCGAGGAAATTAACTTCGAGGCCCCTGAGTTCAAGGAGACCCGGTTGGTCATCGACCGCAATTACGTGATTTCCAAGCTCGAAAGAATTACGGCTGATGAGGATCTGAGCCGATACATTCTTTAAAACCGAGCCGAGACATTCTCCAGAACTTTTCACCGGGGGCTTTGTTTGGCTGATAGTCGGCCGATGGCCAAAGGGTGTTGAAGCAATGGCGAGCACGTGGCGCCAGTAAGCGGAGTGAATGCTCGGGCCGGCGCAGAGGCCAAACGGCACGTTCGCGAGCTCCGCGCGAAGCTCACGGGGCAGGTTCCGGGCCATTTCAATGATAAATCGGTCAACAGAGTGCCCGAAATCTCAAAAGACCTCTTGCAAAATTCGGAAAGCTCGCTAAAAAATAAAAAAAGAACCTTTGGGCCAGATGTAGCGTCTTAATAGACGGAAACGTCGCTTCCCGACGCGCTTTAGCCCTGTTTAAGCGCAAGGCCCTTTAAAGGTTCGGTGGCATGTTGAGCCGCAGCCGACGTGGTGGCTCGGCCGCTGAGTAGGTGGCCTAAAGCTGCGGCTAACCCTTTGGTAAAGGAGGTACAAGCAGTGCCCGCCAAGAAGGAAGCAAAGAAGGTGGCCCCTCCTGCAGCCGAAAAAGAAAAGAAGGCTGCGAGCAAGAAGCCAGCCAGCAAAAGCTCCTGCAAGAAGTAATCTAAGGTAGCGGCTGGTTTCTGTCCGGCTTAGCCGGCAAAGCGAATTGTGTCCTGACGAGAAAGGGCTGCCTGGTCTTTCCGGGCAGCCCTGATTTTTTGCCGCCTTGCCGTGGTGGCCACCTCTGCCGCCCTCGGTACTGTCTCACCGGGGGGATTCCGTACTCTGGCGTACCCAAGAGATCCTCGCCGCGGCACGGTTCCTCTATCGCCAAAGCCAAAAGCTCAAGCGACGGACTCCCTCCCCGACGGGCGGAAGGGGGCCCACTCCCGACGCTTAAGCCGCGGCTAACCAGGTTTTTTCATGGTCAAGCTTTGAAGGAATAGTACGGCTCCTAAGGAAAGAAAGGCATATCCAATCCACTCCGGCGGCCGGATGGTCTTCGAGCCGACGTTCGGCGGCTTATTGGTCAGAGCTTCTGTGGCTCCATCTGCAAACGCTAAAGGGTGGCTGAAGAGCTCTACCACGAGCCGGGTAAAGTGCGGCGTCAACACAAACTGCTCGACGAACCGAAACTGAATTCCGAGCAAAAGGAAGAAGATTCCGGCCGCAAATATCTGGTTACGATTAAGTTCCATGGCTTCTTTGCACCTGGAGGATTGGTGTTTGATGGCAAAAGCGAATATTGTTGAACGAAATCGCCGCTGAGACGATCCGTCGTTTGGACCTTTCAACGCCGCAAAACTTTTCCTTCTTTTGTCACGAAGTCAAAAGAAAGTGTCACGAAGTCAAAAGAAAGACTTTTGTCGCGAACTCAGAATAAAGACGCTTGACGCCCTTTCCGTCGAGATAGCCTCCCCCCAAGGCAACCTCCCACGGAGGGAGCTTCCCTCACTGACGCTCGGTGACTTCCCAGCCTCCTAGGCCATGCCACGAAATCGTGCCCGGAAGTTGCATCCGGACTCCGAGGGCATCATTTCGCCCAAAATTCTTCCATCTTGAGGAACGAGGCCGGGGACCGAGACGACCTCTGTATCCGAGAATCGGAACGCAGGGGGCTGTTCTTCAGTCCCCGGGGATACAAACTAATTGCGATTCTCAGGAAAACCGACGCAATTTCGGCGAATTTAGCAAGAATGAGAATTCTGCCGATCTATCGTGGGGGGCGTTAGCCCACTCTCTACCCCAGTTGCCGGTAATCGGGGCGGGAAATAGCGACGGTATTGACACCCCACCGGGGTGAAAAGCTCAGGCCAATCTTTGTTCTCTCGGCATTTGGTCACGCGCAAGCGGCAAAGAATTTACAAGGAGGCTAAATAGCTGCCGCTATGAGCCCAGGTCATCGTGCAAATGCATAAATCGTGCAAATGCATAAAAGGAAAAAAAAGGGAAAAAGAAGAAACCTTGGATAACCCCGAGCTCCAGGGACAGGCGTGACCCGACTCGAGCCCTTCGCCCCGGCAAAAGATGCAACCGATAGCCTAGGAGTCGGCAATAATTGATAGCCCAGGAGTCGGCAATCGAGGCCCCCTCTCCCTGATAATGAAACTTGGTTGTCCGTTCACGTGTCAGTCTACGTGTCGGTTCGCATGGCAGTTCAGTAAAGTCAAAAGCCCCGACGCCCCTCGCTGAGTATCGTACAGTTGAAAGCACGGCGCTTAGGCAGCACAGTACCCACAATAACCCGCGGGGAAAAATAAAAGTCCCCCAGAATCACCGGGGGGAGCAATCCCGGGAACAATACGGGAACAATCAAAAAAGAGGGCTAAGGAAAAATTGGGCAGGGTAAACCCGCCGTTGGTCTTCACGTATTTTGGTAGTCACGTATTCCGGCGTAAAAGCCGCACACTGACGGGGCCAAACGCACTTTCCAAGGCCGCGAAGTCGCGGGCATATTGTGGCCGAACGTACCCAAGGCCCAATGTACGACCGATGCCTCCGTGATGGGCCGCGGAGGTCACAAGACCGGCGGATTGCCCGCCGGCTTGCAGGGGGCTTTGCGGGGGAATAGCCTCTCGGCTTTCGAAAACCAAACCCACCAATTTGCGGTTCACATGACCCCGCGACTCGATTCGGGCCACCACTTCTTGCCCCAAGTAACAGCCCTTTGTAGTGGAGATAACCGCCGGATCATCGGTGACTTCCGGCCCCAAATTACCGGCCGTAATGTCTCGGCCGAACTCCGGAAACCCAAACCAAATCCGCCAGGCGTCCCAATCTTGCGGGCTAACCCGGCAAGTCCCGGGTATGGCATCCAGATTATTTTTGAAATCATCCGCATTTTGGCGTGGGACAACGCTCGCGACCACCGCCGCAGGGGGTAGCCGCAAAATCCGCCAAGCGCCTCCGCCAGGCTCCCCCGTCAAAAGGCCGTGATCAAACCGACGGTATTGATGAACTTGGCCCAGCGACATTCCTTTAAAAACTTCTCGGGCACCCTCATTCAGATCGGGAGTCTCGGATGGATCTGCTCCTCCAATTCCCTGGAAAAGCGGATCCAATAAATCCGCAAACGGGAGATGGCTTCCTAAATTGGGGAGCCATGGTCCGGAGACGCCATCCGCAGCCCCTAGCCCAGCTTCTGACTTACTTGGCACGTGACGGAAGACGGGGGAATCGATCTGACGGTTCCCCTGAGTTTGCCCCGGCATGACGCTAGAATCCGGCTGGCTCACGGGGCGTGAGCCGGCGGAAGCAAACTCCTGCGAGGAGTTTTCTACCCCTGAAGCTAACCTGTTGCTGTCGGAAGAGGCCTTTTGCTGCCAAAGGGCGTCGATGGCCGGACCAAAGAGCCGGAAATGGGCCCAACGGTCCGTTTGGACTTCGAACGACACCTTTTCGCGAATGTGGTACCTTTCCAAATGCTCCAGCAAGGTTTGTTCCTGGGTAGGGGCCGCTTCGAGGACGATTTTTTCCCTCTGCGAGCCATCCACGGCGAGGAAAAGGAACACATGACCCACCACATGGCCCGTGTGGTTCAGAAAGAACGTCTCGCAACCTTGCCCTGGTTTTAAAGCCCTTAGGTCGCTCGTGCACAGGCGGTGAAGGAAACTCAGGGCATCCTGCCCAGCGACCTTGATATGGCTTCTCGAAGAAAGATTGCAATAGTGAAGTATCTTTGTCATTTTTCGTGGTTTCCATTCGACGAGAGACGGATCATGCATTTCCCCACGATCCGCGACACATAAATCACTAGATTAATTACTTTAACAATCATCAAAGGTTCACCTGTCAAAAATGTGTCAGTTTTCGTGCGTTGGTAAACCCGCATTGTCGAATTATAGAATTTGAGTTGATTATAATTGACAAAATTGTGTTATTGAGTATCATCTCAATGTAGCAGAGCTGTACCGCTCGCCTCGTGCTGAGCTCGCTCCGACGCTGAGTTTCCGGAGTCGGTTGGCACTCCCGCGGCCCTCGGCGGTCTCAGGAGTCGGTTTGTTCGGGAAACTCGATTTTCTTGGTAGCGGGGGCTTCGGCCGAAGTTTAAGGCGGGCTTGAGGATAGGTTTCGGGGCAATGTCAGGGAGGCGGGCTTCCAAACTCGAGCTGACTCTTGGTGGGTAAAAGAACCGTCTGGGCAGATACCGAATTTTAGAGGCTTACTAGATTTTAGAGGCTTAATAGAAATCTCAGGGATGTATTGAAGATCGGCACGAAATTTGCTCACACCGCGGAATTAAACCATACAAGCGGATATTCCTCGCATTCACGGTTGCGTGGTGGCGAGGCAGTTCCGGCTCTTGGAGCCCCGGGTTAGTTGGCGGTTTATCCTGCGGCCGATTATCGCTGAATCCGCCGGTGTCCCCCCCAATACATTCGATGAATCAGCAACTTGAGGTTGTTACTTAGGTTTCGTAAAAGTTGAGGAGTGATGCACAATATGGCGAGCATTTTGGTGACTCCTGCGGCAGTCGAGGAGTTTAAGAGGATCATTGCCGAGCAAGGTCTTCCGCAAGGAACGGCCATTCGAATATCTGTGGTTGGTGGCGGTTGCAGCGGCTTCGAATACCGCTTGGAATTTGCGCAAAATCCCAATCCCGGCGAGGACGTCGTCGAGCAGTTCGACGGTGTAGCTGTGGTCGTGGATCGGAAGAGCCTCCGATTTCTAAATGGGACGACGGTTGATTATCAGAAGACTTTGATGCAGCGGGGTTTTGTGTTCCACAATCCTCTCGCTGTACGGACCTGTGGCTGCGGCTCATCTTTCTCCCTTTGAGCCGCCACAACACCGCGATTGCTGCCGCCACAATAGCGAGATAGATCCCGGGCTTGAAGCCGCCAAAATAGCGAGATTCATCCTGAGAGGAGCACCGAGCGGATTCCGCGTGGATGACCGAATGGCTTCCGCGCGGAGCATCGCGCGTACTCTTCCTTCTGTTGTTTTGGTTTGCACTAAGACCTTTTTGCGCGTGGAATGAGCTTCGCCCCAATCGATGTATTGTTGGCAGGCTGTCACCCCTCTAAGCTCTTTGCGCACGAAGTTTTCTTGGGTCCCGTCTGGCCAAAACGCCGATTGCGGGTTGGGTCAGCTTGCTTTTTGCCCCCGAATTGGTTGAGTGGCTTTTTGGCCATCGAAATTCCTGCTATTAGTCCTGGGAATTGCTGCTTTTAGCCTTCGCAATCTTCGCTTTTTCTGACCCGTTAAAACTTTCTTGTCTTTGTCTTTTTACTTCCTAGACCTTTCTTTGTTTTTTTTGCTTCTTAGAACTTTCTTGGGTGCTTAGAAATTTCCTAATCGGTCCCCTATTAAGCCCATTTGATCCCCCAGTCGGTCGCCTATTGGTCCCTTGTGGGGCAAATTTATCTGCTAATCGGTCCCCTATTAGGCCCTGTTGACCCCGTTTGGTCTCCTATCCGCTCTCCTGTTGAGCCGGTTTGATCGCCTATTGACCGCGAATAAACCCGAGACCACGATGGCCACCGGCAGGGGGTATGCCGCCGTGATTTCCCCCGCATCCTGGGCCAAATTCTTTCTTGGGGAAGGACGACTGAATTGTTTCTTGGGGAAAGGACTACTGAGAAGGGACGATTGAACCGTGCGTCGGAACTTACGTCGGCCCGCTTGGGTATGGCCTGCAACCGCTCGAAAGGCGTATAGTCTCGCCGCGCGAAAAGCCGCAGTTGAGTCTCACTGAGCAGAATTACGCATTTACATGGGGAAAAACTAGTCGATTTGCCCCGCGATTGCCAGCATTCCGACTCATGGACGAACCTTTGAAGGGTTTTGAAGGGTTGCGAACTTTTCAGAGGGGATCCATCAGCTTTCTCCTGGCGAATCGGAAGTCAATGTCAGGAAGGAGCTCGGTCGATGAGGAGCACTTGGCAGGTTCCAGTCGGTTGGGGTGTAATTTTGGCCGTCGTAAGCTGCCTCTTGGGGGTAGCGGTTGTACCGGCCCAAACATTAACCGGCGACGGCCCCCCAGAACCCTTACAAGCAGGGGCGGCCGAGGTCGATATTTCGCCACAATCTTTCCCGGTGATTATCGCCGGATCTTTCCTGGAACGCACCTCGGAGCACTGTCACGACCCGCTATTTGCCCGGGCCATCGTCTTGAAAAGGGGAACGACGCGTTTGGCCATCGTCGTTGCCGACACGCTGATGATTCCCGGGGAGCTCGTCGAAAAAGCCCGGCGGTTGATCGAGCGTCAAACTCAGATCCCGGGCTCACACGTGCTTATCGGGGCCACGCATACCCATTCGGCGCCGGCTTTGATGGGTGCCTTAGGAACCCGACCTGACCCTTACCGCGAGCAATTTCCGCAGTGGATCGCGGAGGCCGTCACCCGGGCAGCCGAGCGTCTGGAGCCGGCGGAGATCGGCTGGACAGTCGTCGCGGCTCCTCAGCACACGCATTGCCGCCGCTGGATCACGCGGCCTGACCGCATGCTACAAGATCCCTTCGGGCAGCTGACGGTTCGGGCCATGATGCACCCGGGATATCAAAACCCGAACTTTATCGGTCCGGCGGGTCCGGTGGATACGGCCCTTTCCCTCATGGCAATCCGTTCCACGGAAGGACGCCCCATAGCCCTTTTGGCCAATTACTCGATGCACTATTTCGGTGCCCCTGCGGTCTCGGCGGATTATTTCGGGCGGTTCTCGCGGCTTGTAAGCAAGCAGATCACCCCGGCGGGAGCCGAACCTTGTGTGGTCATGATGTCCCAGGGCACCAGCGGCGACTTGCATTGGATGGATTACAGTCAACCCCGAAAAGAAATCACCCTGGAAAGCTATGCCCAGGAAGTTGCCGATATTGCCTGCCAAGCGTACCAATCGCTGAGCTATCAGGGAGGTGTATCTCTGGCGGCAGCCGAAAGCGTGTTGATGCTCAAACGGCGCACGCCCGACGAGGCCCGGCTGGCATGGGCCCGGCAGATGGTCGCCAAGATGTCTTCCCCCAAACCCCAGAATATCCCGGAGGTCTACGCCCTCGAGCAGATCTATTTGCACGAGTCTCCCCAGGCTCAAGTTCGAGTTCAGGCGATGCGGATCGGCGAGCTGGGCTTAGTCGCAATTCCCTGCGAAGTGTTTGGGATTACCGGGTTGAAGATCAAAAATAGAAGTCCTTTTGATACCACAGTGGTTTTCGAGCTAGCCAATGGGGCGGAAGGGTATATCCCCCCACCGGAACAGCATGCGCTCGGCGGTTACACTACCTGGCCCGCCCGCACGGCGGGGCTGGAGATCGAAGCGGAGCCGAAAATCGTCGAGGCCGGCTTGCAACTGCTAGAGCAACTAGCAGGCAAGCCCCGGCGGTCCGCGGTTGAAGCCCGGGGTGCCTTTGTGGAAGCGATTCTAAGCCACAAGCCGATCGCCTATTGGCGAATGGGCGATATGGACGGCTGCCAATTGGCCGACGAAGTGGCCGGTTTGCTTCCCGCCTCCTTGGAACCGGGATACGCACTTTACCTGGAGGGGGCCGATAGACCGGGGATTACCGCCGGAAAGCAGATCAGCCGTGCCGTTCATTTTGCCGGGGGCCGCGCCGTGGCCACCATCCCGTCCTTAGAGGACTGCTGGAGCGTAACCTTTTGGTTCTGGAATGGTCTTCCCCATGATGCGCGGGCAATAACCGGCTATTTGATTTCGCGCGGACCCTTGGGCGATCCCAAGGCGGCCGGCGATCACTGGGGAATCGGCGGCACGCACCGCCCGGAAATTCAGGGCCGCCTCTTTTTCTTTAACGGCAACGAGAAGGAGGAAATTTTGGTCGGCCACACCCCCTTAGAGTTGAAGCGGTGGTATTTCTGCGTGGTGGTTCGCGACGGCCAGAGCGTAGCCGCCTACCTCGACGGAGCCCCGGAGCCCGAATTGGCCGGTCGCGCCTCCTGGTCCATTCAGCCTGAGGTCAAAACCCTGGTGATCGCAGGGAGGAGCGACGGACTTTTCCCCCTGGAGGGGAAGTTGGACGAGGTCGCCGTCTTTAACCGAGCATTAACGCCCGCGGAAATCGGTCGAATTTTTCAAGCTGCAATGAACCCGTGAGCTTCCCCGAAAGTCGACTCTAAGAAAACCTCTCGGTTAAGCGCTCGAGCTATACCTGTCGTTTAAAGCCGCTGCCGGGTACTTCCGGCGACCCTAGGCACGGCCGAACGGCTTGTGCCGGACGGTGTCGTACGATGGTTGCCTTACGGCTTTTGAGCTGGTGCGGCTTCCGCAGCATTGGCGGCTGCCTTCGCCCCGTGGGTAACTTCCCTTGCCACCGGAGGCGCTTATGGCGACGTTATTTTTGAGCAGTCTTTACCCGGCATATCGAGTGTACATGGCGGCAGAGGACCGGTTGCAGAGGGTGCTGATGGCGGCAGATCACCGGTTGCATAAGCCGGTTAATATTCATAAGCCTTTAATCAATTTGCGCCCGGTGCCGGCAAAGGCGGCGCATCCTCACAAAATTGGACCCCTTTAGTGCCCGGGTTTTTCTTAGAACCGGGTTTTTCTTAGAAGTCGTAACCTTTCTTGCGACCCGCGGTTGTCTGAGAATATCTGAAAATATCTGAGAATATCTGAACATCAAACCGCCGGTTTAGTGACCGCAGCATCGGTGGGCGGCGGCTGCGGACCGCTTTGGTACCCCGAAATGTTCAGCCAACTCGTCAGCCATTCGGATGTATCCCTCGTGGACGCCAACCCCCATATGCTCGGTTTCGACCCGTTGAAATGCCTCGAGCAAGACGGCTTGATCATGATCGTTAAAAGCCTGGTCGGCCATTGGAAAAAGGCAATGATCCTCTTTTTCGATGTGGTTACGCAGTAGGCTGATGAACGCACGGGCGGCGGCGGCGAAACCGTTGGCCGCGTGGGCAGTTCCGCCTTTCAGGCTCGCCAAGGCCTGAGCCATTGCGGCCACTCGCTGGCGACCGAGTTCATGTTCATAAAGCATCACCCCCGTGGGTCCTCCGTCACGCACAAATCCTTTTTGCTCCATCGCCGGAAAGAAGTGGGATTCTTCCTTCCCGTGATGGCACCGGTCGGCAAAATTTCGGAAGAAATCCAGGGCTTTACTGGCCGCCGCGGTATCCAACGGGCTTCCGGCTTCCACGCACTCGGCCATTTTCTCCAGGCAATCCAGAACTTGCTCGATGACGCGATGTTCGCCGCTGAGGATAGCGCTAGGTTTCATAGAGTTTTCCTCCGGAGAATATTTCGACTGTAGCGTACGTTCACTATCAAATACGGCGGGGCGAATTCCGTCCGGGCCCTCGCCGCAAGCGAAAATCGCCGAGCTTCTACCGGCAAGACTTCCCCAAAAAAACCGTAAACGGGGCCGAAACGCATTTTTGCCCCTACTGCTTTTCCTGTACCTGCCGCACTCGTCTTTGCCACCGATTTCCTCCTGCTGGTTTATTGCACAGATCCTTGCGAAAAGGCGTGAGAATTCCGTCGAGCTTCAGATGCGTGCCGCTCCTTTGGCTCGCTAAGCTCCCTGGAACGGTGCTTGCTTGACCCTGCGGATTTCACCGCAATCCCACGTGCTAAATACACGGGTTTTGCTTCGCTCAAATGCTCCTGGGAACCGCCGGCGGTTTTAAGGCAGGCTTTCCGAGCGGGTTATCGCGCGGAGCTTCGGGAACGTGGTGACGAGGAAATACAGCAGGGGTAATGCCCCTACCACGATGATGATTAGGTCCGGAACCATGCGGAAGTTTCCAAGCTGTTGAATGACCGGCATGTTGTAGAAATCTGCACTTCGCGCAAACCAAGTTCCCGTCTGATAAGCGTGCCAGGCCTGGATAACACCGATGGGCAGCAGCCCTGTTAGAGACATCAGAGCCAAGCCCACATTCAGTCCCCAAAAGCTGATTGCCAACAATCGGTCGTTCCAATGCCGATCTTCCACCAAGCCCCGCCATGAGAACAGGATCAGGGCGATGGCCAGCATCCCGTAAACCCCGAACAAAGCGGTGTGTCCGTGGTTGCTAGTTAGATAGGTTCCGTGTTCATAGTAGTTGATGATGGGCAGGTTGATCATGAAGCCGAAAATCCCCGCGCCCACAAAGTTCCACACGCTGCTCGCCGTGAGGAAGTAAAGCGGCCAGCGATATGGAAATTGTCGGCCTGCCTCGCGGATCGACTTATACTCCATCCATGCCCGGACTACCAAAAGCAGGAGCGGAATCGGCTCCAGCGAGCTGAACACCCCACCAAGGGCTAACCAAAAACTCGGTCCACCATACCAGAAATAATGATGGGCGGTACCCGGTATCCCGGAAAGGAACACTAGGATTGCCGTCAAGTACGCAACGCGCAGGGCCGATCGCGGCGTGACCAGTCCTAAAGTCACGAGGAATAGCGAAATCACCGCTACGCCGAAAAACTCGAAAATACTTTCCACCCATATGTGTACAACGAACCACCGCCAATAGTCCGCGACCGTCAGATGGGTTCCCCGTCCATAAAAGAGTCCAAACCCAAAAAAGGCCACCACAAAGATGGCACTGAAGACATAAAACCAGGTCAAGGCGCGGCGGTCGGCTACCTCAGGCAGCTCGGTATTCTTCGGGTAAAGCACCGGCATCATCACCCGGTAGACGATCACCAGCCAATAGATCAGCCCCACAAAGAGCAAGATCTGCCACAGGCGACCCAGCTCCAGATATTCCCACCCTTGATGACCCAACCAAAACCACAGATCGCCGAGGTAACCTTTGATCCCTAGCACCTGACCCAGCAAACTACCGACGGCTACGATCAACACCGCCATAAAAAGCAGGTTCACCAGCAGCCGCTGGCCCGCTGGTTCTTTGCCGGCTACCAACGGGGCCAAATAGATGGCCGTGCCAACCCAGGAAAGGGCGATCCAAAAAATCGCCAATTGCAGATGCCAAGTCTTCGCCAAACTGTAGGGATAATTCTCCCCGATGAACTGAATGTAGAAGCTGCCGGGATGGACCGTGTAATGGGCCAGCAGCCCCCCGTGCAGGATCTGCATCAAGAAAAGCAGACCCGCCACCAGGAAGAACTTCGCCGAGGCACGCTGGCTAGGAGTCACCGGCTGGACCAGCAAGCGGCGGGCAGCCTCCGCAGCCCGGGCTTCTCCATAAAAGAACTGGTAGCGATGAACGATGTACACCACCACACCCAAAACCGCAAACAGCGCCAAAATGGAACC
The DNA here is from genome assembly GCA_937128505.1 of uncultured Thermogutta sp. Taxonomy (GTDB): domain Bacteria; phylum Planctomycetota; class Planctomycetia; order Pirellulales; family Thermoguttaceae; genus DTLM01. The sequence goes on from CAKZMM010000075.1 coordinate 25,885, forward strand.
GATGCTCCACACAAAGGCCGCCGTGGAGGCCGTGTTGCCGACGCTTCGGTCCGGCGGCCAATTGTTGGTGTAGGTGTAGTTTAAGCCGGGCCGCTCGGTCCCCGCCGCCCAGGCCGTCCAGAAAAAGAAGTCGGCCAGGGATTCGCGCTCCTCCGCTGTGGGCACGGTATTGGGCAAGAAGCCATATTCCGGATTGCCTTTGCCGAATTGCTCATCCCAGTATTGCCGATTGCGTTCGAAGGCGAAGCTCTGTGCCTCGGTAAGTGGAAGGACCCCGGTGTTCGCCTGATAACGGTTTTGCCGCAGTTCGTAAATGACGGTGGCATCCACCTGGGCCTTCTCATGCCCCGTGAGCCGTTCGTAGGCCCCGGCTTGAGGTTCCCCCGGTGAGATCGCCCACTCCCGCATCCAGCGTCCGAGGTTACTGAGCGTCCGTGCCGAGAACTCCGGCCCGCGCAAGGAACCGTGACCCCAAATGCTCCCGTGATCCATCAGCCCATACCGCTGATAGACGTTCTGCCCCTGGAGAATCTTCTCCGCCGTGGTCAGCACTTGACCAGTGGGGCTTTCGACCCGTTGGGGAATCGGGGGGACATGATCCAGTGCGAAATACCCCCCGATCAACAAAATCCCCATCGCGACAACGAACGAAATCACCGCTGCCTTGCCTAGTGAACTTGTATTCATCGTCTTGGCTCCTCACTTGACACAGGGGGCAATCATTTCCGCCAAATCATCCGCGACTTTCTGATCAATTCCTCTTCGCTACCGGGCGGAGCCATTCGGCTGGTGTGAGATCCTCGAGGTTTTGGCAGGAATGAGCCGGCACGATCCGCCCACCGAGTAATCCCTTTTGCGTCGGTTCACGTGCAAGGATAGCCCTCGGTTGACAAGAATTCCTTGATTCAGGTCAAATGGTTGACCGGGAATTAGGTTCGAATGACTGGCCAAAAAGGGTGGCCAGTCGCGGGGAAGTCGCGCCGCGTGTGAATCGGCTTCGGAGCAGCCGCTCCGCGCTTGCGACCAAAGGGCAAATACATGCCCAGCAGCGTGATTGAAATTCTGGAGAGTTGTCCCTGGCTGCGAGCTCTGGAAGGGCCGCCTTTCGCGCGCCTGATAAGCATCGCCCGGTTAGTAAAGTTTCGTAAAGGGCAGCATATTTTTCGGCAAGGGGAACCTTGTCCGGGGATGTATGTGGTCGGTAACGGATCGGTGCGTATCTTCAAGACCGGTTCCGGCGGTAAGGAGCACACGCTGCATTTTGTCGGACCCGGTCAGACCTTTGCCGAGGTAGCCGCCCTGGGCAATTTTCCGCTTCCGGCTTGTGCCGAAGCCCTTAGCTCCACCACGTGTGCCCTGCTACCCACGGAGCCGTTTCGCAAAGCGCTTGCCGAGGATCATCGTCTGTGCCTCGGTCTCCTGGAGGGCATGGCCGGCTGGGTCCGGAGCCTCGTTGGACTGATCGAGGATATCGTTTTGCGGGATGCCATGAGCCGCGTGGCTCAATATCTGTTGGCTCGCCCTGCCACCGAGGATGGCCGCATCGTCCTGCCCGGGCTAAAACGTCACATCGCAAGCCATTTGAACCTCACAAGCGAGACACTTTCGCGGTGCATGAGCCGCTTGGAGAATCAGGGGCTCATCCTTCGCAAAGGCTCGCGCTGTCTTCAGCTTTTGCAGCGGAAACAGCTCCGAAAGCTCGCCGAGGGTTTTACGCCGCGGTTTTGATCCCGCCGGAATTCCCCCCCATCATTGGACGTCCGTCCGCGACAAAGTCGCCGAAGAAGCGGGCCGCGGTACGTGAGTTGCTATTGAGCTTTGGAGGTATGCCAATTTGACCCATAGGACCGACGAAAGCGATGGGCGTCTGAGCCTCGAGGGCTACGTAGCCCGGAGCCATCGGGGGCTTCCACGAAGTAGGGCCCGAGTTTGCTCCCAAAGGAGTTTTTGGGTTGCGTCTAAATGCTAGCTGCCGAATTTCAAACGGTAAGAGTTACCGGATCGATCTCATATACACCATTTTTATGACAATTTAAGTCGTGATTGGCGTCGCTAAACCGAAAGAGGCTGTAACGGAGCATCGCGGAAACCAGGGCGGTTTGAAGGTATGAGCAACGCCGCCGGATAGCGGTAGAATACTAACTTAGTGGTGTTTCATTCGGTAATCCGTTGGTTCGGTGGGGAGCATGAGCCTCGCAAGATTCAGATCTAGAATTGCTAGATTCAGATCTAGATGCATAAGAAGCACAAGATCGGGAGCGTAAAAATTTGGATGCCCGCCGTTTTGCCGGGCCGAGAGTATTTGCCGCAGCATCCATGGAGGATTTCCCACCGAATGATCGTTTCGAAACCGAGGAAGGGTTGTCCACAATTGCGGGGGTACCGTTAAACATTGAGCACCCTGCAAGCGTTATAACGCCCAGAGAAGAGAATAGAGAATTCTGACGAGTACCTCAGAGATTTAGCGGAAAAGTCGGATCAGGGCATGAGGGAGGAATAAACATGAATCGCGATTCGAGGGTCGTTTGGGTGGTGTTGTTGGCAGGGTTGCTCGGCGCGTTGGCCGTGGCGTCGGCATGGTGGTTGCCGAACATGATCGCCGCTCTTAGCTACGCGGCAGAAAGCGGCCAGGCCCGCGCAGCACGAGAATCTTTGGCTGCAGGAAATCCCGCCGAGCAATGGTCCCAGACCTTTCAGCAAGTGGCCAAGGCCGTTCGGCCCTCGGTGGTGAGCATCACTGCCGTGTCGCGAATTCGCTCGGCAGCCCCGCGGCGAATGCCGTCGCCACCGTTCAGTCCGTTTCCGGAGGAATTCCGCCGCTTTTTTGGCGAAGATTTCGACCGGTTCTTCTTCGAGATGCCCATGCCGGAGGAATTCGTCCAGCGCGGCTTGGGAAGCGGTGTGATCATTAGCGAAGATGGTTATATCCTGACCAATAACCATGTGGTGGCCCGGGCCGATGAAGTGGAGGTCCATCTGTCGGATCGTCGTAGCTTCCGTGCCCGCGTGGTGGGCACCGATGACAAAACGGATTTGGCCGTGCTCAAAATCGAGGCCACGTCTTTGGTTCCGGCCCAACTGGGGGATTCGGACGCCCTTGAGGTGGGTCAATGGGTCCTTGCCATCGGAAGTCCTTTCGGTTTGGATCAGACGGTGACGGCAGGGATCATCAGTGCCAAGGGCCGCGCGAATGTCGGAATCGCGGACTACGAAGATTTCATTCAGACCGATGCGGCGATCAACCCCGGCAATAGCGGCGGCCCCCTGGTGAACCTGCGGGGCGAAGTCATCGGCATCAATACGGCGATCGCTTCGCGAACCGGGGCTTTCATGGGGGTTGGTTTCGCGATCCCCAGCAACATGGCCATCGCTGTGAAAGATGCCATCATTAAGATCGGTCGAGTAGAACGCGGCTGGCTGGGCGTTAGCCTCCAACCCTTGACGGAGGAGTTGGCCCAATCGTTCGGTTATTCGTCCACTCAAGGGGCGCTGATTAGCGATGTGTTGCCCGATCAGCCCGGGGCGAAAGCGGGCTTGCAACCTGGCGACATCATCGTGGAATTCAATGCTCGACCGATCGAAAGTGCCAACCAACTTCGCAACTTAGTGGCGGCAACGCCGCCGGGCACGAAGGTCACGATCGGCGTTTTCCGCAAGGGTCAACGCCTTACGCTGCAAGCCGTACTAACCTTACGTGATGATCGCTTGGCTGCCGCCGGACCTCGCGGGCAGGAGTTTCTCGGTAATCTGGGGCTCCGGGTGCAGCCGCTAACGCCCGAGATCGCGCAGCAGTTGGATCTGCCCGAAAACGAGCGGGGGGTCGTCGTCATGCAAGTGGAGCCGGGCAGCCTCGCGGCAATGGCGGGGATTCAACCGGGTGATCTGATTCAGGCCGTGGGAGATCGACCGGTAAACTCGGTAGCCGATTTGCGCGAGGCTCTGCAAGAGCTGAGCCAAGGCCGGGGCATTCGGCTTCAGATCCGTCGAGGCGATGCACGGCTATTCGTGTTCCTGCGCTCGGGGCAGTAATCCGGCTAAGTAACCGGCAGTGACCGCCCAAGTGACGGACACTAACCCATCGAAGGAATACGGCGGTAACGTCAAAGCCACGGTGCGCCGGGTGGCCGCTGGAGCTATCGCACCATCCGCAGGGAGCTGCTGAATCTTGGGGTCCTTCTGCGGATGGGCTCGGTCAACTCCGGCCACTGAGAGCAACGTTTGCCCCATTAAGTCAGCGTCAACAACTTTCTGCGCAACAGGGGGTACCGGCTTGCAAGGTCCTTTGGCGGGAACGCGGCACAAGCCGGGCCCAGTGTGCCGGGAGGGCATCCCTCGGATTTCCACCCCCCGCACCCGTGGGAGTGTCGCGCTCGATCTAGGGCGTACTTATCATAGGAGATTCCACCCCCCGCACCCGCGGGAGTGTCTGAGGCGATCGATGAGGTCATGAGGTCGGCGACTTCCACCCCCCGCACCCGCGGGAGTGTCGATGGAGTCCGCCGCACGGGCGGCCCGCCGTTTTGGCCCGCAATTACCGGCGAAAAATCTGTGCATAGCTCTTTTTGAGCCTAATTGGGGCCTCGCTGCCGCACAGCCCCGCGTTTTTGGGAAGATACCGTCCGCCGCAGAACAACCCCTTATCCGCCGCAAACCGTTTTAAAGCCGGAACGCTCTCGAGCCGTTAATAGCGCAGACAATGCCGTAAGGCCTGCAAACTCTTTTCTGCGGCAGGTGTTCTTCAAACACTTTACAGCATGTGCCCTGAGTAAAGGCCGCCTCGCCCCCCGAACGCTTTTTTTCCGTTTGGGAGGATATTTCCCTGCCTAAAGGGTGGTAGAGTGTTTCCTCGGCTCAAAACTTTTGTATCACTTGTACTGCCGTGCGAGCTTGCCGCCGAGGCTTCACAGCCCGGATTCATCTCGAATTTCCATGCAAATTCCTGCGGCAAATTTTCATAGCGCGAAGTAATTCCGATAGGTTTTCAATCTGATGGTTTTCTTTTCCTCTGTTTTTAGGGCGGTTTCCCCCCGGTAATTGCCGCAACCGTCTTTTTTGGGAGGATTTAGGAAAAAAGGGGAAAAAATGGGTTGACGCCAAAAACTGAGACGTTAGATTATTAAGCACTGTATGTTGTGGCTTAATAGCTATCATGATACTACATATAGTGTATCAAAAGAGCGAAATATAGTGGATCAAAAGGGCGAATTGTGGGTTGAATGTCGACTATGGTGATCTTAAAGCTGAATCATCAATGGAGGATTCCGGCCTAGGCCGCAACTACAGTTTCGGGGGGTTCTTGGCGAATTTCTTGAGGTTCTTGGCAGCAAGACCGGGAAGCCGCAAAGCTTTGACGGAATATGGAAAGCAGTGGCGTAGAAAACAGTAGGAGGATCGCAGGAGGATCGCGCATGGAGCGGAATACGGAGCATTTTAACCCGGCAAAGGCCCTTTCCCGCCAAACCGCCACTGGTGTTTCGGAGGAATACTCCGTGGAACCCAACGCGCCCTTGGACGACGAAAACCGCGGCCAAAAGCTTCGGATCCCACCGGTTTTTTGCCCGCCGGATGTCACAAGCCCGTTTGACACCGTCGAATGGGAATTGCGAACAGGCCGGATTCAGGACGACAAGGGACAGGTTATCTTCGAACAAACGGATTGTGAATTTCCGAAGAGCTGGAGCCAATTGGCCACGAATGTAGTCGCCAGCAAGTATTTCTACGGAGAATTGGGCACCCCGAGCCGGGAGCGGAGCGTTCGGCAGTTAATCCACCGCGTATGCCGCACGATTGCCGATTGGGGAGTCGCCGACGGCTATTTCGCATCGCCTGCGGATGGGGAGAACTTCTATCGAGAACTCGCGTGGCTATGCCTTCATCAATACGCCAGCTTCAATTCACCGGTTTGGTTCAACGTAGGGCTTTATCATCAATACGGGCTCAAAGGTGCCGTGTGTACTTGGCATTGGGACGCCCGGACCGGCACCGTTAAGCAGCCCGAAAACCCTTATGAGCATCCGCAAGCCTCGGCCTGCTTCATTCAGAGCGTTCAGGACACGATGGAAGATATCATGGAGCTGGCCCGCAGCGAGGCCATGCTTTTCAAGTTCGGCTCCGGGACGGGCACCGACCTTTCGACACTGCGGTCGCAACGGGAGAAGCTTTCCGGCGGAGGTAAGCCATCGGGTCCGCTTTCGTTCATGCGGGTGTACGACCAAATTGCAGCCGTGGTCAAAAGCGGCGGTAAGACCCGGCGAGCCGCCAAGATGCAATCCTTGAAGGTCACCCACCCGGATATCGTGGAGTTCATCGAAGCCAAAGGTCACGAGGAAAATAAGGCTCGGGCTTTAATGGCCGCCGGTTATTCGGCCGAAGAGGCTTACAGTTCGGTCCACTTTCAAAATGCCAATCTTTCGGTGCGTGTAACCGATGAATTCATGGAAGCTGTGCTCGCCGATCGCCCGTGGACAACCCGCTGGGTAACGGATCCGAATCGTGCCGGACCCACGTATCGGTCGAAGGAGCTCTTTGAACGAATCGCAAAGGCGGCTTGGTCCTGCGGCGATCCCGGCTTGCAGTATGATACGACGATCAACCGTTGGCACACCTGTCCGAATTCCGGCCGGATCAACGCCTCCAACCCGTGCAGCGAATTTATGTTCCTCGATGATTCGGCCTGCAATCTCGCCAGCATCAATATGATGAAATTCCGTCGAAGCGACGGCACCTTCGATGGGGAGCGATTCCTGGCGGCGTGTCGGATCGTTTTCATTGCGCAGGAGCTGCTGGTCGATCATGGAAGCTATCCAACCGCCAAAATCGCCCTCAATAGCCACCGTTTCCGCCCGATTGGTTTGGGCTATTCCAACCTGGGAAGTTTGATCATGGCCTTGGGCTTGCCTTACGACTCGGACGAGGCCCGCGGCCTGTGCTCCGCGGTCACGGCGATCATGACCGGCGCGGCTTACCGAACCAGTGCCGAGCTGGCTGCGGCGGTCGGGCCCTTCGAAGGATTCGCGATCAATCGGGAACCGATGCTCCGCGTCATGGAGCAGCATTGGGAGCACGTGGAGCGGATTCAGCACTGTCCAAGCTATCTGAAGGCCGCAGCGCGGAAGGTTTGGGACGAAGTCCTGGCCAATGGGCGGCGATACGGTTTTCGCAATGCCCAAGCCACGGTACTGGCGCCGACCGGTACGATAAGCTTCATGATGGATTGCGATACGACGGGGATCGAGCCGGAATTGGGCCTGGTAAAATACAAGCAGCTTTCCGGCGGCGGAGTGCTTAAGCTGGTCAATCAGACGGTACCGCTTGCGCTGCAAACCCTGGGTTATAGCGACGCACAAATCGCGCGAATCCTCGAATACATCGAGCGAGAGGACTCGATCGAAGGGGCGCCGGAGTTGAAGCAGGAGCATCTGCCGGTATTCGACTGCGCCTTTCCTGCCGCCAAGAGCAAACGTGCTTTGAGCTGGCGTGCGCATGTGCTGATGATGGCCGCGGCACAGCCGTTTATTTCCGGTGCGATTTCGAAGACCGTCAACATGCCGAACGATGCCACCGTGGAGGATGTGGCGAATGCCTATCTTGAAGGCTGGCGATTGGGGCTGAAAGCCCTGGCCATCTACCGCGATGGCTCCAAGGGAGCTCAAGTGCTCACCACGAAAAAGAGCACCGCGGAGAAGACGGAAGTACCCCCGCCGCGTCGGGAACGATTGCCGGACACTCGCCGCTCCATCACCCACAAGTTCAGTGTGGCGGGGCACGAGGGGTATATCACCGTAGGGCTTTATCCCGATGGTCGCCCCGGCGAGCTTTTCATCACCATGGCCAAGGAGGGGAGCACGATCGGCGGGCTGATGGACTGCTTCGGGACGGCTGTTTCCATGAGCCTGCAATACGGCGTGCCCCTCGAGGTCTACGTCAATAAATTCTCTTATACGCGATTCGAACCGTGGGGCCACACGACCAATCCGGATATCCGCGTGGCCACAAGCATCGTCGATTATATCTTCCGGTGGCTGGGCCTGATGTTCCTGCCGCAAGAGCGGGACGCCAAGCAAGGGACAGATTCTCCAAAAGCCGGTAGCCCGATGGAACCCTCCAAAGCATCGGAGGGGGGCTTGAGTGCCGCCGGCCCCCTCGGGCAAGCTCCGCCGGCGACAACCGGGGAAGGATCGGCGAGCGATCGCCGGGGGATTACTGCCGCCGAATCCCTCTCCGGCAGCAACGGTGCGGCACGCGGTGGCGGCGCGATCGCTCCTCGCGTTCCTCTGTGGGATATGCCCTTGCCGGAAAGAACCAATAGCTCCGGCAATGCCCCTCTGGGGGGCGAGCCTTGGGCGCGGTTCCAGGACGATGCCCCACCGTGCGATTGCTGCGGGGCGATCACGGTCCGGGCAGGTAACTGCTATTTATGCCGGGTATGCGGCACGAGCATGGGTTGCTCCTAAGGACAATCGAGAAGCGGTGCGGTTGCCGCCGATGCCATCAGCGAAAGCCCACGGTTAACCGTAGCCTGATGACGTCGAAAGACGATGGCGAATTCTAATTCCGAAAAAATCGGGCACCGTCGACGGCTGGGCCCCGGTTGATGGCGTCGAAAGGCGATAACTTAACGGCATCGCGGAGCCCAGCACCGAACGACCCTCAAAAACCGCACTTTCGTTGCAATCGGCAAATCGTGAGGGATGTGCTTGGGGAGTCGGGCTAACACGACCCCCCAAGCCACTTTCACGGCAATTCAGCGGTTCGCGAGGGGTGCCCTCGGCGGTCGGGAGAGTCCGCGAGCTTTCCTCGTACACCTTACGGGAATTCCGCATCCTCGTAAATTACGGGAATTCTTCCCAGCGTTCACCGAAGTTTGAGCTGGCCGGACTGAGCCCGCGGGATATTAACAATTAACAAAGTAAAGTGATTCAGGGACCAAGCCGCGATTTGGGGCAAGTTTGGGCCGAAGTTCTTGAGGTGGCAAAGCCTTGAAAGGCTTTGCCAGCGACGCCTTCGCACCCGATTTACCGAAAGGGGCAACGCGGGAAAAAGCGGATCAAACACTGGGTGAGCCGCTACGGGCTTTGGACCGGCTGACCCAATTTTTTGGCCCAACGCATGACGGTGAGGAATTTCGGCGACTTCTCCGGCAGTTCGTCGTAGTATTCGAGGAGTCCCCAACTCCCCCATTTGCTCCATCGACCCACCGAGCTGAAATGGCACAGGAGTTCGCCACCGTTTTCTTCCCAGGCTTGGAGGTAGCGTTCGTAAATCGTACCCATCCGCGGATGACGGTTGGCGGCATGAAAGAGTGCCGTCATCTTTTCGTTATTTTCGCCGCCTCCCACCCCGACTAAGTGCTGGCCGGCCTCATATGCCACCAGTTTTAAACCGTAGCGATCGGCCACCGCCTTTTGACGTTGTATCCACTCGATGGCAAGTGGGAGGCTGTGACTTTCAACGTGATCCAGCAACCGATCCAACGACCAAGTTGCCACCTCGGTCGCCGTCAATTTTTCTCCGCTGGCCGGAACGTTGAGTGAAATATACGGGGCTACCCCCAAGGCGTCAGCGTGCCGATACGCCTCTTGGAAGCTACAGATCTGCTCCGACACAAAAGGATTGGCGGCCTGAGTGGCCAAAACCCGAACCAGGCGGTCACGCCCGCCCAATTCCTCTTCCCAAATCCCAAAGATCTGGACCGAACGATAAGCCGTGTATCGCCAGGCGGCTTCCCAAGGCTTTTCGGCAAAACCTAATTCCCGGCCGCGATCGCCCGCCCAACGGTGCTGCGAGAAAATTCCGTTCCAAACCTCGTTCGAATACTCCACGTAAATTTTCAAGCTGGGATCCAGCTTTCCTTTTACCATCCGGGCAAAATGGCGGACATAATCGTCGTCTGCCTGATGCGGCATGCAAAACCAGGCATCCGCTTTCAAACGGTTGCATAGGTCGATCATCCACTCCAGCGGTACCCCTCTTTCCGAAAAGGTGGCATGCTTCGGCGTGGGGCGATCCGACCAGCGTACGACCTTTGAGTTATTGGTCTCCATCCAGTCCATGAACCGTAGGCACGCTACACCTCGCCACCGTTCCAGAAACACCGGATGAAAGGGATTTTGCTCGAAAAAATCTTCAAACCCGGGCATGATCACCCGGATATTCCTCAAGTAATTCGTGGGATTGGTCTTCATCAATCGAAGAAAACAAGCTCCCTTGGAGGAGTCGATTTCCAGCGTCAAACGTCCGGGCTGCCGGGCCGCGATTTTGCCTGCCCCCCAGGCTTCCAGCTCTCCTTCCCCCTCGTACAGCACGGTGTAACGCCCGGAGGGGTAGTGGCCGCCGTCGATTGTACAGACCAGGGTTTCGGCCCAACAATCCGGCTGTAAAGCCTTCACCCAACCAAATTCATCCAGATCCAATGGGGGGCCTTTCCCCCAGGGTTGTCCTTTCTGTTGACTGATCCACGGGCGCGACATGCGAAACACGTCGACAAACGGAAGTTCGGTATTCCAATCCGCCGGGCCCGAAAGATTCATCCCTAATCGCGGCACGCCCTGCAAGTTTTTGGCGGCCTTTTGGGCTGGTGATCCCTTCGGTGCCCCGCCGAGCAACCACACGGCAAGCAGGAGCAAAACACCGGTTTTTCCACCTCGGATGGACATGGTGTGCATTCGCAGAGAACCTCCTAGTCAGAATGGAAACTTCCTGAACCACCTCTTCCGCTGTTTTCATCTAACTCTTATCTTTTGCGCGCCTTTTCACCCAATATCTTTTGTATCTTTATCTTTTATATCTTTTGCACACCTTTTCACCCAAAGGGCAAGAATTAGCCCCCGTTTGGGCTGAAGTCGCTTGTTTCGGCAAGTTTCCAGGTCTGCCCGCCATCCGCGGAGGTCATCACCGCCCTGCGGTGTCCCGGTTGATCCAAACGATAGAACCAGAAGGTTGACCAGCAGTCATGTGAAACCACTAACCGGCCGGTGCGACTGATCGTTAACCGGTGGTAAAACACACTATATTCCGACAGAGGCGGAACGACCAGAATCCGCGGCATTTCCCACGCTTCCCCGGGTCGCTTTCGCAGATAAACCAGGGTGGCGTGATGACTTTGTGGAAACGGTTCCTTGTTATACTGCCACATTCGGCACATTACATGGAGCGTATCATCGGGGCCGCAGACCATGCCGATGTAAGTCAGCGAAGCGTCCGCTACCGGTACCGCCTCGCTGAAACCCGCCTGTGTGTCGTTGGGTTGCCGGCTGACGGCGTACGGGAAAGGCGCCCCGTGAGTTCCCCCCAACACGTGGAGATAACCGCGGCTATCGATCGCGATGCTCGGCGAATTGTGGATATCGTTTGCCGGAGGACCATACCCGACAAGCACCGGCTTCCCCAAATGACCGGTTTTCACATCATACGTGTTGGCATAGGCGGGGGTGCCGGGCACTTTCACTGCCGGATCCGTCGCCTGAGCCCACACCACATGCACCTTTCCGTCCCGCGAAACCACACTGATCGGACTGCCGGAATGCGACGACAGTCCCAGGCATTCCTCCGACAGGATAACCGGATCCCCCAAAACAATCGCTCCCCCTTGCTTTTTCGGGACAAAAAGCTCCAGCGTGTGCAAATATCGCCAAAAAAGCTTCGGGTCTCGGCCCGTGAACACATACCGGAGAATGGGCGGCGGGCCCGAGAGCGGATTGTGTCCGCAGAAAACTTCCATGTCCATACTCTGGGATGTCGCGCCACGATCCGGGAGGGGATAAGCCGTGAAGCTTCGCCCGCCATCGGAACAGTGCAGGAGCGCTCGGCGATTCCCCACGCCGCCAAGCAGGTAGATGTCGCCGTCTTGGTCGAAGGCAATTTTCGGGCTAATCGGCCCAGGGCCGCGGGAAGAATTGCTCCCATCGCTCCAGCGAGTATTCCGCGAGACGGAGATCGATTCCCACCGCCCCTCTTTCAGACAATACAGGTTATCCCCTGACAGCGTGTACGGGCGATTTTGCGGATCGAAATATATTTCGGCATCCGTAGGATAATCCGGTAGGTACCCGAACAGTTCGTTCTGATGGCGATACGGCTTGAGCACCACGGGCAATTCCAGCGGATTTGCCGCCGGAGGACTGCCGCTTTTTACTCTCAGCGTGGAAAAAGTGGAAAACTCCGGGCAACTCTCCGGCGTAGCCCGCAGGTGGACCACAACCTCCGGCCGACCTGCCGGCAGACGGAAACGCACTTTGAGTTCCTCCGCGCGCTTGGGGGGAATCTCCAAGATTTGAGCACTGAGTTCCACGGGCCACGGTGCTTCCGGGAATTCTAGCGAAAAAAGAACCCGTTGCCACACTTGGCTATTGTTGTGAACGCGGAGACTGATTTCCCGGCTTTCCTCCGGCTGACAGTACACGAGTCGTTGGTACGGCGTCAAAAGCCAGCGATAATCCAGAAGAGGATAGAACGACTCCTGTTGGGGTGTCCAGCAGCAAAGATCCCGATAAAGATCTTCCTGATTCCAGCGGGTCAGCCCGTCTAAATCTACGCGGAAAGTCCCGGCCGGCAGATACAGTCGCCAGGGATTTTGCGGATCCCTTGCCATAGTCTCCCCCGAAACCGTGGTGCGATAGACCCCATCTTCCGCCGGCTTTAGGGGGGCAACCAACTCTCCCCGAGCATTCCACACACCTGAATCTTCCCCGGGCGCTACATTGCTCCGAATTTCGGCGGAAAAGCCCGACTTCCTGGGGATGAAGCATACCTCGATCGGCCTCTCGGGGCTGTGGAGCACCAATGGCTCCTCGTGCGGAGCATCGCGATGCCCCCGTGACGTCTCGACAAGATACTTCGGGCAATTCGTCCGGAAACTCCAATACATTGCTTCCCCATACCGGTCCTGCGAGACCGTAATATTGAGCACATAAATTCCCTTGCGGGCTACCGGGGCCTCGAGCCGTGCAATCTGAATGGGACCCGGTTTGCCACGCGGCGCCTTGTCTTCGGGGAGGAACACTTCGGCCAAAACCTCGCGATCCGGTCCGGCCAAAATCGCACGCAGCTCGGTGGGCCGATCGCTCCGGTTGAGTTCCTGTTTCTGGACTTCGATGATGAGCGTGCCGGCTTCCGCCAGGAAGTAAGCGCCCCCACATCCGCCCATCGCTAAGCCGACCGCCGCCGGCCCGAACGCTAACTCCTGTCTGACGGGAAAATTGGAAGGCTGATTTGCCCCTCCTTCGGCCGCGGTAAACAGAAGGCCGAACAGAAAAATCGGCGCCAAGCTAGTGCAAAAGGCCATCTTTGAGAACCTGGCTATAGGGTGAGAACTTCGCACGGCTCGTGCCTCCATTTAATCAAGGCTACAGACCTTAAATTAACGAGTGGTACATCCCTTAAATCAACGAGGGGTACGCACCTCAAATGAACAAGCAGTACACACCTCAAATGAAG
>CAKZMM010000076.1 GCA_937128505.1 uncultured Thermogutta sp.
TCGCTGTGCTTCGTTTTATTTTTCTCTGCGCTTCCGCTTTTTTTAATTCTGTGTGCTTCGACTTTCTCTGTGCTTCGACTTTCTCTGTGCTTCGGCTGTCTCTGAGCTTCGTTCTGTGTGCGTCGGCCTTCCTTGTAATACGGTTTTTGGGTTTCGGCATCGCGGTGTACATCTGGTTGATACAGGCGACGACAAAAGGTTTTCTTCCCGCTCGGTTACCACGCGTAATGAAGATGCCCACCGTAGAGTTCTATTTGGGTAACTGATCCATCAAACCATCATTTCGTAATCATGTGTATTTCTATCACCTTTATCTACTTTTTGTCTGCTTGTCATTGGGGGAGAGATCACTCCCGATCGAAGACGTCCGGGTGAAAGTCGGGGTAAGCCGCTTCTTTGGATCCTGTTCCCAACGGCAATTTTGGAAGCGCGGAATCTTCGGTTTTCCTTCACGCGAAGCCAAGAAATTACTCATTTTTTTCTCTTCAATCGCATTATTCCGGGGATGTGCGAAACCCATAGCCTTTCCCCCTCCCGCTTTTCCACCGGGAAGTTCTGCATGGTTTTTCGTGCTCAAGTCGGTGTCCGAAGCAAAAGCGAGCTGTCACCGGGGCGAATCGTTCCCCATTTCCCCGCAGCCCACCACCCGTATAATGCTCAGATACACCGGATACCAGTTATATACACCAGGCCGAGAGATCCCCGAAAAAAACATCCGTTTAGCATGATATGACGTAAGTCTTTTCCATTTAGATGGTTACGTCATTTAAGCCAGAGTGTAGTCTGGGGATCATTTGCCCAACTTCTCGGAATTATTGACCCAGCTTATTGAAGCACTCCTTGCTGGAACGATCCGTGTTGCCTGCCACCGCGCCTTATCCCGCACCAGCACAGTTTCCTTAAGTCTTTTCTAGATAAGACTTTAAGGTTTCCCCACCATCATACCACTTCTCCATGCTTCCAAGCCATTTGATTTTGGCACAAGTTTTGGTGCATCCGAGACTTGGTCTAGACCAGCATTGGCCCGGGCAAATCCGGGAACGCTAGCGCGGCCCTCGGTAGCCTTACAGTTTGTGCAAGACCGGAGCAAAATGAAATCGGAAAAATCGCCGGCTACAGCTCGGTAAGAGCCGCTTAAGGAGTTCCCGAAGTCAAAGTCCGTGAGAGCCTAAGATCAGGCAAGTGGGGTGGTTCTCAAGCCAAGCAGCCTGCCCGCCAAAAAGGAGCCAAATCATGTCTCAGAAACGCCGATTGCTGGTCGTTGACGACGAACAAGTGATCTGCCAGGCCTGCCGGAGAATTTTTACTCGGCAAGGATTTGAAGTTGAGGAAAGCACTGATCCCCGACGCGGCCTCACGATGGCCCGCGAGGGTCATTACGACATCATCCTGCTGGATATCAAGATGCCGGTGATGGACGGCATCGAATTTTTGGAAAAACTCCGCGAGACCAAGCCGGACCTACCCGTGCTCATTATGACCGGCTACCCGAGCATTCCCAATGCCGCGGCAGCTATCCGGTTGGGTGCCTCGGACTACATTACGAAGCCTTTCAGCCCTGAAGAGATTACCCAAGCGGTGCAACGGGTTTTGACTCAGCGGGGTCAGGCTGCGGCGGAGCCTGAGGTAGCACCGGCGGAAGAGGGAACACTGGCCGCGGAGCCTTTCTGGTTCTATGACCAGGCATGGTTCCAGCTCGAGCCGGACGGTTCGGCGTGCCTCGGGGTTTTAATGCCGGGCTTGAAAGCAGAAAACTTGCGGTCCGTGCAGCTTCCCAAAATCGGCGAGGTTGTATACCAGGGGCTTCCCTTGGCAGCGATCCACACTTCGGATGGGCCGCCGCGGATGGTGCTTGCGCCACTTTCCGGGGTGGTGGCGGCCATCAATGAAAATCTGCTGAAGGATCCAACGCTCGTGGCAAGCGATCCGTGCAACAGCGGCTGGTTGACTTGCCTGTGCACGACCCGATTCGAGGAAGAGTTGAGTCATTGTCGCCGGCATCGGGTGCTGCTATTGAATCCGAACGAGTCGGTCGCTCAACAGCAGGCGGAAAAACTCACGCGTCTGGGTTGCGAAGTGCGCGTCAGTCGCTGTTTGGAGGAGCTTTCCTGGGCCGGGGAAAGACCGGAAGAGACCATCGTCATGCTCGATGCCGCTGCCTTTGGTGCGGCGGGTTCCTCGACGGTCGGCCAGATCAATCTCGCGGCTCCGCAGCTTCGCGTTGTGGTGGTCGCGCCGGCTAGTGGGCCGTGGGAGTCGGAGTACCGAAAACACCGCATTTTCTACTACGCGGTGGCACCCTTCGCGGATAACGAAATCGTGGAAATCCTCGATGCGGCCTTCCGCCACGTCGAGCCTCATGTGCGGCCCACCGAGAAATTCAAAAAAGTTCCGTCCGAGCCTCTGGCAGGGATCTCGATCACCAACCGCAACGGCCATAAGGTCTATTTGATGGCGGCTCCGGGCCTGCTGCGCCGCGATGAGGGCCTGGGAGGGCTCATCCGACAGAAACTCATCGACATGATGTTCCCCATTGTGGCCACCCCCGGCAATGTGCCGATCACCCCTTCGAATCTCCTCAAAGCCGCCAGCAAATACGACCGGTTGATGGTGCTGGTGGCCAAGGATATCGGTCGACTGCCGGGCAGCCTGGCGCGCGATACCAAGGCGGAAATTTCTGCCCCCGGCGAAGGTTCGGCCAAGATCACCACTCTGGAAGTGCAGCCGGATGCGATCGGCGGTTTGGACGGATTGGATCATCGGGTAACGCAGGCTTTAGCCGAGCATATCGTCCGCGAGATGGCCTCGTACTAAGCGCGAGATGGCCTTGCATGAGGAGGTAAGCCACGTACCAAAAAAAGGAAGCAGTTCAAGAGCGATTCGGTAAATTTTAGCATCAGTTCGGGTCAATTAGGTTCATCGGCGGTAACAGGAAAAAGTCCGCTGGAGCCTGAAATGCCCACGGGAACGGGAAGGCCCCTGCTGAAATACTTAGCCGCAAACGAGTGAAAGATTTTTCGCACGCCCCTGGGCTGCAAGCCCAAGGGTGCGCCCGCTTTGGAAAGCCACGGGAGTAACTCAGGCATGATTCAGTTTTCGACCGATCGTCGACCCAGTTTCCTGAAGGAAGTCATCGAGCATACGCCCCGCGGTGAACGACTGGTGCACTGCATTCAATGCGGCAGTTGCGGCGGTTCGTGCCCCAACGGAGCCGATATGCAATACTCACCCAGGGCCCTCTTTGCCCTTATTCAGGCGGACCAGCGTGATACGGTGCTTTCGGCCAACACGATGTGGTGCTGTGTTTCGTGCTACTACTGCACGACGCGGTGCCCACAACAGATCCCCATCACGGAGATCATGTACACGCTCAAGCGGCTGGCCATCCGCGAAGGTTCCGCTCGAAACACCGACGCACCCGCCTTGGCCCAAACGTTTACCCGTTATCTCGACGCGTATGGCCGAAGTTTCGAGTTCGGGTTGGCCAGCCGCTTTTACTTGTTCAACAAGCCTTTGGCGATGCTCAAGATGGGACCGCTGGGACTTTCGCTTTTCACGCGGGGTCGAATGTCCCTACGACCCACCCGCATCAAAAACATTCAGCAGCTTCAGGCGATCATTCAAAAAGCCAAACAGTTGGGAGATGAACCGTGAGATACGCCTACTATCCTGGCTGCTCGTTGGAGTGTAGCAGCGCGGCGTACGATATGTCGATTCGCGCCGTGTGCGATTTGCTTGGTATACAACTCGAAGAGATTGACGATTGGAATTGCTGTGGGGCGACCGAGTATCACTCCCTCCACAAATTGACGGCCTGCGCCGTGATCGCGCGGAATTTGGCTCTGGTGGATTCGCGCCTCAACCAGGTGGTAGCTCCCTGCGCTGCCTGCTATCTGAATCTGAAGAAAGTGGATCGGCAAATGGCGGAAAACCCACGACTGGCCGAGAAAATCAACGAAGCCCTGGCGGCCGGCGGCCTCCATTACGATGGAGGTCGGGTTCGCGTTCGCCATCTGGTGGATGTGCTCCACACCGATCTGGGTGAAAAAGCCATCCGCGACAAGGTGGTCCGCCCCTTAAAGGGCCTCAAGGTAGCCCCGTACTACGGCTGCCAAGTCGTCCGCCCTTATAACGACTTCGACAATACCGAGTACCCCATGAAACTCGATGAGTTGGTTTCCTGGCTCGGGGCGGAGCCGGTCCCCTACCCCCTAAAAGCCGCCTGCTGTGGGGGGCACATGACCCAAATTAGCGAGGCACAAGCCTTCGAATTGATTCGCCGGCTCTTGCAATCCGCGGTGGATAGCTATGCGGACTTAATCCTCTGCATGTGCCCGATGTGTCAACTGAACCTCGATGCCT
Organism: uncultured Thermogutta sp.; assembly: GCA_937128505.1. Taxonomy (GTDB): domain Bacteria; phylum Planctomycetota; class Planctomycetia; order Pirellulales; family Thermoguttaceae; genus DTLM01. The sequence goes on from CAKZMM010000076.1 coordinate 4,363, forward strand.
ATCAGAGTCAGGTCAACAGTTACTTCGGCCTTAGTTTCCGGATGCCGATCCTGTTCTTCACCCAGATCGTCGGTCTAGCGTTTGGGTTGGAACCCAACGCCCTGGGGATCGGCAAGGAAATTGTTTCCGCCCAACCGGTTCTTCAGCGCCGCTTGGCGGCCGTCACGCAATAGGCAACCGGCCCACACCGCGTTGGGTGGCCCAGAAAGCGGCTGTTTTATGGCGGCTCGCGGCGCGGGCTCCTCAGCCATCGATGAATAAGGCAGCCGCCACAACCGTTAGCCCCTCCCTAGTTCCATTAAGGGGAACGCGTTTTGGTCCTGAACAGAGGTCCTTTTTTAAGAGCTTGAGGATCGAGAATTGTTTATGAAGAGAGCTTTGGCTTCCCGAGCGAACCAAGAGCTTACTTTGTCGTTTTTAATCCGTTAATCAAACATTGAACCAATAAGCTGAACAATCCTCAAACATTCAGCCAATAAGCTGAACAATCCTCAGATCGAATCACAGAGGATTCAGAGCGAATAACAGAAGATTCAGTCGGGCCCGCTGGGCGGCAAAAGGCAAGATAGAGGGAGGCATCCTATGGCCGAGAGAATCGGCGTGTACATTTGCCACTGCGGTAGCAACATCGCCGGCACGATCGACGTGGCGGAAGTGGCCCGCTGGGCCGGCGAAAACCTGGAAGATGTCGTCGTCGCGAAGGACTACAAATTCATGTGCTCTTCCTCGGGCCAACAGATGATCGAGGAAGACATCAAGAAGGAGAATTTGACCCGTGTCGTCGTGGCGGCGTGCTCGCCCCAACTCCATGAGAAGACTTTCCGCTGGGCTTGCGAAAATGCAGGCCTCAATCGCTACCTTTTCCAAATGGCCAATATCCGCGAGCACATCTCCTGGGTCACGAGCGACAAACTGGCAGCCACGCGGAAAGCTAAGGCGATGGTGGCCGCGGCCGTGCAGCGCGTCCGGTGGCAAAAACCGCTGAAACCTCTTCCCGTGGAGGTCAACCCCCGCACGCTGGTGGTCGGTGGTGGTATCGCCGGTTTGCAGGCCACGTTGGAACTGGCGGATGCCGGCTTCCCAGTGATCCTCGTGGAGCGGGAACCTTCTATCGGTGGCCACATGGCACAATTCGACAAGACCTTTCCCACGCTCGATTGCTCCGCATGCATCCTCACGCCGAAGATGAGCGAAGTCGGTCAGCACGAGAACGTCACCCTGTTGAGTTATTCGGAATTAGAAGAGGTCAGCGGCTCGGTCGGCAACTTCAAGGTAAAGATCCGCAAACGCGCGCGTTATGTCCGCGAAGACCGCTGCACCGGCTGCGGGATTTGCGTGGAAAAGTGCCCCACGAAGGTGGTCGACGACGTTTTCGAGGCCGGCTTGGGCAAGCGCAAAGGCATTTATATCCCCTTCGCCCAAGCGGTCCCACGGATCCCGGTAATCGATACCGATAATTGCATCTGGTTCCGCCGCGGCAAATGCCAGGTCTGTAGCAAGGTCTGCCCGACCGATGCCATCGACTACGATCAGCAGGATCAAATCCTGGAATTCACGGTGGGCAACATCATCTTGGCCACCGGGTGGAAGATGTTCGATGCTCGGCGAATACCGCAATATGGCTACGGCCGGCTTCCGAACGTCTTTACCGCCTTGGAATTCGAGCGGATGTGCAACGCTGCCGGACCGACGGGCGGCCGCATCGTCCTGCGCGACGGCAAGACCGAGCCGCGATCGATCGGCATCATTCACTGCGTGGGTAGTCGCGACGTCAATTTCAACGAATACTGCTCCGGTATCTGCTGCATGGCCGCCCTGAAATTCGGCCATCTGGTGCTGGAAAAGACGAATGCCGAAGTCTACTCATTTTATATCGACATGCGGACCAACCAAAAGGGCTATGAGGAGTTCTATCAACGCCTCCTGCACGAGGGGATGAAGTTTATCCGCGGTAAGGTCGCCGAAGTCACGAATGCCGACCGCACCGAAGCGGAGCAGGGGCGGCTGATCGTCCAAGTTGAAGACACCCTCCTTGGCCGCCAGCGGCGAATCCCCGTCGATATGGTCATTCTCATGGGTGCCCTGGAACCCCAGGAAGATGCCAAGGAAACCGCCCGAAAATGCGGCATTTCGTGCTCTTTGGCCGGTTGGTTCACGGAACGACACCCGAAGCTTGACCCCGTAGCCACCATGACCGAAGGGGTCTTTGTGGCCGGGGCTTGCCAGGGGCCGAAAGACATCCCGGCTGCCGTGGCTCAAGGTGCCGCGGCTGCTGCGCGGGTGGCCGGCATGATCAGCAAAGGCACCGTCTGGATCGAGCCGATCGTCGCCTCCATTGATGAAGCGGCTTGCTCCGGGTGCCGCATCTGTAACAATCTCTGCCCGTTCAATGCGATCGAATTCCTCGCAGATAAGAACTTAAGCCGCATTATTACGGCCCTTTGCAAAGGTTGCGGTACTTGTGTGGCAGCTTGCCCGGCCGGGGCGATCACCGGGGCTCACTTCACCAACCAACAGATTCTTGCCGAGCTGGAAGGTGCCCTTTGGGACGCCCAATGCGAGGGGATTGCCGGCGAAGTCCAGCCGGCCGAACTCCCGATTTTACCGCGCCGGCAAGCCATCCCGGCCTAACCACAATCGCCCCGCGACTCCCCACCGTAGAAGCAACACCTTCCACGTAGGAATACGTATCGATCATCGCGTGGAAAGATCCCCCTCCTCGACTTGCCAGGAGGGGAATGCCTACTTCCGAAGAAGGGATCCGTTTCGTTTTACAAAATCGAGGCCACGTAAAACACAAACGGTTGGGACTTACTGCAAAAAAAACCAATCGCCTTTTGATAAATGAAACCGATGAGCATTTGATCGCGTTTGCGGAGGGAAGCGGAGCAAACCTCGATGAGTAATGACGCCCATTTCGAGCCGCGTATCGTCGGATTTTTTTGCAACTGGTGCTCTTACCGCGCTGCCGATCTGGCAGGCACGGCGCGGATTAAGCACGCCACAAGTGTCCGGATCATCCGCGCCATGTGCAGCGGTCGCATCGACCCGATGTTCGTCCTGAAAGCTTTCGCCTTGGGCGCCGATGGGGTGATGATCGCCGGGTGTCATCCAGGGGATTGTCACTACCTGGAACAAAACTATAAAACCATGCGGCGCTATGCCCTACTCAAGTACACGCTCGCCGAGTTGGGGATCGAAGAGGACCGCCTGCGGCTGGTTTGGGCTTCGGCGGCCGAAGGGCCACAACTTGCCCAAGCCATCGACCATTTTGTGGAGTGGGTCCGCCAGTTGGGGCCGCTCCGTTGGTCGCGCAATTGGGAAGAACGCCAGCGGGAAAAGGCCATCGAGCAAATCGCGCACGAGCACGCCGAAGCCCTCGAAGTCCCCGTGTAAACCCGGTTCAAAACGCGCAATTGCTCCTTTCGTGCAAACGGAGTGCGAGGCGAGATTCCTTCCGAACGTATGCGCCCACAAGTCGCAAGATATTTGCAACAGCTACCACCTTGCACAACAATTCGGTCTTTATACTTAACCAGAACAACAAACTAACCGAACAATACGCCTTAGACGGGCGTTCTCGGGCTCCATCGACCTGCTTCTTCGTCCGCTTTATTCGAATTTCTTGTCCATTTTCATCTCATTTCGTTATTTGCACCACTTCCTCTCGATCAACTGAAAATGTTTATCACATTAATGCAGATTTTGGCGCTTTTCCGGAAATCTTAGTTGGCCCGATTTGGCGGCTTTTCTAAAATCCCCCGCCAGCACGCGGCCGGTTAGGTGCTTGTGGAAAGCCGCCTCGTTCCCTTTTTGAGGGCCACCGAATTCGCCAACCGCGCGGACGCATGGGCCTGATGCCCCCCGGTTAGGACCGCGTGCCCCGGGCGAGCACCGCCGCTGATTGCGAAGCACAGTCCGGTCTTTGGTTTGCCACTTTAAGACGCTTGTTGCAAAGCGCCTCATGTACCGGGCAAAAGCCGGTTTTCCGCTTCGTCGGTTTACCTGAATCATTGGGCTATTCACCGGAGCGACTGGCTCCAGGTACCCCGAACGCTATGGGACAGAACTCGATCGGCGTCAAACCGAAATACCCTTGGCTTTTGGCAGCGCTGCTCGTTTCGGTGGCTGCTTGCGGATGTGGTACCTCCAAATGGACCGACACCTCGCGGACCGCCATGGAGCAACTGCTGATCTCGGATACCATGGACCGCGCCGTGAGCCAAATGGATTTGCGAGCCCTTGCTGGGAAAACCGTGTTTCTTGATGACACACCAATCCGCGGCATGACCGATGCCGCCTACCTCGCCAGCTCGGTGCGTCAACACGTATTGGCCAGTGGGGGGATCCTTCGCGAATCGAAAAACGAGGCAGACTACGTGTTAGAAATTCGGGCCGGTGCCATTGGCACCGATCGCCACGATGTCACGTACGGTCTGCCGGCGGTCAACTTCCCGTCCCTCTTTCCGATCAATACCCTCGGAATCCCCGCGCACTTACCCGAGATGCCGATCGCGAAGCGCACCTATCAACGGGCGGTGACGAAGATCGCCCTTTTCGCCTACAATCGCCGCACGGGCCGACCGATTTGGCAATCGGGCTCCATCCCGGTGGAAAGTGACGTTCGGGCACTTTGGGTGTTTGGAGCCGGTCCCTTCTTGCGCGGCCAAATCCTGCGGGGAACCAACTTCGCAGGCGACGAGATCAAAATCCCCCTCGTGGACTTCTTCAATAGCGAGGTCGCATCCTATCCGCGGCTTTCCATCACCCAGGAAGCGTTTTTTGCCGAAGCCAGTCCGCCGTCTGATGAGCCGAAAACAACCTCTGCGGAAACTCCTCCCTTCTCACCGCCCGAACCCCAAGTCGCTCAAACCCCGGAAGCTGCGGCCAACCAGGCAATCGCCGCCCCCGCATCCCCCCAGGCGTCGGCATCCTCTGGGGCAAGCCCTACTGTGACCGAAAATCCTTCCCCCTCAGCGGGCCAAATTCAGCAGACGGTAGCCAAGGGTGATGACCCGCAAACGCAAGCAAACCTTGCAGAGGCCCCTAGGGGCGAGAATTCCGAAAGGACGTCTGCGGGCTTTGCGGACGGTTCGCCGGCCGACGGTGCCCCTCCCCCACCAGCACCCGCCGAGGCAGCCGGCATGTCCCCGCCCGAGCCCCCCGCGGACGAATCCAGGCTAAATCACCCGGCAATTTGGACGAACAAAATTTGGGATGATCCCTTCTGGGAAACCGGCACTCCCTTACCGGCACCCTTGCCGGAGTCTCTTCCCCTGGACACACTGCCGCGTCTGCGGGCAGGCGGTTCGGGGCCGTAAAGCCTCCGTTAAGTCAAACACCAACGACGTCCGTACCCGCCTTGGCACACGTCTCATTCTCATGGTTCCACAACTGTTCGCATTTCAGCATGTGCCGCCGCCTTGGCGCAGGTCTCAAAAGAACACAAGCAACAACCGACTAACTTCAGCATGCCCCCCTTGCCGGAATTGCCTAAATGTTTACGTCGTCCGCGTTGCTTAATGACGGCTCACCTCCCTTAGGGTACGTGTCAAAAGAAGACAAGCAAAAACGGTACAGAGTAATCGAACAACTTCAGCGTGCGCGCCCGCCTTACGAAATTGTGGGATTTGCCGTCACAGCTCTAACGCATCGCGAAGTGCCCCAAAATGGCGGAAGCTTTCGGGGCCATCCCGGCAAAGATATTCCTTGGGTTCGTTGATACTCTTTGTATTCAATGATACTCGCCGATATTCTCCGCGATATTTCTTGATTTTCCGCGATTGTTTTTCCTACAAGCTCTCTGGGTTTTTACCCTACAAGGGACCCATCGCCCACAGAAAACCACCGGTTGATCCCCTCACGAATTCGCCAGTAAACCAAGCGGCGATTAACCGCCTTCGCCCAAGGCGACTTGCCCGGCTCAACTACTCACCTTCCGTTTGATTGTGTAATTTTCCGGCAGATAAAGCAGCCGGCCACAGGCCCGGCACGTCGTCGGTTCCCCTCGCAACATCTCGTTAATCTTGTTGATGGGAACCAGTTGATGGCAGCCCGTGCAATGATCGGTCTCCACCGGGGCCAAGGCATCCTCCCCTTTCACACGAACCGTTCTTTCATAGATTTCCCGCCATTCATAAGAAAGCTCTTTGACGGCTTCTTCCCGCTCCTTTTGCACGCGAAGTATTTCGGCTTTCAGTTGCGGCTCCTCGACCGCTACCTGTTTTTTAACGGCCTCCAATTCCTCCGCCGCCTTAGCTACCAAAGCTTTGGCCTCTTCGATCTCCACCTTGTAGCGATCGAGCCGATCGAAATCCTCGAGGATCTCATCGGTGCGAGTCGAGTTGGCCACCTCATCGGCCTGAATCTGCTCCAAGAGCAATTGGTACTCCCGCGTATCCTTCGCCTGCATGAGCTGGCCACGACGTTTACGGATGTTTTCCTCCGTAGTCTTTAACAATAACTGCTTTTCATCCACCGCGATCTGTAGCCGTCGGGCTTCTTCTTGGAGTTGAGCCAGTCGCGCCTTTGCCTGAGTGAGGGCCTGCTCCCGAATGCGGATCAGCCGTGGCCCCCGCGCCAAGCGTTCTTCCAGGTCCGTGAGCTGCCGATGAATCCTGTGTAATACCCGAAATACGTGAAGGGAGTTTGTTTCCTGAGCCATCTTAGTTCCTCACGCATTGACGAATGCCGCTACTGGATTGCCAAGCCCAGCCGAGCGCAAAGATCGCCCATCCAGTAGCCTATCAAGCAATTGCACTAAGCTAGATTGCACTGACCTACCGCTCAATTCCGCGTAAGTCACTTGTCCGCAAAGCCGGGGAAATTCCGTGTGTTATGGCGGGAAATTTCCCCCAACAAAAAAGCCGCCTGACCCACGACGGTCGGCGGCTTCACCACGGGCTTTCCCGCGGTTTCCACGCCCAAAAAGCTGAAGTTTCGTATCCCGATTTTTCGTCTCCTCACACCTCGTGAGTGCACGTCGGCAATTGGTTTGCCCCACCCCGAGCCATCGCACCTTGTGCCACTTTGAGTTCAACGACTTCTGCCACTTTGAGTTCAACGAATTATAAGGCGAGCTCTTATCCGGCAAGCCGGCGGACAAATCCATGCAACTGTTTTGAGCGAACGGGATGCTGAAGCTTCCGGACCGCTTTGGCCTCGATTTGCCGGACCCTTTCCCGGGTAACCCGGAAGATCCGTCCCACCTCCTCAAGCGTGTAGAAGAACCCGTCGGACAATCCATAGCGGAGCCGAATAATTTCCCGTTCCCGATACGTTAGCGTTTTTAGCAACTTTTCAATCTGCTCGCGGAGGATCCCGGCGTGGGCACCTTTGTCCGGTCGTGCCGAATTAGCGTCTTCCAGCAGGTCGCCGAAGGCCGTATCTTCATCATCCCCCATGGGGCGATCCAAGCTGGTCGGCTGGCGACCCATCCGAAATACCCGCTGGACCTCCTCGGCAGGCACGCCCGTTTGCTCCGCCAGTTCCTCTGGGGTCGGTTCCCGCCCGTATTCGTGCAGGAGCCGCCGACCTGCCTGTTTAAGTTTACCATAGGTGTCGATCATCGTCACGGGGATGCGGATAACCCGCGACTGTTCGGCAATGGCTCGGGTGATCGCCTGCCGGATCCACCAGGTGGCATAGGTCGAGAACTTGTATCCCCGCCGATACTCGTATTTATCTACGGCGCGCATCAGCCCGGTGTTACCTTCTTGAATCAAATCCAAAAAGCTCAGCCCGCGATTGCGGTACTTTTTGGCGATCGAGACCACCAACCGAAGATTGCTGGCCGAAAGTTCCCGTTTGGCCTGCTCATAATCGCGATAATGATGCCGAATGATCTCCAACCGTTTTTGGAGCGAGCGGGGCGTTTCATGGGTCTGAAGCACCAGGATCCGGAGTTGCCGTTGCAGCCGCTCGATTTCCTCCGCTTTACCGGCCAAGGGGGCGAGGTATTCCAGCCGCTGACTGACCCGACTCATCCGCTCGTATATCTCTTCCAACTGCCGCATCATCGCTTGCACGCGCCGGGTGCGGATACTGAGTTCTTCCACTAAATTGAGGGACCGTCGCCGTCGCCGAATGTAGCGCTCGCGCAGTTGCTCCTTTTCTTCAGGCGGGGTGTGCCGACTAAAAATTCGCAAAAAATCCTGTCGCAGCGCGCGTAGGAGCTTTTCGAGGCTGCTCAAATTATGAGGCATCCGAGCGCGGATCTGCTCCTTGGTCAGCCGCTCGGTCAAAGAGACTTTGATCGTCCGATCAAACGGCAATGCCCCCTGATGAACTTTGGCCAAGGTGTGCACCGTTTGACGCATCGCTAACCAGCAGGACAATACTGCCCGGCGGAATCGCTTCCGCGTCATCTCGATCTTTTTGGCCAAAGAGATTTCTTGCTCCCGCGTTAGGAGTGGAACTTCGGATATCTGGGCCAGATACAGCCGAATGGGATCGCTACTGGCTCGGATAGGCTCCGGGGCCTCCGCCCCTGCGGAAGTGCCGGAGCCCATCCCGCCGGTTTCCCCCGCCTCTACCCCCTCACCCTTCCTGTCTGCTCCGCCTTCCGGCAGGGCATCATTCACCAATTCAATTCGCAATTCCTCCAATTGAACTAAAAGATTGTCCAGCTTTTCCGGATCGAGGGCATTATCCGGCAAATACTTAGCCACCTCATCATAAGTCAGATAACCCTGGGCCTTCCCCTTGGCCAACAGCTCCTGTAATTCCGGGTCGAAATGGTCCACGGCAATACCTCCTTGAGCGTGGTCCCCTGGAAAGAAATCCGCCAGCAAGAACATCGCACCTGAATCGGGCCGGCTGGCAGGGGGCGAAAACTGGCTCCGTCTTCATTGCAAGACCCCGGGATGAACGAGCGGGTACCCCGTACACCGTTGAGCGGGTTTTTCGAGGGCGATCCCTGCGCCTCGTGCCGACACAACCACCCGCACTACCGTTCGGAGACCCCCGAGATTTAGGCTGGAAGCTCGTGGTTTGGGCCTTCGCCCAAGTTTTGAAGCTGACGACGGATCTGAACCATCCGCTGTAAGATTTCCAGTTGCTCGGCCTCCGCCAAGTCCTCCTGGTGTAACCGGGCTGCCTCCTGCGGTAACTGGGCCTCCACCTGCCGCTGCCGGTATACGGCCAAAAAGCTGGCCAATGCCTCCTCCGGTGACGCCAGCCGTTTTTCCGTTACGGCCTGGTCCAATTCCACGAGCACGGCGTGCACCGAGGGGTCATCAGAATAAACCATAAGGCGATCCAAACCAAGATCACTTTCCGCGGCCCACAGGTCACACATCGCCTCATAGATGCGGCGGTGAACCTCCGAAGAAAATTCCTCAGGACGAATATGCTGCGCCGCCACGGACACCAATCGTGGGGCCGCTAAAAGAATCTCCAAAAGCTCCTGTTGCCACCGCCAATTCCAAGCCGCCGAATGGCCCGAAGTGCCCCCGGTGGTTAAACCGCCAGCTTTTCGCCCGGCAAAATTTGCAGCTTTCGCCGGCGAAGCCGCGGCAGTTCCCGGCACACCCCCCATCCCCGATGCCCCGGAGCCGACTCGCCCCTTCCCCCCCGACCGCTCCCGCAATAGCGCAAGCTGTTGCCGAAGTACCGTTTCGGCGACATTAAACTCGGCGGCAAGCCGCTGCAAAATCAGTGCCTCGCGAAGCGGAGATGAGATCGCGGAAAGCACGGGCGCTTTCGCCATCGTACGCAAGATGCGTTCCAATGCCCGGCTGGATGCATGCACTCCTTCGCGGGCTTCCTCCGCCGCGAATATCCGCCGTGCATATTCGTAGGCATCCGCCGAGGTTTCGACGATGAGTTTCCCGAGCGCTTGACCGCCGTGTTTCACCAGGTAATCGGCCGGGTCATATCCCGCAGGCAGAGTCACCACCCGCAAATCGACATCTTGCGACACAAAAAGCTCCAGCAATTCCGCCGCCCGGCGTCGGCCGGCCTCATCCCCGTCCAGGAGCAAGTAAATGCGATCGGTATATCGTCGGAGTAATTGAATGTGGTTTGGCCCAAGCGCCGTCCCCAAAACTGCTACCACATCGGTCAGGCCAGCTTGATGGGCGAGAATGCAGTCCGTGTAGCCCTCGACCACGATCACCCTCCCTGTTTGCCGGATCGCGTGCCGCGCAAGATCCAGGCCATAAACCAGCGAGCTTTTCGTGAACAGCCGTGTTTCAGGCGTGTTGATGTATTTGGCCTTATTGCTCCCGGAAATCGGGGGAATGACGCCGTAATTTTCCGGCAGAATCCGCGCCCCGAAGCCCACCGGTCGATCCAACGGGTCGCGGATGGGAAAAACGACTCGCCCGCAAAATCGATCGTAATTTCCCCCGAGGGGTCGGCTCGCAAGCACGCCGATTGCCACCAGCAATGCCGGCGAGATTCCTTGGTTCCGCGCCTGGTGCAGAATCCAATCCGACTGGGTAGGCGAAAAGCCGACCTGAAATTTCTCGATGCTTGCCCATTCGATTCCCCGGTCCGCCAGGTACCGCCGAGCCGGCTCGGCCGCGGCCGCCTGGGCCAGGAACCGATGATAGCGATCCGCCACCCATTGCGCGGCTTGAAAAAGCGCAGTCTTGGTGAATCCGCCCGCCGTGCCACCGGCAGTCTTTCCCCGAACCGGTTTTCCCGATTGGGAAGGCGGACGGAGCGAAATCCCCGCGCGCTCGGCAAGAAGCTGGAGGGCTTCGCCGAACTCAATCCCTTCTATTCTCATCAAAAAACTAAAAATATCTCCCCCGATGTTGCACACCCAACACCGGAAGAGCTGCCGCTCCGGATTGACCTGAAGGCTCGGGTGGGTATCGTCATGCCAGGGACACAGACCCACGAAAAGCCGCCCTTGGCGACGCAGAGGGATGTACCGGCCGACAAGATCGACAATATCGATCGAGTCCTTGATCCGCCGCTTGACATCCTGGAAATACCCGCCGGAGGACACTGGTTTCCCCCTACCACCCAAGCGTTAGGCGAAAGATGGATCAATTTCTACGGCGAAAGATGAACCAAGTGCTTCGATATTCGCCGGTTGGGTTCGCCAATAAGGATCCCCGGTTGCACGGACCCCTCTGATTCCGAGGCCGCAACCCCGCTGGCACGAACTAGGGCCCCCGGTTTGAAGGAACCTCGGACCCCGCCGGTAACCGGGGCCTTGCTCAAAAAGTTGCTCCGCCCAATTCTCAAAAAGCCGCACTGGCTTAAAAGTCGCACCGGGAGGTTACGACGGGCAAAAATCCTAGGGAAACCGCCCGATCATAAGCTTTTTTGTGCCGGCCTACGCGTCGCGACTCTTCGGAGCGTCCCGCCTCCTACTCGGCCCCGTATGCTTCCGATTATACCCCTTTTACTGGAAACTCATACAATCAAATGAAAAGCCGCAAACACTTGCAACTCCATCTATTTAGTGGAGATCAACGAATTCGCGGGACGAAATTCTGAATTTCGGTGCTGATCGATAAGAACCTCTGAATTTTGGTGCCGATCCATAAGAACCAGAATCTGTTTACGGCATCCCGGGCAAATTCCCGCGTCATAAATCGGGTTTTCCGGCGGCAAATGCACGACCTGCATAAAGCGATTCATTGAGTGCTCAAAGCACGGTCCATTAGCACTCCTAGCAGGTTTGTCGCATTTTGAGTCCCATTTCCAGTTGATTCATCAAGGATTTCTCAATTCTCATTGTCTCACAATTCGTTAACAATCGTGTCAACCATCCGTGGCCCCATTGATTCATTTGATGGTAGCGCACTTGATTCAGTTGACCGTAGCCCAGTGGATCCAGTTGATCGTAGCCGGCTTGATCCGGTTTATTTCTCGCACAGTTCTAGCTTGCTGAGGGTGCCGAGCCTCGGGGTGCCGGCGCCGATCTTTGCCCGCCGGACCGCGCTTATTGCTGCCGTACTATCTCGCGCTTACTATCTCGCGGGGCCGCCGCATCGGTTTTGTTCGGCCGATGAATTTCGTCCGGCCGATCCATTGCGTGGAGATTCGCCCCAGGATATTGTCCCGATATCTTCGATAGCCGATTTTTTTGCCGACATCTTCGATATCTTCCGTCTTTGGTCGAATAACCCGTTAAATGGCGAACTAGATTGGTCAACTCGAAAAAGCTATGGTTCCACGCTAAAAAATTATCAGAAATTTAAGGAATTTCCGCGCTACGGCGGCGAAAATACTTACGGTCAAATAACTTCGGTCAAAATTTCGAAGGGTCGATCATTACCCCGGGGCAGGAGGGCCGAAACATGAAATCGAACGGTTTTCCGAGAATAAGCGTTGCCGTGCCGATCGCAATTTGCTGTGTGGCAGCATTTGCTGGTTGTGCAGGGCCCAAGTCGTCGCCGGAGACGACGTTTAAGAGCCTTCAGACGGCCGCGGCCAACCGACGTTGGAACGACGTGCTGGCGGCCTTTACGCCGGGCGGCCGGGAAAAGTTCCTTTCCATTCATTTGGCCGTCATGGCCATGGCGGGTCTGCTGGACAAAGAGGCCTCCGATATCCTCAGCAAGCACGGCGTATCGGTGCTGGGACTAGCGGGGCAAATTTTCGGCGAATCCCTTCAGAAAAAGCAGGACCTCAACGCTGTGGCCACGGAGGCCTTCCGGCAACAAATCGCGGGAATTAAAGATCAGGCCGCTTTCCTCGGCGATGTGCAAGGATGGCTCGAACAAAAGGGTTTAGGGGACCGGACTTTTGTCCACAAGTTACCGCAGCTTCAATTGGTGCGCGTGGAATATGTGCAAGATCGGGCCATCGGGCATTTGTCCGAGAATATCGCGCCGGGGGTCTCGAGTCTTCAGTTCCACCGCATCGGCACCCAGTGGTTGATCGAGCTATGAGGCTCGCCCACAGCCTACCGGATGCCCACCGTGTGCAAGCGAAGCCGATCCCTACCGCTGCTGCCCAACGGCGTGTCGATCCGACTACTTTCCCTAAGCACACGAATTTCCCTAAGCACACGAACAAGCTCTCAGGACCGACGGCGTCGATTTCTGGCCTGAACTGCCTCCGGCAATCGCATGGACACTCCCCTGCGAGGATGTATTTTCGGTCGAGCTCAAACCTTGGATCCGTAAGTGCACGGCAAATAGGGCCAAAATCACAGAGACTGGATCGGTATATACCGTCCGTTAGCGCACGAGCAATCGACGGTTGATTCGTTAATCAAGCGCAAGACCGCAAGACCTCAAGTTATGTCCGGACTCTGAACGCTGGTCAGCACTTCGCGGAAGAGCTCGGCCAGATTCTCGCGGGTGACCCGCCGGGGATTCAGCCGCAATCCCAGAACGCTACTCACTTCAGTGCTCTGTACGAGGCGATCGATCAGCTCCGGCGTAATCGGCTGAGCTATTTCGACACAGGCAAGCTTGGCGGCTTGGCGCCAAACACCCGCGATTTCCTCGACGAATCCCTCCGGGCTTTCGCCGGCGGGCTCAGGTGGCTTCAAGGCCGGGGTCGCACGGTTGCCTGAACTCGAAGCTCGGTGGCCCCAACCGGCGCGGTCTCTGAGCTCGAGAATCCGCGACGCATTTGCCGCGGCATTCCACCGCAAGCAGACCGGACTGGCCACCGCCACGGCCGCCGCATGGGGCCACCCCAGCACCGCTCCCAGTCCATGAGCCATCGCATGAGCCACGGTGACCCCCGCACCATTGAGTGCCAGTCCCGCCAGCATGGCCGCTAGGGACAATTTTTCGAATACCGAGTTTTCCACTACCGCCCGCTGGTCCCCCGCTCCGCTCCTTGCGGTTTGCAGGGCCGGAAGGCTTTCCCCAATCAGGCGGACCGCCTCCGCCGCAAAGAGGTTGGTAAGGTCGCCTGCCGCGCGGCTCAAATATGCTTCAATGGCTTGCGCCAACGCATCGGCAACCCCCCGCCATAAAAGTTCGGGAGAAGCACGATCCAAGACGCTCGGGTCGATCACCGCCAAAGCCGGGCGCAAACCCGGGTGACTCACCGTCCATTTTACAGGCAACTGCTTCTCGGTGTCCTGACCTTCCGAGGCGGTTATTGAACATCTGATCACTGCCACCTCGGTGACTTCGCTCCCGCTGCCGGCTGTTGTGGGCACGGCCACCACGGGAAGCGAAGGGCTTTTTGCCGGCGAAAAACACTCTTCACCCGATCGCTCGCGCCCTTGTTGGCGGAGTTTCGCCTCGGCTATATTTTGCGGCACCAGTGCCGAAGCAGGCTTCTGTGATGCGGTTAACCAGCCGATGAGTTTTGCAGTATCCAGCACGCTTCCGCCACCGAGCCCGAGCACCCAATCGGCGCGAAAAGCCCGTAGCCTCTCCATCGCCTCTGCGATCTTCAGTACATCCGGCTCATCGGAAAGCCCGCCAAAACACGTGCTTTCCAAGCCCAGTACCTTTAGCTGCCGGGTGAGATGGTCCACCAAATCCTCTAGCGGATTCGGAGGTTGGTAGCTCACGATGAGCCCGCGGCGACCCAAACGAGCCAATTCCTCAGCTAACCGGGAAAAACTTCCGCGGCCAAAAACGATCCGCGTGGGTAAAGCGTATTGCCAGCTCGAAGCCATTTGAGGATCTACCGCTTTGTGATTGCCGCGCCGGTCAAGCTTGGCGTCTTGCTCGAAATGGCCCGCGGGGCAAAGCCGTGTGGCTCAAGCGCCGCTCGGGTGAGCATTCCCCACGATTCCGCGGCGGTTAAGATCCATTCCCCATCGGTTCTTTTCGCCTTAACGACCTTGGCCAAGAGTTCCCGTCCGGGGCCGTTTGCCGCCGAGCTACGCCGAGATACCTAGCGGCGGAAAGTCCCTTCCTTCCCCCGATCAATTTTGCCACAAGCGCCGCCATTGGAGTACTTCCGGATCTTCGTCGAACACCGTCCAAACAGGTGTTTGACGCCGCAGCTCTCCCAGATAATTGCGGATGCGATTGCGACGCTCCTCTTCGAGAATTTTACGCCGGATCTCCGCCTGCGCTTGTTCGAAGGGGGTCCGCTGCGCCTCTTGGCGCTCAAGCACCCGCACGATGTAAAATCGCTGATTCACGCGGATGATTTGGCTCATGGCGCCCACGGGAAGACCGAATATGACCCTTTCCAATTCCGGATCCACCAACATCGAGCCTTGAGCGATCCAATCACGCCTTTCGGTTTGACAGAGAGGCTCCTCCGGGGATTGCCGGGCCACTGCCTCCGCGAAAGACATCCCCTCCAGGACCCAGTTTCCTAGTTGAGCCAATTTTCGGCGCGCCTCTTCCCCGTCGCTATACCGGGGAATCTGAACCGACAATTCTTCCCAGCAGGCCCGCGCCGGTGTTTCAAAATCCTTCAGATGTTCATAGTAATAGCGGAGCAACTGCTCGGGATCCGGCTCAGGAATGGTGCCGATCTGTTGCTGGAGCCATTGACTGGCCACAGCCCGTTGAAAGTACAGCCGCCTTTCGCGCTCCAGCGAGCTTCCCAGCGCCTGAAGCCTCGCTTGGTAGGCGGCAACATCCGCGAGCTTCGCCTCTCGGAGCCGGCGGGGTAATTCTTCCTGCTCAAAATGCTCATGAACCCGCCGCTCTAATTCCGGGAGCCTTTCTTTAGGGATCTTCAGCCGGGCAGCCAAAAACAGTAATCGCACCTCGATTAATTGGTCGAGGACTCGAGCGGTAGTCATCTTCTCCAAGGTGCGAAGTTCGTCGGGGCTCAGCTTGAACTGCGACTGTCGCTCCGTGAGGATTTCTTGCACGCCCGGTCTGACGTCGCTTGCCAAGATCCAACTACTTCCCACCTGAGCGAGGATTTCGGCGGGTTCGAAGTGGCGAAATTCCGCGACCTCGGCAGGATTCAAATAGTGTTCCGCACCCTGCGGAAGCATGGGAACAGGCCAACCGGCCGCCGGCGATTCTCCCGGCAAGCCGCCCATCCGCGGCGCGAAATTTCCCGGCTGCGCTACGTCGGGGATGCCCGCCGGCCACGAATTGGTCGCCCCACCTTCCGCTGGCGGGACCCATTTTTCCGCCGGACCCATAACCCACTCGGTCGGAGAAGCTTCCCCCGCCTGCGAAAAGAGTCCATGTGGCGATGTCGCCCCATCCGCGGAAGCAAATCCTGCCTCATTTTGCGGGGAAGCCCCGATCGGTCCTGAGGGGAGTATCGGCTCAAATGGAGTGGTTGCCCCGGCGGAGGTCGTAGGATTTGGCGGGGGCAGCACCCCAGCGAGCGTAGAAGCTTCAGGAGTGACTCCCGCACCTAATGTTGAAAAGTCGGATGATGAGATGCCGGATGAATTCGATGACCAGGAATCGGACGGACGATCGGCCGCGATTGCGGCAAAAGTCAGCACAAAAACGGCCGTATATCCCCCCACTACACTTGCAGTATGGCGGTGGGTCTTGCGCGAAAAAGGGAGGCCCATAGGTTCTGGATAGAAGCATTTCATTCTGGAATGCAAGAGAGGCTTTCCGAGGGCTATCCCGTCAGGAGCCGAGCTCCTGCAACGAGACATCTTTTTCGGGTTTTATTCCCCGCCATTACAGGTCGAGCCTTGTTTTCCAAACTACCCTTTAGCCCAAGAGGAAGCGGTGCCACGCTCATCAATAACATTACTATCTATACCGCCTTAGGGGACAAAAGATCCAAGCTCGAGAATTGAATGCCTAATGGGAACGCTTTGTCCATAAAACGATGGCCGTTCCTCCCATTAAAGTTGCATATCTGCACCGATTCCCCCGGCGACCACACTTTTCCTTAAAGTTTATAAAGCTCATGTACAAAGTGATTAAACTTACTGGGTGAAGTACACTTGTCGGGACCAATGTTGCATAAATTACCAACCCACATCACTGGCTGGACGCAATATACCCTGGCTGGACGCAATATACCGGGGAACCAAGACCCTAATAACCCGGTCTTAATGAGCCCAGGATCTCAGTGAAATGACGAGATCCGAATGAAGCTCGGACACTCGCGGCGTTATCCGGGCGGAAATTCGGTAGAAATTCGTCCGTATTTGAACTCGATAAGATTCGCTAAACGTTTTCGATAAGGTTCACTAAAAGTCAACGAAACCGGCGAAAGGCTTCCAGTCCGCCGGCGGGATTTTATCCCCGAATTCAGGCGCACTGCAACAGCGATTTGAGTTCTCGGATCAACCGCTCGGGTTGATTACGATCGGAAACGATGGCCAAGTAAGCCGATCGGTTATCGACGATTCGCAGCCTACCGCGACTGATCCGACGCAATTTGTCCATTAACCCGAGGATCATATAGTTGAACACTACGTCCTTATCCTCCAGTCGGATGCTGCGGATTGCCCAACGAGAAGCGGCCAAGCGAAGCTCGGCCAATTCCAGGAGGTTTTCCGCTTCCGGAGGCAGGGGTCCAAATCGGTCGCGAAGCTCCGCGCGAAAACCATCCAGCTCCTCCCGGGTGTTCACCCGGACTAAACGGCGGTAGAGATCAATTTTGGCTCGAAAATCGGGGACGTATTGGTTTGGGAAATAGGCGGCACACGGCAGGTTGATCTCGACCTCAATCACCTCCTTCGGCGGAAGCCGCTTGAGCCGCCGCACGGCTTGCTCCAAAAGCTGGCAATAAAGCTCGTAACCGACCATGGCGATGTGCCCACTCTGCTGCGGGCCCAAGATGTTCCCGGCACCGCGAATCTCAAGATCGCGCACGGCCAAAGCAAAACCCGCCCCCAGTTGACAATATTCTTCGATGGCCCGCAGTCGCCGCTGCGCATTTGGTGTGACGACCTTATTAGGATCAACCAGTAGGTAGCAGTACGCACGGTGTTTGTAGCGGCCTACCCGCCCCCGTAGTTGATGTAGGTCCGCCAGGCCGAACCGGTCCGCTTCATTAATGAAGATGGTGTTCGCGTTAGGAATGTCGAGCCCATTTTCGATGATCGTCGTGCACAGCAACAGATCGAATCGATGCCGTACAAAGTCGATCATCACCTTCTCCAATTGATCCTCGGGCATCTGACCGTGCCCAATCCGCAGGCGTGCCTCGGGGACGATCCGTTGCAGTAAACAGGCCATATCCTCGATATCTTTCACGCGATTGTGAACGAAAAATATCTGCCCCTGGCGACTCAGCTCCCGCAGGATCGCGTGCCGGATCAAAGCCGGATCAAATCGTCCCACATAGGTTTCCACCGCCAAACGGTCTTGGATCGGTGCTTCGAGATTGGAAATATCCCTCAGACCCAGTAAGGCCATGTGCAGCGTGCGGGGAATCGGCGTGGCGGTCATTGTGAGCACGTCCACGGAATGGCGGAGGGCTTTGAATCGCTCCTTCATCTGGACCCCAAATCGCTGCTCTTCGTCGATAATGACTAGTCCCAGGTTGTGAAAGCGCACATCGCCGGAAAGGAGTCGGTGTGTGCCGATGATGATATCGATCCGCCCGTCGGCCAAATCCTCAAGAAGGGGTTTCTGTTCTTTGGGACTCACGAATCGCGAGAGCATGGCCACCCGAATCGGAAAGGCGGCCATTCGACTCAGAAAGGTGCGGTAATGTTGCTCCGCCAGGACGGTGGTAGGCACGAGGACGGCGACTTGATAGCCGGCTTCCACCGCCTTGAAGCAAGCCCGCATAGCCACTTCCGTTTTGCCGAAGCCCACATCTCCGCACAGCAACCGATCCATGGGCCGCGGACGGATCATGTCCTGTTTGACCGCTTCAATGGCCACCAGTTGGTCCTCGGTCTCCTGATAAGGGAAAGAAGCATCGAAAAGCTGTTGCCATTGACTATCCGGGGGAAAGGCGATCCCAGGGAGGGTATTACGAGCCGCCTGAATTTCCAGGAGTTCTGCCGCCAAGTCGCTTACGGCTTGCTCGACGAGCCTCTTCTGCCTCGCCCAGCGGCGACTTCCCAACTTCGCTAAATGCGGGCGCGACTTGGCGCCGCCCACATATTTCTGCACCAGGTAGATTTTCGAGCTGGGCACATAAAGCCGTACCCGCTCGGCAAACTCCAGAATTAAATGGTCTTCGAGCGCCCCTTGCTTTTCCAGGAGCGTAGTCCCGCGATAACGAGCGATTCCATGGGCGACATGGACCACCAGATCCCCTTCGCGGAGATCCAAGAAGCTATCGATAACCTGGGCCAAAGGCCGACGAGGGGGTCGGCGGAGATCTTGCCGCGAAAAAAGTTCGCTCGCGCTCAACACGCAAATCCGCTGAGGAGGGAGGCGAAACCCGCGGCTTAGCTTCCCCACTACCCAATGCAGCTTCCCGGAGGCAATAAAGCCACTAAGCCGAGTCGATGCGAAAAGATCGCCCAAACGGGCGACCTCCGCCTCTGTTTCGCAGACCAGGTAAACCTCGTCTTCAGCGACGATCTCATCGAGCTCTGCCGCCACTCGGTCCATTACCCCGCTGAGTCGCTCCACAGACTGCACGGGTAGGCGGCAGGCCAAATCACTTCCGGCAGGCGCTAATCCGTAAACGGCTACTCGCGCAAACCGGGCTACGCGCTCGAAGACCGCGTGAGCACTAAACAAACCGACGGGGCTTTCCAATCGCTCCAAATACTGCCGGGCTTCCGCGAGCAATTGCGCCGGCTCCACTAGAAGGATCACCGTGGTTGGAGCCAGATAATCCAGAAACGCACCCTGAAGCGGCACCGCCGGCACAATGGCGGTCAAGCCCACCTCCCGCGCCTGAGTTATGCTCCGCTGGGTGGCCACATCGAACCAGCGAAGCGATTCAATCCATTCATCGAAAAGTTCGATCCTAAGGGCCTGGGCACTATCCGGCGGGAAAACATCCACCAAACACCCACGGCGGGCATATTCCCCCGGCAACTGGACACCGGGCGTAGCCACAAATCCTCTCTCCGCCAACCATTGGCAAAATTGGTCCACGCCCAAAAGATCACCGACCCGCAGAAGCCGCGTCGCCGCCGCCAGCTCCGCGACCCCCGGAATCGGCTGCATCAGTGCCATGATGGAGGTGACCAAAAACCTCGGCGATTCCCCGGCCGAAAGAGCTTTCAAAACGCGAAGACGTTGTCCGAAAAGCTCGTCCCTTAGGTCCACTTCGGTGGCGGAGCGCTCCTGAGCGGGAAAAAGTGCGGCTGATTCCACGGTGAAAAGCGACAGATCTTCGAGCAGCTCCTCTGCCTGCTCGGCCGTGGGAGCCACGATCAAGATCGAGCCCGGTACCTTCTGCCCCAAAGCCGCCGCCACAAGCCCACAGGCGGCACCCCAGACTCCATCGATCACCCCCTCCCGCGGGGTGCCCGCGCGCAGCATCTCCCCCAGCCGCGCGAGCTCGGGCCATCGGGCCAATTGCTCGGCCAACTCGTGTAAAGACCGATTGAGGCTCCCGGGCAGCTTGCCCGCCGAATCCGGTCGCTCGGAAATCGCGCCACCCGTCGCTGGCGGAGAGTTCAACGAACACTCCCTAAAACTTGCCCGCAACTCCTTTAATTTCCCCGAAGGGCAAACGCATGTCTCCTCTTAACGGATGATATCCGCGATTGCTGCAAAAATCTTTTCTTCTATGTGCTTTCAATCAATTACGTGTTTTCAATCAATGCCAATGCTTTCAATCACTGCCAATATGTACGCTGAATCAATGCCGGGTATCAAGATCACATGACACTGCATGAATTTCCAGAAATTAGCTGAACATCCTGCCGATAAGCCCTCAGTTTGCAGCCTTTGTGAATTGTAGAACACCCCCGGAGCTGTAGCGCGGACTTCGGAAAATCAATCGGAAAATCAAATGGAAGCACCGTGTAATCGCAATCGCTTTTCTGGCAGCAGAAAAACTGGCAGCACAAAGCGTATGGTAAATGTAGAACCTATCGATACGGCGTCTAACGCCTGAATTGCGGCGCTTTGCCTGCACGGTTGGCCGAGTTTAGGACTCCTATTTGACGGCGGTATGATCCGCAAAGCTCGAACCCGCGATCATTTGCCGAGCATGGTAGCTGGAACGAACAAAGGGTCCGCTTGCTACCTGCTGGAATCCTACTCGTCGAGCCAGTTCGCCCAAATACTCAAATTCTTCCGGCGGCACATATCGGGCCACCCGCAAATGAGCCGGGCTAGGCTGCAAATACTGCCCGAGGGTGAGCATTTGGCAACCCGCAGCAGCCAACTCCGCAAGCCACTCGATCAGTTCCTCGATGGTCTCGCCCAAACCGAGCATCATGCCGGTCTTCGTCTTAATTCGAGGATTAAGTCGCCGGATTTGCCGAAACATTTCCAGCGTCCAACGATAATCGGCCTTCCGACCTCGTACTTGACGATAAAGCCGGGGCACGGTTTCCGTGTTATGGTTATAGACTTCTGGGCACGCATCGACGAGGCGAGCCACCGCGGCCGGATTTCCCCCGAAATCCGAGGGCAATACCTCCACCGTGGCCCCAGTCAATTCGCGGACCGCCGCCACCGTCCGGCAGAAATGTTCGGCACCCCCATCCGGCAAATCATCCCGCGTAACCGCCGTGATCACCACATGAGCCAAACCAAGGCGCCGTGCAGCCTCCGCAACACGCCGCGGTTCATCCGGATCGAGCGGCCGCGGCTTCCCCTTCTTCACGGCGCAGAATCCGCAACGCCGCGTACAGATGTCGCCGAGAATCATGAAGGTTGCCGTCCGCTCGGCAAAGCACTCCATTCGATTCGGGCAAAGGGCCTCCTCGCAAACAGTGTTCAAGCGAAGTTGCCGAAGCAAGTCCGCCGTTTGCAACGGCGTTTTGCCTTTCGGGATATTTCGTTTTAGCCACCGCGGAAGCCGCCCACACCCACCGCTAGAAGCCGCCGGCCCTGACGGAGACAGCGATTGACCTAAAACCGGAAGTTCTACCACGACTGATCCAGCCTCATGAAACCTAATCGGTTCTGTTACTTTTTGCGAGTTGATTCCTTTCAGCTCCGCTCAGCTCCCCAGCACGCTCGCAGCCCCGGAAGCGGAACCCTTATCCCTCAACCATTTTAGGCAGCACACAGCCGGGAAATCGCACGAATATGCAAGAATATGCCGGAAAAGCGGATCCGTCCTTTCTTTAGACAGGCAGCCGCCTAAACATCAAGATTCCGAACCTCCAGAGCGTGCTTTTCGATGAACTCGCGCCGGGGCTCCACCCGCTCACCCATGAGGATGCGAAACAGATCATCCGCCGCCGAAGCATCTTCCATGGTTACCCGCACCAGGGTCCGGTTGTTTGGGTCGAGGGTGGTCGCGCGGAGCTCTTCGGCATTCATTTCACCTAAGCCCTTGAAGCGCGTCACTTGAAGGCCTTTCTCTCCGGCGGCCCGCACCGCTGCCACCAGTCCGCGGAGATCCTCCAGCTCCGTCCCACCGCCGGCGTGACACAGCCGGAAACGCGGCTCCTCCGTTCCGGTTCGCTCCTGAGGAACCAAGCTATCCAAGTCGAAACCCACTTGCCGCAACTCCGCGATTTGAGTATTCAGCGAGCGCACCTCATGCAGCTCAATTACCCGGACCCGCTCGCTGGAGCCGCC
Source organism: uncultured Thermogutta sp. (assembly GCA_937128505.1). Classification (GTDB taxonomy): domain Bacteria; phylum Planctomycetota; class Planctomycetia; order Pirellulales; family Thermoguttaceae; genus DTLM01. The sequence goes on from CAKZMM010000076.1 coordinate 26,823, forward strand.
CGCAGGTGGTTGCTCCTTGGCACCCGGAGGCCTCTCCCCGCCCGCAATCCTCTCCGCCGTCTCCGCCCCCTCCGCCGCACCCTCCTGCGGTGCATGCTCCGCCAAGAAACTTTCCAATTCCTGCCGCGAACCGAACCAATACTCCTCAAGCCCCAGAAAAACGTGGTAGATGGGAAGCTTCCCGGTCCGTGGGTCCTGCCGCTGGGCAAATTCCCGTAAGCTGATTCCTCGCCGCTCCAGGGTCAAAAGCGGTTCTTCCAACAAAGACAACACTTGGCAAAGCCGTCGTAGCTTTTCGCCTTCGATCGTCATACCGGTGTCGGTTTCTAACACCGCCCCGGTCAGCCCCGCCTGAAGCAGAATTGCTTTCATCTCCTCTTCGGTATGAACGTAGAACACCTCCTTCTTGCGCCGCACCCGGAACAGCGGTGGTTGGGCCACATACACATAGCCCGCGCGCACGAGCTCGTACATCTGCCGGTAGAAAAAGGTCAGAAGGAGCGTGCGGATGTGCGAGCCATCGACGTCGGCATCGGTCATGATGATGATTTTTCCATAACGCCGCTTGTTCAGGTCGAACTCCTCCCCGATTCCGGAGCCGATCGCCGAGATGATACTGCGAATCTCCTCGTTCGAAAGGACCTTATCCTCCCGAGACTTATAGGCATTGATGATTTTCCCACGCAGCGGAAGGACCGCCTGGAATTCGCGAATCCGGCCCCCTTCCGCGCTTCCACCGGCGGAATCCCCCTCCACCAAGTACAACTCGCACCGTTCCACTTCGCGGCTGGTACAATCGCGGAGCTTGCCCGGTAGCCCGGCCCCGGAAAGGGCACCCTTGCGTTCACGGACAAGCTGGCGTGCCTTTCGCGCCGATTCCCGGGCCTCCGCCGCCAAAAGTGCCTTCTGAATGATAATCCGAGCGGTCTTCGGATTCTCCTCCAAAAACGCAGCCAGGCGGTCCCCCACGGCGGAACTGACGATCCCCTCCACCTCGCTATTACCCAATTTCGTCTTCGTCTGCCCTTCGAACTGCGGCTCAGGAACCCGCAGCGACAAAACCGCCGTTAGACCCTCGCGGAAATCGTCACCGGTCGGGGTGAGATCCTTGAAAAGCCCCTCTTTGCGGCTGTAGTGGTTGAGCGTCCGCGTGAGTGCCGCGCGGAATCCCGACAGATGCGTGCCCCCTTCTGTCGTGCAGATGTTATTGACGTACGAGTGCACGTTTTCCGTGTACTCGGTCGAATACTGCATGGCCAACTCCAGGCCAATGCCGTCAAACTCACCAGCGATATAAATGATTTCCCGATGCAGGGGCTGACTGGCGGAATTCAAATACTCCACAAATTCGACAATTCCCCGCTGGTAGCAAAAGGTGTCGCCAGTTCCCGTGCGCTCGTCGAAGATGGAGATTTTCACGCCCCGGTTCAAAAACGCAAGCTCTTGGAGCCGCCGGTGCAAAATTGCGTAATTAAATTGCGTGTTGGGGAATATCTGCGGATCGGGCTTGAAAGTGGTCTTCGTGCCGCGGCGATCCGTTCGGCCAATGCAGCGAACTTCGGAAACTGGCACCCCGCGCTCGTACTCCTGCCGATAGAGGTAGCCGTGGCGTCGGACTTCCACCTCGCACCACTCGCACAGGAAGTTGACGACCGTCACCCCCACCCCGTGCAAGCCACCGGTGGTATGATAGGCACCCTTTTTGAACTTACCGCCGAATTTTAGAACGGTCATCACCCCTTGAAGCGTGGAATAGCCCAAATCGGGATGGACCTCCACGGGGATGCCCCGGCCGTTATCCTCCACAGTGGCCGAGCCATCCGCATTGATCCGCACCGAAATTTCGGTGGCAAACCCGGCCATGGCTTCATCGATCGAGTTATCCACAACCTCGAAGACCAAGTGATGCAGGCCGCGGCTCGAGGTATCACCAATATACATACTCGGCCGCTGCCGCACGTGCTCCAAATCGCTCAAATGTTCCAGGTCTTCCGCAGTGTAGCTATCCTCGGGCCTCGCCACGCCGGTGCTTGCCCCCCCCTCCGCTCCGGACTCCGCCGCGGAGACACCCGGTGCTTCCGATTGCTCCGGCTGAACCGAATGCACCTCCGACTCAGGCAACTCGTCTTTAGGTGAGACCAGCGTATTATCAGGATCAAATGCGCTCATAAATGGCTCGAATTCCACAGCTCCGTCGAACTTCCGTCACTCCTCACAAATCCTTCAGAACCCTTCTTCTAACCCTAAAGAACTCTTCCTACCAAATCCCAGCCCATTATGCGAAAACTGCGCCGCGGGACTACGGGCGGATCTGCCTTCCTCAGCCGGCGGCTTCCATACACACCGCTCAAGATACCAACCGACGCCCGGTGGTCTGTGAACGCTACCTCCTTAGCCTAAGCTACCCACCCGAAAGCGCACATCCTTCAGCGGCTGCTCCGGCATCAAGGAGGCTAACCGCCGGAGAATCTCCGCCTTTCGAAACTGCAACTCATGAAGCACCGCCGAGTTGGCCACCAAGACCGTCAAGACACCTCGGCGCGGAAGGCTCACTTGCGACTTTGCCGCAATCGTCTCACCCACCACCTGTCGCCAGGCCGCCTCCCAACGGGCTACGGCGAACGTTCGGGCAAAACTGCTGCTGGCGGCCAGCTCAGCGAGGACTTCGCCGATCGGCCTTGCCGTCCTTTGGCCAGCCCGACGTTTTTCCATCGCTGCGAACCACTCCTTGTTATTCCTACGCTGCCAGCTACTCGTTTTCGTTCCAAGGCCATCAGCTTATTCCAAAGCCATCGGCATGACCAAGTGCGTATACCCGTCCGTGGTAGCGAAAAGCATGGCCTTCCCCGGCCCCCGACCTTCAACCGTCACCATGCTGTCGCCATCCAGCACGCCCAAAAAATCCAGGAGGTACCGCGGGTTAAGCTTCACGACGAACTCTGGCCCATCGTAATCAAGCGGCAGCCGGATGCGACTTTCTCCTGCCTCCCGGCTTCGCGCCATCACCAGCAGACTCCCCGGCGCCAAACTGAGGATTACCCCCGGGTACTCGCGATCCGCCACAATCTGGGCCTGCCGAACGGCCGACTCCAGGATGTCGACCGAGATTTCGAATCGCGCCGCAGGGGCATCCCGGGGAACCACATCCCGCCAATTGGGGAATCGCCCCTGGATGAGCCGCGATATTACCTTTACTGAATCGGTCCAGAGCTCGAACGTGGTTTCCGTAGCCCAAATCGCTACCTCCGACTCAACATTCCCCAAGGCCCGATCCACCAACCGTAGACAACTCGGCGGTACCAAAGCCGAAGGCGCCGAGGAGTTGCCCAACAGTCGCGCCGGCACCGCCTGGCTTGCCAGACGTCGGCCATCGGTGGCAACCGCCACCACACTTTCGGGCTCGAATTCCAGATGGATGCCCCCCAAAGCGTAGTGGACACTCTCCGGGTCAGTGGCAAAGATGGTTCGCCGAACCAAATCGCGAAATGCCCGGCAGCCCACCGCATGATAGTGCTCGCGTTCTTCCACGGCCACCGGCGGATAATCCAACGGATCGGCCGTCGCGAGATTGAATTCCGCGCTTTCGCCCCGCACCATTACCTGATCGCCCGCGGACTCCAAAAAGATAGTTTCATCCCGAAGTTCCCGAAGAATGGCCAAAAGTTTCGAGCTCGGCAGCAGGGTCTCGCCCTCCTGTTCCACATCCGCCCCGGAGGCGATGACCTGAAGACCTACTTCCAGGTCTGTACTCGAGAGTATCGCCCGATCCTCCACGAGCTCCATTCGGACATTTTCGAGAATCGGCTTCGGAGTTCTGGAAGGCACAATGGCGGCCGCAATCTGAAAAGCCTGAAGCAACTTTTCTCGCTGAAACGTCGCCTTCATTTCGCACTTAACCTCGTGGCTTTGCGCAAAGAGTCATGTCACCTGTTTTCCGTGTAGCGCCATGGTTTATACCCGACAACTGGGCCCCACAATTGGCTGCCTATGATTTTTCAACCGCGGGACGACTATTCCTGATTGATCAGGCCGATTTAATCACCCGGAATCCCTAACCTAATGCCGCAAGGCTGTGGAAACCACCGTTGATCCGCTCCCGCAGCTCGAAGTAAAAGTCCCACTTCGAAAGCAATTTTGTTCTTAGTAACTTCTTGTTAAAAGCATTGGGACCTTGCTGAATAAAACCACCGGGCCTCTCCGCCGTAAGTCCATTTGGATTCGAGTCTTACGGATAATCATTCCCCCTGTGGCATGCAGGGAAAACCTGATGCTCGGCTGTTGCTTTCGTTGCGATTGGCGGGTTAACGCTGTGTGTGTTTGTCGCTAGAAACCAGCCGGTGAAACCTGCTACGAACCTCCCTCGTCAAAGGCGAACAAAGTATCAACGACTTTTCCACTTTTTTCATCTCTGTCCAGTTGGTCCTCTGTCCAATGGAGCCGCTTGCTTTGATGGCCCCGTTTTCGGGCTCGGCCGAGGTGCTTCGTACGAGCCTCGCCGTAGCGCAGCGACTCCGCAAGAGTGACGAGTATTTCCGCCGTCGGGCGATCGCTCCGGCATAGCGCCGCCACTTTCCGACAAGCATGAAGGATCGTTGCGTGATCCCGCCCGCCGAAAAAGGCCCCAATCTCTACAAGTGAATAACTGAACTCCACTCGGGCCAAATACATGGCCAAGTGCCGGGCCATGGCCGTGGCGCGATGCCGCCGAGGGCCGCGAAGCTCCTTGGCTCGCAGGTCAAATTGCGCCGCCGTCAGCTTGGCGATTTCCTGAAGCGAAGGCCGCTGCCCAAGGTCGCTCCCGCACCCAGACTCCGCGAACGTGCTCGGATCGCTTCCGAATGCCTGCGCGGCAAGCGACGCCCCTGGTGTACCTCTGACTAGAGCGGCCGCTCCCTTACTCCGAATGCCCTGCCTTCGCGTAAAGCCCTCTGTGCCGAAAAGCCCGGCGGGAGACCCTGCCGGTGAATGCTCCGGCTTAGACCGGGAGACCATCCCCGCTTCCAGCCAGCGAATCAGTTCGGCCCATTCCGCCTGGCTCAGGAAGCACACCATGCCCTCCTTTAACCGGCTTTGCAACTCCGGCAAAAGGCCGGTCAGCTCGGCCAGCGGCTTTCCGATCGTTACAACAAGCGGCACCCCGCGCTCCTGGAGCGAGTCGAAGAGCCTTACCACGTAACGCTGCGCGCCCATGCGACCTGCCAGTAGGTCCGCGCCTTCAAGCACGAGCAGACCCGCCCGGGAGTACGGCCGCAGGAATTCTGGGAGACGCTTCGTTTGGGAAGCGTCGGCGAACTCCTGAGCGAAGGTTTGTCCTGTGATGGAGAGCACAGGGCTTAGGGCCGAATGCTTGGCCGCAATTCGCGCCAAAAGCCCTCCCAAAGGCCGCAGGGCCCGCCCCGAGGCGCAGGCCCCCGAACGGCACAATACCAGGGGCGTGAACCGCCGCAATCCCGAGAAAATTTCAGCCAGGGCTAGACTGGCCAGCTCAAGTTCGCCAAGCGGCTGGGTTTCAAGTACGCAGCGGGATTCGCTCACATCCATCCGCTCAATTTCCCGGGCTTTGCGATCCGTTTCGGGAAGCTTATCAGCTAGGTTTTTCCCTGACCGGTCCGGAGCTGTTTCTGCCGTCCGTGTCAGGACCCCATAAACCATGTAGTCTACCAGAAAAGACCTCGCTGAACGAGGGCAAACTGGCCGGTTAGGCACCGGTTACCCGGTCGGAGGGCCAAACGGAGGGCCGGTGCATCTGCCGGTATTTCCTACCGTCAACGCGGCGAAAAGATAATCATTCTTCACTAGATTGTGTATCAATTTCGTTTCGGAGAGGAAACTGGCTCCAAAGATTTCTGGTTAGGATACAGCTCCGCAGTTCACTAGTTTGATAAACTAATGAAAGCTTGCTTAAAAATCGTAAAGTATATTGCACATCAATATTCAAATCCGTCAATGGTTTACTGGTCATTATTGAAAGGGTCCCGCTGCTCAACTTGTTTCGTCTCGCGCAAGGGAGTCAATCACTTGCCGCTTTTTGCTCCCCCTTTTGAGCGGGATTTTCAGTCGCGTAGTGGGGATCCTAAAGCCCTTTGGCTGGCAATCCCCGGAAGCCGGTAGCTGGGCCCATAGCCGGGCATACCTGAGCTCAACGGTCTGGGAATCGGGCAGATTGCAGGGAGTGACCAAAATCCCCACCTCTCACCCGTAAGCTATTTTGGATAAGAGCGGAGTAAGCGGTTTGATTGGGGACGCCGCGTACGAGGCCAGCTAACTTGACAGCATCTTTATGTGATGAAATTTAATCTAGGCAGTTTGAGTAAAAGAAATCGGGTTATTAAAATCGATGGGGTGATTCTGACCGCGTAGCTCGGCGGGCTGAGCATTCAGAGCTGCCGGCCGACCTCATTTGATCATTCAGTGCGCAGATCAAAGGTCCCGAATGCCTCTTGGGTAATACTGACGTGGGGGATTGGTAAGATTGACGTGGGTCGGAAGGTCCGGGTTTTCACCTCGTCTCCTGACGAGAGAGAAGTGCACCTTTTAATCGGAGGTTGTGAGCATGCGTCGCAAAGTAATTTGGTTGATGCTGTCATTGGCCCTGACGCTGGGCCTAGTGCAAGCGGCTTCGGCATGCGGCCTGTTGGGCGGGCTGCTTGGCCGCTGCCGTGTCGTGCGACTGCCGCGTTTGTGCTGCCGCTGGGTACCTTGCGTGCGATGCCAGGTCTGTTGCCCTTGTGATTGCTGCGCGCCTTGTGCTGTGAGTCCGGAAGTTTCCGCCCCGGAGGTTCCCGAAGCACCGGAGGCACCCATAACCGAGCAGCCTGCCGAGCCGACGGAGGCACCGGTAACCCCGCCGGCGGCTGAAGCCCCCGCTGCTCCTTTGCCGGAAGCCCCGCCTGCACCGGAGGCTCCCGCTGCGGAAGCTCCGGCAGCAGAAGCCCCGGCAGTTCCAGAGGCTCCTGCGGCAGAGCAGCCTGCTGAGATGGCACCGGAGGCTGCTCCTGCTCCTGAAGCCCCGGCGGCACCCCCAGCCGACCAACCTGCTGTGGAAGCTCCGGCGGCACCGGAGGCTCCCGCTGCGGAAGCTCCGGCAGCAGAGACCCCGGCAGCTCCAGAGGCTCCTGCGGCAGAGCAGCCTGCTGAGACGGCACCGGAGGTTGCTCCTGCTCCTGAAGCCCCGGCGGCACCGCCAGCTGAGCAACCTGCTGCGGAAGCTCCAGCGGCACCGGAGGCTGCTCCCGCTACGGAAACTCAGCCGGCAGCCCCACCAGCCCAGGAAGCCCCCGCTGAGGCGCCCGCTGCGCCCAGCGGTGAGCAGAGCGCACGTTTCGGAAATCCTGCGCGGCTTCTTGGCTCGGACTCAGGGTTTCGCACTTGGACGGACTCAAGCGGACGTTTCCGTGTCGAAGCCCGGTTCGTAAGCTGGCTTCCCGGGGGCGAAGTGCGGCTCCTTCGGTCCGATGGCCGGTATGTGCGGGTGGAGTGGTCTCGGCTTAGCGCGGTTGACCAGCAGGTTGCCCTGGCTTTTGGGCGGTAGGCTTTTCCGAGGGGCATGTGGCCACGGAGGAGGCGCCGGTGCTGGTGAGGAGACATCGGAAAATTCAGACTTTTAAACGCCCGGCATCACTTTCGGAACGCTTAGCTAGATGAGATCAGCCAAGGTCCAAAGCCCTCAACCTCGTGGTTGGGGGCTTTTTCTTTTATGCGGGCTGGGCTTTTTTTGCGGCTTGAGCCGGTAAACCGGCTGCCGCTCCGTTTGCCTAGAACCGCCCTCCACCCCCGCGGCCCCCTTTTTTGCTCCTTCGGGCTTCACCCGCCGCCTGCTTTTAGTCCTCGACAGGTCTAGCGGCCGGCGTACATGGGCAGATCGCGCCGGAGTATCCGCTAAGTTTTGTCTTGCCGGGATAAGCGGCGCAATCGTCAGGCGTCGGATACTTACCGCCTTTTTGCGTTCGCTTTATTGCTTTGACACCGGGCGTAACGGATTTGACAGCGGATGCCCGTCGTATGCGATCTGCGTCATTTTAGTTTTCTCACGCGCGCATGTATTCGGTCGGAAAATAAGCCGATAGCAGTACAGAAATCGGCGGAAATCGGCTTTGCGGTCGGTGGCTCGGCCTCAAACGGGTGAGATGGATATTCACCCTGTAAAACGACCAAGGAAGGAGTGGCAAGCATGTGGAGGAGGACAAGTCTTACCCTAATTGGGCTTTTGACCTGTGGTGGTGTTGCCGTGTGCTTGAGTGCGGTCACGAGCCTGCATCACGGAGAAGTGGGTGACTCGCAGCAGATCGCTGCCGCACAAGCAAGCGGACTGCGAAGCGAGTTTACCTGGACAAATGCGGCCGATACTCCCTCTCGTTCTTCACTGCCTCAAGAGGGGAGCCAGGCGGCGGATGCGGCGGTGCCCCGCTCCGGGGAGGAAGCAGGGAGCAGCGCGTCGGGAATTCGCCTGTTGCCACCGCTTCCGGTCTTCGATGCGACGCAGGCCGCGGCGGTGACGCCGCAGAGGAGTTTGACGCGTTTGCCGGCGGTTCAGGTGACCTCTGCGCCGGCGCCGGCGGTAGCCATTGCGACTTACGAGACTTTGGATGAGTTCCCCGCCTGGCCGGAATTGTCCACCAATCCGGTCGATCCCGAATATCGCTCTTCGGCAGACTCCCGGGGGGTAATTCTGCCGGCCGAACCGGTCGCCGCACTCCCTGCGGATTGGAGTGCTATCGGTGAGCTTTATGCTGTCGAGAGTGGGGCTGCGGAGCTCCCGTCGGTACAAACGTCTGTGCAAAGCGATCCAGCGGCTCAATCGATGCCCGCGATGTTACTCTCGGGCGGTAGCGGGGCGGCCGTTGAGACGACCGTCAGCTCCGTGGCTCAAAGCCCGGCTGCCTCCGCAGGGATTACTCTCGAGCAAGTGCGGGAAGAGGCCAAAAAGTTCGCTTGGACGAAGGGAGATTTCAAAATCGTTCCGTATGGCTCCTTGTGGTTTAATTCCGTTTATGAGACCCAGCGGACCCTCGACGGGGATTATACGCTTTTTGTCTATTCGCCGAGCGTTCGGGATTACGACGCGTTTCATGTCAATGCGCGGGCGACGCGGCTAGGAATCGACGTCTCCGGTCCCAATATCCCACTGCTTTATGATGCCCCGAGCGGCGGCAAGGTGGAAATCGACTTTTTCGGGGCTTTTCCCACATCAGAGAACCGGGCCAGTGTCTTGCTGAGGCACGCCTACTGGGAGGTGAAAAACGAGGAGTTCCGGCTGCTGGCGGGTCAGACATGGGACCTGATGTCGCCGCTATTACCTGGTACGTTGATGTATACCGTGGGTTGGGATGCGGGGAATTTGGGATATCGCCGCCCGCAGTTGCGACTCGAACGGTACTTCCCCGTAAGCGACTCGTTGCTCCTGACGCTTTCAGGGGCGCTAGCCTGCAATATTGCGTGCGAGTTGCCGGGTTTGGCGGGCGATCATGAAGGTTGGCCGGTGATCCAGACTCGGGCGGCGGTCACGCTAGGGCCGCGAGGCAAGGATTGTCGGCCGGTAACCCTCGGTTTCTCCGGCCATGTAGGCGAGCAGTTTTATGAGCGGAACGCCAACATCGACTCCGACGACGAGAAAGAGCAAACCTGGTCATTCAACGTCGACCTCCATATGCCGATTACACCTTATTTCGGGCTACAAGGCGAGGGGTTCATCGGCTCGAACCTCGGCCCGTATCTTGCCGGGATTGGTCAGGGGGTTAACCCCATCACGGGCCAGGCCATCCGCGCTTGCGGCGGTTGGTTAGAATTGTGGTACGATTGGAGCGATCGATTGCACAGCCGAGTCGGATACGGAATCGATGACCCGATCAACCGCGATGTCTTCTCCGGTGGCCGCTCCTACAACAACTTCATCTATACGAATGTCAGTTATGATCTGACCAAGAAGTTTGTCGTCGGCGTGGAGTATTCACACTGGAAGACCCATTACATCGATTTAGAACCCGGCGAATCGGACCGCATTGAATTCATGGCAAAATACAACTTCTGAGCAAAACTTCTGAGCTTCATACCGATGCCACACGCTTCGATGGGAGATGGAGGGCCCGGCTGCCGCCGCCACACGGGTTGCTAGCTATTTAATCCAACAGTCGCCTAAGTGGGGGACATGTTGCCGACCCCAAACCGGTTTGCGGCAAAATCGCAGCCGAGCAACGAAGGTGGAATTCGGTGGATCACGACCGAAGTTTTCAAGCCCCTGCGGCGGGGTAAGCCTTTCGCAGTCTCCGCCGTCGGGTGGCCAAACCGAAGGTGTGATCCACCGCACCGCTTTTGGGCCATTCGGAGGTGATTAGGCAGAAGACAGATGGGCGACTTTTGCGCCTTCGCAACGGAGGAAGCTAGTGCTTGGGCAACACGATATCCGAAGCAGTCGGTTCTGCCTCCGCAGCCCGGGGGCAGCTTAGCGGCGGGATTCCGGCCCCATCATCGGCGATTCTAGCGACGCTTGCGCAACCACATGAGGAGCCGCTGCGTGGAACTGCACAAGCTTGGTATGGGGGTTTGTGGGTTTTCCACGGCGGGCAGTAATTTGGAGGCCAACTGCTTCCCCAGCTCTACCCCCCATTGGTCGAAACTATTTGTGTCCCAGATCACTCCCTGCACAAAGATCTTGTGCTCGTACAGGGCGATGAGTTTGCCGAGGTTGGCTGGGTCGAGCTTTTCAGCAAGGATCGTATTCGAAGGCCGATTGCCCGGGAATAGCCGATGAGGCAGGAGTTCCTCGAGGGACATGCCAGAGCCCTCCGAACCGGCCTTGCTCAATTCGGCCGCTAATTCTTCGCGCGTTTTGCCGAAGGCCAAGGCTTCGGTTTGGGCCAGCAAATTGGCCAGAAGCTTGCTGTGGTGATCATTCAGCCGGTAATGGCTTTGAGCAAAGCCGATAAAATCGGCCGGGACAATCTTCGTTCCTTGATGGAGTAATTGGAAGAAGGCATGCTGCCCGTTGGTGCCCGGTTCACCCCAGAGGATCGGGCCCGTTTGCCAGTCGACAAATTCTGCGCCAGGCGTAGGCCGCAAGCGTGCCGATTTGCCGTTGGACTCCATATCTAATTGCTGGAGATAAGCGGTGAATCGAGCCAGCGATTGATCGTAGGGCAAGACGGCGTAGCTCGGCCAGCCGAAGAAGTTGTTATACCAGATTCCCAAGAGTGCCAGGATCACGGGCATATTCTGGGCAAAAGGCCGCGTGCGGAAGTGCTCATCCATGGCGTGAAAGCCTTGGAGCAGTTGTTGGAAATTCTGCGGGCCGATTGCCACTGCCAAGGCGAGGCCCACCGCGGAGCAGAGGCTGTATCGGCCGCCGACCCAATCCCAAAATCCGAACATGTTTCGCGACGCATCGATGCCGAATGCGGCCACCTGCTCGGCATTGGTGGAGACGGCCACGAAATGTCGAGCGATGGCCTGTTGAGCAGCTTCCTCGGTTTTGGGGGATGCTGCGTTCAAAAGCCACTGTCGGGCGGATTGGGCATTTGTGATCGTTTCCAACGTGGTGAAGGTCTTGCTCACGATGATGAATAGGGTTTCTGCCGGATCAAGACCATGAAGGGCCTCCGACAGATGAGCCCCGTCGATATTGGAGACAAAACGAACGGTCAGACGGCGGTCCGTGTAAGGTTTGAGGGCTTCGAAAGCCATGGCCGGCCCGAGGTCCGATCCACCGATTCCGATATTGATCACGTTGCGAATCGGTTTGCCGGAGTAACCGAGCCATAGTCCGGCCCGGACCCGGTGGGCAAACTCGAAAATTTGGTCCAGCACCGGCCAAACCCCTGGGCCGCCCTCGGCTTGTTCCATCAGATCCTCACCTTCGACGAGCAAAGGCCGCGTGCGTGGGTTGCGGAGGGCGACGTGTAAGACGGCGCGATTTTCCGTCCGATTGATCCTTTTGCCTGCGAACATCGCGCCGATCCAGTCGCGCAGACCGATCGTCGGAGTTTCGGCCAGCGCAAGCAGGAGCCGCAGCGTTTCGTCGGTGATTCGGTTCTTGGAGTAGTCGAGCACCAGTCCAAGGTCCTCAATCCAGAACCGCTGGGCCCGCTGAGGATCAACGGCGAAAAGCTGGCGGAGGTGCAAACGTTTCACCTCGGCATAATGAGCCTGCAAACGCCGCCACTCGGGCAGCTCCGTTAGTTTGGGACGGGGAGCAAAGAGCGCTTGGTTGTGTAGCGAGGGTTCCATCGTTCTTTAGTGCTTGACCGATAGCAATGGTGCTTGGTTAACCGCCGGATATCAATTCTTACTGGATACTTCGTGTATCGCGATCTCTAGGTATCTTGAGATCAGTTGTGCATCTAAACCCTGAGTGGTGCATCTAAATCTCAGTTGTGGATTTAAAACTCACTTATGCTTTTGAAAACTCAGTTGTCCTTTTTAAACGGAGTTGTGCATTTAAAACCGAGTACGGATGATCCTCGGCTGAAGAAATCGGAGGCGTGAGACCCGCCCCCCCACTAGGAACCGTCCAGCGAAAAGTTTGGCGGACGGAGTCGACGCTTTCAAGGGCGGGGGAAAGCCAGATTTTTCCCCGCGTAGTCGGGGAGGAGAGTTTTGGAACTCTAACCGGCACGCAGCAATAACTATCTTCCAGATAGCTGCTCCCCAAGACTTGCAAATATCTTGTAAAAAGGCTTGCAAATATCTTGTAAAAAGACTTGTAAATATCGCGTAACTAATCTTGTAAATATCTTG
>CAKZMM010000077.1 GCA_937128505.1 uncultured Thermogutta sp.
GCGCCGACCGTTGCTACGCCTACCGGTGTTACGTCTGCCGCCGTTACATCTGCCGATGCTACACCTGGCTATGTTACGCCTGCCTATGTTGCACCTGTAGATCTTACACGTAGCGATCTTAAACCTAGCGAATCATCCATGGAACGTGGGGGATACTGGTCGCAGGTAGCCGCCACCTCCCGCGGGACTACGCCTTTGGTTCGAAACCTTTCTGCCCCGGAAAAGCAAACTTCGCCCTATAAGACCAGCTCCGCGGATTACTCGGGCGGCATCTTTCCTGGTTCATCAAGAGGTGCCGCCGGAAGTACACTGAGGGCCACATCGGCTAGCTTCCGAAATCCGTTGCCCGGGGGCAACACCGAAACCGCCTCAGGCCGCGTGAACGAGGCAGAAACTTCCCAGTTTGAAGCCGGGCAGAATTCTTCCCCCACTTTAGGGAGATCCATCGACTGGTCAGGACGCGGCGGTTGGGAAGCACTTCGTGCGGCTTTCTGGGATGCCTATGCCCATGGCGTTTACGTCGCTCAGCCGCGTCTAGCACATGTTCCTGAATACCGCCTCCGCGTAGACGATCAACTGGAGATTATTTACCGGCTAACCCGGGACCAAACCAGCCGCCCTTACCGTCTGAATGTCGGGGATGAGGTCCGCATCGAATCGGTGGCCGATAAAGAGCTCAATCGCGATTTGCTCATTCAGCCGGACGGAACGATCACCTTGCGGCTGTTGGGCCAAGTCCGTGCTACCGGGCTGACGGTCTCGCAACTGGCGGAGCGACTGGAGGAGCTGTATCGAAAATACTATAAGCAGCCGGGTATTACGGTTACCCCCTTGAGGGTGAATGCCAAATTGGAGGATCTTCGGGCAGCCGTTGACAGTCGCTACGGGGCGGGCGGTCAGTCCAGACGTGCGGTCGTAACCCCGGAAGGCACCATCTCCTTGCCGGTCATTGGTACGGTGCCCGCTCAAGGACTCACCCTCCCCGAGCTTCAAGCGGAACTCAACGAGCGATATCGTGCGGAGATCGAGGGAATCGAAGCCATTCCCGTACTGGTCCAGCGGGCTCCCCGGTACATCTACGTTGTAGGTGAAGTGGCGCGCCCGGGTCGATTTGAACTCACCGGCCCCACCACGGTATTTCAAGCTCTTGCTATGGCAGGGAGCTTCAACGTCGGGGCCAATCTCCGACAAGTCATCATCTTCCGACGCACGGAGGATTGGAGGCTTGTTGCCACGGTGGTCGACATTCGCGATCCACTTTACGGGCACACTTGCACGACGGGAGGAGAGATTTGGCTTGCCGATAGCGACGTCGTAATCGTCCCCAAAGGTCGCCTCCTTGCGACTGACGATTTCATTCATCTAGTATTCACCCGGGGCATCTACGGCATCTTGCCCCTCCAGACCTCGGTGAACTTCTCAAAAATGAGCTCGCTATAGATTCGAAAACCAACTTCGGCAACTCGGCGGGAAATCGCTTTTCATATTTAATCCGCAAATCGAACCTTCCTCACCCTCCTGTAGAACGTCGGCCAAGCGGCCCAGTGGGGCTGCTAATCCAGCGGAGATCGCACTGAAGAGTTATTACGGCAGCAAACGCCCTGTCACAGCAAGCCGAAAGAGAACCGCGAAAGCTTTCCTGAGAGGTGCTACTACTTTCCTGGGAGGTGCTACTACAGAGCGTGTGGGTGCTATTACAAACTACAGAATATTGTGGCATCCACCGCGGTAGGAGCTACCGGCTGTCCATCTCAGGTGGGAACGGCAAGCGCTGGAAAAACTCGCATGGCGATCCCGGGATCAACATGCGTCAATCGAACGATCGCCGATAATACAAGGGAGGGGGTTATTCCGACCGGAAAGAATGCTGATCATTCTTCCACGCGGCGGTACCCCAGCGACTTAATCACGTGGAGAAGTTCCTCATAGGAGAGGAATCGCCGCCGGTGGAACAACTTATATCGGTCAATGGCTAAAGCAAGCTCTTTAGCCTCGGGCGAGAGGCCCTCGTGGCTATTGGCAAATTGGCGGCGTTCCACCAGCGGAGGCGCCGAGGGATGATCGTAGTTACGCCGATCTACAAAGACGCTCGGAGTTTCTGTCGCCTGACTCATACGTGTTTCGCTCCCGCAGCCAAATAACCCTGAACTCCTCTCACCTGCACCCACCTGGGTGTTTTACCCCAAACCGGTGGTTAGGTCTCCTGCATGGCCGGTACCTACCAGCTTCTCGGTTTCCCGCACGTCATACGCGAAATTTACTCGGTTCTTGTCCTACCGATTCCCTCGAAGCCGGATCCGCCGGTGCCCTCCGGTTATAAATCGCCCCGGCACCGGTGGGATCTTGAACCCAAGCAGCGCATCCGCGTTTGACCCCGCAGAAACGATCTCAAACGGTCGGCCGTGCCAAGACCGGGACCTTGAAAACAAAGCTGAGCTCCCTCCCGGAAGCCTCACGTCTTAAGGAAGTATAACCCGGAATTTAAGAATCGGTCGGCGGTCATGTTCCGCAAAACAAGTCTTGCAAAAGCGCTCTTCCGCAGAATACCGTATTTGCCGATCGTAATGGCCGGCGGCCTGTCGGCCGAAGGGTTCCCACGATTGAGCAAAAAACCCTAACGCAAACCGGGTTGGCACGAAAATTGCCCCCAGCGTTTTACGACAAAATGTGAAATATGCCGAAGGACACTCGCTTTGGCCCGGGTGGGATCCTACCCCCCTCAATTCGAGTTGACTTTTTGCCTCTCCGCAGGAAATTGTCCCTCTTGCACATCTTGCGCAAATCCGTGCTAGCCCGGTGGCAAATCCCCGTGAGGTTCCCCCAAAATTGATCCCCCGCAAACCTCCGGTAATCCGGTAGGCAACTTCTGACGAAAGCCGAAACTCCCAAACATGTAATTCGCTTGAGATGAAGGTGCCAAAAACTTGAGTTGGACCGTCGAAGAAAGCGGAAAGGGCAAAACGGATACTACGAACTTGGCAACCCGAGAAAAGATCGGAAACCCGGAAAGAGAGGAACCGGCCGACGTAAAAAGCATAAGCGTGGAAAGTTAGGCGAACTGGGCATCACGCCGCTTGGTGGTAGGTTGATCTTGACTACCCCAGCCGGGATTGGCACACTTTGGCCCTGCAAAATCACCACTCAAAGACCTCGGAATTAAGTTGGGATAACCTCGCAGATACTCACGTTTTGGCCAGAGATCGCGATTTAAAAACTCGGAGAGTAGCCCCATGGCATGGAAGCCTTTTCGCTTCGGCTTTCGCGGCGTAGTAATCTGCTTTAGCGTTTTGCTTTACAGTTTGGGAGGTTGCGGCACTAACCCCAATGACTCGGGGCCGACTGCCGGTGCTCCTTCCTCTACCAGTACCCCCAACAATTCCAGTGCCGCGGCTAAACGAGCCGAAAGTGCCGCAACCGGTTCGGCCAGCCTCAACATGCAGGATCCCCAGAGTTGCGTGGCGGAATTCCTTGAAGCCATCCGCCAGGGGGATGACGAAAAGATCTTACGACTATACACGCAAAAGGCCCGGGCTCAGGCAGCAACACTCGGCGAGCACTTTGCCCCGAAAGGAAGTGACACCGCCAAGTTTTCGGTGGGGCAGGTGGAATACTTAGATGACAACAGTGCCAGGGTTGCCGCAACGTGGAGCGATTTGGATGCTGCCGGTCAGCCCCATTCGGACGAGGCCCTCTGGATGGTTCGCCGCGAGCCGGAAGGCTGGCGGGTGGCCGCAATGGCTGTGAAAGTTTTCGACGGAGAGGATTATCTCTTCTTGGATTTTGAAGACCTCCAGAAAACCAAGCGGATGCTCGAAGAATATCACCGCGAACATCTACGCCGGTTGCAGAGTGCCCAGGCTGAGACCCCAGATTCACCCACGGTTCGATGAATTTTATAATCCCCAGTTTGCCCATAACCAAACGTGGGACAATGCAGATTCGCAGGAAACTCAAATTCGCAGGAATTTCAAACGGGAATCGTGGTTGTCCAAGCTCGCGGGGCCCAGGTCCAATGCGACGAGAAGGTCTCGCCAACCGTGTAGTGCCAAACGGGGATTGAAAAGTCTAAATGGGGCTCGGAAAGGGCTCAAAGGGACTGGAAGGGGCTAAAGGGGACTGGAAACGGTTAAAGGGGGCTGGAAATAGCTAAAGCGGCAAGAAGCAGTTAGAGGAGGCTAAAAGCGTCGGAAATCGGGGTTTGTTCGAAGGCTCGATGCCGGAGAGGAAAAAGCTCCCGCGCAAGCTCGCGGAACGGCATCCCTCAAGGAAGTTTGACCGCACCGGAAGGTGGTCAGACCGAACTCATGCTCGATTCATCGACCGACTGCCATCTCATTTCACAATCTCATTCCACGATTCTTATCGCGAATCTTAATGCGACTATTCGCTGCACTTTGGTCACTCCGAGAAAGGTTCAAGCATTAACGTTTTGGGAACCATGAATCGGCAGGCAAACCATTCCGAAAGCCCGTGGAAACGGCGGTGCTTTATTCAGGCGGTAGCCTCGGCCGCGGTGTTGCTTTTGGCGGTGGGCTGTTCCACTATTCCAAGCTTCTCGAAGGGTCGCTCAGATCCACGCCGGGCGCTATCCGAGCCACTGACCAGCTCCCGAAGGGCCGAAGCCAAGAAATCGGTAAAAGAACCCTCGTGGTGGGAGAGATTACTGGCCCGAAAAGAACCCCCACGTCCGAAAACCGTGCAAGATTTTATGAGCCTTCCACGGGTAAACCCGTAGCCGTCAAAAAGTAGCTAAGATTCGACACATCCCGGGGCTTTCAATCGCCCCGGAATCAACAGCAATCGCAGGGGGGTGAGCACTCCGTCGAAACGTCACCCTGCGGAGCTGATCGTATCGTCGGTTCGACGACTTTTTGGTTGCAAGGCTGTAGTTTTCGGTTTGCAAGCCGGTGTTTGCGCCTCATGTACCTGCATGAGATCAAGGCGCAATCGCTGCGCAAGAAAGCAAACAGCAGGCCGCAAAAGAACAAAGAACATCGAACGGACCGGGGAAGAGCTCTCGTCAGTTTTTGAATTCGCTAAAAATCGCGTATCGTTCCTCGGCAAAAACGATCGCTTGAGTTCATGCATTACGTTGCCGAAGGCCCTACAAATCGGACGGGTTCAGCTTTCCATCGAGCTCTTATCGAATCAAGGGATCATGAATCGATTGAAACACGTAGGGATTTTGACCCGGAGGGGCAAACCGCTGCGACCGGTCATCCCAATTCGACCTTCGTTCCGGCGGATTTGGCCGCTGTGCTTCTTTCTCTTAATTCTGCCCATCGAGCTGGGCTGCGGCCAAATCCCACTCTCCGAGTCTGGGGGGATGCAAAATAGCATACTGGCCCACACATTTCGGCCCTTCCACAGACTTCGACAAGACGAAGCCTTTCGGCGCGAGGTGGCGGCCGATCCTTTCCCCAGTGCTCACCAGCCGATCCAGCCACCCATGCCGCGGTAGTTTCCATCCCCGTTGAGGGCTACCCTGAGAACGATCGACTCGACTGCGGTGAAGTTCCTCTCCTAGACCAAAAGGGATCGCCGAAAGGAGTCGGAGGGAACAGGCAGGGAACTTCTTTTTGCGATATGCCACACAGCACAACAACACACAGGTCGACGATCGCTCCGAACCCCATTAAACGCGAAAACAGCTCCACTTAATGCGAAACTTCGGATCGCAAACGTTCGCCTCCGCTCCAATCTCAGGGATAAAATTCACCTTTGGGGCCTGATCGAAATCACCCGCCTCCGTCTCCCTCCCTCTGATTTCAATGATCGACCAACGTCTCAGACTTCATTCGGGTCCGCTCTCCGGCTTGATCTGATTGGAAGATCTCGCTTCATTCCAGAATCCAGCGACGGAAGCGTAAATATAGCGGAAGCCTGAATATCGGCAGGTACCGGCCGTTTTCGCTCGGTCAAAGCGCTCCGTTTTGCCCGGTGAAAAATGCTCGTTAAGAAGTGTAGATAAGCGGTTTTCCACCGTACCAAAACGCTTAATGCACTAGAACGCTTTCAAATCGCCCGAGTCAAATAACGGTTACCCGCTTGAAAAATCGGCAGAATCCACCCAATGGCTCATCAGTCAAAGAAAAAATGGAATTTTGCCGACAATTTTAAGGCGGCCTCGACACGGTAAGACGGTCTCAATACGTATTGACTTCTTTTTATCGGGGGGCCACTCTGGATTTTGAGACGCAACTTCGTATAGTAGAAAAGTAAGGGGTGTGGACGGGGGACAATCGTTCTGAACAGGGGTCGCGGCAATTTGGATTTTCAATCCGGTGAAAGGCTGCCCGCGCCGCGATGAGATGAATAGTAACGTCCTAACCAATTGACCTCGGCTTCGCGAGGGGCTCGCCAGGCCTCGCTCTTAACTTTTCGGACGGATGCCCGCGGTGGGTGTCCGTTTTTGATGTTGCCATTTAATGTTCCTAATCCCGACTTAATGCCGAGTTAGGAGTCCCAGAAGCACAAGCTGACTCACATTCTCGCCAAAAAATTCACGCGTTGATTTTGCGAATAAACCGATGGGAGCTTGGTACGATTGTGAAGTTTGGCGTAAACCCGCGGAAGGCAAGGCTGTGGTTCCTAAAAAGTATCGCTTCGGGGCTTAAGCACCTCACTGAGGGACCAAAAGATCCTGAAAAAACAGCCTTTTACTTTAGGTTTTACAGCCTATCGATTCGCCGGTTTTTCGAGCGTTTTGAGTAGGCAGGGTCTTCGACTTACGGCGAATCGGCTTTTACTCCTGAAATCAAACCTACACCAAACACAAGAAGCGATAGCCAAGGAAACAAGAAGCGATAGCCAAGGAAAAGGAATACGATTAGCAGATCCTTGTTTATTTCGCATTTCAATTTGATCGTCGGAACGTGCATCCATTCGTTTACGCTAAATCTAAATTTTGACGATGGTTCAAGCCCTCGTTTCAAATGACCACATACGTCGCTCAGACAGATGGGCAGCCCGCCCGCGGAAGGGTTTTCCGCGGGGTTGCGCCCTCGTTCAGTATCTCAAACGGTATTCCAAAGCTTTCGCGTCCATTTCATTATTTTTCTGCTTAGTTAGCTGCGGGGTCTTCGCGGAGTCTACCGCCCAAACAAACGGGGTGAATTCCGCATCCACATCCGCTCCCCAAACGGTGAGCTTCCTGAAGCGGATCCATCACCCTTGGGGAAGATTTGACCCTGGGGCCTGGGCACTGGTCCGCGAAACGACCGAGACTTATCTTCCGGAAGGTTTGCTGACGATTCAGACAGAGGTCAAAACGACGCTCTTGGCACTTGATATTGAAGGAGTCACTTTGCAAATCGAGTCGAAAATGTTTGCGGGCGAACGGGAAATCTCTTCCACGATGCGGAAACTCAAGCAGGGCTTTCACGGCGAATCGCTCGAGCGGCCGGTCCGCGTGGTGGAAGATATCGATACCGTTCTTCCTTTCCTTGGCCACAATGTGCAGTGCCGCAAACAGACGATGGAAATTTCAGACTCCAACACCGTAACGCGGATAACGCTGTATTATGCAGATCGGGAACCCTATCTGTTGCGCCGAGAGAGTAAGACCGTATCAACCCGCGATGCAAGCGAGGAGCTTTCCACCTCGGTGCTCGAGGTAGTTGGAAGTTCATGTCGGCTCTTGAGCCTAATCCGAACGACTTACCAGGTTAAGCTCACACAAAAAACGGCAAAAGGTTGGCGCTTAACCTTGGCGACGATTAGTCCCGAGGTGCCCGGAGGGATCGTTTCCCAAACCACCATGGAATTCGACGACAAAGGCGAAATCCGGCAAAAAAGCAGTGTCGAACTGCTCGAATACGGCTTCGAACGCTTACCCCCTCGAGGGATCCTGCGCTTGTGGCGTCCAAGACCTTTCCGCTAAGGGGCACGGTGGCTTTTCCTTTTAACGACATGGGAAGGGCTTCTTGATTAGCGAGAGTATCCGTCGCGCCCCGAGGGCCGGTTCGATAAGCTTCCTTGAGGCACCATTCCCGTTTTCGACCTATCCCGACTCAATCGGAGAGTATCTCAAGAATCAACCGAGGAGGATACTCCGACTCGCGAGAAAAGTAATTCACCCCGTCACAGCTTGTCGGATCAATGGCAAGATCCAGTTGCCCCTGCTGCGGTAGTTCCAGCGATAGAGGGCAGGAAACCATCTGCTGCTCCGCGACCGCCCCAATCCGTCCCACTACCTCCCCAAGTGGCGGCCGCGTCTGGTACGTAACCGTAGTTTCCTCCCATGGGCCATCCACCAGGCGAACTAACCCCGAGTTGCCCGTGGGATTACCCGCATTATGCAATTCGAGTTTTGCGGAGATAATTTTCCCTTCCTGCTTCCAGCGGAATCGCAAATACGCCACCTGGTGATGATGATCCCCTAGAGTCAAGTCGCCTCCATCGACCAGAAAAATACGCTCCTTGGCATTATTCTGGGTGAATGCGGACTGGGAGACGCTGGCATCCGCCTCGGCATCCAGCACAACCCGTCGGCGATTCCCCAGATATTCAATCGTCGCTTCCCGCTCCGCCTCCTGCCGGCCGCTGTCGGCCACAATCCGTGCTCGCAGCGGGTATTGACCGGCCGGCAAGGTGCCGCGAACTTCCACCGCAAATGGAATCGACTTGGTTTCCCCGCTTGCCAGGGCGATTCGGCTTTCGGTCGGTTCAGCTTCGATTCCCGGCGGAGCCGATAGAACCACGCGTCCTTTGAATTCTTCCTCTCGCAGATTACCGAGCCGCATCTGGGCTTCCGTGCGCGGCTGCACGGCACTCAAAGTCAGATTGGGAACCGAACAACCAAGACTCAAAACCTCTTGGCGGATCAATTCGATTGCGGCTAATCGGGGTAGTCTTTCGGGCGTTGCATCAGCAATTACGGGACGCAGCTCAATCGTCAGGACCTCATCGACCGCGATACCCTCGAAATTTAACCACACAAGGTCTGCCGACGAAGGCGCGGCCGCTGCGGGATCGAACTTCTCGCGGACCCCTTTCCCCTGTAGCAAGATGTCGCAGACCCGGTGCCCAGGCAATTCCCCGGGTGGACAAAGGAATCCCAATCGCACGGCGTAGCTTGCACGGCCATGATCCGGATCAAGTAGCGGAATCTGCAACCGGCGGAGCCCCTCCGCCCAGGAGGCGAAAAGCCAAGGATTCGGCGTTCCGCGAATCGGGGTATAGCTCGAGTTGCGTTGCCGGAAGCCCCCGCCTGACAGAAAATCCGCCCTGCATTCAAGCGAAGCTATCAGCGGTCCGCCCGGACGCGGAATGCCCAGCCACAAGTTGCCTTCTGCATCCAATCGATCCCCCGGTGCTCCCAAATTCAGCCCGAGCCGGCGCACGGGCTTCAAAGGACCCGAACAACTGAAGTAGCTGAAGCCATGCGGCTCGTTTACAGGCTGCAAAACCACGGTACACATATTGGGAAAAGGACACATGCACCCGGCGCTTGCCTCGGGCATCAGCAGCAGCCCCGCTGCCGGCAGGAAATTAATCCAACAACCGGGCCGCTGCCCGCCGAAGTGCATCGTTCCCTCGTCCCGATGAAGATCGTAAAAACCGAGGCAATAAGATCGGAAAAAGAGGGCTTGGCTCGAAGCGGCCGGGCATCCACAGTGATGGCCCGGTCTGGCAAATTGCCAAATCTCCGATCTGCCGGTGGTAGGATTGATCCGCGTCCGCGGTTGCCCGGTTCGAAGATCAAAAGCCCACGGTTCCGCATGCAGGGTATCACCCACCACCAACGGCCGAACACGGTACCCGATCGCGCGTCCCCACAAATAACTTCCGTCAACGGCATTCAAAGCCAGCACGTGCCGCTGAGCAAATTGCCCGGCAAAAAACTCCTGCCAATAGTGTCCATCCAAAAACACCCCGAAAATCAGCAGTACCCCATCCCGATAAAGGGTGCAGACCGAGTTGTTGTAGGCTGAACGTCCGCCCCCGCAAAGCGTAACATCAACCGGTTGCCGCCAGAGGGGCTTTCCGCTGGCAAGATCCAGACAGACTGCGGCCCGAATATCGGCACTCGTTTGCTGCCGTGCCAAAGCCTGAAGCTGGGTTTCTTCGGTGAGGCTGGCCTGAGATCGACCTTCGGGATCGATGGCCGCAAGCCTCTCGGAATCGTTAATCTTGCCGCAAACAAGGTAGAGACGACCGTCGCCAATGGAGATCGAGCTCTGCGCGGCCAAAATATCCTCATAAACCCAGCGAAGTTTACCCGTGGAGACCTCGTAAGCGAAAATCGCTCCAGCCCGCAAGCTATCCGTCGTTCGAGTACCGACCAAAAGGTCGTCCACATAAGCAAGATAGCCCCAACGACCGGTGGTCCCGTCCGGTGCCAGCGGCACACTGAAGCGCGACACCAGCTCGCCGGTAGCTCGATCGAATCGGAGACATTCGTTGCCCACTGCGACAAATAGCCCGGCTTCTCCCACGGCAAGATTGCTGGTTTGACGCGAGACATCGACCCGCATCGCCCCCGGCAAAGTTTTCTCCCAAAGCTTCACGCCATTGTAAGCGTCGTAAGCCATCAGCACATTCTCGCCTTGAACGAACAGCTGCCCCCGATAACACAGGGGCGATGCGGCCCGTGCGTGGCGATTGACCATTTGCCCTGGCCCGGGCAAGCCGAACCACAAAACCCGCAGCGTGCCGCCGACAAGCTGATCGCCGCTGCAAGCCGTGTTGCCGGACTCTGCGTATTGATGCGTCCAGTTGCCCGCCCCGGCTAGCTCGCCTCGGCGTTCCAAGATCCATCCGGTGGCGGATGAAGAACCCCCGGCGTGTACATCGCGACCCAAGACCAATACCCCGCCACAGGGCTTAAGCATTCGATTTAGGCTCGCAGGTTCCACAGGCCACCGACCGATAAGCAACGACTGTTCCGAAACAATGAGATTGGCGAAATAATCGGCATACGGCAGTTTGTCGAGCGGCCAGCTTTGTACCCAAATGCGCCTTGTAAGTCCCTCGGCATCTACCTGCCGGCGAATCCGTTCTACCTTCTCGTGGTCGCTATCCACAGCGTAGATGGTCATCCGAGACTGCCGGGCTAACTCGCGCGCTAGCTCGCCGGAGACCAACCCCGCCACCAGAGCATATCCGCGATCGGTACCCGTTTCTTTCAGCAATTGGGCGGCGATTTGCGCTGCGCTTCTGGGCACCGAGCTTCCGGCGGAAGGCTCTGAATTTTCCTTCCCTGCTGCCAGCGGGTGCGATACAAGATCGGCCTGCCGGACGATTCTGGGCTGTTGCACCCTTTCGAGGCCGAAACAGTAAATCGCGCCGGTGGTCGTACTGACCAACAGTCGCCGATCGGCTACCGCAAGGCCCTTGGCAATCCCTTCGACTTTGGCTTGCCACAATACCTGCCCATCCTCGGCACGAACGGCCTGCACTTGGCCGGTGCCGCCGAGCACCAGGGCACCGCCCGCAAGGATCATGGCCTCGGCCGTTGAGCAGGGAATTTTCCAAAAAACCGTGGCTTCAAATTCACGCTCGGCCTGAAGCAGTTGTTCGTTGACCCCGCGCAGCTGATCCTCTTTTTCGGCAGTGCGTTGGCGGCGAAGCTGCGCCTGCAAATCGGCCTTTCGAGCTCGCAAACTGGCTACTTTTGTGCTGACAGGGGGGAATCTCTCGCGGTCCAGGGCTGCGAGGTTGGTGCCATCGGCCACGTAGGCTACCTTCGGCGTGACGACAAGTTGGCGACCGTTGAAAATAGCAAAGCGATCTCGTGTCTGGCCATGGTAGGCCACCATGGTCTCTGTACCGGTGTAGACCTCGTCGCCCACCAATAGGGCGTAGGTGCCGCCGACTTCCTTGCCAAAATAGGTGATCGACTTTAGTCGCCCGGTCACGCGGTCGAAAGCCGCCGGCGAAACCCGCCCAATGGGGGCATACAATGTGCTGGGCGAAGCCAGCAAATAGCCTTGGAAAGAGATGCGACTTTGCGGTTCCTCACCGCAGGAATCGTTTTGCCAGCGAACTTCGCCCGTCTTGGCGTCCGCCGCAAAAAGAAACACCCCTTCCGACGGGAAAACGCCGGCACCGAAGTAAGCAAGATCACCATCGACCAACACGCCCGTGCGCACCGGCCATACACTGATGAGCTTCCCACTGCCGAGTACCCGTCGATCCTCCGGAGCCGCGCGAAAACTCCAGATCTTCTCCCCGGTTTTGGCTGCAAAACAGTAGACCCAACCGTCATCCGATCCGACGTACACTCGCCCTGCCGCCACCGTCGGCGCAAGCCGGATAGGCCCTTGGGTAAAAGCGGTCCAGCGGAGTTCGCCGCTTTCTACGTCCAGTGCATAAAGCTTTCCATCGGCTGAGGAGCCAAAGTACGCTAGTCCCCCGTCCGCCACCACATGGAAAACATCGTCAAAATGCATCCGTCGCAGCTCCAAGTATCCTTCGACCGGTTCCGGCTTCGGATCACCCCAGGCCGGCTCGGGCGGCGACAACGGCTGGAATACCCAGTGACAATCAAGCGGAAAGCTTAAGCTTTCTGCCGTGATGCCACTGCGGGCATTATCGTGGCGATAGGTGGGCCAACTTCCACCCCAAACCGCATTCCCCCAAAACAAAAAAGCCACTATGCCGGCGATCATTTTCACCGGGGTCGACCATCGGTGCGGCTTTACTGCTATCGTTTGCTCACGACGCTCACGGCAAAGAGCCGAATCCTGAGCCGATAGCCGAAACGATAGCTGAACTAAGACTTTATGCCGGCGCATTATCAAAAGTTGCATGATCAGCACTCCCAGCGAATCAACGCAAAGCATTGACTGCATGCAAAATCCAGTAAGATGGCTTGAGGCTGGCGGTACCCAACATTGTACCAGATCATCACCGCAAGAGATTTTTCATTCCAGCCTTCTTCAGACTAATTTCAGGCCTCTTCAGACTAAAATAGCCCTGGGCCCAGTGCGCGTCCTATCCGCACAATGTCGCGAAGCAAAGTCATGTAATGTCGGGAACCAAGGTCATACTTGGATTGAGCCCGACTTTACCAGCATCCGGTCGAATTCGGCCAAGTGCTTTTTCACAAGCGGTGCCGCGGATTTTGGGTCACGCGAATCAAAGGCGGGAAATAACCACGCGGGCACAGTTTCGATTGCCACGGGTGCGACGGGAATGGGATTGCCCATTTCGGCAGAATCGGTAAAAGCGAGCACTTGCGCCGTGCATTTTCCCTCGGCATCAAACGGATTGCGATGATGTTGCAAGCACTCCGGTTTGTTCTGCTCTGAATGTACAGGTCCGAATGTACAGAAGAAATCTTTGGAGAACAATCGGAGCCGTAATGTTTGTTTCCTTCGATTTTACCGGAACGAAGCCCCGTGCCTGGGCTGCCGAATCTGCCGGAATTGCCGTTTGCCGGGCCCGGCAAGCGAGTCTCCGGCAAAAACACAAGTCCTCTAAGAGGGTTTGCGGAAAAGGTACGAATCTTTAGCGGCAGGGAGTTGCCGATGTCGGCCTCGGCGTAAGGTACTATTCTTGTGAAAAAGTACAGGGGGCTCGCGCTGGGTGATTCCCCGCGGTTGAAATTCCTTGCTTTGTTCCCCGTTGTCAAAACCCTTGCCGGTTTTTCCGGCTTAGGCCACCATACGGGAAATACACCATTCGAGAAATAGAGGGGGAGATCGCCTTTTCCGATCCGAGCGGCGGAAGCCAAAAACGCAGCTCGAGCCATCGCGGCGTACCTCAAATCCAGGGATCAGTTTAGCCAGCACGGAGTACTTTGCCGATGGACAAAGCCGTCGTCTTAGCTCGAGGTTTAGGGACACGGATGCGGCGTGAGGATCAAGCCACAGTTCTTGACGAGCGGCAAGCAGAACTGGCCGCGTTGGGGCTGAAGGCGATGATTCCGATCGGAAGACCGTTTCTGGATTATTTGCTTTCGGCACTGGCAGATGCCGGCTACCGAAAGGTCTGCTTAGTAGTAGCCCCGGACCATGAACTCATTCGCCGCTATTATTGGGAGGATGTACGCCCGCAACGGTTCCAAATATCGTTTGCCATTCAAGCGGAACCTCGGGGAACGGCCGATGCCGTTGCTGCGGCCGAGGGGTTCGCCGGGAGGGATTACTTCCTGGTCGTCAATTCCGATAATTATTACCCGATTGAGGCGCTCAAGGCCCTGCGGGAAACCCAAGGGTTCGCTACGGCGCTTTTCGAGCAGGAGGCTATGCTTGCCGAAAGCAATATTGCCCCGGAGCGAATCCGGCAATTTGCCGTCGGCATCTTTAACCACGATGGCTGCCTCAAACGCATTTTAGAGAAACCGTCGCCTGAGGTCTTGGCCGAGCTGCCACGGCCCCTTTGGTTAAGCATGAACTGCTGGCGGTTTGGCCCTGCAATTTTTGAGGCTTGTAGCAAGATCGGGCCTTCCCCGCGGGGCGAATACGAGATCACGGATGCCGTGCAGTACGCAATCGACTATCTTGGCGCACGGTTCGAGGTGGTGAAGGTCCGCGCCGGGGTGCTCGATTTGACACAGCGAACCGATATCCGGGCCGTGGCCCGAGCTTTAGAAGGAATTCCCGTTCGGCTGTAGGAGAACAATAAAAACGATGGTAGGACAGAAATAAAATTTGAGTAGGATCCGCTTCGTGCCCATGCAACAAACCCCGTAAGGCTGTGGTGGGAAGGACATTCAGAATAGATTCAGAATTATGGATGGAGACTCTTGAGGATGATGATTCGGCGGCTGGGGTTCGCAGGCAATCTGGAGGATCTGCCGCAATTAGCCGATGCTTTCCAAGCCGCAGGCCTTTGTCCCCGGGAAGCCCAAAGAAAAGCCGTTTTGGCGGTTGATTGCGTGGGAAGTTTACCGCGGAGGCCCATCCAACAACTTTTCTATGTCCCGGGGCGAATCGAGGTTTTAGGAAAACACACGGATTATGCCGGTGGCGATAGTCTCGTTTTCGCCGTCGAGCAAGGGTTCTGTATCGCGGTGGCTCCCCGGTCCGATCGGCACGTTCGATTATGTGCTGCCAGCACGGGGGAGACGATCGGATGCGACCTCGACGCCGATTTCGTGCCCACCCAAGGGCACTGGGCAAATTACCCCATGACGGTCGCCCGGCGAGTGGCCCGCAATTTCCCGGATGCTACCCGCGGGGCGGAAGTCGCCTTTGCAAGCGATCTTCCGCCGGCTGCGGGGATGAGCAGTTCCAGTGCCCTGGTTATTGGCGTCTTTCTGGCCATCGCTGAGGTGAATCGGCTCTGGGAGTCCTCTGCCTGGAAGGACAATCTCCAAAACGTGCTCGATTTGGCGAGCTATTTGGCCACGGTAGAAAATGGGCAAAGTTTCAGAGCTCTCAAGGGCGATCGAGGTGTCGGCACCTTTGGGGGCAGTGAAGATCACACAGCAATTCTCACCTCCCAACCGGGGCACATCCTTTGGTATGCGTATCAGCCGGTGCGGTTCCGGCGGGCGATCCCAATCCCCGACGGTCTAATCTTTTGTGTTGCCGCCAGCGGGGTGTCCGCAGAAAAGACCGGAAAAGCCTTGGAGAAATACAACGCAGCTTCTCGCCTGGCTTCACAGTTGACCCAGTTGTGGCAGCAAGCCATCGGAAAAGCTGAAGGGTCGCTTGCAGAGATCTTGGCTTCTGACCCTGACGCAAAAATTCGCCTTGCTCGAATCGTTGCCGAGTTGCACTTTAGCCCGCAAGAGCAGGAATCCTTACGGCGGCGACTTGAGCATTTTGCTAAGGAAAACTGCGAAATCCTGCCGCAGGCCGTCGATGCCCTGGAGAAAGGCGACTTGTCGGAATTTGGCCGTTGGGTGGACCTTTCGCAGCAAGCGGCGGAGGAGCTACTCGGAAACCAAATCCCTGAGACCTCTTTCTTGGCCAAATCGGCCCGCGAGTGCGGGGCAATTGCCGCGTCGGCCTTCGGGGCGGGTTTCGGCGGGGCGGTCTGGGCCTTGGTGCCCGGCGAACGTGCGGGAGAGTTTCTCGCCCGTTGGGCGGAGCGCTATCGTGCTGCATTTCCGCACAGCTCCGAAGCCGCGCGATTCTTCAGCACCCATGCTGGCCCGGCGACCTTTGGGCTCCTTTGAAACTCTGCGGATCGCTTTACTGCCAGAGACTCGTCGGCTGCCTGTTCCGCGTATAGGTTCGCTTTTGCAGGATGCGCAGTCGGGAACCATTCAGCCTCGTCGGCTGCTGGTTCCATGGCTAAATTGGCTGAGGAGGGGGGCCGAACCGAGTTCATTGACCCCTTCATGGGCTGCCCGCCGCATGTGCCGCCAGGTGGGCCGCTTCATTTCCAGCGCTGGGGAAAGAAAAGACAAAGAAAAGACAATCTACGTCTTTTTGAGCGGCCTTTTCAGCTATTTAAAGCCTCTAACAAAATGAGCTAGTGTAAAACGGGTATTTATGGTAAGGTCCTGGCGTGCAAGGAGGTACGACATGGCCAAGCCGATTTTGGATGATGCGTTATG
>CAKZMM010000078.1 GCA_937128505.1 uncultured Thermogutta sp.
CGCGGCACATCCCCCCATTTTTTTCCCATTTTTTCGGGGCGAAAAATCCGTCACTCGGGGGAAAAAATCCGTCCCTTGGGGGAAAAACTCGTCGCTGAATCGGCAGAAAGATCCGTTATTAAATCGAGGCGAAGGATGCGTTATTTGGAGTGAGCACTGAAGGCGATCTTCGGATTTCCTTTGTCGGCAATACCCCCTGCTGCACGCCTCTCCTGAAGGTCCCCCCTGCCCTTGTATTTTGAGCGTTTAGTATTACAATTATGACGTTGGTAATACTACCGCACTCGAAAGCATGCTCGATGCGGGGAATTTTCAGACGGCTCGATTAAGGTCGATCTCTCGCAGGGTAAGCAGCCATGGTAACTTCGCTTCGGTTTGGGCTTATTTGGGCAAGCTTTTTTCTCGTACTACAGTCCCAAGCGGCAGCGCATTTTTTGGTCCTTTTACCGTCCCGGGATGTGGCCCTAGCGCCGGTTGAGCGGAACATTGAATTCCGCATCCTCTTTACCCATCCCATGGAGCAGGGCCCCGTGATGCCGATGGGTCAACCCGTGCGTTTTGGGTGCCAACTGGGGGACCAGAAGATTGATCTTACCGGCAGCCTGAGACCGTGGACCGTGGAAGGGCAGCGTGCCTATCGGGCCGAAGCGCGGCTCCTCCGGCCCGGCGATCATGTCTTTTATATCGAGCCGGAGCCTTACTGGGAGCCGGCCGAACGCACCTGGATCCTCCAGTACACCAAGGTGGTAGTGAACTTCCTGGGAGCGGAGGTGGGCTGGGATCAACCCGTCGGTTTGCCGGTGGAAATCGTCCCCTTAGTCCGCCCTTACGGGATTTGGACCGGGAATGTGTTTCGGGGTTTAGTGTTGCACGAGGGACGGCCGGTGCCCGGGGCCACGGTGGAGGTGGAGTATTGGAATCAGGATCGTCAAGTTCATGTTCCGAACGAGGCCTTTGTCACGCAGGTTGTGAAGACGGATAGTCAAGGGGTTTTCTGCTACAGCATGCCCCGGGCAGGTTGGTGGGGGTTTGCCGCTTTGGTAGATGGCGGAAAACGGCCGGGACCTGATGGGCAGGAAGCCGATTTGGAATTGGGTGGTGTGATTTGGATCCAAACGGCGGACATGAAATGAAATGTTTCCCCCCCTGGGTCTCTGCCACCTGGCACCTACGGCGGAGGGCGGAGTTCATCGAATGCTTTTGTCCGCAAGTTGGTCGGAAGCCGCTGCGCCTGAGTTGAGGGCAAGCCGACTGCGTCGTTTTGAGTTTCGGAGGCCTTGAATGCGGTACCACCGGTTTGCCGGCGATAGCGGCACCGAGGGAGGAAAGGGAGGAATCGGCAGCATCCTGCCCCCTGAGTCGATCGGAAGCCGACTAGGGGCTAATCCTCGTGACGTCGCAGCGGAAAAAAGCATGGAACGTTTCTCGACGAGGGGGACTTGTCGGCGCGGTTTTGCGGCGCATTTTTCTGGTACGAGAATTTCCTGGAAGACGAATTGTTTTAAGACGCGAAACCCGGAAGCTGCCTCGCAAATGCTGCGTCCGCGCCGAGCCGAAAAAGTTGAATCAGCCGATTAAAATTGCTTCGTTGAGAAAGATTGGTTCAATACGCTTGATTCATTAAGAAAGATGGATCCCTCCAAAGCACCGCACTGGCAGCATCGGCGACATGGATCCTAAGGGGTCGACGAGGTACAGAAGTTTAGTCGGTTGTGTACCCAGCACAGATCACGCGGAGTAGCCCATGCACATCACGGAAGGTGCTCTTTCCAATACCCCCGAGGGAATCGCGATTCTCGTGGGCGGAACCCTCCTGAGCGGAGCGGCCACGGCGTACGCCCTTTGGCGGATGGAGCCGGAGGAGGTGCCGAGGGTAGCGCTCCTGAGTGCCGCTTTTTTTGTGGCGACATTGATCCACGTGCCGGTGGGACCCGCGCATGTGCATCTGGTGCTCAACGGGTTGATAGGCCTGCTGCTGGGATGGGCAGCTTTGCCGGCTATTTTGGTGGGCTTGCTTCTCCAGGCGATCTTTTTCGGCTATGGTGGGCTGACCACCCTAGGGATTAACACCTTCACGATGGCGGCGCCCGCCCTCATTTGTTGTGCGTTGTTTCGGTCTGCCCTGGGGACAAAAAATTTGCTGTGGATCTTTGTCCTCGGTTTGGTGGTCGGGGCTGCGGCCATCGTCTTAAGCGCGATGATTTTGGCGGCCGCTTTGATTTTTAGCGCTCCCGGACTTCGGCCCATGGCGTTCTTGCACCTGGGCACAAGCGGCATCCTGTCAATCGTGGAGGGAGTGGTCACGGGAAGTGCCCTGGTCTTTTTGCGACAGGTAAAGCCGGAGTTACTCGGGCATTCCGACATGATTCGGCCGGCGGAGGCGGAAATGCCGGCCTCGGCACCGTGAAGGAGCGCAAAGCCCCTCGAAGGCTGAAGTTTCGCTCTGATTGCTAACGCTCAACAGAAACTGATGCTCGACGGAACCTCAACAAAATCTTTAAGGTGAAAGAGCGCGCTTCCTTAAAAAATTGAAATTTCCGTTTGGCCATTACGATTGCCCGAGGCATTCCCAAAAAACGATCAAGCTTCCTGCCCCCGGAGAATCCTTTCCCGCCGTATGGGTTATGCCTTGAACCCCACGATACCGACAAGATACTGAGCACATTGAGCACAATACTGGTGAATGGCCGCAGAGCACGTTTTGCTCACAGGGTGAGCTTTGGTCCTCCGGGTAAAGAGAGAGTCGTACGGGCATGTGGAAGGCACATCTTTCCGGGCTGTGGGTTTTCGCGATAATAGGGTTTTTACTGGGAGGGGAGGCCGCTTCGGCCCATCAGTTGCGGATATTCGCCTATGTGGAAGGCGATGAGATTTGTGGCGAGGTTTTCTTCCGCGATGGCACGCCGGCAGCTTCCGCGAAAGTCACGGCCTTCGGACCACAAGGACAGACCCTCAGCCAAACGGTGAGCGATTCCTCGGGGCAATTCCGTCTAAAGGTGGTGGCTCGGTGTGATCATCGACTGGTGGCCGACGCCGGCGACCTCCACGTGGCGGAATTCGTGGTTTCCGCGGATGAGCTCCCCCCGCTGGGGGCTGCATCCGATTCGCCATCGCCCGCGGAATCTTCGCAGGCTTTATCTGCCGGCACACCGTCCGCAGAGACTTTTTCGGCAGCTTCAAACCCTCAAGCGGCTTCGCCGGAAATCTCTGGGGCACAAATGCCCGCTAACGGTTCCGGCATCGATTGGAAAGCCAAAGAAACCGAGTCCATCGCCGCCAATGGCAGAACTTCCCATGGTGCGGCCCGCGGTGTACCCCATCCCGAGTCAAAAGCTGGCATAACCGATACGGGTACGGTCACGGCAAAGCCCACCGACTTGGCCGAGCTCCGCAGCGAATTGGCGGCGCTTCGGCGGCAAATCATTCAACTGCGCGAAGATTTGAACCGCTTTCAGACCGACATTCGATTTCAGGACATCTTGGGAGGGATTGGGTATATTCTTGGATTGATGGGTTTGGGATATTACCTGCTCCAATCCGCAAAGGGAGCAGGCCGGGGAAAAAATCGTGGGGCCGAGTCTATCCCGGCAGGATAGACCCGCCGGGGTTGACCAGATACCTGAGCGCGGATAAAGACGGGCCGGAAAGAAAAAACGAAGTGTTGCGAAGAAAAAGACGACGCAGAAAATCCTCGTAAGAAAAACTTAGGAGTAATGTTTCGATGTTCTGCCGTCGAAGATCCCTCCACCCGCGAAGGCATGCCGTGATAGTTGGTGATTTTCGGGCCCGCAACGGCTCGGCTTGCGTAAAAGCTTTCTGTTTCCGAGCAGCCTTGCTAGTCATCATGGTTTGGGGATTTAGTTTGGCGGGTTCGGGGGCTTTCGCCGGGGAGCCGCCTCCCGGGTCTTCGCCTGCGAATCCCAAGGTCTGGATCACAGGCGAACTCAAGAAGTGGCATACGGTCACCCTGACGCTCGAAGGACCGGCCTCGGACGAGCAAGCCACGCCGAATCCCTTCCGCGATTACCGCCTCTTGGTCATGTTCCGACACCAGCGGAAGGAGTACGTTGTACCGGGCTTCTTTGCCGCCGATGGGAAGGCCGCAGAGACCGGGGCCACTGGCGGCACATGTTGGCAAGTGCGATTTACGCCCGATGAGTTGGGCCAATGGAGTTACGAGGTTTCGTTCCGTACCGGTCCGGATCTTGCCGTGTCGTTCGACCCATCCCTTGGCACACCCTGTATGGGGGATGGGCTGCGGGGAACTTTCTCCGTAGGACCGAGCGACAAGACTCCGCCGGATTTCCGCGCCCAGGGGAGGCTCCGCTATGTCGGCGAGCATTATCTGCGATTTGCCGAATCAGGTCGCCCGTTTCTGAAAGCCGGGGCGGATAGCCCCGAGAATTTCCTGGCTTATGTCGATTTCGATGGTACTCGTTCGCTTGCGGCGGCGAACGGTCCCCCAAGAGAGGGGGAAGCCCGGCCGAGGGGGTTGCATACCTACGAGCCTCACCTTCGCGATTGGCGGCCCGGAGACCCCGAGTGGCGGGGCGGAAAAGGACGCGGCATCATCGGTGCCCTCAATTACCTGGCTTCCGAACGGGTGAACTCGGTGTATTTCTTGACGATGAATGTCGGGGGCGATGGCCGCGACGTTTGGCCGTGGATCAGCCCGGAAGTCCCCGACCGTTTCGATATCAGCAAGCTCGATCAGTGGGAAATCGTTTTTAGCCACATGGATCGTCTAGGGATTATGCTCCATGTGGTCACCCAAGAGACGGAAAATGATCAATGGCTCGACGGCGGCGAGTTGGGTGTCATGCGAAAACTCTATTACCGCGAGCTTATCGCGCGGTTTTCGCACCATTTAGCGGTCGTGTGGAATCTGGGGGAAGAAAACACCAATACCGATAATCAGCGGCGGGAATTCGCCGAGTATATCCGCCAAGCTGATCCGTATGATCATCCGATCGTGATTCACACTTTCCCCGGCAAACAGGAGGAGGTTTACCGGCCTTTACTGGGGTTTGCAGCCTTGGAAGGGGTCTCGCTTCAAACCAACGACTCGTATGCGCAGACGCGGCGGTGGGTGGAGGAATCTCGCCGCGGGGGACGGCCTTGGGTGGTGACCCTCGATGAAATCGGCCCGGCCGACGTCGGGGTAAAGCCCGATGCAGATGACTTTTGGCATGACGAAATCCGCAAAAAGCATCTGTGGCCCGTTCTCATGGCGGGGGGTGCGGGAGTGGAGTGGTATTTCGGTTACCACTTTCCGCACAATGACCTAGACTGCGAAGACTGGAGAAGTCGCGATCATCTTTGGGATTTGACGCGGCATGCGGTCGACTTTTTTGAAGCCCATTTGCCGTTTACAAACATGCGGGCAGCAAACGAGCTGCTGAGGGTCGACGGTCAGAAAGAGCCGGCAAGTTGCTGCTTCGCCTTGCCGGGAGAGGTGTACGCAATCTATCGGCCGCGGCGGGAATCGCTCCGCCTCCAGTTGCCGGAAAGATCGGATCGTTTTGAGGTCTTTTGGTACAATCCTCGAACCGGTGGACCGCTTCAACGGGGAAGCGTGAGAATCTTGGAATCCCCGGGCCAACCGCACTTGGGCGACCCACCGAGTGAGCCAGATCAAGATTGGACAATCCTCGTCAGAAGGCTGAATCGGGGATAGATGCCGTTTTGCCGGGGATTGAAAGCTCTATTTTCACCGGATTTCCTCGTTTTCTCGCCCGTACAACCGTGTTCTCAAAGAGTCATTTTCGCCTTGGCGGCGATGGGGGAAGTTTCCGCTTCACATTCGCGGCGCACTAAGCTGCTTCATATCGTTATGCGGCTGGCTATCGTTTCTTCGCGTCGGCGTTCAATGGTCCTTCCGCTGGGACTTTATCGGACTTTAACGTACGGCATAAGATCTGCAACGGGACAGATCAAACATCTCGAAGTTAGAAAATCTTGAAACGAGAAATCTTTTTCGACAGGTAGGGCGCAGGCACGTGCATGGAGCAAATCGCCGTCGCCGTGGTGCTCGATGGTGACCGGGTACTTATCGGCAAACGTCCGGACCATGTTCCCTGGGGAGGGTTTTGGGAATTTCCCGGCGGCAAGATTCTCCCCGGTGAGAAGAGTGCGGAGGCCGCTAGCCGTGAATGTCGGGAAGAAACCGGGGTGGCAATCTGTGTGGAGAGACTGCTGTACCAC
This sequence comes from uncultured Thermogutta sp., assembly GCA_937128505.1. GTDB lineage: Bacteria > Planctomycetota > Planctomycetia > Pirellulales > Thermoguttaceae > DTLM01. Next base: position 6,205 of record CAKZMM010000078.1, read on the forward strand.
GCGGAAGCGGCACAGCCGGACGGTGCGGCGATTGCCATCGATTTTTGGCTGGCTAAACCGCAAGGGGGTTTCGCAGAGCCAAAACCTCCCTTTTGCTGGGTCCCGTGCCGCCAATTGCGGGACTATCGATTCCCGCCGGCAAACGACGGCGTATTGCGGCTCTTAGGGGTGGTCTGAGCGGGTCATAGATCTGCCGAACCATTCGGGTGAAAACACCGCGCCAGTGATTTTTTCCATGTCGCAAACTTTTCGTTGCCAACTCGCAGACTTTTCATTTCCAAGTCACTGGCTTTTCATTTCCGATATTCGACTGGGCAGTCTGGTTATTTTTACGGCGCCGAAATTGAGCTTGATGATGCCGCTCCCCCCACTTAAAGCTTAAATCTCCCCACCGTTAGGAATGCTCTTGGCGGGCTGGGGCGACGAACGTTAAGCTGGAGCAAAGCTTTGGGTAAGCATCCGCTCCGCCTTGAAAAGTGCTAGCATCTCTGCGCGGGGTTTACGAGCCGAGATTAAAAGCTTCACCATCGATTTTCAGCCGGTATTTGCCCAGAGGGCTGACGTTTTTCATCCATCATGGGGCATAAGATCCGGTGCGATGAAGGGTCGCATCCACGCCCGCAGGATCTAAGGTCCTTGAAAAGTAACTATCTACATTCAAAAACGAGTAGGCATTCGCATTGAACAGGGTAAAAGCATCCCCATGGGTACTTTGGGCACTCCACCAAAGCGGATTCGCCCGTTGGAGGAACGCCGATGAACACAAGTGCAGCTTGGCGGCGCGGTGAAGAAGACGGTTTGGGGGATTACCGTGCGACCAATTTCACCCGCAAATCCGTATGGGTGCGAGTACTGCTAGCACTTGCGGTACTATGCACGGTGGGCTTGACCGGGTGTGGATCGGGCCAAACCGCCTCGGAAGCTCCCGCCGCAAGCCAATCAATCGCAGCCCCGGCAAATTCTTCCGCGTCCGCCACTACCCCTGCTCAACCACAGGGACAAACTTCGCCCGGCATGGCCCTGGTCGGCGGCACTCCGAATTTGCCCGAGTTTTCCGGACCAACACTATCCACTTTCGGTCCTTCGGGTGAAAACGCTGCGACTCTCCCGGTGGTAGTCATCGAAACGAATTTCGGCGGCATTACGGTCGAACTAGACCGGCAGCGAGCTCCGATCACGGTCGAAAATTTTCTTTCCTATGTGGAACGCGGTCAATACGACCAGACGATCGTCCACCAAGTGTTCCCCAAAGCCGTGATTCTGGCGGGGGGATACACGCGGTCGCTAAGACCGATTGAGCCAGGGGCTTCGATCCTGAACGAGGCTCACAACGGCTTAAAGAACCTTCGCGGAACCATTGCCATGTACCGCGAACCGGGCGACCCGCACAGTGGCACCTGCCAGTTCTTCATCAATGTGAAGGATAACCCCATTTACGATCATAAGCCGCCGACCTTCGGCAGTAACCTGGGGGTTTTGGCGGCCGTACCACCGGAGGATTACGGCTACTGCGTCTTCGGAAAAGTAATCCAGGGGATGGAAGTGGTAGATCGGATCGCGTCGGTGGAGCTTCAAGACACCGAGCTCTTCGAGCGGACCCCAAAAACCCCGGTAATCATTCACTCGATCAAACGGATTCGGTAGCCTGCGGCCGGGACGATTCGGGGTTGGCCCGGATGATTCCGCGCCATTTTTCTCGCCAATGGGCGATATTTTAGTGAAGCCAAGCACAGCCTCGGAGGAGTAAACATCCGCTTCGAAAAACCAGAATTAATCCTCCGAGGTATAGGGCACCTTCGAGTGCATGCGCGATCCAGCACGCCCCCCGAAACTTGTGCTCCGCCGTTAGGGGCAGCCAACCGAGCAGGAAGCGATTACGAATCGAAAAACCTGCCGCCAATCGATCGCCCATAACCTGCCGCGGGGGACAAACTACTTAACCGTGACTAGCACCCCCCGGAGGTAAAAGGATTCTGGTTTTCTGGCTCCGCGCAACTTGGCCCTGCCCATTTTGCCCGGCGAGGCTTCTGATTTTTTTCCACGGCGACTCCTTGTTGAACAAAGTGTTGGCCAACGTTTTTCGTTGTTGTTGCGCAGGATTATTCCGTCAGCGGATGTGACGGCAACCGATGCTCCAGGCAGCATTTTTTGACCGGGGTTGTGCAAATTACCCCTTCATAAGGCAAGCCAATATCTACTTTTGAGTCGGGCGTGCAAGCGTAGAAAGTGCTTTAAACTGCCGGGTTATTCGATATCCGACCTTCGAGAAGTCGGTGCGGCCGAGCGAGTGTTGGTCCCGGAATAAATGCACTTTTACGGGTATAAGGAACCGAATAATCCTCACTTTGCCCAGCTAAAAGCGGAGCGCGACGGACCCGGCATCTCGTTTGCGCAGACGCCAGACCCCGCCTTCTCCTCGGCAAAGGTGGGACAGAGGTTGGGCCTTCCGCTACGGATCGGTTAATTCAAATCTGCACAAATCTGCACCGCGCGGCCGTGTCACCCACCATTTGAACCGCGCGATCCGCATGTCAAGTAACCGCGGCGACGGTCAACAAGCCGGATATAATGCGGTTGATGGTCGTTTTAGTCGAAACCCCGGATTATGATGGGTGTTGATAGAAAGGGGGGAAGTGCGCGCAGGTCGGTTTGCCCCGGGAGAAAAAACCAAATTTTGCGGCCTCGTTACCCGCTTCATCGAAGATCGGTTACCCGCTTCATGGAAGATCGATGGAAGACCGAAGGACCAAGCGATCAAAACCCAACGTCGATTTTTGATAAATTCCCGGATGAATTCCCATCTTTCTCGAAGAATTCAGTCGGGTGGGAGTCAGCCCGATCCGTGTACCGAAGTTTTTCATAGATTATCATATCGATAGATACAGTGCTTAATTTTTAAGTTCAGAGGTGCTTAAACGGCATAATACCACTAAAGTCACCAATACACCACTACAGTTACTAAGAAAGTCGACAATAAAGCTCCTTACAACCCGGCTCATGGGCAGTGTTAGAAGCGGATCATTTCACGAATAACTAGGTGTAATTTCGGTTATTTAAGACGCCTGATGTCTGGTATCTGAGAGGCCTCACTTCGAGTATTTAAGAAGCCTGTTTTTAGGTACTCACGATACGAAAAAAGGGGTTTTGGCGAAGGTGGCAAAAGAAACTAATTGCTAACCTAATTGCTATAGGATGCGAGGGCGGCCCGTGGAGTTTTCCGTCGGTATCGGGGACCATATCATGAGATGCTTGCTCGTCTTTAAGTTTTTCGATCGAGCCTTCAACGTTGTTGATCGCGCCTGTGCTCTGCCCGTGAGCATCCGACGCGGACGTGTCGGCTCATTTCTTCTGCCGTTAGTCGCACTTTTCGGAGGTTTTACGGGTTTTTATCTCTTTGGAATGGAGGGGTTCGCTTGGGCATTGGCCCAAGAAGGGGCTAAGTCCGCCCAAGCAGTCGCTCAGGCCCCTGCACCTCCTGCCCCCGCTGCGGTCCCGGCTCGTCCGGGGGGAGTCGCCGCTCCCACCCAGCCAGCGGCAAATCCGCATGGGGAGCCCGGTACCGCGTCTCCACCGCCTTCTCCAGCGAGAGGGGGCTCAGCAGTGCCGGGGGAAACTTCCGGCGGGGATTCGCGCCGGGAAGCCGCCGAAAGTACACCCGGGTCCATTTCGGCTACCTCCTCGGTGCAGGACTCTGCAATGAACCTGGGCAATTCCGCTGATACGGCGGGTGATCCCGCGGGTACCGCCGGGGCGGCATCAGTGCAAAGCCCGGCGTATCAGCCGGCCGCCCCAGCTGCTCAAGCTTCGCCGCAACCGCCTGGTTCGCCAAGTACGGAAAATGTGCAATCGAACGTACAATCAGCCGGTCAAGCAACGGGTAATGAAACAGCGGTGACCAGCTCCGCTCCTGCTGGTGCTGGCGAAGCCTCCTCGCAACCGCAAAAGTCAAAACCCGAAACCCCGGCACCCAGGCCGGAAACCCCGGCGACTTCGCAACCTTCCGCTCCGATAACAGAAGGCGCTGTGCCGGCACCCCAGGTGCCGGTTGATGCATCGGTCCCTAAACCTGCTGTTGTCTCCGCGGAGGCTGCCGAAACTGCTCGGGGCGATGCACTGAAAACTCTTGAGGCACCGCAGCCGGCAACCCCGGAAGTTGCACAACCGCCTGCAACGGTATCCAGCCCCGCCGGTATACCGCCGGCTTCCGGCCCCACTGCCCCTGCGGGCGAACTGCCGGGAACGGCTCCCCCCGCCGGGCCGCCTGGGTTTCAGCCTTCTCGGCCTGTGCCCGGATTCGGCCAGTGGCCGCCGGCACAAGGGGCGCCGGGTGGTCCTACCCCTCCGGAAGGCGTGCGAGTGACGGCTCCGCTCGGGGTTCCTCCCCGGGATTCGCGGGGAGCGGTGTCTCCTCCGGCCGATTCCCCACGTTCTTTGATGGATTCAACGCCGCCGGAGGAGCGAAAGATCGTTTTTAACTTCAAATTCCAGCCTTGGGGGGATGTCTTAGAGTGGTTTGCGGAACGGGCCGGGCTATCGCTGGTGATGGAAGGACCCCCTCACGGAACATTCAATTATTCGGATCGCCGTGCTTATACCATTTCGGAAGCGATCGATCTGATCAACAGCATTCTGTTGACCAAAGGCTACACGTTGGTCCGCCGAGGTCAGATGTTGATCCTGATAAATTTGGAGGATGGCATCCCGCCGAATTTGGTCAGCGTGGTTCCGCAGAACGACCTGGACCAACGTGGGGAGTGGGAACTGGTGTGCACTTTGTTCCAGCTCAGCCGGCTGTCGGCAGAAGAGGCGCAGCAGGAAATCCGCAGTTTGCTCGGCCCGCAAGGATCGGTCGTGATTCTACCCAAAGCCCAGCAACTTTTGGTGACGGATACAGCTGGTCGCCTTCGAGTGATCCGCGAGGTGTTGGAAAGGGCCGATAGTCCTGAAGGAAGTGTGGTGGAGGCCATCCAAAGCTTTTCCCTCCAGCACGTGACGCCGGATGAAGCCCTCGCCGTGATTCGACAACTTTTGGGCATTCCCGCCGACCAAACGGCGGCTCCCGATGGTTCTTTGCGACTGGCGGCCGATCTGCTGGGGATGCGGCTTTTTGTGTCCGGAAAGGCCTCGCGGGTGCGGCAGGTCGCCGAGATTCTGAAGGCGATCGATGTTCCAGGGGCCGAAAGTTCTATGTCGGGCCCCGAGGGTGCTTTGCAACTGGAAGTCTACGACACAGCGCCGGCAGATCCCCAGACGGTGCTTCAGGTCGCGCAGACGCTCCTGGCGGGCTCTCCGGGAGTTCGATTGGCTACCGACCCAAAGACGGGACATCTCGTGGCTTTGGCGCGGCCTTCGGAACACGCCACGATTCGAGCCACGATCGATCAATTGCGGCGTCAAACCGGTCGAGTTGAAGTGATCCCCCTGCGGCGATTGGATCCGCAGATTGCGGCCGCCGCCATCACCAAGTTGCTCGCCGGACAGGATGGCAAAACCACGGTGAAAGTAGAGGTCGATCTGACGGCACGGCAACTGTTGGTTCGCGGCACCGAGGCCGAAGTCGCCTTGATTCGTTCCCTGCTCGAAAAAATGGGCGAAGGGTTAGGCGAAGGACAGGTCACCAGTGCCGGCAATGTTCGGATCCTGCCGGTCTACGGGCCAGCGGCTCGCCAGGTGGTGGAACGATTGGAACAGCTTTGGCCAAGTATGCGGGCCAATCCCCTGCGGGTTGTGATCCCTTCCAGTAGCATTCCGAGCCGCACCCCCGCGGAGTCCGGTATGCCGGCCACCGTTCCCTCCGCAGGTAGCCTGACGCCGGGTGTTTGGCCCGGTCAAAGCTGGGGTGGTACGGGGATGACCAATCCTCCCGCCGCTGAGTCCGAGCAAAGGGGTTGGGTTTTACCGGCAGACGGACCGGGGGCGATACCCTGGGCACCAGAAGGTTTTCGACCGCCTGGTCCTCCGGGGGGCCCCGGCTGGGAGATTGGTCCAGGCGATGCTTCGGAAATGTGGCCGGGATCGCACTTCCTTCCCGCCCCTCCGCCTGGCGGCGCAAATGGGATTCAGCCAGTGCAACCGTTGCAACCGCTTCAACCGGTGCCGATTCCGCCGGGAGTTCCACTTCCGGAAGCACCCGGCGCCGTCGAGCCGATGAATATTCCGCCTGGATTCGATCAGCCGATCGAACCTACCGCAGGCAGGATCACCCCTCGGAGATTTCAAGCCTCCCCGGATTTGCGCGAGTATCCCGCGGGTGGGTCCCGTGCCGGTGGGAGGGCCTTGCAGCAACAATCACCGGTGCGAGAAAAGCTCCAGCGATCTGATAGCGAGGGCTTAATCCGCCTAATTTCCGCGGCAGCTCAAGAGACGCAGGCCGCTCCATCCGCGGCCTCAACCCCGGCGGGTACTTCAGCCCATGCCGGGCTGGTCGCCCAGGTAGTTGGCCCGCCGGCACAAAGCTCATCACAGCAACTAAGATCGACCGAGCCAAGGGGGGCATCATCTGCGGAAGGTGTTGGGGAAACAAATCAGGTTAATGCGCCTTCCGCTACTGCGAATGCCGGAGCCAGTCAGCCGGGGGCAAATGCTGCGGTCAGCGCGGCGGAGGAAGCTTCCGCCTCTGGAGGAGCGGTTAGCTCCGGTCAGCCTGTCCAGGCGGTAGCCCCGCCCACAATGGCTCCGCAAGTGCCGGAGCGAGCTCCTGCGGTCATTATCGCCCCGGGTCCCACGGGATTAATGATCGCTTCGGAAGACGAGGCAGCGTTGGATTTGATCGAAGAGATTGTCCGCGGTTTGGCGGGCTCCACGAGCACCGGACCTCAACTCACGATTTTCTATCTCAAACATGCGAAAGCGAATGCGGTGGCCGAGGTGCTCGACCAGGTATTCGGGGGGGGAACGCTGACGGTATCCGCGACGGCTCCGACTGGGGGGAACATGCTGCGGGATCTGGCGGGAGCGGCTTTTGGCGAGGTTGGGGGCGGATTGGTCAGTTCGCTTTTGGGTTTGGGGGGAACCGGGGGGACGGTCACCCCGAGTGGCACTCTGCGAATTACGCCCGATTCCCGCCTGAATGCCCTCATCGTTCAAGCCACCCCTGCCGACTTGGAGATCATCGAGCAATTGTTGCGCGTGTTGGACCAAAAGGAGAGCCCGGAGGAAATCTTGGCCCAGCCGAAGCCTCGGCTGGTACCGGTGCGCAATATGCAGGCTGAGGAAGTGGCCCAAATCGTTCGCGAGGTGTATCAAGATCGTTTGGTGACTGCTGGCGGCGGACAAGGCGGCCGACCGCCGAATCCTCAAGAATTCATTCAGCTGCTCCAGTCGATGCGGGGCGGGGGCCGGGGCGGTACTTCGCGCCGGAGCACCGCCGAGGAAACCCAGCGGATGTCCATCGGGGTGGATCCCCGGACCAACTCGGTTATCGTGGCCGCACCGGAGCCGCTTTTCCAAGAAGTAAAAGAGTTGATCGAAGCCCTTGACCGTGCTGCCGAAAGGCCGCCCCAAGCCACGCGGGTCGTCACGCTGCATCAGGCCAATCCGGAGTCGGTTCAGCAGGCTTTGACGGCCCTGCTTGGGGACTCGGTTCAGTTCGGCCGAGCCGGTGGGGGAACAACCACCCGCACGACCTCGCCCGGCAGCCCCCCCTCCTCGAGTTCCTCGAGTGATCGAAGCCGAACTTTTCGCGGGTTCGGATTTCCGGGTGGTTTTCAGGGCTTTAGCCCCGGTGGTTTTCCCGGCGGGATGATGGGCGGGCCGCCTTCGTTCCAGGGATCGGGAGGCGCGGGGGGATCCCGCGGTTCAGGTCGTTCGAGCACTCGCGGCCGGTAGTCCTGCCGACCTCCGTGTGTCGAACATTTACCGTCTTAGAGATTTGATCCTCAAAATAAAAGAGATTTGATCCTCAAAAGGAAGTAGCCACCGGCTTCCGTATCCCTACCTCTAGAAGCGCAAGTGCGGGTCAATTTCAGCCCCGGCAAGGGGGTGTGCGAAGGAAGCACAAGGGCGTAGGCGGGGTCGGGATCGCTTCCGGTTCATGGACTCTTTTGGCCCCCCCAAATCCGCGCTTGCCTACTACCGACGGTAATTAAGAGAATCAAATCCAGACCATTACATCCAAATCCGCGCTTGCCTGCTACCGACATACGAATTAGATCTTGGGCCAGATGACACCATGATATGAGTGATGAATCACGATATGAAATAGATCGGGGGCCAAATCACACAATGGATCACCCAACATGGGTGAAAAGCCGAGGTTACCGCAAGCGCGGGTTGAAGTGTTTGAGGATGACTTCGACTGAACTGAGATCCACACCACCCTGTTTCGCCTCCTCTAGAAGTTGCCGGGCACGCTCCGGTTCGCCCCGGGGCTCCATCGCAAAATAGATGCCCACGATTGCTTTGCTAGCCGGGTCGGTGCCAAAGCGTTTCAAAGCAAGGGTCTTCACAAGGCTTGAGGGTATTTGCCGGAGGGCAAAGGTGCGGATTTGCCCCTCGGCCTTCAGAGTGATTTCGGTGGCACTGGATTCGATGACAATTACTTCCGTCTGAGCTACGGGGATGACCTCAGTAGACTCAAGCGAGGCGATAATCCCGCCCATGACCCGCCAGAATTCATCCAAGTGATCCGCCAGCTCTTCCAGGGCGGAGACCGCTTCGGCCTCCTCCGGAGTCCGCGCAACTTGCTTGGCCAGTTTCAATTGAGCTCTCGCTTTCTCAGTATCGTGAGACTGCAAAGAACCCCAAGCACTTCGCAATGATTGCTCGAGATGGCGATCGAGTTTGCTCAGCACTTCCTCGGAAAGTTGGGGAGCGGATGCCGCAGAATCGGCAGAAGCCAGTGGCTTCGTTCCCTGAGAGGCTACATTCTCTGCATTTTCTGCCGGGCTTGACTCAGGGGCGGCGGGAGCTTGGGGCTCCGGGGAAATTTCCAGTGTCGAGCTCTTTGCGGCAACCATTTCCGCTGGGGATGGAGCGGGCAATTGACCTTGGCAGGGCCGCGATTTGTTCAGGGAAGCCAAAGTGCGTTCTTGAATCTGCCCAGAGGCCTCGGGGCCAAAACGAACCCGCATTCCGCAACGGACACAACACCAAAACTCCCCCTTCTCGTCACTTTGTTTTTCCCATTGGTGGAGCGTCGGTGCGGCTTCCGGGCTTGATGTTTCCATTTGACTTAGCGAATCCGCGCGTGGGGCCGAGCTTGAATCGGCCCGGACCCCGCCCGAACTTGCGGCGGGCTTGCCTTCGCCAGGCTGTGACCCGGGAGGGGGCATATCGTGCCGTTCAGGCCGAACGTCGCCCGATGTGACGGGAGTTTGTTGCGAGGAAGAGGACGGCAATTTACCGCTTCGCTGTAAGTCGGGATTTTTCGCAGGATCTTGGGGCCGGGGTGCCCCCGGCGACTGACCGGCAAGCGACGGCTGATCTACAGGGGAGGAATGGTCCGCCGGTCGGGAGGCCCCGGACTGATTCCATGCGACGGTCTCCGGGGTAGGAGCCCCGCTTGGAGGGCGAAGGAAAGGCTTGTTGAAAAAGCCGATCCATCGCGCGGCAAAGATCACGCCGGCAACGCAATGCAGTAAGACGGCGGCTTGAAAAAAGCGAAGTAAAAAAACTCCACTTGTCTGTTTAGTAGGATGAGACCCTCGCATGGCAAGATCCCTTGAACCGCGTGTTAAAACGTCTCAGAAGTAGAATCCATGGAACCATGGAACCAAGATACAAGATAGCTGTCTCGGATAATCGAAGATAACCTTAAAAATGATCGACACTGCGCCCCCCAACGTTCGGTGGGTTTCATTGCACTATATCGCAGAGTACTTGCCCAGCGATCGCTACCCGGCTTTATCAGTGCCCTCTCAGGCAAATGATCGGTGCCCGCTTGATCAAATGAGTCGAATTAAATCGGGGGCAACCGCTTAACAGCCGTCGCAGGTTATTTCCTTTGCGCCCACCAAACCAAGGAGTTCCTTTGCGTCCGGGGTTGCCCCAACCTAGTCCATCGAAAAGGACTCACACGCCCGGCACTGATTTTTAGCTACAAAACGGTGACCGGCAAGGCCGCGCCCCGTGATACAGTAGCTCGCCTCATGCTCACCGTAAATCTTAGGTGGCCTAAAAAGCTTCCCCGATGCGGGCATTAAAGCATTCCATTTATCGGGGCGGTAACGCCGTCCACTTATTGAGGCTTACGGGATGGGTTTTACCGCCGCTGCCCTGTTCCAACGAAGCCCGGTTGATACGCCGAAAAAGCAAAACAAGACCTTATCAGCTACTCATCTTTTCTATTTATCCCATCTTCATTTTTTGATCCATGCCACGGCTGAAATAGCCTAATAGCCCAAGCTCCCCGGGGAGATTTTCGCCGCGGTTGGCTGACATCGCCCGAGGAATTTGAGCGGGCTGCGCCGAGCGGCCAACCGCCGCGACTTGATGAGACCACAGAGCTGCCTGGCCTGCGGTTCCCCTTTCCGGTCCCGCGTCCGGCAGACGATGACGAGCCCATACTCGTTCCCGTGGAACCGATCTTTGAGCCAGAAGCAGAGCCAGAAGCAACGGGCTAGAGGTTGCAAGAGTGTCTGGCGACGGCCGCGAAAACGGCCGGGATTGCTCCCGCGTATGCGTGCAAGCTTCTGCAACAGGGACTAATGTGCCTTACCCCCCCTGTGTGTGGGTACCCGCGGCAGGTTGAGTCCTGGAGACCTCGATAGCTTGGCCCTCAGCGGAAGTTCCGACCGCAGACGGTACAAGGGGCAGCACTGAGCTACCCCGTTCGCTTTTTGTCACATCCTGCGATAAACGCATGGAGCAGAACTTCGGCCCGCACATGCTGCAATACTTTGCCGTCAGCGAGGTGCCAGGCCGTGCCACCTCTTCCCACATCCGCCGAGCAGTTTCGGGATCGATGGCAAGCCGGAATTGCTCCTCCCAATCGAAATGGAATCGTGCCCGACTGATTCGATCATCCCAATCGCGGGCCCCCGTTCGATCCCGCGCGACGTCCGCAGCATGTGCCGCGATTTTATACGCCACCACTCCTTGGCGGACATCCTCCAGGGTGGGGAGGCCCAGGTGTTCCCGCGGTGTAACGTAGCAAAGCATGGCGGCCCCGTACCAGGCCGCCATCGCCGCCCCGATGGCGCTAGCGATATGATCGTAACCCGGGGCAACATCGGTGACCAATGGCCCCAACACATAGAAGGGGGCTTCGTCGCACCACTGTTGCTGAAGCCGCACATTCATTTCGATCTGATCCATCGGAATGTGCCCCGGACCCTCAATCATCACTTGGCAGCCATGGGCCCGGGCACGCCGTGCTAGCTCCCCCATGACTTTCAATTCGGCCAATTGGGCCTCATCGCTCGCATCGGCCAGGCAACCGGGACGCAGGCCATCGCCCAGGCTCCACGTCACGTCGTAGGCCCTCATAATTTCGCAAAGTTCATCGAAGTGGGTATAAAGGGGATTTTGTTGCCGGTGCGCGGCCATCCACTTTGCAATAAGCGAGCCACCACGGCTCACGATTCCCGTCACACGTTTTTCGACAAGCGGCAGGTGCTCGCGCAGCAAGGCACAATGAATTGTCATGTAGTCCACGCCTTGCGCGGCCTGCTGCTCGACGACATCGAGGAAACCTTGAACGGTCATCTCCGAAATGTCGGTTAGCTCCTCCGCCACCTGATAAATGGGAACGGTTCCCACCGGCACTTGCACCGAGTCGATTATCCGCTGACGAATCGCCACGATATCCGCCCCGGTAGAAAGGTCCATTACCGTATCGGCGCCCAATTGCACGGCAAGAAGGACCTTTTCCAGCTCACAAGCCAGGTCGCTTTGCAATGCGGAATTGCCCAGGTTTGCGTTGATTTTTGTGCGGCAAGCAATGCCGATTCCAATGGGGCGCAACCCCTTCTGAAGGTGCACACGATTGGCCGGGATAACCATACGACCCCGGGCCACCTCTTCGCGCACCAATTCAGGGCTCAAGTGCTCGCACTTCGCGACATATTCCATCTCGGGACTGATCGTTCCAGCCCGAGCCAATTCAATCTGGGTAGTCATGTTAAGTCGTTCCTCCGAAAAACTGATCTAAAAGCAAATGGGATCTCTCATCGAGGCCAATCATTACCCGTGAATAAAATTATTGTTTCGGGATTATTTCGGGCTTGATTGACCGTTCCGGGGAGGCGACGCAATGCCCGGGGCGGGCCCGACTGAGAAATCCCTGTATTTTCTGAATTTTTTCTGACACGGAGCCTGGCCTTTTTGCCGGCGATGTGCCGGCGGCTGTACACTTCTCGTTTTGTAAAAGGCTTTAAGCTTCTTAAGCTTCTGTTTATGAGCCTATGAGCCTTTCAATTGAAGCCTACCAATTTTTATTAAGCCTAATGTTTATTGGGCCTATTGATCACGTGTAATTTTTAATTGAGCCTGTAAATGAAAATTTGAAATTTATAATCGAGCCTTTTAATTGTTACCTGAGCCTATTGGTAACGTGAGCGGATAGTAACGTGAGCGGACTAATGACATCACTTAACATCACGCAATAGTAATAACATCATAACCCTCTTAATGGCAGCATCATGAAACTCTTAACTACATAATACGGAGATTCTGCAAGTTGACAACTTCATGCAGAAAAACACTTAACTTTGTCACAAACCAAGGATTTTTGACTACCGCCTACCCCGGCGCAAGCCATCCGCGGCCAAACGCAGCCCGGAATCGCCGTGATCACCCCCGCAAGATGGCCCATCTTCCCCGGCAGAGGCCTAACGCCCTTGCGGCCTCAGGTTAGAAGCCTACAATCCGATTGGCCAATCTGCTCCAAGCACCTGCCGCTGGAGTTCGGTCAATTGAGCGATTCCGCGGCGGGCCAGCCGCAGCATTTCCGCAAGCTCTTCTTCGGTAAACGTGGCTTCTTCACCGGTTCCTTGGATCTCCACCAAGCGACCGTCGCCGCCCATGACGACATTCAGGTCCACCTTAGCCTGACTATCTTCCTGCTGGCTGAGATCCAGTAGGAAATTCCCCTCAACCAATCCTACGCTGATGGCCGCCACGGATTGTTTGATCGGAGAAATTGTCGGTTCCGGTAGCTGAGAGCGAATCGAAGCCACCGCGTCTACCAGTGCGACCCAACCGCCCGTGATGGCCGCGGTTCGGGTACCGCCGTCGGCCTCTAAGACATCGCAATCGATACAGACGATTCGGGGTCCCAGGGCCTCCAGCGCGGTTACTGCACGCAGACTGCGGCCGATGAGCCGCTGAATTTCCGCCGCACGTCCATCGGTCCGCCCTTGCCGCTCGCGAGATTTTCGCGGATTGGTGCTTCCCGGCAGCATGCTGTATTCGGCGGTAACCCAGCCTTTGTTTAACCCCACGAGAAACGGTGGCACCTGCTCCTCCACGCTCGCGGTGCAAAGGACCTTCGTGCGACCGAATTCAACCAAAACGCTACCGGGACTTGCGCCCGTAAAACCGCGGCAGAAATGGATGGGCCGCAACTGCTCGGGTTGCCGACCGTCGATGCGAAGCATAACGGTTCTCCTTTTGGCACTCGCTCCTGGTATGGAATTCTGCGGGGATGATGCAAAAGGATCAACGGTAATTCTCGCTTAAGCCTAATCGCTTTGTAAACCGAGTGTAAGTTGGGTTATATCTGAGGTTTTCAAAAAAAGATGCGGTTTCTTACGGCCGATTTGTGGGAACTTCCGAAAGAGGGCTTTTTGCGCACGGCGATGCGTTCTACCACACACGGTTAACGTGCCGTTACTGCCCATCTTGTTCTAAGCCGAGCCGGTTGTCAAAATCGTGCAAGCTCTTGCAGGAATCTTGGAGGTGTCTGAAAGGCGTGTCTCAGGATTACCCTGCACTTAAATAACGAATGTTCGGCGGGGGGTGGGTTGAGCGTTTCCCCCAACCTTGGCCGTGAATGCTCGAACAAAGCCCCGGGTGGAGGAGCAATCCGATGTGGCGGCAACTCGGCGATTGGCTAAACCAAATTAGCGGGCTAACAAGGCTTGATGCCACCGATTGGCTGATCATCATCCTTTACTTCGGCATTGCATTGGTGGTGGGAGTGATGCTGAGCCGCCGAGCGAGCCGAGATACTTCAGAGTATTTTCTCTCTGGCCGACGCATGCCGTGGTGGCTTTTGGGCCTTTCCATGGTGGCCACGACATTCTCGTCGGATACCCCCAATTTGGTCACCGACATGACAAGGCAACACGGGGTTGCAGGAAATTGGCAATGGTGGGCATTTCTGCTGACCGGGATGCTCACCGTGTTCATTTATGCGCAGTTGTGGCGGCGATCTGGAGTGACTACCGATATTGAGTTTTACGAATTGCGATACAGTGGGAAGATCGCGGCTTTTTTGCGGGGTTTCCGCGCGATTTATCTGGGAATATTTTTCAATGTGCTGGTGATGGCAGCCGTTACACTGGCTGCGATCAAGATCGGGGGTGTCATGCTCGGCCTGAGCCCGTTGCAGTCGATTTTGGTGGCAAGCACTGTAACGGTGATCTACTGCGTGTTAGGGGGGTTAACCGGTGTCGTTTTCACCGACTTTATCCTATTCACCATTGCGATGGTAGGTTCCATCGCTGCGGCCATCGTCGCACTCCAACATCCGGAGGTGGGAGGCCTTTCCGGATTATTGGCTCATGAGGTGTTGCGCGAGAAGTTATCGCTTTTTCCGAGCTTTCGGGATACCGATTTGTTATTATCGGTCTTCTTGATCCCGCTCACGATTCAGTGGTGGAGCGTGTGGTATCCCGGCTCCGAACCGGGTGGCGGCGGCTACATTGCCCAGCGAATGCTGGCCGCCAAAAACGAAGGGCACGCCCTCGGGGCAACCCTCTTTTTCAACGTGGCCCACTACGCCTTGCGGCCATGGCCATGGATCCTGGTTGCCCTTTGTTCGCTTGTGGTCTTCCCCGATTTGGAATCGCTAGCCAGGGCTTTTCCCCATATTGATCGGCAGGTTCTCCAACACGACTTGGCCTACCCGGCGATGCTCACGTTCTTGCCGCACGGTCTACTGGGATTGGTATTGGCATCGCTTATTGCCGCTTATATGTCGACGATCTCCACCCATCTGAATTGGGGGGCTTCATATGTGGTCAACGATTTCTATAAGCGATTCTTGCGCCCACAAGCGACGGAAAAAGAGTTGGTTCGAGTCGGGCAAGTGACCACGCTGCTTTTAATGGTGCTCACGGCGGTTCTGGCACTATTTTTGAGCAATGCCCTTCAAGCTTTCCACATTATGCTCCAGGTGGGAGCCGGCACCGGACTTCTTTTCATCTTGCGATGGTTCTGGTGGCGGATTAATGCCCTCAGTGAGCTGACGGCGATGATCGTCTCGTTTTCGGTCGCCATCTATTTTCAATTTTTTTGTCCGGAAAGTTTTATTCCTGCCGTGCAAGAAGCCGTCCGTCAAGCGGTGCTCGCCTGGGCCCAGGCGTGGGGGCTCCCAGTGCGGATAGAAGTGGGCATGAGTGCCGAGGCCATTCGGATGGTTTGCGGCGTTGCCATCACCACGGTGGCTTGGCTGGCGGTGACGTTCTTGAGTCGGCCCACCGACTTGGAAACCTTGGCCCGGTTTTGCCGGCTCACTCGCCCTGGTGGCCCCGGCTGGAAAAAAATCGTAGCCCGACTGGAATCGCAAGGGGTCGAAGGGCCGCTTACCGACCCGGTCTGGTCAGTACCTCAGGGGATCCTGTGCATTGTACTTGGTTGTGGGCTGGTTTACGGCGCCCTTTTCGGAACCGGTTACTGGCTTTACGGGAACTATCTGCCGGCAATCGTGCTCACGGCGGTGGCGATTTCCTCGGCGATCCTTCTGCTTTTCGCATCCCGGCGGTTGATCGCTAGCCGGGCGGCAGGAGCCGAATGATAAATGAGCGGCGGAGGCAAATCATCAATGATGCGTCTCGGCCCCTTCTAGAACGCTTAAGGGCCTGTACGGCCGAAGTAGTATCAGAGCATAACCGGTGACCACTTCCGAAAGCAGTAAGGCGCTCCACCGCTTTCGGAAATCACCTCAACGGCAGATACACTTTGCAGCAAATAAGCTCTACGGCAAACAAACGCAACGGGAATTGGGCCTAACGGCATATAGAGCTTCACCTGACACACGTTGAACGGGAGATAAGCCTACCGCAAAATGATCTGAACGGAAAACAAGCTCAACGGAAACAAGCTCAACGGGAAATAAGCTC
>CAKZMM010000079.1 GCA_937128505.1 uncultured Thermogutta sp.
GGCGAAACCAAATCGCTGACAGGTTGTCAGGGCCGGTCCCCTCGATTGGCAAATTGCCACCCCGTAGTTCATCGCGGGCGGCGCTCGCGCATCTGTAGCGTGATGTAACCACTATAGCGTGGTGGAACTATTTGTCTGTAAGTTGCCTAGAAAAGTAGCCGGCGTGCACATTCGAATTCGGCCCGCTTCGGGAAATCAGTGGATAGAGGGAGCGAGTTTCGGGCTCGCTCGGGTGATGCCTGTCTCGTTGGAAGGATGAAGCATACGGATCGGACCTTCGTACGAGGAGTACGTCGAATTGTAGCTGGATGCCCCTAATTGATAGGGAGGGCATTCTAAGGTGTGACTCTGACAAGCCTCCGGTGTTCGAGTGGCTGCCGGAGGACGAGCGACGGGCCGAATGTGGATGTTCCCGATGACCGCCGTTCAGGCGGTTGGTGGCTCGACGCCGACGGCATGCTGCCGATTCCCGAACAGCCCGGTTTGGGTCTGGAGCTGAAGCGCGAGGCCGTACTCCGATACACCCGTGGTGGGCCGTTCTCTCCGAAGATACATCATCCAGACGCACGCGGGCCTGCGTCACCCTGTTCAGTTGCATCTTCTTCTACAGGGCGCTTTCAGGTCACGACAGTGGGGTTACTTCGGCCGCGTACAAGCCTCTTCTTTGTACAGCGGCACACTCGACCTGCTTGTTGTATGCTTAATGATTCGGTGCCAAGCAAAGCGGTCGTGCATGACAATCCGCTGGGCGGTCGCGGTGTTCTTGTTCTGGCTCGCCATCGGCCTTTCGGTCATGCGTGAAATAATTCGGGCCTACCTTCCGACTACCCTTGCTGCGAGCGGCCTTATTCTGGGCGAGGGGAACCTCGCGATGCTTGAGCCTGAGCAAGGGTTGGAAGAACGCTCCCGTTGTGCTGTATGTTGAAGAGGACCCCGATGCGACCGATTTTATCAAGCCGTTGTTGTGTGAACAAATAGCCGACGGGGATTGGCGTATCGTGTGGTCACGTGAGGGCTGAGCGAAGCACGGCCGGGCCGCCTCTGGCAGAACTCAATAGGCGTGCAACGCAAGAGGAGCGTGGCCAGTGAGGCTACGGCATCCGTTTCTGCTAAGCCGCTTTCTGGCGGTCGGTCTCCTCGTGGCAACCTGGGGCGCGGCGGTCTGCTAGTTCGGCGGCGTAGGGAATTTTTTGCTGGCTCTGAGGGTACAGCTATGGGATTGATCCTACAGCAAGCAATTGACACGGGTGAAGGGACGAAAGGCGAGAAAAGGACCGTAACGGTTACCGTGAGGAAACTGTCGTTTCCACCCATTAGGGTTGTCGGCGCAGTGAGCACCTGCAACTGCGTCGGCCCCATCGGGCTGCCACTGACTATTCCGCCGAGACACGCCGAGACGCTCACTCTGACGGTCTACCTTGATTCGGCAAAGGGATCGGTGGAGAAAATGGCGACGATTTTGACAGACGACGGACAGTTGGAGCTGGCGGCGGTCGTGATCACGGATCAATGGAACAGTGAACGGGCGACAAAATGATCTGCGGTGCGTTTCTGGTTTTTGTGCGCCACGATTGCCGTTTTGGCGTTTTGTGCGGCGCTGCTGACCTATAGGCGTCTTCGTCATCAGCCAAGGGCATAGAACGGAGTGCAGGCGACTCGTGGGTTTACGTCAACCCGCGACAGGCGGCTTGCGTGAAGGCGAGGTTTAATTGGAGGTTGCAGGCCGTGCTCCAGCCCATGGGGATCAAACAGTGGGTGATCCTTCGGAAGCACTGGATCGTAGAACGCACTTTCGCCTGGCTGGGTCGGTGTCGAAGGCATAGTAAAGACTACGAACGCAACCCGCAGTCAAGCGAAGCGGTGATCCATCTATATGGTATGATCAGCCTGATGGCACGCCGCCTCGCAACAGCTAGAACCTAATTTGAAAAGAGGCTCTAAAAGCGGATGGGGAGGGATTCGAACCCCCGGTACCCGCAAGGGTACAGCAGTTTTCAAGACTGCCGCCTTAGACCACTCGGCCACCCATCCGATACAACGTCTCGTTGGAACAGGTGATAACGCGACCAATCGGAACGCTTTGTAGCTTGACGAAGTGCAAGGGTTGAGGGTAAACGCAGGATCTCCGCCGTAAATACTTCTTGAATTTCTTTTCGCTGTGTTTGCCCCAGCAGCTGTCCTGGGGCTAGCCGCTAGACAACTTTAGAAAGCACCCCAGCCAGACATCAAAAATATTCAAGTGCAAGCTATGGAGGATCGGCCAATCAAATTCCGAGCAAGCGTCGTGTTTACGACATCAAAAAATATTCAAGTATTAGATATGTAGGGCAATCCCTAAAAAATAAAGCCTCATTCTCGGAGTAAGCCTGGCTGTTCAAGGGGTTTTTTGTTCGTGACAACGCCCCCCGACTCCAGCCGAGCGAAATAGACCTCCAATCCTTCGGCTTAAAACGGACTCTATTTTCCCGGGATAGTTCTGAAAAAATCATCCTCCTTTATTTCGCGATTCCATTTTCGGGGTGGGTGCGAAAAGTTGCAATGTCCCTGGGTGTAGAAGCTGATGAGGCGAGTATGTCGAGCGAGGGCTCGAAAAGCATAAAAATGCGGAAACTGGACCTATAAGCCGGGTTCAGTACCTCCGCGAGTCGGAGGTGGCGGCCATTCATCTGGGATGCCGATTGCTCGGAACCTCTAGCGGTCTACCCGGGGATCATGTCGAGCCGGACCAGCTCGCGGGGAGATTCCGGCGGATTTCGCCGCCTGAGAACCGCCCCTGTCCCCTGCTTGACCTTGCTCCCGGTGGGGTTTGCCTAGCCAGGCCGGTCACCCGACCTGCTGGTGAGCTCTTACCTCACCCTTTCACCCTTGCCTCCCGGCGGATATAGCCGGGGTGGCGGTCTGGTTTCTGTGGCACTTTCCCTAGCCTCGCGGCCGGTGGGTGTTACCCACCACCGTGTCCTGTGGAGCCCGGACTTTCCTCTGGCCGAACCACATCGTCAAACCGATTGAGCCGACCAGCGGCCGCCCGGGCCAGTTCCCGCACTTTTATGCTCAAACTATTGTACACGCGTTGAAGGAGAGATTTCTACGCGAATTGTAAAAGAGCTTCCGAACGATCTCTGTCGGCCAGATTCACTGCTCTACCCACGGCCAACACACTTCATCACCAATCGCGGCAGAAAATCACCACCGCTGTTACAAGGAATACGCACATCAGCTTCAAAGGCTGACAGCTGCGGAGGAGTAAGCCAAAATTGGAATCGGGCCGTTTCGCAAACCAAGGTGCACAAAAAAAACGACCCCGTGCGAAGCGAGCGGGCACTCCGCAGGGGTCGTAAACAAAAGTTTGAAGAAAACGTCGAAAGGAATCACAAACCCTAAAAAACTAAAAAACTCAAGAATCCTCGGGAAAAATGAATGAAAAACTCGTAAAAAGGCTTAAACAGAAGCAATGGGCGACAATACGGATCTCTATAAACCAATTCAACTCATCTCGGAGGCCAGCTTCCTTTTTGCAGGTCGAGCCCCGAGGTGATTTGAAAAAATTCAAAAGAACAGATGTTAAAGGGGAAATTTTGGTGGGATGTGTAAGCTAAATATCAAAGAAAAGAAACGGATTTTGCAAGTCGCGTATGAAACGATCAATTCATTAAACAATTTCAAAACAATTTATCAAACAATTTGAAAAATCAAAAAGTTTAAGAGGATCGTTCAAAAATCGGTGAAGGGAAGTGAAGCGACTAAAGAACGAAACGATAAAAACAATAATGTAACAATTAAAATAACTTACCCCAACGCAAGCAAACTTTAAAGTTCTGAAATCTTTCTTTGAGTTATACGCCCTAAGGTATGTGGAGACAAATTGGTAAAAACTACAAATTAGATCACGCAAACGATCAGAGTCCCGGCACGATTTCAAAGGACAGTACATGCACCGCATTCGACAACGGAAAGGAAAAAATTGGCACCTATTGGCCACCTGAGTGATTTAGTTAACTCTCAAAGCTTAACGTATTATTAGCGGTGTCAGTGCTTAAGAAACAGCTTCGTCACGAAAGACACGATCGCAATTAGGATCAAAAGCGGAAGGGCCACATGCCAAAACGCCACAAGCGCAAGCAAGATCAGAAATGGAAGAAGGTGCCGGAAGTCCATAGTTCTGCCCTTTTTAAAAAAGTTCGGCTTCCCGTAACTTATTCTGCCCCACATGTAGGTCCAGCTGGAAACTCGCTCGATATCGAACGCCTAATCTGCTCTAAATCAATAGGAAACTGAAAACTCAGGTAATTCCATTGCGACCAATATCTGGCTGTGTGCCCCTGCCCTTCAGTCTAGAGCTTGCGCTTGCTAATAATTAAGGAAAGTTTCGGAAAAAACTACCAAAGCTGCGCATAAAGATGAAAGATGTCTGTGTAACCGCGGCGTCTGATTCATCCCTTTTCGATTGCGCCGTAGCAGATGATATGGTGGTTTGGAGATTTGCCTAGCAACCAAATTTGGTTTGCAATTGCTCTAAGCCTTCGGATGCGTCCCACCTCTTGTTTCCCTTTGGCATGCCATTCTTAAGAAAAATGAGAAAAAACTGCTCAGGTTTAACGGACTTGCTAATACCATCATTTCTACGGAAGTGTTAGGTTAACTCGCATCTTTCGTTTCTCTGCATTTTCCTTCTCTAACTCCTCAGGAGCGCGTACCACTTTTTTTGATTCCTTTAGGATATTACGGCCCTCCGCACCTAATTGTGACAACATCTCGCAAAATTTAGTGGAAAACCGCGGAGCTGCCCAACTAAAAGAGAATTTTGGAAAAGAAACAAGAATTTTAGAAAGCCGGGTGACGCAGCCCCGAGGGACGAGCCAAAAGAACTGAGCATTAATTCAGATGCAGGGTGGGGCTTCGCCTCAAAAACAACTTGATGCTTTGCCGGCAGCCGCTATCTGGGGTTTTCCGCGAAAAACCCGAGAGCTTGTCCTCCATTAGCCCCCTTCAACTAGGGGTAAAGCTACCCGAAGGCTACCCGTGGATATCATCCAGAAGCTGATTCAGGTTTAGCCCCCCTAAAGCAAGGATAACGTACTCACAAAAGGTGCGTTTACGGCGGAATTTACCCAGGTCCATGGGTGAATTTACTTAGGCGAGTTCTGTGTACGCCGGGCCGGAAATCTTGTGTCTGGCAGACTAAAAAACGACATGCCCCGAGCAACGAGAAGCCCGGAACATTCTGCGGAAGTCAAGGACAACCAGACGGGAAATATAGATAATACAGAAAAAGGGGAAAAGCCAATGTAGATAAACGGGCAGACTTAAAGGTGAATGTCGGCCGATCGTTTCAGACAGTGGGCCCGTTCGAGGTTAGCCATGTGACAAATCCGAGTAAAGCCCCTGATTACAGGCTAGGCCCCTTCTCAAATTTCAGCGTTGTAACTCGGTGTTCCAATAAGCCTCGCTTATAAATCGGGACCAACTTTCTATGCGAATTTCTTTCATGGCGTAAAGGGGCTGCCATTTTGGCCGGAATGGCTTTCGCCGCAGTTTCATGCCGGCTTGCTCGGGTGTGCGATCGGCCTTTCTCTTGTTGCATTCGAGACAGGCCAAAACGCAGTTTTCCCAGGTCGATAGACCGCCCTGCGACCGCGGAATTACATGGTCAATGGTGAGTTCATCTGCCGGGGCTTGTCTGCCACAATACTGACAAACATAGTGATCTCTCTTGAAAAGATTCCGACGACTAAATGTCACAATGTTTGTCGGAACTCTGTCGCAATTGTTAAGACAGACTACCTCCGGCGCTTTGAGCCGCATGGTCACGGCCTGAATGAAGCGCTCTCCTTCCCGTGGGCGAATTCGCGACCAATCGGCCCACGAGTAGGTCTGGAAGCTTTCGGGATCCACGACCCGGGCAGTGCCGTTAAATACCATAACCAATGCCCGAGCCACCGTGGCAATCCGAATGGGTTGCCAATTACGGTTCAGAACTAGGGTCGGATAGGCCAGGACACCGCATACCATGGCAGCGCTCCCCACAGCTTATGGTCATGCCCTGTGGTGTCCCCCCGGCCCTGAGGCACACATGACCGTTTTCTCGGAAGTGGTGCCGGCCCCTTGTCCCAATTGAACGAGCACTTATTCCGTTTGAAGATGAAACTCCTAATACAAAAAAGGTTTCCGGGCGGGAAGCTGCTCCCTTGATCAGTCTCTCCGAACGGTTCGAGAATTCCGACGATCCCGCCTGCTGAATCTCTGTCTGCCGAAAAACGCATGATGGGGTTCAGCTTGGCATATGCGGGCTACTCACTTACCCATCGTAATGATGGCAAAAAGTCACGCCCCTGTCTATGGGGGTCTCCGCATTTTTTG
>CAKZMM010000080.1 GCA_937128505.1 uncultured Thermogutta sp.
TCCTGAGGCCGAGGCTCCTGAGGCCGAGATTCCTGAGGCCGAGATTCCTGAGGCCGAGGCTCCTGAGGCCGAAACCCCGAAGGAAAAACGTCGGGGCACAAATATTCCTGCTCCGGGACACGCTCCGATCCCTTGCCGGGAAGGGTCTAAACAAGCCGTGCTTCTGGATATGCTGGCTCGTCCGAACGGCGCGACCATGGCTGAATTGATTGAAGCCCTGAGCGGTGGCAAGAGACCTTGGACGGAAGCCACGGTGCGTTCTGGTTTTAGCTGGGATATGAAGCAGAAGGGCTACGGAGTCCGGTCTGTTTTTGACGCAGATGGTGCGGAGCGGTTCCACATTGTGGTTCCGACGGGTTACACTATCCCGCCCCATAAGCCCCTGAAGAAAGGTCAACAAGCCAGCCTGGAGTTTTGAATCTGACGTCTCCCCGCCGGAAGGCGGGGAGACAATTTAGGACCACAATTACCACGGGGTTGTTCGCAATGCGGAGTTATTTGCGACTAGAGATCGAACCGTTTGGTCGCCATCTGTTATCCCACGGCGACCTGGACCCAATTTATATCGCCCTGGTTTCAGCAAGGAAAGCGGGGGACTTTTCTGAGTCCCAAATTAATCGCTGGCTTCTTGGGTACTGGTGCTATTATCATGCGGGGGTTGCTTCTTTTTTGAGCGAGAAGGAGGGAGAAGAATTTTGGCACTGGATGGAAGTCGCAGCCCGCAATGAAGAAGAATCGCCTGTTGGGGGTCGTTGGCCTCGTGGGCACGAGCGTCGACATTTTCGCTCCCGCCTTGCGGCAGATTCTGTAGCTGACCTTTGCGTTCGTTATCCAAACCCGGAAGACATGGTGCGGGCATTAAGTGCCCGCAGTGAAGGGGAACGCTTGTCACTTAAAACAGTATCTGATCGGGCTCAGAATCATCGAGGTTTTGGACCGTGGATAGGTTTCAAAATCGCGGACATGCTAGACCGCGTGACGGGTGTCTCAGTGGATTTTGACAATGCCGCCGTATTCATGTTTAAGGACCCACAGAAAGCGGCGATAATGTTGTGGGAACAAAGAGAGGCGCCTAAGTACTCAGACAAAAAGAAACCTGCGCGAGAAACAATTTTAAATGGGGTGGCTGAATACTTGATCAGCTATTTTAGTGATTACGCAGCTCCTCCGTTAGCTGATCGCCCGGTAAATATCCAAGAAATAGAAACCATTTTGTGCAAATGGAAATCCCACGTGAACGGTCATTACCCCTTGTGGAATGATATTCGGGAAGTCAATAAGGGCCTTATCCCCTGGATAGAGCGCAGTGTCGCAGCTCGGTCTTTTTATCACCACATGCCAAAAGAACAAAGGGAATGAGTTGGGGGTTTGTTCTTCTTGCCGTAGTGAGCGGGACCTTCTGGTGGTTTCGGGGGGTCAACCAGGGTTTGTGTTTTCATGATTGGTATTACGGTCAAAGCCGTTATCTTCGCGGGGCGGCGATTTGTCGGAAGTGTGGTCGGGTCATGTACCTAGAAAAAACAAAGCTGTTCAAATTGTATGACGCCCTAAAACGTGTTCACAAGGAGCGCTAAACGTGATCATTAATAACACTCCTCTTGAAACCCATGAATTGAAAGGAGTACCCATTATTGTTAAGCGAGAGGACCTTTGTTGCCCGTTTCCTGGGCCATCGTTCAGCAAGATTCGTGGAGTGGTGGCCCACATCAAGAATCGCTCCGAAAGCGTAATTGGTTGCCTAGACACCCTTCATTCAAAGGCCGGTTGGGCTGTGGCCTATGTTTGTAAACACCTTGGGAAGAAAGCGGTGAATTATTGGCCTCGTTTTAAGCGAGACGGGGACATGGATACTCCGCGCGTTCAGCAACAGAACGCACGTCGGCTTGGGGCAGATCTCGTTGACTTTCCGGCGGGTCGTTCTGCAATTTTGTACCATAAAGCCAAAAAACATTTACAAGAAAATTATCCGGACAGCTACCTAATGCCAAACGCCCTGAAGTTACCTGAGGCGATCACAGAGAACGCTGCTGAGGCCATTCGGACGGCTCCCCTACTTCCACCCTCTGGGACGTTAATCATTAGCATCAGTTCTGGGACGGTTGCTGCCGGGGTGCTTAAGGGTTTTGCGGAGGCCGGATTGCTTCACCACTATGACGTCATACTTCACATGGGTTATTCGCGGAGCCAAGATGCAGTGCGACGATACATTGAGCAAGCCGCTGGCGTGACCTTGGGGCATCGGGTTAAGTTCATCGATGAGGGCTACAAGTATGGAGACGCTGCCCGATGGGTTAAAGCCCCTTTCCCATGTAATGAGTTTTATGATCTCAAAGCATGGAAGTGGTTGAGCGAACCGTGGAACTTTGCCGTCGTGTCGCGCCCGATTGTATTTTGGAATATCGGGTCCTAATGCGGAAGGACCGCAACGCTCGCCACCTTAAGGCGGGGCGGTGAGCTAAGCCAATTAACGCTACTTTACTTTTTCAGGCAAACCATTAACCTTTCTTAGGAGAGGAGAGTTCTGTGGATCACGCATCGTGGCTAAACGAAGAAACCAACGCGGCTTACCGTTACTTCATGCGCCCTGACCCAAACCAGCGCAAATTTTTGGGTCCGATTGAGGAAGAAGACGATCCGCTAACAGGTATGAGGGCTAAGTTTCGCATGGCGAAAGTCGGGATGGTTCGCAACGCGAAGGACGAATCAATGAAAGAGGTCAAGGTGTATCTTGCTTTTAATGACGTTAACTACCCGCCTCATGTCCGTATTCCGAACGCCAAACCCCTTCAAGGTTGGTATCAGGATAAACACAACAATAAGCGGGGCTCTCGTGCTCGCCCTTGTTTTAGCGAAGCAATTTTGACAGAACCCTACGGCGGTTATTGTACCGTGGGCTGTGCTTTTTGTTACATCAACAGTGGGTTCCGGGGTTATCGGGGAACGGGCCTCATTGCCGTTCCGCTGAATTACGGGGAGCAAGTACGCAACATGTTGTCAAAAATGCGGACAGCTGCCGCCGGTTACTTTTCCAGCTTTACAGACCCCTTTTTGCCAATTGAGGACATTTACCATAACACCCAAAAGGGGGCTGAGGCTTTTGTGGAATTGGGCTTACCCATCTTTTTTCTCAGCCGACTTCGTTATCCGTCTTGGGCTATCGACCTCTTGAAGCGGAATCCTTACAGTTATGCCCAGAAATCGTTGAACACAGGAAATGATCAAGATTGGCATAAACTATCTCCGGGAGCAATTTCGCTGCAAGACCATTTGTATGAAATAGCGGAATTACGCCGCCAAGGTATTTACACGTCCATTCAGGTTAACCCGGTAATTCCTGGGGTCGTAACCCACGACGATATTCGTTGCCTGTTTGAGCGTTTAGCTGCGGCAGGGAATAATCACGTCATAGTTAAGTTTGTGGAAACCAACTGTAGTTGGGCTCCGACTTTCGTGGAACGACTCCGTAAACGGTTTGGCTCTGAACGTACCAAAGCTTTTGAAGAATTATTCACGGAGAATCAAGCAGGGGCCCAGAAAACTGTCGCGGAATCTTACAGAATCGAGGCCCATCATTTGTACCGAAAATGGGCCACAGAATTGGGAATGACCTACGCCACGTGCTATGAATACCGGCGTGGCAAGCCGGAAACAAATGAACCGGCTTGGGTGTCTCTGGGCCGGGAAATGACGACGGCGGATCAGTGTCACGGTCAGAAGGTTCCTGTGTTCACCCGAACGGACGTAACGCAGCTTTTTCAAGAGGTCAAAGAATGCGCTCCTTCGGGTTGTTTGTACTGTGCGGAGGATAATGGCGGAAACCCTCGTTGTGGCTCAGAGTTGTTTGGTGCGGCAAAGGCTCTACGGTATTTGGATTTTAAAGCAGCCGTCGAACC
This sequence comes from uncultured Thermogutta sp., assembly GCA_937128505.1. GTDB lineage: Bacteria > Planctomycetota > Planctomycetia > Pirellulales > Thermoguttaceae > DTLM01. The sequence goes on from CAKZMM010000080.1 coordinate 3,894, forward strand.
GACCCAGCCTAACAAAAAGATTGTTCCCATTGTTCAGATTGATTAACCGAGAAAGGAGGGATCAATGAAATATGTTAATGTTCGTGGGTGTAACGGTTCCGGGAAGACTACACTATTGCGCAGTTTTGCGACGGACCCGGGTTGTTATGTGGATTACGTAACGGTCCCCAATCATAAGCCGATACCGGTTACGTATTGTCCAGAAGGTTTGGCGTTGATTGGCGATTACACACCCGCCGTTAAAGCCAAAACCGTTGGTTTGGACCGAGTCAGGACTCAAGTTGCTGCTCGGGCAGCTATTGAATTGGTTGGCAAGAAGCCCGAGGTAAGAACTATTTTGTTTGAGGGAATAATAACTAGTTCTGTTTTCAACTCCTGGTTGGAGTGGTCGAGAAATCAGGGCGGGATGGTTTGGACTTTCTTGGACACCCCGTTAGATGTCTGTTTGGAGCGTGTCCGGATTCGCAACGGCGGAAAACCCTTTCAAGAAGATGTGGTGGCTGAGAAACACCGCGCAGTTAACCGTATCCGGAGCAAGGCTTTGGCCGCAGGTGAAATTGTGGCCGATGTTCATTGGGAAACGGCCCACGAAGATTTGTTGGCGTTAATCAATAAACTAGGGAGTGAATGATGACGACTCCACGTTTTAAAGACTTTGTTGCTTTTATGATAGCCCGTCACGCTATTTATTTGGCTAGGAAAGCCGGAAAATCCGGGCCGTGGACGACTGACCCGGTATTGAAAAATTATCGTTTTTGCAACATTTTTAGGGAACTCGACACCACCACAATTTGGATAGATAAGCACATTCGCAAACCTTTTGCGGACCATCGACATCTTTGGTTCATGCTTGCCATCGCTCGATACGTGAATTGGCCAGATACTCTGGCAGAACTAATTGAAACAGAACGATGGCCCAGTCATCCGAATTTTGAGCCGTCTTGGATCACAACCGGTCTAGAGAATCGCGCAGCTCGCGGCGAGAAAGTGTACACGGGAGCGTATTTGTTGAGAGCAGAATCAAACCCAAACGCTTTCTGGTACCATTGGACTAAGCACCGATATATCGGAGAAATTGTTTTAGGTCGGCTGTGGGAGGATCGAGAAGAATGGGAGTACGAGTTGGAGCCCGCTAAATACGGCTTAGCAAGAGTCCCGACTCTCAAAAGTATCTGGACCAAATTTCAACAACCGCGGTATATTGGTTGGGGGCCATTTATGGCCTATGAAGTGGTGACGGACCTGCGCCACACTCGCTATTTGACCGATGCACCGGATATTTATTTATGGGCTAACGCGGGGCCAGGAGCAATTCGTGGGCTTAATCGTTTGTATGGGCGGGAACTCAATAAGAGACTTAGTTCTGATCAAGCTAATAACGAAATGATAAAGCTCATGGTTGAGCTAAACGCCTTAGACGAGCCCTCATTTAATGAGGTTTTTGGGCCGCCTGATGATGACGACAGCCCCCGATTTGAAATGCGAGACGTAGAACACACCCTGTGCGAATTTGATAAATACGAGCGCGTGCGTCTGTCGGAGGGTCAAACACGGTCAAAATACGACTGGCGCAAGGCCACTCAACTCATTTAAAAGGAGGGACAAATGAGAATAATTAGGGTTCGGAATGTTCATCAAGCCCTTCCTGAGGCTTTGTATCAGCTCAAAAAGGAGGGGGTTCGCCGAGATTCTCGCAACGGCCCGGTGCGCGTATTTCCGGAGCCAGTGACCACGGTCTATTCGCACCCTGCCGAACGAGTAGTGTTTTGGGCAGAACGGGATGCTAACCCGTTTTTCCATTTGATGGAAAGTCTTTGGATGTTGGGTGGGCGCAATGATGTGGAATACGTGGCTAATTTTGTGGAGCGCATGCGTAACTATTCAGATGATGGACAAACGCTTCACGGAGCTTACGGGTTCCGCTGGCGCCACCATTTTCAAATGGATCAACTGGCCTTGATAATTGAAGGTCTAAAAACAAATCCTAACGATCGTCGCCAAGTTTTGTCCATGTGGGACACTTCGGCAGATTTAGGTCGTCAGGGTAAAGATGTCCCTTGTAACCTTCAAGCCGTATTCCAAATTGCCTGCGATGGGCGCTTGGATATGGTGGTCACGAATCGATCGAACGATTTGATTTGGGGGGCTTATGGAGCTAACGCTGTCCATTTCAGCTATCTCCATGAATATGTGGCCAGAAGTGTGGGGGTAGATCAAGGAACCTATTACCAGGTCAGCGCAAATTTCCACGCTTACGAAGATGTGTTGAGCAAGGTTATTTCGCTTGCGGACTTTGCGGCAGATCCTCTCACAGGTCGAACGGTTCCTGATCCCTACGTGACTGGAGAAGTGAAACCTTTTCCGCTGGTGACGATTCCGACAAAAGATTGGAACAACGAACTGATGATGTTTTTGACTGACCCGGACGCAGAAGGGTTTCGTGACCCGTTTTTCTGTCGCGTTGCGATCCCGATGTTGCGGGCCCATCGTGCCTTTAAGCGCACAGACTCGGGCCGATTTGATGCGGCTCTGGGAGAATTAGCCAACGTGGCTGCTCAGGATTGGCGCAAGGCTGGGATCGAATGGATAAATCGCCGCAAAGCGGCTTTTGAGATTCGGAAAGCTCGGGCGATGGACGACGGGGTTGTGTATGATTAACGGGGGCAGGAGAAGTGTTATGAGCAACACCCGTAATCATTCTTGTGATGCGCTATTAATCCGTGTATTGGCAACCCGAGAAGCCGGAAGGGTGCGTCGTTGCCACATTATACCCCACCACGGTCAATATGACGTGGCCCAACATAGTTACGGGGCCGTGAGTCTTCTGTTGCTGCTCCACCCAAACCCGTCGTTGGGTTTGATCAAAGCGGTTCAGTGGCACGATTGCGCAGAACGGTGGGTGGGTGATCTTCCTGCTCCGGTAAAATGGACCCACGCCGAGCTTGGACAATCGTTCGAAAATGCCGAACAGAGAGTGTTAAAGGTTTTGGGTCTTTTTTCCAACATTGGAGCGGAAGACATTAACTGGTTGAAGGCCGTCGACACCCTGGACCTGTGGCTGTGGTGCCGGGAGGAAGAAGCCCTGGGCAACGAAGCGGTCACGGCCATGCGTAGAGCATGCGAGACGGTGCTAGAAACGCGGGGCCTAGAGGGTAATCTGCCAGAACCCGTTTGCGCTTTTTACGCTGTTGCGAAAGCTCGTCCGCACTATCGTCTATCTGACTTTTTTGAGGACGTCGAAGAACAGATTAAGGAGGCCACAAAATGAATTGGGATTGGATGATCGGTAGACGTATGTCGCTGGGCGAGGTCGTTGATGTCGTGGGCAATACCGCTTTGGTTCGCATTAGAGACAATGAGGAGGCGTATCTGCCATGAGCGTAAATGAGAAACAAGTAGGGGGCGAGCATTACCGCTCGCCTATTCAACATTGGGACTATGTGGAATTAAACGGCCTTCGTTACACGGAAGGTTGTGCGACTAAGTACATAACCCGTAATCGCAAAAAGCATGAGAACCCACGCCAAGACATCGAAAAAGCCATTCATTATGTCGAAAAGATTCAGGACCTATACCGTAACGGGATTTTGCAGCCCCGTTCTGCTCCTGTGGTTGTTACTTCAGAAGCGTTTGCCGCTGCGAACGGGTTGACGGGGGATGAGGCCGAAGTGGTTCGTCTTCTCACTTATTGGAAATCGGAGTCGGAAATTACCGCAGCCCTGAATCTTCTACGCAAAATGGAGGCCGGATGTTGAATTTCCAGCCGCCATTGTTCACTACCGTTTCCAGTGATTGGGTGGCTCCCGATTTACATGCGCTGCCTTCGTGGGAAGGTGCTAAACGGGTTGCTATTGATTGCGAGACGCGAGACCCAGACTTAAGCAGGCTTGGGCCAGGAGCAGGTCGCCGTCCGAATAGCTACATCATAGGTATTAGTTTTGCTATTGAGGATGGTCCTAGTGGGTATTTGCCCATCAGGCATGATGGTGGGGGTAATCTCCCCGTGGAAGGCGTGTTAACCTATCTCCGCACCCAGGCAAAAGTGTTTGCGGGGGATCTCGTAGGGGCTAATCTCTCCTACGATTTGGACTTTTTGGCTGCAGAAAACATCCGGTTTGAACGGGTTCGTTATTTCCGCGACATACAGATTGCGGATCCCCTGATTTGCGAACTCCACAATAGTTACAGTATGCAGGCTATTGCGGAACGGTGGGGTTTGCCCGGCAAAAATGAGGCTTTACTGCAGGCTGCCGCGATTGATTACGGGGTTAACCCAAAAACCGATATGTGGAGGCTTCCGGCGAAATTTGTGGGGCCCTATGCCGAAGAAGACGCGCGTTTGCCTTTGAACATTCTTAGACGTCAAGAACGGGAGATCGACGAACAAGACCTCTGGAATGTATACAATTTAGAGTCTAGGCTGCTCCCAATTTTAGTGGGTCTTCGTCGCCGGGGGGTCAGGATTGATTGCGGTCGTTTGGACGCGATTGAGCGCTGGGCATTGGAGAAAGAGGCGGAAGCTCTGGCTCAAGTTCAACGTCTCACAGGACACAAAATTGCTGTAGGAGACGTTTGGAAACCGGAAGCCCTTGCCCCAGCTCTTGAACATATCGGTATTAGGTTGGGCAAAACCTCTCAAGGCAGACCCAATATAGACAAAGGGTTGCTGGGCTCAATCGACCACCCCGTGGCCGATTTGTTGGAACGAGCACGGAAAACAAACAAACTGCGCACCACCTTTGTGGCCTCTATTCGAGAACATCTTGTGAACGGACGGATTCACGCAACGTTTAATCAGCTTCGCCGTCAAAAAGACAACGAAGCAGACGGGACCGCTGGCGCAGCCTACGGCCGTTTGTCGTCTGAGCACCCAAACCTTCAACAACAGCCCGCACGAGACGAATTTGCGCCAATGTGGCGATCCATCTATCTCCCAGAGGAGGGAATGTTATGGGCGTCAAACGACTATAGTCAACAGGAGCCACGTATGGCTGTGCATTACGCTTGTTTGGCAAAAGACCTGATTGGATACCCGGCTTGGCTATCCGCAATTGAAGCTCGGGACAAATACCGTAATGACCCAAACACAGATAATCACCAAATGATGGCAGATATGGCCGGAATCTCGCGCAAACAGGCCAAAGAAATCTATTTGGGCTTATCGTACGGAATGGGCGGGGCAAAATTGTGTCACCAGTTAGGGCTTCCGACCATGATAGCGGTTCGTGGCCCCCAGTCTCAATTATTTGACGTTAACAGTTCTGAGGGGCAACGCCTCATAGCAAACGGGGCGCAACCTTTCGAGGCTGCCGGACCAGAAGGTCAAGCTCTATTGGACGCCTTTGATAAAAAAGTGCCTTTTGTCCGCAAATTGGCAAAGGCCTGTGAAGCTCGGGCCAAGGCTGTGGGTTATATTCGGACACTAAGTGGTCGTCGTTGTCGATTTCCAAAGGATGAGGGCGGTAACTACGACTGGACTCACAAAGCTTTGAACCGATTGATCCAGGGTTCTTCTGCCGATCAAACTAAAGCGGCAATGGTGGCTTGTGCAGAAGCGGGACTAGACATTATCCTTCAGGTTCATGACGAAATCGCTTTTTGTGTGCGTGGTTTGCAGGAAGCCAAAGAAGCAGCCCGTGTCATGGAGACGTGTCTTTCGCTAGAGCTTCCGTCAAAGGTCGATATAGAGATTGGGCAAAGTTGGGGCCATTCTATGGGCTGGGACGGAACTCTACCATCGTGGAATTAAAATGAACAATCGTCAAGATCGATGGGATCGTCGTTACGTTGAATTAGCGCGATATATCGCAAATTGGAGTAAGGACCCCTCCACCAAAGTTGGCGCGGTTTTGGTTCGGCCCAATAACACGGTGGCTTCAACTGGATTTAACGGTTTTCCTCCTGGATGGGACGATTCGCCAGAATTGTACGCTAACCGGAAATACAAATATGAACATATTGTTCACGCCGAGATTAATGCGCTCAGTTTTGTAAATTTTTCTGCGGAGGGGTTCACGCTTTATACTTCTTTTCCCTGCTGTCCGAATTGCATGGAAGCCGCAGGAAAGGCGGGTGTGAAGCGAATCGTTTTTCCGGGCATTGATTACGCAGACCGTAGCCCAGAGTGGGTTGTCGAGTGGAACCGACGCATTGATGAGTCATTGGAAATTGCGCGTTATTACAACATCAGAATAAAACGAATCGATGTCTGAAGCCGCAATGTGGAGATCTCTTCGCTCCGTTCTTCGGCCACTGGATCCGGTGCGCGTGGAAAACCCGGTTGTGCCAGGAACGCCTGACCTAAATTACAGTCATGGCTGGATAGAACTCAAATTTGCGAAACAGTGGCCTCCTAAGGAGGGTCCACTTCGGATTGATCACTTTACCCGCCAACAAAGAGCATGGTTGATTCGCCGCCGGAAGGCCGGGGGTCTTGCTTTCGTTTTGCTGAAAGTTGGGAAAACCGAATGGTTGTTATTTGACGGGGCGATTGCAGCTACTGTATTGGGTTATGTGTCGCGGGAACGTTTGTACGAGGTTTGTTTGGCTCGTTGGACACGGTTACCGAAATCAAAGGAGATTTGTGCATGTCTGCTGCCGTAATAACCCCAACGCGAGGTGAAATTCTTTTGTTGTATCGTCGCCGCAAGGGGCTAAACCAAATCGATGCTGCAAAAGAGTACGGGGTGCATCCAGATCATTACCGTGATTGGGAAGCGGACCGTCGTTTGGATGATCAGCCGCAGCAACATCTTGGACAATTAAGCCACAATGAAATTTGTTATTTGCTTCGCCGCCGATCAGGCAAAACACAACGTGAAGTCGCCGCTGCCATAGGCTGTACACGCCTTTGGTTGATCCGAATGGAAAAAGGAAAAGCTCCCATAGACCGTTTGCGCCAGTATTGGGGAATTTGATAAAAGTCCGCGAGTGACTGGAGAAACGACAGTGGGAGAATTGCCCAAACACCAAACAAAGGACGCAATCGATTTTTTGAAAAGGTGGTGTCCAGAAGGGCCGTGGGTTTTAACCGCTATCATTCCGGACGGTAAAACGGAAACGGTTACATTCACGCCGGATCGTTGGCAAAAGGCTGCGGAATGGATCGAAGAGTACCAGGGCAAGCGTAATTTGTACTTTCACGTTAACCCCGTCAGAAGAGCGTTAAGTGTAAAAGCATCGAAGGAAGACATCGCGCGTCTTGCGTGGCTCCACGTAGATATTGACCCACGAGCCGGAGAAGATTTTGAAGAAGAACGGGCACGGGCACTAAGAATGCTTCGTTCTTTCACACCTAAACCCACAGCCATAATTGATTCGGGCGGGGGATATCAAGGCTTTTGGCGCTTAATTCCGTCGGACAAGCTGAATATTGCCGGGTCAATAGCAAAAGCACAAGAACTGGAGGCTTATAACCTTCAACTCGAAAAATTGTTTCAAGCGGACCACTGCCACAACGTGGACCGCATAATGCGTCTTCCTGGCACCATTAATTTGCCCACTGCCAGAAAGGCGAAGAAAGGTCGTCGGCCAACCCTTGCTCGTCTCGTAGAGTGGAATGATATTAGCTACCCCATTGAACAGTTCACGCCTGCAGTACGGGTTCAGACAACAGAACGGGGGTTAACTGGGGGTCGCCCAAAGATCAAGATTACCGGGAACGTTCCGGACATCGGAACTGCGGAATTGCGGGAGTGGGCTGAAGAAAACGGAAAAGTCATTAGCGATTATGTGTTGGCGTTAATCGCTACTGGGCAGGACCCGCTAGACCCGACTAAATACCCATCTCGGTCAGAGGCGCTGTTCAAAGTTTGTTGCGACCTTGTAAGGGCAGGAGTGCCGGATGAAATGATATTTGCGGTGATTACGGGTTCTAATGAGATTGCCGCCAGCGTAAAGGATAAGCCAAATTGGGAAAGTTACGCTTTGCGACAGATCGAACGGGCTCACGAAGAAGCCATTAATCCGTGGCTGCGCAAGCTTAACGAAAAACACGCCGTCATTGCGGATATTGGGGGAAAATGCCGCATCATCAGCGAGGTTTGGGACCCAGCGATGAAACGGACTAAAATCAGTAAACAATCTTTCGAAGATTTCCGCAATCGTTATCGCCACATTAAGGTGGTGGTAGGACATTCGGAAGAAGGCAGGCCCATTGAGAAAGCTGCTGGGGCTTTTTGGATCGATCATCCACAACGCCGTCAATATGAAACCATCGTGTTTGCTCCGGGCCAAGAAATCGAAGATGCCTACAATCTTTGGCGTGGGTTTGCCTGTGATTCCCTCCCAGGAAACAAACACCAGTCTTTTCTCAATCATGTACGAGATAACGTTTGTTCCGGAAATCCCGAACATTATCACTATTTAGTGGGTTGGATGGCGCGATTAATTCAACACCCCGATAGCCCAGGCGAAGTGGCTGTGGTCCTTCGCGGTCGTCGCGGTACCGGTAAATCTTTTTTCGCCAAAGTCTTGGGTTCATTGTTTGGGCGTCATTTTCTTCAGGTTAGCGATTCAAAACACTTAGTGGGTTCTTTTAACGCCCATCTCCGAGATGTTGTTTTGTTGTTTGGAGATGAGGCATTTTTCGCAGGAGACAAAAAACACGAAAGCGTTCTCAAGACTCTCGTGACCGAGGAACACATAGTGATTGAGGGCAAAGGGGTTGATGCGGAGGCGGCTCCAAATTACGTTCATTTGATATTAGCATCAAATGAGGATTGGGTTGTGCCTGCCGGATTGGATGAACGCCGATTTTTTGTTACTGAGGTAGGGGAGGGTCATAAACAAGATCACGTTTATTTCAGGCACATCAAGGAAGACCTAGATAACGGAGGATTGGAAAATTTGCTCCATTTTCTCCTGACTTATGACCTAAGCGCCTTTGAAGTTCGCCAGGTGCCCCAGACTAAGGCGTTACAGGACCAGAAACTATTGAGCATGTCGCCGGAGGCCCAATGGATGTTTGAGAAATTGTGGGAAGGTCGTTTGCTCAAAACTGATCAAAGCTGGCGACAGAAGGTGATGAAAGATGATTTGTACGATGATTACGTTAATGATCTTCGAGATCAAGGCCGAAATTTCCGCATGAGCCGCACAAGTTTTGGTAAATGGTTGAATCGAGCTTTTCCTGAAGGTTGGCCACAATCAAAACAAGAAACCGTTGAAATTCCGTGGACTAACGAGAATGGTGATAAGGTGATAATCAAGAAGCGCCCTTATGTGTATTATCTTCCTTTGTTAGACCAAGTTCGCGCCCATTGGGACAAATATTTTGGCGGTCCTTTTGACTGGCCTAAGGTTGACCCGGCTCAGGAATCTGCAGAAGAGGATTCTCCGTTTTGATAGCTTTACTTTTCAGTCTAAGACACTATACTTTACTTTTACAAGTGGAACGCAAAACGGAGCTAATTATGCGATTAGGTTTTGTCTTGTTATCGCTTGCCGGGTTCGTGTGGGCCCTGCGGGACTACGCCAATTTGCCAACAGTGTATCTGTCTTATCCGACACGAGAATGTGTTCGGGTTGAGCAAGCCGATGGAAAACTGGGTGACTGTTCAAATCTTCCAGATCGATATCACTATGTGTGGGTGGAGTGAAACGCCATGAGCCAAGAAGTTATTCGCCTGACCGGAGAGGCCTTAATTTTGGCCAAGACAATCCACAACCTTTACCAAACCCTTTTGAATAAAACTGCGGAACTAAAGCGCGAATTCAAAGAGCGCTTGGATGAACTTGAGCTAGACACTCAGCAACAAGTAGATCAAGCCTGGGAGTCCTTGATACGTTCCGCAGGACTTCCAATAATAGAGTTAAATCAGTGGGAGCTGGACACGAGTTTGATGGAGCTAGATTGTGCGTTTTTGGTCAAGAACGATTCTGCGTTTTTCTTACCCCCGACCACCCAGAAACACTAAGATGAGGATCGCGCGTTGCTTTGGTTTTGCCTTATCGTTCACGATTTTTAGTGCGCAGGCAGCATTAGAAGGGCAGCCCTGGTACTTTGCCTTACACTCGCTTCAAAAGGCGCAAATAGGCACATTTTCGTTGCGCCCCGCCCCATTTATTCGGGCACCCCAATATCAATACGAACGCCTGGAATGCTGGAAGGATGCGTCACGACCCCTAGGCAATACCCTCATTTGCGAACGTCGAACCGTTAATTGAACATGGAAACCCAAAAATCGATTACTCGTTGGGCAGACGACACTTTTGGCTCAAATCACCCGGCGGAAATTGCCGCACGGATGAGCGTGGAAGTTGCGGAACTGGTAGCGGGCCTCGCTACTGTCGCAACCGTTCCAGTAACAAGCATGGACCCAAAACTAGTTCAAGAGCTCCAAAAAGAGTGTGCGGACGTGTACATCATGCTTGTTCAGGTGGCGGAAAAACTGAACGCAGACCTTCAAACCGCGGTAAATGCCAAAATGGGCGTGAACCGTAACCGTTCTTGGGAGCGGAGTCCTACCGGAAAAATGCAGCACGTAGGAGAATGAGCGTGACTATTACCGTCCAGGGAACACAGGCCCGCCTTGGGCGTAATCCAGAAGACCCGCGCAAATATCAAATAACGGTATTTGTGTATAGCCAGAAACGTCGCGGTTTGAAGGCTGGGGTAGATATTGACCCAGGACAAGCCGCAAATCAGCAACACCTTATTCAACTAGTTGGGATGGCGGGAGCTGCTTGCGCGGAATATTTGGGTAAGCGTCACGGAGACAATATTGATCCAGTAACCGCTTCTCAAGACGCAATTCGCGCTTTTGCTGAGGAATGCAGACTAATGGCAGAACTCGCTAAAGATGCGCCCACAAAGATAAAGCGTCTTGAAAATAACGCTGGGAGGTTGTCTAACGCAGACCAAGAGCAATTGCGCCGCCTTCGTTATCTAGTAGACCACCAAGAACGATTATTGCCCAAAGAAGTGGCGTGGCTTAACCAACGCCTAGAAAAACTTCATGAGGATTTGCTGTGAGTCAGGAAGACTACATTTACCGCTTAATCCAACAGAGGATGGAGCAAATTAAACAATACACACTTGTCGATACTGCCTTCTTGCTGTTTCGTCTGGCCTTTGTGAGAGCAATGATCGAGCAGCGCGAACGGGACGCGAGCATTGCTTCGGGTGATCCAAACACTCCTGTTTCCTGGGACGGACTTGAAGCTTTTTTGGGCAAAAAGTTGGTAGACCGGTTTCGGAAAAGTAGACCTTGAAGGAGAGCTAAATTGGCTGATGAGATCGATTTGAGCAATGATTGTTATTGTCAATACGTAGACAGTGAAGTGGCTCGGATCATGGAAGAAGCGGCGAGAATGCCGTTAGGGGAGCCGGGTGAGTGCGACCTGTGCGGTGAATGGAGCGGGAGACTGGTGAAAGGGGTCTGTGCGCCCTGTCGGGATCGCTATAAGCAGAGGATTTGAATATGCGAATTGAAATTCTCAGCCGCTTTTCCCGCACCGTTATTTGGGCCCACGAAATAAAAGGCAACAATCTAAAAATTACTGTGGAGGCTGCCGTCAGAGTGGGGATCAACCTAACTAGAGCCCACTTGGCTAAAGCTAATTTGTCTGGGGCTCGATTATACGGGGCCAATTTAGATTCGGCCTTTTTAGCAGGAGCCGATTTATCTGGGGCTGATTTGGCCGAAGCTAGCCTGGCCGGGGCTTACCTGGCGGGAGTTAATTTATCTGGGGCCAATTTAGTCGGAGCCAATCTATCTGGGGCTTATTTGGCTACAGCAAATTTGTCCGAAGCCAATTTGGCTAGAACCACCCTGGATAAAGCCGATTTATTCAAGGCTGATCTATCTGGAGCTAATTTGACTCGGGCCTATCTGGATGGAGCCGATTTAACAAGAACCATTTTATCCGGAGCCTATTTAGGGGGGTGTGAAAAGTTAATAGGTCAGCGCCCTATTTTTCAAGTTGGTCCTATTGGACCCTGGGGGACTCGATTTACGGCGTATTTGACTGACAGGGGACTACGATTCGACGCTGTGGGCCTTCGCCAAGTTTCACGAGAAATTTTTGAACAGTACCTGTCTAATGAGCTTAACGATTCTGTCCACAGGGAAGAGTACCAAGCGTTACTTGCGTTAATTGACACACACGCGGGGTTATGGGCTCCGAAAGAAGAACAGAAAGGAGTATTTCAGCGTGAGGATTGAAATCAAAAACCGTTTTTCCGGTTCCGTCATCTGGGCTCATGAAGCAAGAAAAAACAGTCGAAAGGTTACCGTAGAGGCTGCTGTCAAAGCCGGAATCAATCTGAACGAAGCAAATTTAGTGGGGGTCAATTTAGAAAAAGCCGACTTAACCAAGGCTCGTTTGTCTGGGGCCAACTTGAAAGGAGCGTGTTTATCTGGAGCTTATTTAGCCAGAGCCGATTTATCGGGCGCCAATTTGGAGAAGGCGGATTTATCTGGGGCCTATTTAGCAGAAGCTGATCTAACAAAAGCTAATTTAACTAGGGCCCTTTTAGACACAGCCGATTTGACTAGAGCTAATTTGAACGGGGCTAATTTAGCCTGGGCTTATTTAGTTAGGGCCCGTTTACGGGAGACCAATTTAGCGGAAGCTAACTTAAAAAGCGGCGAGAGATTAATTGGCAAGCGCCCTATCTTTCAAGTTGGTCCTATCCAAGGACACCACACCTATTTCGTAGCGTATTTAACAAATAAAGGGTTGCGGTTTGACATTGAGGGCCGTTCTCAAGTTTCGCGGGAAGATTTTGAGCAGTATTTGTTAAACGTGTTCGGAGACCGGGTTCGTGCGAAGGAATACTGGGAGGCACTTGCGCTAATTGACGGACACGCCAAATCGTGGATAGAAGCGTAGGTTGACGGGCCGTTCTGTCGATGAGGAGTTTCTGGTTGACGGGCCGTTCTGTCGATGAGGAGTTTCTGGTTGACGGGCCGTTCTGTCGATACGATAAAAAAGTTGGTTAGGGGGCTTTACTTTTTCAGAAGACCATACTATACTTTCTTCATGTTCAACAAGATCACGACCGCTTCTCCTTCCCTCAACTTCTCGGAGGTCCCTATGACCGCTTCTTCTTCCCTCAACTTCTCGGAGGTCCCTATGACCGCTTCTCCTTCCCTCAACTTCTCGGAGGTCCCTATGACCGCTTCTTCTTCCCTCAACTTCTCGGAGGTCCCTATGACCGCTTCT
>CAKZMM010000081.1 GCA_937128505.1 uncultured Thermogutta sp.
GACGGCATCGTCCTCACTCCATTTTCTCCGTGATGTGCGCGGCTCTGCGGTCGCTGTCTGCCCCGTGAACGGCTACCATTTTTTCAGGGGTTTACTCAAATTGGATGAGGCTCACGGGATGGTACTGAGCGATCTTCGAGGCTCCGCCGAGGTTGCACAGTTCAATGAGGAAAGCGCAGCCGACAACGACGCCGCCCGCTTTCTCGACTAGTCGGCAGCAAGCCTCCACGGTCCCCCCGGTTGCCAGCACATCATCGACGACAACCACGCGGCTTCCCGGCCGAATGGCGTCGGCGTGCATCTGCAAGGTATCCGTCCCGTATTCCAGCTCATACGTGTGGCTTAAGGTTTGGTACGGAAGTTTGCCTGGCTTGCGGATGGGGACCAAACCCGCCTCGAGCTCTAGCGCGATCGGCGCCGCGAAGAGAAACCCCCGGGCTTCGGCCGCCGCTATGACCTGCACCTTCCGCGGCTTTAGCGCGGCCACCAGCAGCTTGATCGCTTGCCGAAAGGCCAGCGGTTGGGCCAGAAGCGGCGTGATGTCCCGGAATAAGATCCCTGGCTTCGGAAAGTCGGGAATATTGCGAATATAAGCTTTCAGGTCCAAGTCGTCAGACACGTTTTTTGTACTCCCCTGTGAAATGTCTTCGTTTGAAAGCGGATCAATCGCCTCATGCCAGCACATCGATCGACCGGCTCGGCTTGCGCGAACGCGGCCGCTCAAAGTAAGGGCTCACGCGCTACCAATCCAGCGGTTACGGCCCATACGGTTCGCCTAAGGCATTGCGAGGGTCTTCGATCACCAATTTATCGCCCAAAACCCCGGCTAGCTCCGGTAAATCGTAAACAGTTAATGCCCCGTGAACGGTGTTGACCAACCGATTTCGGCTAAAGCCGTGCTCGACAACATTGGTCCAGGAAACCAAGGGTCGGATCAAGGTCACCTTATCAAATAGTTGGCCCTCCAGTGCTGCCGCATGCAGAGCACTTGTGCCGATATAGCCCACGGCACGCAGCTCCAAGGGTTGGCCCGGCCGCAGACGTTCGCGGCGGAACCATCGGGCGCAAACCAGGAGGTCCTCCGTTCGCATCCCCACGTAGGATTTGCCCAGGTGATAGGCGATAAAGAAGTCCTGTCCGTCCGGACCATGGTACTCCGGACGAAAGTAGCGCTGCCCGAGCCGCTGAGTTTCGCCCAAGCCGCGGAGGTCCACCGCTAAAACCACTTTACCTTCTGCAACCAACTTTTCGATAGCCCCGCCGGCACCGGCTTCCGCGGCTTTGCCGTCCTCATGAATGTAGAGAACACCGCCGGTTGTCTGCCCCGCTTGGGGCACGAAACAAAGCGCCGGCAGGTAAATCCCCTGTTCCGGGCAAAAAATGAGCTTTTCCACCCGGTAATCGGAGCGGGATAGCTCGCCGCGATTGATGACTTCTGGCTCCGGCAATTCCGCCAGGGGCCGCACTCCGGCAATTTCTGCAACTTGCCGGAGCAATGGCTCGCGCGGTCTCCGAGACCATAACTGGGCCCTTTGCTGCGCAAGCCGACGCGCTTCATCCCGGTTCAGATCGTAGACCGACCGGGCGCCGGGCAAGAGCATCACTTCGCCTTCCGGCGTGCATTGAAGCTCCTCCTTCGTCGGCACATCGATATTAGCCGGTTCAAAAATCACTTCATCGCGCCGAGCAAGCCACCGTAGCATCCACCGGACAGAGGCCTCTCGGAGTTGGATCGAAAATCCGTGCTTCTCATCCGTTTCAACCAGTTCCATGCGTTCCGGGTAACCCAAGCGGCCGTAAAGCCGCTTAGCCATGCGGAAGGATTCCCAGGCATCCACAATGTTGAAATAATCGTGCGTTGCCGTCAGAAGGAGCGTCGGTTGCGGGGCCCGCATCATGCAATAATCGGCGTGATCCATGCCGAGGGCCAGTTGACCGAAGATATTCTGCTCGGCATCTTGGGCGCCATTTTCCTTAAGCAAGCGTCCGAAAAGTCCACAGATGTAGCAGCCGGGTGCTGCCGCGGTAATGCGACTGTCCAACGCCATCAAATACGCCGTTTGCGTACCGCCGCCGCTAATTCCGGAGCAGCCGATTTGCTCCGGGAGGATTTCCGGCCGCGATTGCAGGTAGTCTACCGCCCGCATGGCATCCCAGATTTCGAACCGGGCCGTATTCCGCCCCAAGAGGATACTTCCCACGCCGATCATGTTGTGACCGGCCGTTCCCCAAAGGCTGAATTTGCCATCGGGGTCCCGCCACTGATGACGTTCCCCCTGATCAATCGGGTCGAAAATCAGCGCCGCTAACCCGTTGATAGCCAGTAAGGCGCTGAAGGTGGCATACGGCCGATAGGCTTTGGCATCATTCGAATGCCCACAGGGTACTAAAACGCCGGGATAGGGCGGCGGAAAGCGAGCCGGATCCGGCAGGAAAAGGGCCGCCGTCACAAAGTGCTGGGGCTGACTTTCGAAGAGGAGTTTCTCCACGCGGTACCCGCGACGCTCTAGCAGCCCCACTACTTGCGCGTTGAGCGGCGTACGCTCCGGCAGCCCGCCGATTCGCTTGATGAATTCGTCCTTAAGCCGCTGTTGGTAGGCCTTGATCTGCTCGGGGGTTTTGCGGGCCTCGAACGCGGCAAGCCAGGCTTCCCGCGCCTCGGCGACCTGTCGGAGGAGATACTGGTTCATCATCTCGCGAGGATTAGCCAGCGGCTCGAAGCCGGCAAGCACATCCCACTCCGAGGGCGATTGCGGCCGAGCTACCTGGCCAAAAATTGCGGAGGGTAGGCAGACAGTTCCCACCGCGACGGCAAGGATTACCCCGCGCCATGTGCCCCTTAAGGTAAACTCTGCGCGAGCAGGCATAACGGACTCCTTGCGGCGATTTAACGTGTCAAACGGCATACCGATAAACGGCATACCGATGGCTTCTGACGTTATTCGACAGGAAATAAGTCTCCTCGAAAAACAAAACTAACAAGCCCCAGCCGAACGATCGGACTGCTGGAGTATTTTGCTAGCGAAGATCATCTTTTCGAACCGGAAAAACCGGCTCGCACCGTTTCAGAGCGGTATGCCGTCAGCCGTTTCGCGTCAAACGCGAACGTAACTACCGGGCAAGCCCCACTCGGCACGTTCTTCATGAAATTCCCGGCCGGGATCCACTTCCAGTTGCCCATCTTCCGCAATTCGGATGGCTAGTCGCACTAACGGTCGCGGTGCGGGTCCCCCGAGGTTCATCCCCGTTGCTGAAAACTGGCTGCCGTGGCAAGGGCAGCGGAAGCGGCGTTGGCTTTCCTCCCACTCGACCAAGCATCCCAAATGCGTGCAGACGGCCCTGAGGGCAAATATCTGCCACTGCCCCTGGTATTGACCATGAACGATCCAAACCCCGTGAATACCTTTGAAGCGTCCCTCCACATGTCCCCGAGGATAATCCCCCGGAAACCCGGCTTTGAACGGCCCTCTGACATTCGAAACAGTATTGGGAAAGAGCATCCGTAGGGTCGCAAGCCCCCAAAGGCCGGAAGCCAGGCCGAGGGCCCAGAAGCCGAGGGCCATGAAAGATCCAAACCAGCGCCGCCAAAAGCCGCGGGGCTTGGCCCCGGCCGAAGCCTCTTCCTTCTCCAAAGGGCGGTCTACCGGAATCGTCTCTGCAACCATGGTTGCGTCGATTGAAAGCAACTCTTCAGATCACGAAACTCCGCGCTCTATCCGGACCCCGTCGAGCCTGCACTCTAAAGGCCGAACTTACCAAACCTTTCATCGCACCAACAATTTGCGAAAGTTCAAGCGCCCGAAGACTCGACCCAAATAAGCGAACTTAACCGAACTTAATTGACGCCCAAAACCATGCGGATGATTCGACCGGCGGGCCGACACTGAACCTTGGCTGAGTTCCAACGCTCCTCATGGAATGCGGGCTTACTCTGAAATCAATCACAGATTACTCCGAAATTGCTCCGGAATTACTTGCGGTATGCTCCCGAATCGCTCCAGGACAACGTCTGCTTTTCGTTACCCCCGTGCAACGTTTTACACTGCCGTGCAACGTTCGGGCACTCCACGCCGGCTATCTCGCTTTTCGGAAAACAGCCGGACAAAATTCCTTGAAGCGATTCCGGGCCACCATGCCTTCCATAACCACCGGAACAACACCCCCACTGCGGGCTCCGATCCATCCGTTTCAAATAATCCACTACCTCAGGTTGCCATAATTCGGTACTCGAAGTCGAATGACCCATGCCTCAATAATTGGGGCCGGGCATTTCGCTTGTCAAGTCGCCGTAGGTGTGGGGCATGCGATCACGGGGACCAATGGAACGCCAATAACCGACCCACGGCCACGGCTCGCGTTGGTTGAGGTCAACCTCGCACCAAAACAATCCACTTTTTCCCTGATTGGAGACGAGGATCCTGCCCATGGGATCGATCACCATGCTACTGCCGTCGTAAACCGACGGGACGAGGTAGATGCCGAAATCGCGGGCCCGTACCCGAAAGACGGTCTCCCCGAAAACCATGCCGTCCTTTTCCGGTGAGGTGTCTCCCCAAGTAGGAGCGAAGATGATTTCGGCCCCGCGGAGGGCGAAAATCTCGTGGCTTTCGGGGAAAAACCAGTCGTAGCAAATCTGGATAGCCACCTTGCCGAAATCGGTCTCGAAAACGGGATATTCATGCCCGGGACTGACCCCTTCCTTCCATTCTTCTCGGGGTAAATGGACCTTACGATATTTGCCGGCGAGCTTTCCTTCGCGATCCAAGAGCACGGCTGTGTTGTACATGGTCTCACCGTCCAGTTCCGATAGCCCCGCCACCACCCAAACACGAGCTTCCCGGGCCGCTTTGCCTAAGCGCTCGGTAGCCGGCCCGGGAATAGGCTCGGCAACCTCGTATGATTTCTTACCGGTGCCCACGACGGTCAAGACCTCGGGCAGGCAGACGATGTCTAAGCCAAGCTCCCCGGCCTCGATGACCTTTTCGGCAAATAGCTCGAGATTTTTCTCCGGCGTGCTCTCCCGTGGACGCAAGTACACAGTACCGATTTTTACCCGGCGCGGTGCCGGCGGCGGACAGGGCACCAAGGAAACCTCTTTCCACAGCACGGAGCCGCCTTGGAGCCATTTGACCTCTAGCCAAATTTCCGCCATCTCCGTCCCTTCAGGGGCGACCAAAACGTCGTCGAATCGAACCAATTCTCCGGCCGCCATCGGACCCCGCACCAGCATGCCCGACGGATGAATCAAGCGACCGGATTTCAGGAAATTCACCCGGACCATCACCGATCGGTACGGGCTGAGCACATTGCGCAACTGGCAAGTCGCCACAATCCGGTAGGCACTCCCCGGCTTGACCCCAGGGATTTGTTGATTCACCCCACCTACGGCAAAGGGCCGACCCGGGGATTCCATCAACAGTCCCTCATCCGTCCGGCGAACGTCGCAGGAATTCGGTCGAAAACCGGGGCGCCAAACCGTCCAACCCTTCACCGGCTCATCATCGCCTGGGATTTGAAACCGGCCGTTTTCCACCAGCGATTGCCCGGCGGGTTGTGATTCCACTGGGGATAGCCCCGCGGGTTGTGATGCACAAGTCTCTTGGCCCCCCGCCGTCACGCTTAAAACCCCGAGGAAAACAAATCCGAGAAAACGGCACGTTTTGGCCCGGGTCATGGTTCAGCCTCCCACAAAAAGGTCCAACCTCCTTTAAAAGCAGGAAAGTATCTCTCTGAAATAGAACGATTGCCGTTGAGCCCCCAATTTTTCCGGGCGCAAGGGGCGTCCTGCTGCTTGATTCTCTTCTTTTTGCAAAGACCGAAGATTTTTTCCCTGCGCAAGGGGCGCGAAACCATGATCAAAAGTACCCGCCAGGAAAAATGACCAAAAGCACCCGGAACGAACACAGCCTTTTCAGGGCCATTCCCCCTGCGCAGATCGTCATCCGCTCGGGAACCTTTCCCCGATTGAATTACCCGAACACCGGTACCGTTGCGGTCAAGCCTAGCCCGGAAAAACGTTTTTTGTTTCCGTCGCAGATTCGGCTGAAATTGTGGAAGCTATTGAAACGCCGAGGGTGCCGGCTCTTCCCGGCGGTGCCGACCGGGGCTAGCTCGGATCCCTTAAAACACGTGCTTCCTTTGTGTTCCCGCCTTCCGTCGGCTTGCACAACCGCCAAAAACCGTATCGATCGTTCCGGGCATCAGATCTGAGAGCCGGCCGCCGGTCCCAGGATCAAATTGGCAATGTTCGAAACGGTGTCTTTATACTGCGGGTCTGCCTTCAACTTGAGCCATTCCGGATGTTCGAGGAATCGCTTCCAGGCGGCGTCCATTTGCTCCTTATTCTCGAACCCGAGCATGTACGTGAGGTTGGGGATCCTCGGCCCGATGAGGGCTTCGCCGAAAAAGACCGGTGTGAGGCCCGTCTTCAGGAAAATGGCGATTTCGCCACCGCCATTGAACATTTCAATCTTCTTTTGCCCCTTAGCTTCGTTGTGACTTTCGTAGATGCGAAGCTGGAAAAGTCGCTCGGGACCTTTGGCCGGCAGCGCAAGCCGCGGCATCTCATCGAATCCCCACAGGAGGGAACTTTCGATCCGTTCGTAAAGCGGGTCTTTGATCGGAGCCTCGAGCAGGGGAGCAGCCGCTTGGACGAATTGCGGATCGGCCATCAGCCGCTGCGTCGCCGTGGCTAAGCCCGACAAATCTTCCCAAGGGAGGAGTACCCAGAGGTTGGGGGTTGCGTCGTCGGCAAGCTTGAAAACCCCTACCGGCTTCGTGCCCAAGCGATTCCACGCAGGGACGGCGGCCTCCGCCAAGAGTTTTTCAAGCACAGCCCTTTTTTCCAGCGAAGCGACCCGATATTCCCGCAACTCGAAAAAGTGTTTAGCTTTTTGAGCCGCCCAGTGCCCGGTTCCTCCCAGGGCCAAACCCGGCTGCAAGCCCGCCAATCCGCCAACCATAAACGAAGTTGCCAAAAAATCTCGCCGTTTCATGAAAGCATGCTCCTTTCTGGAATCAAGATCGCGTTGCCATCTGGATATAAGCCGCCCCCGTTCTGGCGAATTAAGCCGACCTTTTGATTCTCCAAAAGCGAGGCCCCAGCTGCTCCGGGGGTTCTCCGGCCTATGAGACCCTCGCGATCGGGTATGGATTCTCGGCTTAGCGATGGATACTTGTCTTTCCGTTTTCCTTTTCCTTATTCCCTTTTTCTGTATCTTTTCCTTCTTCCTCAAACCTCGTGGATATTTCCTCGTGGAGCGAGGGAGCCATCACGAAGCTTTATTCGCGCCGGTTTCGCTGCTACCGGAAACCCCTTGGAAAACGCGACCAAACGATCTCAACTTCGCTGGTCGGAGAGGTTTCTACTATCGAGCCCGTTTGGCATCCTAACCATCGGATGGGCGGTAAGCAAGCCCCGCAGCATCGGGGCCAATGATCGGCTCTTGTCCTAACGCGGTGACCAGGGTGTCCCACCTACCGGATCATGTCTCGCCTGCAAACTTTCCCCATCACAGGCTCACCGGCCGAATTGGTTACGGGGCCGGTTTTGGATGGCGTCGCGCGCCACCAGCTTGGAGCCGCCTTCCGTTCTTGCAATCTGCGGATCGCCGGTCCACAATGAACGGCCGAAAGATGGCAGACCATCAATAGGGCCATCGGCTTGGGGGTTCTGAGGTGGAGTCGCACGATTCGTTCGGCCAAAAGAGCTTCTGGCCACGGAGGCTAATCGGAGGCTTTTCAAAGAGTTTTCGGGGAAATAAGGTCTCTCGATCATTTAACGGCTTAACCGGCAAAGAGAGGTTCCTTCATTTTTTTTCGCTTGTTTATCGCTTGGTTTCGCCCACATTTAATCGGATTTGAGTGGATGTAACATGTAAGCGGTAGTGATCAGCTTTTTCGCATGGGTTTGGCCGGCAAGTAGAGCGGTGAGATGGAGGTTATCGGCGTGTTCAAATTCTTTGAGCGGTGTGTGGGCATTGACCCGGTCTGTTGGTGCGAAAGTGCTTAGCCTTAAGCCGGTTTGTTTGAATTGCCTTCGTTTGAATTACCTTCGTTTCCGTTACCTGCATTTGAATGAGCATTGAACCGGTGTGTTTGAAGCAGGTGGCAAAGCCGTACGGTTGAAACCGGAAAGTTTCAAAACCACTTGAAGAAAGCGGAGACAGCGCATGGGTCAGATTTTCATCGGGATGAATTTGGAGGCGATTCGTCGTCATGAAAAGCCCTTTGAATGGGGAGTGGAAAAGGCCGCCGAGCTCGGCTACGAGTACATCGAGCCGATGGTCCATTTCGGCCGCGAATTGATGAGCGAAGCGGGCTACTACCATACGGTCTCGCTTTTCGACGACCCTTATCGCATCCGGCGTGCCGCCGAGAAGTATGGGCTCAAAATCTCCGGCCTATCGGCCCACGGGCCCTTGGGGCGTCCGGATCGCCACGGCGAATACCTGAAATTGGCCATCCGCTATGCGGCCGAATGCGGGGCCCCGGTGGTAAATACCGACGAAGGTCTCAAAGCCCCCTGGACAACAGAGGAGGAAGATTTTGTCTTGATGCGCTACACCCTGTATGAAGCCGTTCAGGTGGCCGAGCCGCGGGGAATTGTGATCGCCCTGGAGTGCCACGCGCAATACTCGCAGACGCCGGAGGGCTTGGACCGAATCTATAACCTGGTGAACTCGCCCGCCATTGGAATCAATTTGGATACCGGTAATGCTTACCTCGCCGGCCAAGACCCCTATGCCTGGCTGGAGCGTGTGTTGGACCGTTTGGTCCATGTGCATGCGAAAGATATCAGTCTTGAACAATCCGAGGCCGAACGCGGCAAAGTTACGGGCACCCCCGTCGGTTGTGCCTGTGGCGATGGGGTGATCGACTGGGCCCGGGTGATCGAAATCCTGCGACGTTGCCCCCGGGATATTGTGCTTTCGGTGGAATGCGGCTCGATCGATCAGGCCGAACGCAGCATCAAGCATTTGAAATCCCTTTTGGGTCAATAAAAGAACACGAATTCTCCCGGGCTTTCCCGCGAGTTCTTTCGGGCTTCCCGCAGAATTCTTTCGGGCTCGCCGCATCGTGACGCAAAATCGGTGCAGCCGACCTTGAAGGGAGGTTGACCGGGCCCCAGGGCAGAAGGTAGGTCTTTCGATGCCCTCCGTTCTCTTGTGTTTGGAGGTGGACGAATGTATGCCATCAACCGACGAAATTTCTTAAAGACTGCCACGGCTACAGTTGCCGGAACCATGGTCGGAAAGGGCGGCCGCTTGTGGGCACAGGAGCCCGGCGAGCGACTGCCGCGAGATCCCCGCGTTCAGGTGCTGAATCCGCGGATGCGTGTGCCGGTATCGCTGATTATTGACGATTCCACTTGCCTGGTGAATTTGGCCCACTTCGCGATGCCTCAGTTTGCCGAGGTGTGGCCCAATCGGGCAGAGTATCAAAAAAACTGGCGGCAACTGCCGCGGGAAATCCCAGATCGCTTCGTGCGCAAATTCGCCGAGTGGTGCGCGGAACACTCGATCAAGGGCAAATACAGCGTCGTTCCTTACCCGGCTTGCGTAGGCTGGTTGGATCGCGATTTGCCCGGCTGGGCCCATTACGAGCTCATGGAGAGCATCAAACTGGTGCAAGAGGCGATTGTACCGCATTGGGATATCCACCCGGAGATGGTGACCCATACGTGGGTGATCAACACGAAGACCGGCCGCCCCTATGAGGAGCGATCCGCCCGGTATATGGAAAACTGGGGTTGGAGCGAAGGGCGATCCGTGGAGGAACTGACGGACTATCTGAGTTACGCATTGAGAATTCTGAAGAATATTGACCTCCATTGCGAAGGGATCACCACGCCCGGGGGGTTTGGCAACCGAGCAAGGCCGCAATTAGCTCAGGCAACCTTGGCAGCATGTCGGGATGTATTCGGGGTAGAAATCCCGCACTATTTCCGCGATCTTTTCACCGATTCGCGCAGCGTGGCGCCGCTGGTGCAGTATGCCTCGGACCTGGAGGGACCAGACCCGCAGTGTGTGGTCTCTATCATCGGATGCACGGGAGATTGGTTCGGTGGCTGGGATGGATTGACGCCTGGTTCCGCGGATCTTTTCATCACCCCAGACCTGAGTCGGGGCCGCTTGGTGGATGTCATTCTCCGGGAAGAGCCGGCCGTGCTGGTGTGCCATTGGCCCGGTATCTACTACAACGGCGAGGAGCTGGGGCTGGAGATCTTTCAGGAAGTCGTCAAGCGGCTTCATGCCCGATTCGAACATCTTCGGTGGATGAAGCTGAGCGAGATTGCGCGGTATTGGGCCGCAAAAGAGTTGACCCGAATCGATTGGACCGAGCAAGGCCTGGAGATTTTCGCCCCGTTTGCATGCCCGGAGTTTACCGTCGCGCTACCGCTCGAATTGAAGCAGCCGCCACGGGTGGTTAGCGAAAGGCAGAACCCGGGGCCGCCGTTGCGTCGGGTCGCGCAGCCGCTTCATTTGGAAGCCGGCACATTCTTTGTGCGTGCCAACACCGCCGGGGCCCAATCGGTGCTGTGTTTCCATCTGCCCAAGGGCAAATCGCGCGTAGAATGGGCGCGAACTTGACGCGAACTTGCGGTGTTTACGGAAAACCGCGAGGTTGGCCCAATCCCTTCCGGCGGGATCCGGGGTTAGTAATAAATACGGAAGCTCTCAGGCGGACGGCAACCCCTTTGGGGGAGCGTTGACAACAAGAATGTTGGGGGGCTTCCGGTTACCAGGGGTCTTCCCGAAGTCACTCAGGCGGAGCGCATCGCCCCCACGGCTGATTAGTCACACTAAACATAAACTTGGGAATAATCGGAATCGCCCTTTAAGCCGGCTCTCGTTCTTCGTAATGCACAGATTGACACCTCGCCGCCCCAGTCTTTGTTGAAAAGATTTCCCAATTACCCTAGCTTCCCCAAGATCCGTGGGCCATTGGGACCCTCACAATTTTTTATCTTTCCTTCGAAAGTAGTGTCAATTTGCTAGGTAGGCTGACGATTCACCCGTCAGGCTCGCGAGAAGCTTTCCGCCTTAAACGAGATAAATTCCGGAGTAATGTGCATCAATAATACGCACTTAGTGAAGTCTAAGTGCTAGTCGAGTTTAAGGCTATAAAGTTAAAGTGGCATTTGAAAAGTTAAAGTGGCTTTTGATACGACCTTGCAGCCGACACCGGCTTTACAACCTCAGAATCACCCTGACGGCGTTTTTGTACGGGGGCTTGAGTCCAAGCGTTCACCAAAGTTTGGAATCAATTGATTGACATAATCTGTGTCTTGTGCGTCAAGTTGGTGTAGATAATCTGAATGATCAAGGCTCTCGAAAACTAACCTCTCCTCGAAAATGTCCGGCACGGGAGGTACGGCCATGTTCCGGCGAAACATGTACCGACAGATTGACGGTTTTCGCCCTCACCGGTTGTTAATGATCGCAAGCTTGGTTGTCGCGATGCCGACGATCGTGGCGGCTCAAACGTTCCGCAATCCCCCGCGTATCGGCTATGTGTATCCGGCGGGGCTTCAGCAAGGGACTTCTGTTCAGGTGACCATCGGTGGTCAATATCTGTCGGGAACCGAAGAGGTGCGGGTCAGTCATCCGGGAATCACCGCCAAGGTAGTCAGGTATTGGCGACCGCTTACCCAGCGCGAAATCAATGAACTGATGGACAAGGTCCAACAGATTCGAGCCAAAGCGCAGGAACAAGCCAAGAAATTGGCGTTCGGAAATCGGGCCGGTTACTGGACGATATTCTGGAAAATTGCTGCGGAAATGGGGGTCAGTCGCGAGGACATCCAAGCACTGGACGGGTTCCGCCGCCTCCGCAACGATCCCAAACGCCAGGTCAATCCTCAGATTGCTGAAAAAGTCTTTGTTGAGCTGAGCGCTTCGGAAGATGTGCCGATAGGCGAATACCTCCTTCGAGTGCGAAGCCCGGAAGGCTTTTCCAATCCAATCCGCTTCCAGGTGGGGGCTTGGCGCGAGACGCTTGAAACGGAGCCCAACGAATCCACTGCCACGGATCTTACTGAAAGCCCTCTGCCCGTGGTGATTAACGGGCAGATTTTGCCCGGGGATGTCGACCGATTTCAGTTTCACGCCAGAAAGGGGCAACGACTGGTGGCGGCGGTCAGTGCCCGAGCCCTCATCCCTTACTTGGCGGATGCGGTGCCGGGCTGGTTCCAAGCCGTCATTTCGTTGTTGGACTCGGATGGGCGAGAGTTCGCCTTTGCTGACGATTGGCGATTCCATCCCGATCCGGTCCTTTCCGTGGAAATACCCCGGGATGGGACCTACACCCTAGAAGTGCGGGACGCGATTTACCGAGGCCGCGAAGATTTCGTATACCGAGTGGTACTCGGGCAATTGCCTTTTGTGAGTTCCGTTTTCCCAATGGGCGGGCCAGCCGATCGAGCTGTCGAGCTGGAGCTTACCGGATGGAATTTGCCGACCAATCGCTTGCTTTTGCCGCCGCTGGATCGGGCTGAAGGCGAGGGGTTGCGCCCGGATTGGGTTCGTTTGTCGGAACCCCAAGAGGTTTTCAATCGCGTGCTGTTTGTGCGAGGGGATGAGCCGGAGAATTTTGAGCAAGAGCCCAATAGCAATACGGATTCGGCTCAGCGTGTCACGTTGGGGGTGACCATCAACGGAAGGATCGATCGCCCGGAGGATTGGGATGTCTTCTGCGTCAGCGGTTCGGCGGGAGAAGCGGTGGTCGCCGAAGTGTTTGCCCGGCGTCTTGGCTCTCCATTGGACTCGGTTTTGCGGATCACGGATGGAGCGGGCAAGCTTCTGACCTCGAATGATGATTTTGAGGATAAATCGGCCGGCTTACTCACCCATCAAGCCGACTCATACGTCCGTTTCCAAATCCCGGAATCCGGAACGGCATTTATTCACTTGGGGGATATTCAGCAGCAGGGCGGCTTGGAGTTTGCTTACCGTCTGCGGGTCGCCCAGCCCCAGCCGGATTTCGAGCTTCGGGTGGTGCCCTCGACGGTCAATGCCGGGCCGGGTGCTACGGTGGAGCTTGCCGTATATGCCGTCCGCCGGGACGGTTTCGACGGGGATATTCACCTCGAGTTGGTCGATGCCCCTAGCGGCTTCCGGCTAAGCGGCAATTGGATTCCCGCCGGGCAGGAAACCATCCGGTGCACCATGAATGTGCCTACCTATGCAGAGATTGGCGAATATCATTTCCAGCTTGCGGGCAGGGCCAAGATCGGCGATCGGGAGATTGTCCGCACAGCGGTGCCCGCCGATGACCAGATGCAGGCTTTCATCTACCGCCACCTCGTCCCGGCGGATAGCTGGTTAGTGAATATCACCCGTAACCGCCGGATCAACCTGCCGTGGGTTCGCACTGCCGAAGAGCGGCTGGTGATCCCCGTGGGTGGGCGGGTAAACCTCGATTTGCCGGTGGGACGTGCGGCGGCGCTGCCGGCCGGTCAGCTTCAATTCCAACTCAGCGAACCACCGCCGGGAATTAAAGTGGCCGAGTTCAGCGTGCAACCCAGCCGGATTCGCATCACCCTGGTAGCCGACGGTCAACAGGCTAAGCCCGGCCTGAAAGGGAACTTAATCTTGGAAGCTTACACTCAGCGCACATTACGGCCGGGAATGCCTCCGCGATTGGTTCCGGTTGCTCTTTTGCCGGCCATACCTTTCGAAGTCGTGCGGCGTTAGCTGATCGGCCGCACGTCATGCACGGCGTGGGTCGACTAAATCCGCGACAAACGTCTTTTATTTCTCGTACGGCTATTGTCTGCTATTTTTTTCTGGTGTTGGACGTTGTTGATCCTTCTTTTTCCGCGCTTTCTTGTTCCGAGGATTTCGTTGGGGGGATTTGGCCCCGGTTGCTGGGGGTAAAATTCGCAGAGTATTCGGCTGAACCCGTGTGGTGACGCGGCCTGCAAGCTCTTGTCCTTCGATAATCCCATCGATAACCCCCGACAACATGACGGATCGTGACACGGACTCAACGGGCGGTAGTTCAGCCGGAGTGCCGTTCCGCCACCGGCTAACGCCGGATAGGTCCATCTAGCCGGGCAACATGCCGGGCTGTCACGTGGGGGGCGCGTTTTTCCAGCACATAGCCGCGGGTTCCCGTGACGCCAATCCGCGTACCTAAGTAGTACTCGAGGTTCACCCCCGGTGCCGGCGTGATAAACGAAAGGATGTTGCCAGCTTCATCGACCACTGCGTACCGTGGAGCACCCCATTTTGCAGGTAGCACGCGGACCAAGCGACCCACCGCGTCGTAGCGATCATCCGCCGGACTTTGCGGCGGTGCAGCGGGGGGGGCCCATCCGAGCGGCCTTCCGCCGGCACTCGCCGAACTACTAACGCCGCTTTCAATAGGCGCGAAAGATTCGGGGCCGGAGGAGGAGGAGGAGGGAGTTGAAATCCCCTCCGCTGCGTCGACATACACGGAGTAAAGATTTTCGTATCGTCCTTTGATGTCTCGGGCTTGCTCAATCCGCCGCAGGAGGATTCGCACATGGCCTCGCTGGACGGCGGTTTGCGCCGTCTTGAGCAGTTGATCTGCCGCGATCTCTAACGGCTCAAGCTCCCAAGCAGGCGGGTCCTTGAGGAGGGTCTGCGCCAGTCGAAGGTTCAGATCATCTAGCTGGGACTGAAACGGCTTTTTCGGATCCAAAAGCCACGTGTTCTGAGAAAGCGGATCCGCCCAAGCATCAACAGGGGACGGGGCTTGCCCGCCGGTACGAGTCCACGCGGAGCTGCGCGAGGCAAGATCCGCGGCCTCCGGAAAGTTTGAAAGCGGCCGGGCCATCTGGTCGCGCATTCCGGAAACACCCGTCCCCGCGGGTGAGGAAGAAGCGGCTGACCCGTCGGAGCGTCGCCGGACAGTTCGCCATCCTCCCCGGGAAAGAAACGGCTCCTTTTGCTCCGGCGGTTGCTGAGCGGTTTGCCGAGATGTCTTGTCGTCGGCTTGCAACGCGGTCCCGCGAATGCTGGTTGCGCCTTCCGCCTCTACGGCAAGGGCGGTGGCCTCCGATCGCGAAACCGGGGATGGTAACTGTCCCGACGTGCCTAATGCCGCCGCTACTTTTGGAGGGGCTGCTTCGCCTGGCTGAAAGCGGCTAGCCGATGAACCCTCTTTCTTGCCCGCGGCATCCGCCACCAACGGAGAGACCGCGGCAGCAGTCACCGCATCGGACTGAAGCCGATCAGGGTCCGGATGGATAGGCCGGCCATCAGCGTCCTGCACGAGCGTTTTTTGGACTTCGGCCCATTGGAGGTCGTGTTGATGAATCCAGCGGAACTCCCCGGCCGGCGGGGCGATTTTGACCCACACCGATCGGCGGCTCTCCGAAGGGCCGGTAAGCCCCCCTTCATCCTCAGTGCCTAAAACCTCGACCAGTTCCCCTCGGCGTAAGCGAACCTGGCAATAATCTCGATCGGGCCCGAGTTGGCTTCCTACCCAAGCTTCAACCCCTTCGAAGGTGATTTCTCCGAGCCCATCTTCCCCGAGCCTCACGTAATTAGCACGCACCCAGGAAAAGCTCCCCTCCGGTGGGCGGATCGCGCACCAGCCGTCGGGCCGAATTTGATATACCTGCACGGGGGTACCGTGTTGGAGTCGGCAAGTGAGGTAGTATCCGCGGCCAGGACCGCTGCGGACCTCGGTCGGTTGCTTGGCGGTGAAGGCAAGTCGGTATGAATGCCCCGCAGGCTCTTCGGCCGGAGAAAGCGACGCTTGGCCAACTGCGTAACCCAGGCCCCAGATCGCGGCGCATAACAGGAGCCGACCGACGGGGAACGGCCGAGGGTTCTCGCGATGGCAAGCAGTAAACATCACAAAAAGCATCTATTTTGTGCTATTTTCGCAGAAAAGGCGGTTAATCGGCGGAAAAGGCGCCGATTGTCTTTCGGATGACCCCGGGCAGTTCCGCACCGCCGAAATTTCCGGGCAAACACGATTGTTTCGCGCGCCCTTTTGCTCACGAGAAAAGAAGCTCAACGAGGTCCATTAGGCACATCCGGGCCAAACTTTATTGCTTTGCCAAGATTAAGACAACTGCATTTTCGACTGATGGCTGATCGCTGATCGGCTGATCGCTGATCCGGCTCAGCTAGAGGACCGTTAGCCCGCAGGATGCGACAATTCGCAGAATGCGGCAACTGGATCGAAGGAAAAGTCACAAGTCTCACAAATCGCGAACTGGAAATGGCACTTCGCATGAAAAGAGGTGTGGATTTTTCGGAATTCACTGCGATCGCGGATTTATGCGGATTCATTCCGACAAAACGACAGTAAAGCAAAGGAAAGCTGCTGTTCGGGGACTTTCGGCAACAGCACGTCTGTAATCTGACGGCAGAAAACGCAAATCGAATGAACTCGCGAGAAAATGACGGGGATGGAGGGAAATTAGGTGGGATAAGTGGTATCGAAACATGCGGCCCGACGGAGAGAGTATAAATGACAAGATTATCGCCGGAAGTTGGGGAGGTACACAATTAGACACTAAAATGCTGCTTAAAGTCGTGGTTACATTTCTCTAAGTTCAATCGGCATACCACGAGAACGAACCATTCGGTACAGGCTTACAGGGTTAGATTTTTTGCCGAGGTCCTCGTCTCCATTGCTAATCGGTTGCTAATCGGTTGCCGACGAATACCCAAGGCGGATTTTCCTGAGTTGCTCTTAGCTTTTACTGAGTAGTATTCAGTCTATCCAAGCGACGGGTAAGTATGTCAGCCTGGTCCATACCGCGCCGTCCTTAGGTTCTACTGCGTATTCAGTCTATCCAAGCAACGGTGCCGAAACGGGAAAGAAAAAAAGGCCCGAACGCGGCGCGCTTCGCGTCAGAGGCCCAGTAAGAGAGGTCGGGAACGGCAAGTAGGTCTATTTGCTTTTCTATCTTTCGCCGGTTCTTCGAATTGCCTTCGGCGTGCTTATTTTTGTTCGCGGAGCTGTCCGTTCCTTCGAGTTTGCTCCCGAGATCTTCCGGCGGTTAGGACTAACGAAAGTCACGTGTGTGCGTCAGTTTTGTAGGTAGGCGTTTTGGGGTGGCGGGTGCCAGAAGCTGTCCCAGCAGGAGCGTTCACTC
>CAKZMM010000082.1 GCA_937128505.1 uncultured Thermogutta sp.
ATTCCGTTTAAATTACTGCCACATTCCGTTTAAATTACTGCCACCCTACCTAATGCCTCTCGTAACAGTTAAAAACGTTGGAGCGGAACAATCCCCCCTGAGTCAAGACTCCAACCTATACCTTTACATTTTCTTTACCGTCGGTGAAGCCGGTTCGAGTGCCGCGCAATCACCGTGCCCTCAAAAAACGACCTCCTCTGCGCTTCTGGCAACGTGTTGGCCGCGCGTTACCAAGTGCCGAGGAACGCCCTCCAAAATCAAAGGATTCCTGCCCTTGACCATCTTGCGCAAATTCCGCTCGGAAGCAGACGCCCCGAGCGGGATACCAGGCACATGCTCCCGCACTCGATCTCATCATTCCGAATAAACGGGAAGGCCTTCTCCACAAGGTGGCCGAGTTTTTTCGGCGTGTATTTCGGCGTATGGACTGTGAGCAATAGGAACTGAAGGCCCTCACCCGTCAATCGGAAGCAGAGGTGCAAAAGCTCGTCCAGATCGCTCTTGATGCGCCAAACCTCCCCGCGAGGGCCATGCCCGTAGCTCGGCGGGTCGAGGACAACGGCATCATAGTGGGCCTCCCGACGCAACTCGCGTTTGGCGAAACGAAGTGCGTCCTCGCAGATCCAGCGGATGGGAGCCGAGGCTAATCTTGATAGTTCCGCGTTCCGTTTGGCCCAACGGACAACGTTCTCGGCCGAATCCACATGTGCAACCTCGGCACCGCTGGCGGCCATGGCTAGGGTGGTGCCGCCTGTGTAAGCAAACAAATGAAGTACCCGGCAGGGCTTCCCCACCCCGGAGATCCTCTCGATCAGCCAGGGCCAATGGGCAGTATGCTCCGCAAAAAGCCCCACATGCCCAAAATTGGTACGCTTAAGTTCGAGTACAAGTTGCCGCCAACGGATAAGCCAACGCTCCGGCAACCCGGGCAAAATGGTCACCCAGTCGCCTATTTTTTGGCCCGAAACGGCACTCAAACGAACGAATTTGGCGTCAGCCGAATGCCATTCTTCCGGCAAAGCGCACGCGAGCTTGTCCGCGACTTCGCAGGGACGGTCAAGAACTATCTCGCCAAACCGCTCAAGGCGGCGCCCTTGTCCGAAATCAATAAGTTCGTATTGCTCAGGATCCCACTCGGGCCAAAAAACCCGCGGTCTGACCTGCTCGAACATCAATTCTGGTTGCCCTTGACTGATTTCCTCGCTAACCGTCCGAAAATCCTGGGTGATCTTGCCGTGAATTGAGCAGCCCAACCCCGCTTAAACAATTACGGACTTTAGCCCCATCGATAAAGCCCCCAGCCAATCCCCGATGGAAAGGATTTTGATGCCAATTCCTCAATCCATTTTGAAATTCTCACTTGATCTCGAAGCTCCTACCCGAGCAAGCTTCAAGAGCTAGCTTGCTCGGCATGCAGCCCCCCACCGTCGCGGCTCACCCCGTATCTCCTCGGAGCAAATTCCCTCAAAACCTGCTCCCGAACGATCATGCTTAAATCCGGTCATTGATGATTGTTACGTTCAAGATCCGTCAACTTGCGTTCAAGCTCCCTCAACTTTGTCGGTCCAACGAAAACCAAAAGTTTGTGCACCCGCCGAACCGGAAATACCTCAGCCTTTTTTCCCGGTCATCAATCCCGGTGCTTGGAAAGCTATTCAGTCCTGGAGCCCATCCTCATTTTGCAGGAATTGGGTGTTCGTTGACCCGGTAAACCCTCGAAAATGTTTGCGGTCACTTGCCAAGAGATCAGGTCTTGTTAAAAATTACTTAGGGGAGAAATCAGGCCTAATATCTGGTGTCGGGCATCTTTGTCGCATTTGTAAAAAAGCTGTCTCTATTTTTAAGCGATTTCAGCTTTTTATTTCAGCAATAGTCCGGGCTTACGAAGGGAGATCCTTAAGTCACGGTGGTCGCCGGTTTCAACTTGGGAGGTTCCGCCCCATGAAGGAAGCGCGAAGAGGGGTGAAGCTGTTCGGGGTCCTTCGTGGGAAGTAAAAACGCCTCCTTTGCACGTACGAACCGACCTAGCCACTTTTTGATTCGCTTAACCGGGCTGCATCGGAGGCAAGCACTAATTGCCTACTAAAAGTCCGGGCCTTTCCCTTCGCACCCGGTTGTCTATATTCGGGAGGGTATCTCGTCGGTCGGTCCAATTTAGATTGGCAACTTCTTGCATAAGTTTAGGGGTTATTCACTGAATTCAAGCTGCTGCATGAAGGCCGACTGTCGAGGTCCTCGAAATGACGGTGTTGGCCTTAGCAAAGGGGAGTTGTGCACTAGAAGGACGATACGAGTACCAGCCTGATGAACGACGGTGGGCGAATTGACGCGGGCAAAACCAGAAAAACTCCTGTCACTTAACTTCTGCTACACATTTAACATAAGTCGCCATAATTCTCCGACTAATTGTGGATAAACCTCTGGTTGCCTCGTCTAGTTCGCAGGCCCAATAAGGTACTGTCGGCCGCCGATCGTAGGAACGGCTCCGCTGGGGGCGGTGGCTCAAAAAAGAGTAGGGGAGCTCGCGGGTTACGTCTGCTAGCCTGCGCTCTTTCTAGCCGTTGGGCTACTTTTCAGCGAAAGGCCTTTTTGAGATCCGGCGGCACGGCGCAGGATTCGTTGGGTGTCTTCCACCTGTCGCTGGTTCTTCGGGCTCGAGGGAACAACGCGTTCTCGATCTGGTGCTCTTTGAGCTGCGCTGGCGCGCGGTTTGCGGGCTCACGAGGACTCAATCGTTTTGCCCACTGGCCCAAGCCACCGGGTCACGAGTAAGCAGAACGATAAGCTTTGGAGCGCCGGTTGACCTCGTGGCTCGATAGGCCACCGAGCAAGCCCCAGATCGGGAAAGGCTGTTCCGTCGGCTTAAAAGCCGCGTCATCAGGTCGCAATGTTGTCGTTAATCGGCCACTTTAAGGCGCGGATTTCCCGGCGAGCCGGTTAATAGCTACGCGCTCCGACGGGAATCGCAGTGGGGTAAAGCTGTCCTTCGAGCCTCTAGAGGGTGCTCGCCCCTGCGGGCACCCCGTGGGCTCGGCTGAACGGGAAAGAGCACTCCGAACTAGGGAGTCGCGTTCCACAGTGGCTGAGGTCGTCCTTGAGTCCACCCACTCTTCCGCAGCAAAGACCAAGCCGTCGCGAAGTAGCCAACTTTGTGCCCAAAAAGGGAACACACACATGGAGAGAAAAAATCGCGATGGCTGCAATATAGACTCCGAGGTTCCGGAGGTTTCCTCCGATCTACTTTCTAAGCCACTGAACGGGTCGCTAAAAACGGCTCCAAAGCCTTCGCCGAAGTCTCCGAAGCTTCTCGACTTGTCGGCGTCTCGCCTGGTGCGGGTGAGGCTACGAGCTCGAGAAATAGCTTCCGGCGGGGCGCAAATCTCGCATCAGCGCTTGCACCGATTGGCCACCGCTCGCCACCGACAAGGCATCACGCTAGAGCAGTTGGCTCAGCAGATGAACGCCCCTGTCGATAAAATTGCTCAGGAGGAGGACGAGGCGCGCGATCTGCGGTTGAGCGCCCTGTACCGTTGGGGAGAGATTTTGGGCTTGCCGATCACGGAATTGGTCGTCGAGCGTGAGGACCCGTTGGAACAACATCGGGAACAGGTGGCGAAACTGCAGATGATTTGGAGAATGGCTCAGTCACTAACCCGGCAGCCCATTCTGCCGCCGGAACGTCGCCTTATTGGGAGTTTGATTCGCCAGCTTGACGATTTACTGACCGATCTTCATGAAACTCCTAAAGCTGAAAAAGGTGCAACGCAGTTCTTGCTTAAGGCCTCGCGCGTTGCCGGCGGTCTTTAGGTAAACGGACACAGAATACTGCATTCGGTGAAGCTTCCAGCTTCGTCGATCGGGGGTCGTTGGCTTCGATGGATCAGTGCTGCGCCTTTCGAACACGTTGCAACTTGTTTTGGTTATGTAAAGGAACCCCAAATCGAGGAGCGGTGGTCCGACCCGATTGTGTTTGAAGGATGCCAGCTTGTTAAGCAGTCGGTCTGACCATCGGGATGACTACGTCGCATGCTGTTTTTTCGGCGTTGTCACCAAAAGCTCGGCGTCGTGACCAGAAAAAATGAATTCCCTATTTTTTCCTTAATAAGCAGTTCCCCGGCGGTTCGTTTTCAGATTGGGTCCTGAACAATCAGTGGTGTCTCTCCCCGATTTGTACGTGTGTCCAAAAGGTTGCTCGAAGAGGTGCCATGCCCCAGCAGCTTTTTGCCGCAGCAGGCTAATCGCGGCGATGCAACCAAAGCCGCAAGGAGGTTTTCAACCGGTTCCAAATTATCGCTCTTTTTCGAATATACTGCATTTAACAGGGGAAAGGGTACTTGATTGCTGGCGATTCCCGCTGAATAAGCCCCAAAAGTTTCTTGGGCGCCAATTTGAGCCGTTCGAGTCTATAATTTTTGTTGAACGCGGAATAATATTATTTTGATCTGGCATCGAAACAATGCGGCAACGTTGGCCTAGCATCGGTGCACTGTGAATCGGCACGGCGGCATCTTGATCGTTTGCCAAATTGAGGAGATTTCGAAACTTATGAGCAGCCAATCAATCAGGTCGCATTGGCTGTTGTAAAAATTAGAAAGAGTGCTGGGATCTCGAAACAAAAATCCGAAATCGAGAATCCCGACGACATTGGAACGCGAATCTTTCGAGATACGAATCTGGAAACATTAGGAATTAGTCGATGTGAACCGACGACTCATCGCCTCAGGGCTTGTCGTAACCATTTTTTTAGCGGGGTTTTCCCACGGGCTATGCGCTTGCGGGGGTTGTGGGAATTTAGCATCGATCGTAACACCTTGGAGAGTTTTGGCTGCGGTTTTATCAAGTGGCAAAAGCCTCTTGCCGGTAGAATCTAGTAATTCTCCGAGCTGTTGCGGTGCTCTTCATTTCGCGCGCACCGAGAATGCACGCCGTCTCGCGAAACCGGCCGTACCAGGTTCCGTGTGCCGCGATTCTGGCAGTGGTATTTCCTTGGCAACAAGGTGCCAATGTTTTGGTTCGGGTCCGCCGCGCGATGGCGGCCCCGGTAAGGAATGTTCGTGTCTCCAAAAGGAATTGCCACTGGCACCTCGCCCTGATCTTAAGCTCCTTGAGCTGAATTCTAGTTCTTTCTTCTCTTGGCTGGGACAGACGACGCAATGCATACGTAGTGTTTCCGCCGGGGGATACGTGGGGCCTGTCCTCTCGCCACACTGGAATGCCTTTGCCGGAATTAATTCAAGTTTCGCCACATCCTACGAAGACATAGTGACTGTTCTTTGTCGGCTTCTCTGCTAATCCCGTCGCGGCGTCTCGACTCACGGACGGCAACTTCACGACTGGCTCCCTTTGACCGGTCGTAAGAGCCTAGCCTGGGGCGGAGATTCTCCCGGAAGCTTACGTGCGCACACTCCTTGGGATTAACACTCCTTTTTCCCCAGATTTTGCAGAGAACTTGCAGCGTGCTCCCTAGGGCTTTCGTGCCCCGGGAAAGGGACAAGCAATATGAGTCGTGCGTCTTTCCTTTCGGAGTGAGGAACGCCAGCTGCGAGGAAATCGCCGAGATTCCCAAAGAGTCTGCCGAGATTCTCGAAGATGCTTTCCCCAATCAATTTCCCGATTCTTTAAAGCTTCGCCTCGAAAAACATTTGGCTTCCCAGGGTGAATACCCAAATGAAAATGGGCTTCCAAAGGTGAGAGCTTAGGAGCCTTGGAACCCGAGGACTTTCGTTTGGATAGCCCCTGAACCTTAGCAGGGTGCCAAAACGATTCGAAACCGAAAGAAATCTCGCGCCAAATACGGAGCTTGGCCTATGCAAAAACAAGAGAATTTTTGGGCAGCCGATCATCTGGGCTCTTCTTCATCTGCGGAGCCTGCCTTTTCCGCGGATCATACCTCGCCGGAGGAGGCGGACCACTTCCATGACGCAACACACGGCAACTCAAGCCGCCACGGACTGCGCAGAAAGTTCTTGCGGTTTGCGGCAGTACTCCTTGCCGGATTAGCGCTCGGTTACTGGTTGGGAAGTCGGCGCTTAGCGGCCCCTATCAACCCTGCTCGTCCTGGCGAGCAAAGCATGGGATCTGTTTCGGGGACAATTGCGCCTCAGGCCGGCAACGATCAGTTAGGACCCAACGGGCCCAAAATACCCCTATGGTGGACCTGCTCCATGCATCCGCAAATCAAATTGCCGCAGAAGGGGCAGTGTCCGATTTGTTTCATGGACTTAATCCCGCTGGCGGAAACCGAGGGAGGGACGTTGGGACCACGGCAACTGCGACTTTCTCCGGAGGCTGTAGCGCTGGCTGATATTCAAACCACCCCGGCGGTGCGGAAGCCTGTGGAGCGATTGCTTCGACTTGTCGGTCGTGTAACCCTCGACGAGACGCGATTAGCCGAGATCACTGCCCGTGTCAATGGGCGGTTGGACCGAATGTTTGTGGATTACACCGGGGCAACCGTCCGTGCTGACCAGCCGATGGTTCTCATCTATAGTCCGGAGCTTGTTCTCGCGCAGCAAGAATTACTTCTCGCGTGGAAGAACGTGGAAAAATCCACCACTGCGGCGGAACGTGAATTAAGTTTGGCTACCCTACGTCGAACCGAGGAAAAGCTTCGGCTCCTCGGAATTCTCCCCGAACAAATCGAAGAAATCAAACGCCGTGGCACGGTGGTCGATCATTTGACGATCCACGCTCCCATCGGTGGGGTGGTTATCGAACGGCAGGCCCTCGAGGGGACCTATGTCCAGCGTGGCACGAAGATCTATACGATTGCGGATCTGTCGCAGGTGTGGGTCTTGCTGGAAGCTTATGAGCCTGATCTCCCGTGGCTTCGCCTTGGACAAGTTGTCGAGCTGGCCTCAGAGAGTCTTCCCGGAGAAAGATTCGCGGGCTGGGTAAGCTTTATCGATCCGGTCTTAAACGAAGCCACGCGGACCATCGCAGTGCGAATCACCGTTCCCAACGAGGATCTTCGACTTAAACCCGGGATGTTCGTAACCGGGCTGGTTCGCTGCCCCTTGGACGCAGAGGGGCGTCCCCGCAAGGAATCGGCAGTCGTGATCAGCAGTTCCTCACAGCAAGGCCCTCAGGCGAATGAGCCCATCGCAAACATGTCCGCTTTCGTGCCCGCTGCTATAGCCGGTTCCCCGAGCGGAGAGAAAGGAGGACAGGGTTCCACTTCATACTCTCAAGACCTGAACGCCCGATCAGAATCAGCCCCACTTGTGATCCCCGCCAGCGCCCCCTTACTTACCGGCAAACGGGCGGTGGTCTATGTCAAATTGCCCAATCAAGAGGAACCTACGTTTGAGGGGCGCGAGGTACTCTTAGGGCCGCGAGCCGGCGACTTCTACGTCGTGCTTGACGGTCTGAAAGAGGGCGAGTTGGTGGTCACAAACGGCAACTTCAAGATCGATAGCGCCCTGCAAATTCAGGCAAAACCAAGCATGATGAGCAGCGTGGCATCCTCGTTGGCAAGTACGAATCATTCGGAGCAGTCCATTCCGAAATACCCCCCGACATTTCGCCAAAAGCTCAGGCCTCTGTACGAGGCGTACCTCCAGTTGCAGCAAGGCCTCGGCGATGATCGCCTCAGCGAGGCCCAAACGGCGTGGGAAAAGCTGCGGGCTGCGGTGGGGACGGTCACCGATGAGGATCTCTTGCCTTCAGCCGGCGAAATATGGCGGGACCACGCTGCGACGTTGACCCAAGATTTAGTCCGTCCTGTTTCTGCGGAAGAGCCCGAGGCATTTCGCGAAGCCTTTGAGCCGGTTGCTCAGACCATACTTCGGTTGGTGGAGGTGTGCGGTCATCCTTTTTCTGAGCCTCTTTTCGAGGCTTTTTGCCCGATGGCGTTTAATGACCGGGGTGCGCGATGGCTTCAACGGGGGGAAGAAATCGATAACCCCTATTTCGGTCACGCCATGCGCACCTGCGGCTTCATTGAGCGGGAATTCCCACCGCAATCGGGCGAATCGGACAATCAGGAGAGTGCGCAATGAGTACGGGAGAGAAAGCATCGGACTTCATCGGTCGGGTGGTCGACGCTTCCTTGCGGTTTTGCTTGAACAACAAACTAATCGTCCTGCTCGTGTGGGGGGCGGTGATTGCCTGGGGACTTGCGGTGACGCCTTTTCAAGTGACGGTCCCCTGGTTGCCTCGCGACCCGGTTCATGTGGATGCGATTCCCGATATCGGCGAAAACCAACAAATTGTTTTCACCGAATGGCCCGGTCGCTCGCCCCAGGATGTCGAGGACCAGGTAACCTATCCGCTAACGGTTTCGCTCCTGGGAACACCAGGAGTGAAAACCATCCGCAGCGTCTCGATGTTTGGGTTCTCGAGCATTTACGTGATTTTCGAAGATCACGTCGACTTCTACTGGGCGCGATCGCGGCTCGTGGAGCGTTTGAACCTTGCGCAGCAGAAATTGCCCGAGGGAGCTTCTCCGGCATTAGGCCCCGATGCCACAGCATTGGGGCAGATCTTTTGGTACACACTAGAAGCACGGGAGGTGGACCCGCGAACCGGCTCCGTGACCGACAAACCTATCGGCGGCTGGGGACCGGAGGAACTGCGCTCGATTCAGGATTGGTACGTCCGCTTCGCCTTGCAATCAGCCTCGGGGGTGAGCGAAGTGGCCTCCGTGGGCGGATTCGTCAAGGAATATCAAATCGATGTCAATCCCGACGCTATGCGGGTCTATAGAATCAGTTTGGAGGACGTCTATCAAGCAGTACGGCGATCCAACCTTGATGTTGGCGCACAGACGATCGAGATCAATCGAGTCGAATACACCGTGCGAGGTCGCGGGTTCCTGCGATCCATTTCTGATCTCGAAAATAGCGTCGTTAAAGCGGTCGACGGAGTTCCCATCTACTTGAAAAATATTGCTCACATCAGTTTCG
The DNA here is from genome assembly GCA_937128505.1 of uncultured Thermogutta sp. Taxonomy (GTDB): domain Bacteria; phylum Planctomycetota; class Planctomycetia; order Pirellulales; family Thermoguttaceae; genus DTLM01. The sequence goes on from CAKZMM010000082.1 coordinate 8,907, forward strand.
GCCCGGCAGTTCGCCGGGGAGCTTTGGACGTGGGAGGTGCCGAAGCGGTTGGCGGTGTTGTCGTCGTTCGCTATGGGCAGAATCCATTAAGAGTAATCGAAAACGTCAAGCAGAAGGTCCGAGAAATTTCTCCCGGCTTGCCTCGAAAGACTTTGCCGGATGGTCGGATCTCGCAAGTGGTGATTGTGCCCTTTTACGATCGAACTCAATTGATCTATGAAACCCTCGGCACCTTAGAGAAAGCATTGACCGAGGAAATCCTTGTGACGGTAATCGTGGTCATAACCATGGTCATGCATTTGCGCAGTTCGCTCCTCATTTCAATGGTTCTGCCGCTTGCGGTGCTGGTTACCTTCATTTTTATGCGTCTTTTTGGAGTGGACTCCAATATCATGTCTTTGGCGGGGATCGCGATCGCCATCGGCACCGTGGTCGATATGGGCATTATCCTGTGCGAGAACATCCTCAAACACCTAGAAACCTCCGATCCTTCCGAAAACCGGCTCGAGGTGATCTTTCGAGCCACCAGTGAGGTAGGGCGACCGGTGTTGACGGCCCTCAGCAGTACGGTGATCGGCTTTTTGCCTGTATTCACGATGATTGGGCCGGAGGGGAAGCTTTTTCGACCACTGGCCTTCACAAAGACCTTCGCGTTGATCGCCTCGCTCGTGGTAGCTTTGACACTGATTCCGCCGCTTGCCCACATCTTGTTTACCTACCGAATCCGCGGCAAAAAGCTTCGCTGGCTGGCGGCCGGACTGGTAGCTTGTGCCGGTTTATTGAGCTGGCGGTGGATCGCACCATGGTTAGCTGTTCTCCTGATCGGCTGGGCCGCGTGGCTTATCCTACGAGAATTGCTGCCACAGCGATTCGCCTATGGATTTACCTTGCTTGGTAATCTCGGGGTGCTTGGGGCGGTATTGGTAGTCCTTAGCAATAGGTGGCTTCCGCTGGGTCCCGAGAAGGGGTTGCTTATCAATCTGCTATTCGCCGGTTCGGTGATCGGCTCCCTGCTTGTTGGTTTTCGATTCCTTCAGGTGTTCTACGAGCCCATCCTCCGCTTCTTTCTGAAGTACAAGGGAATTTTCTATATCCTCCCGGCAACGAGTGTCCTGCTTGGGGGCTGCATTTGGCTAGGGTTTGAAAGAGTGTTTGCCCCTGTTTTGCCGCTAGTTCGGCTTGCCGGTGTTGAGGAGCAAACGATCCGCAGTTCCCCTTGGTGGGTATGGGCCGCCCATCGTTTTCCCGGATTAGGCAGGGAGTTTATGCCTCCTTTGGACGAAGGGGCCTTTTTATGGATGCCCACCACGATGCCCCATGCTTCCCTTGGGGAATGCCTCGATGTGCTTCGCAAGCAGGACATGGCTTTTGCGGCTATTCCGGAGGTAGCCTCGGCGGTCGGGAAGATCGGCCGGGTCGACAGTGCGTTGGATCCAGCACCCATTTCAATGATTGAAACGCTGATCAACTATCATCCGAAGTATCTAATGGATCCATCCGGCCGAATTCGGACATTTCGCTTCGACCCGAACTCGGTGGACTATTTTCGGGATCCAACTGGTAAACCCGTCCCAGCTCCCGACGGAAAACCCTATTGGGTGCGGGGAAAATTTCTCCGGGATGAAAAGGGGCAATTAATACCGGCTCCGACGGGCACGCCCTTCCGCTTGTGGCGGCCTCCGCTGGATCCTGAGCTCAATCCCGGCCGGGCCCCTTGGCCCGGAATCAACACACCCCAAGATATTTGGAATCTGATCGTAGCAGCAGGCGAGATTCCCGGTACGACCTCGGCTCCCAAACTTCAGCCCATCGCGGCCCGGATCGTCATGCTCCAAACTGGAGTACGAGCCTCGATAGCCGTGCGCATCACGGGTGACAACTTACAAGAAATTAGCGAAGTCGCCTTAAAAGTCGAAGAGCTTCTGCGAAGCCCAGAGGCTGAATCGCACGGGGTTAATCCTGCTACCGTCTTCGCCGACCGAGTCCTTGCCAAGCCCTACCTAGAAATTGAAATCGATCGGCACGCCATCGCGCGGTTTGGTGTCCGGGTTCAGGATGTTCAGGAGCTGATCGAAGTGGCCATCGGCGGTGTTCCCATCACCACCACCGTCGAAGGTCGCGAACGGTACTCCGTGCGGATTCGTTATCTTCGCGAATTGAGGGACTCCATCGAGGAGCTCGAACGCATTCCGGTGCCCACACCAAGCGGGGCACAAATCCACCTTGGCCAACTTGCGCAAATCCGGTACACCGTTGGTCCTGAAATGCTCCGAAGCGAAAACGCCCGGCTAGTCGCCTATGTCATTTTCGACAAAAAGCCCGGTTTCGCTGAAGTGAATGTAGTGGAAGGATGCCGCCGACTTCTGGAAGAAAAAATCGCCTCAGGCGAGTTGATACTACCCCCAGGAACGGAGAAACCCACTTTTATCGGCAATTATGAGAATCAACTCCGTGCCGCAAAGACGCTATCCGTCGTCATCCCCCTCTCCCTGCTCCTCATCTTTCTGAATGTCTATTTGCAGTTTCGTTCGGTTGTAACCACGCTGATTATTTTCGCGGGCGTGCTCGTGGCGATGTCCGGCGGTTTTATCACCCTGGGGCTATACAGCACCGATTGGTTTTTAAACTTCTCGCTTTTTGGCGTCTCCATGCGAGAGCTTTTCCAAATTGCCCCGGTAAATTTGAGTATAGCCGTGTGGGTAGGGTTTCTGGCACTCATGGGAATTGCGGACGATGATGGTGTGGTCATGGCCTCGTATTTGTCCGATTCCTTCCGGGCCCGCAAACCCCAAACGGTGAGCGAGTTGCGCGAGGCGACCTTTGCTGCCGGAGTACGCCGCATTCGCCCTTGCCTTATGACAACGGCAACTACCGCCTTAGCACTACTACCCGTGCTCACCAGCAGTGGCCGCGGCGCGGACGTGATGATCCCGATGGCCATCCCATCTGTTGGGGGGATGCTCATCGAGCTGATGACCCTGTTTTTTGTGCCCGTGACTTACTGCTTGGTCGAAGAGATGAAACTGTCGACTCGCCGGTGGTGGGACCACTGGTGGAAATCCCGGGATTAGAAGCCTCCACAGGCCGTCAAGTAGCGTTTGAAAGCTTCTGGCATGAAATCAATCAAATCGCGAGCTGTGAGGCTCTCTTGCGTAAGCTTCTCCGCCGCAAGATCCCCGGCCAAACCATGCAGATACACACCGAGGATGGCCGCCTCCAACGGACTTAAACCGCGGCAAACCAGGCCGACAATCAGTCCGGTCAGCACGTCGCCTGTACCCCCCGTAGCCATGCCGGGGTTACCCGTTTGATTGACATAAATAGTGGTTCCATCGGTGACCACTGTCTGGTAACCTTTCAGGACGACAATCACCCCATTTCGGAAGGCGAATTCGACAGCCGCGGGGCGTCTCTCCTCCGAATTCAGCCCTTTTCGGCCGGTTAACCGCGCAAACTCCCCGGGGTGCGGCGTGAGAATTCGTGGACCTTCGTGAACGTGTAGGAGCCCCGGACGCGTCGCTAAGGCATTTAGCCCATCGGCATCCACCACCAAAGGCTGCGGCAATTTTTGGAAAACCTCGGCAACCAGAACATCCAAGCCGAGTGAGCGACCAAGCCCGGGCCCTAAGCCAATGCCGGTACCGTTACTCAATACCGTGTAGAGTTGCTGCCGAGCATCGAGTCGAATCCGTCCTCCTCGATCGCTGGGAAGCCCCACGGTCATATACGAGGGCTCTAATCCGGCAACCACCGGCAAGCAAACATCGGGCACCGCTAACCGCACGAGCCCGGCGCCGGCTCGAAGTGCCGCCATCCCCGCCAGGGCTATTGCTCCGGTCATTCCCCGCGAGCCCCCCACCAAAACGCAAAGCCCATAGTTGCCCTTGTGACTTTCCGGTGGTCGCGGGCTAAGCCGTGGCACTTGCGCGGGAAAAAACATATCTTCCACGCTAAGCTTTAAATTGGATCCTAAGCAAACTTACGCACGAGTATCGAGATGATCTTGAGTCGATCCGCGAAAATTCTTTCTCCTGCAGGCGGACACACTGCGGCAACGCGTCCGGACCGTTCCAGATAGTAGGGACGCTTCAACGAATCGCAACATTTCCCCGCGATTGAGTGCATGGATGACAACTGTCGATAGACAATCAATCACGGTCAAGAACGGCAAATCTGCTTCGTAGTCAGCCTTCCCCCCGTGCTAGGAATCTAACAATTTATCGAAACCGCTTTTCAGCCCTGTCGCGATCAGATTTACCCCGTGCTAGAAATCTAAAGTGTTCCAAAATTCGCATAGACCAGAACTTAACGTTTCCCTGCGGACGCTAAAGCCGCGCGAGCCTTTGCCGCATTCCGCGCGATAAGCCCCGCAATATATCCCCCTTTAAAACCAGCATCGATATTCACCACCGTTACATTGGCCGCACAACTATTGAGCATACTTAATAGCGCGGCCACCCCCCCAAAGCTTGCTCCATATCCCACACTTGTCGGCACGCCAATGACGGGGCAGGAAACGAAACCGCCGACCACGCTGGGCAATGCCCCCTCCATCCCCGCCACCACGACCACGACATCGGCGTTTTCCATCAGATGGAGATTAGCCCGCAAGCGGTGCGGCCCGGCTACACCCACATCCTGCACCAAGGTGACTTCCGCTCCCGTCCATAGGGCTGTCTCCCGGGCCTCCTCGGCCACCGGCAAATCACTCGTGCCGGCTGTCACAATGGTAACCCGACCTTTTTCCTCCCTACCCGCCGCGCCGGAATCCGCTTCCGCATCCGAAAACACAGGGATGCGAAAGGTGCGTCCCATGGCGTTGTAACGAGCCTCGGAAAACTCCGGCAGGAGGGCCGCGGCTTGTTCGGACGTCACCCGGGTAGCCAAAACGTCGACTCCCCGTTCGCGCAAAGCCCGGAAAATCTTCTGGAGGGCCTCGATCGTTTTTCCCTCGGCGAAAACAACCTCCGGAAAGCCGCAGCGTCGAGCCCGGTCATAATCGATTTGCGCTTCACCCAAGTCGATGATCGTCGACGATCGCAGTCCCGACAGAAACTGCGTCAACGAAAGCTTTCCGGCCACGTAGTCCGCCGCCAACGCATGGATTTCTTGTTCCGAATGATTGGCCACCGATTGATACTCCTGCCAAAAACCCACCAATTGCTCCCAAACGAAAAATTCATCGACCGTAGATTGTCAGGAAACTTTCCGCCGGTGGTCGGACCGCGGTAAAAACTCTTCCCAAGCGACCGCAACACAAACTTTCCCGCATGCGTACCCTAGTGATCGAAACAACTGAAGATTTAAGGTAGCAACAGTTTTTGATGATTCCCGTTGTTAATCAACTCTCTCTACTTTGGAGCATATCGTGAAAGCGTGGCCACCTCTTAAGGCTCCCTGCTCGATGACGGCTCGAAGATGCTATTCAGGTTCAGGCCACAACTCCCTGGGAAATCGAAATCAAAGAGGCCGTAAGTCTTAGGGGGGTGGATCGGATGACACCGAAAACAAAAAACTGAGCTTGAACTCAGAAGGCCGCGGGCTCCCGCTGTGCTTTAAGGGCCCAATCGAACTTCCATAGATCAGCAACATGTGTACCTTTGTTGTTGCCATCACAACTCGGCGAAATTTTTCAGAAATTGTAAGCCAAGAGATTGGCTTTTCTCAGGGTGGAATTGGGTAGCAAAAATATAGTCGCGCCAAATCATGGAGCAAAACGGGCCAGCGTAATCTGTGGTGGTCGCTACAATACTCGATTCGACCGGTTCCACATAAAAAGAATGCACGAAATAGAAGTGCGCCCCATCGGCGATGCCCCGAAAGAGCGGTGCATCTCGGTGAATTTGAATCTGATTCCAGCCCATATGTGGCACGGTCAGCCCCGGAGTCTCCGGAAACCGAACAACTTTGCCGCCCAGAATCCCGAAACCTCGATGAGTGCCGCCCTCCTCACTTTCTTCAAAAAGTAACTGTAAACCCAAGCAAATTCCCAAAAACGGTGTGCCCCTGGCAATCACCTCACAAATCGGCTCAATGAGTCCTCGGGCCGCCAGCTCGTGCATCGCATCCGAGAATGCCCCAACTCCCGGTAGCACCAACTTTTCGGCCGACAAAACCCGCTGCGGATCCGACGTAATGGCGGCCTTGAAGCCGACCCTTTCGAAAGCCTTCTGAACGCTTCGCAAATTCCCCATACCATAATCGACAATGATGATCATTGTAGTTATGAAATTAATTGTAACTTGATCAGCGGTGCCTCAATTCTCTGGCGGCATTTTGACACGAACTCGGGGCCCAAATCCACAAATGCCATAGCAAGGGTCGCAAATATTTTCGGTTTTTGGTGGGAAACTGTGGTGAAACGCTGCGCGTCGGGCACGCGTTTTCACACGTCTTGCCGCGCTAATGATTACTCCTGAATTCCCTTGTGGGTTTCTTCTTTTCCTTTGTAATGCTAATTCTAATTATCGTTGATAAGTTGATGAATTGAGTAGACATACGAATATACAAGTGTAACGGACTTGATCACCCTTTTACCCGGGTCCAAGCCGCCAAAGGCAGGTTTACGTGAAACGCACGTCTCTAAACGCACATCTTGGTAAAGCAACCTCCAACACGTATCCAGTTGTCGACTACACCTGAATTATGTGTAATTGTGTGTTATTCGCGCACCTACTTTGTATTCTCGCACCGAAACTAACTGCGATAGAAACGAAAACTCACTGTGACAAAAAATGTTTAGATGAAAGAAGATCTTACAAAGCAAGCGGTAGGGTCTTTCGGCGGGCATGAATCCGTATTTGATGTTGGCAGATCTAATCGTCTTTATTCATGCACTTTACGTAGCCACAGTGGTTTTCGGTTTCGTGGCCATTCTATTAGGAATTGCCTTTCGTTGGCAATGGGTGAGGAACCCCGTGTTCCGGCTCGTTCATTTTTTCATGATTGCTATTGTAGCGTTTCAAGCCGTAATGGGTTGGGCATGTCCCCTGACTATCTGGGAACACCAACTTCGAATTCGCGGGGGAGGTGAAGCCCAATTTGGAACCTTCATCGGCTATTGGGTCCACCGGCTCATCATGTACGATTTTCCGCCGTGGGTCTTTACCCTTGCGTATTGTGTATTCGCCGCCCTTGTGCTTTTGACCTTGATTCTATCTCCTCCGATGCTCCGTTCCGCTCGGCGGCAAAGCCGTCTTGGTAATAGCGCGAAGGCGCCCTTCGTCGGCGACACACCACCTTAGCAAAAGACCGCGACTGAAGCCCGAAAAGATTGTCGTGAAAAGAATTGCAAGATAGGATCGGCTCCGCGATCAGCGATCAGCATCAATAACTTCTTTGCGGGGTGAAGATCACAACAAATCGTGATTTGCATTGGTTCAAAAGGCGAGACATTTTTCGGCCGGAAGGTCGCACAAATCCCGTTCTCCGTAAGCGGCATTCACCGGTTTTCCCGGGGGGGTTCCATCTTATTAATAAAGGGTTTCATCCGACATAATAATAATAAATAAAGCGGTCCATACCTTTAAATAAAGGGCTCCATACGTCGCCGCTCACGGACGAGCGTGCTTTCCTCTTCCGAATTTGAGCACCTGAGACTGAAGAGGATATCGGCTTTTCGGAAGCGTAGCTTTCGCTCAGGGCGGCAGTCGGGCAAGGAAGCCCCGGGAAGTACTTTCGAGGGCGGCAATCGGGCGGGGAGGCGTCGGGAGGTATCTATGACGGTCTCGCGGAAGCGGAGCACTTAGTCAGCTCAGGAGTGCGTCCACCGATACCTTTACCCACCCTCGCCGAAACGCCTCAAGCCGCAGCTTTCCCAAGGGGACACGCCGGTGATGGGAGCACGGCAAGGGCCTGCCGGTCATCGATTCGAGAGCCGGTGAACTCGGTACTTCACTCCATTTTCACTCGATACCTCCGCAAGCGGTGAATTCTTCGACAGCGTTAATCTTCGGTGAGCTTTTCGGCCAATCCGCGACCACCCCCAGCAGTACAAAGCCCGGGTGCATCAATTTGGATAAATAAGCGATTCCTTTTTGGCTTTTTTTCGGCAACGCGCCGAACCCGCGAAGAGTGCCTCCCCTCGTGCCGCGAACCCATTTACCGAGCATGTCGCCCCCATTTACCGAGCATATGGCCCCGGACCGATCGACCCTCTGGCCAACCCTAATCCCCCTTTCCGTTGACAGCGCTCGAAAACCGCATAAAATACCATTAGCTCGGAAAGAGAAACTCCAGCTGCCACGAGCTATTCCGTCAATAAGATGGCTGATTGAGCCGGGGGAAAAGTTGATCGTTGTGGAACGCGCAGCAAGTGCCCTGTTTCTTCTAACCTTTCACTGAGATTTCGGCTGCGGAAATTCCCCGCGAAACGGGATCGTCAATGTCCGCTTGCGGGGGCGGAAATTGCTATGCCTAAAAGTGTTCGGTTTACTTGGCATCCGATCGTGCCTGGTGTGGGGCGCAAAGATTCACAAATCTTCTCTTCTTCTCTAGGAGAGGCTTTTTAGGCGACGTTAATCGGCTTCTTATTCCAGCCTGTTAAAGCGAAGTGAATCGGTCGCAGTATCGGTTAGAAGCTAGCAGCACAGGATGACAGCGAAAAGCATCCAACAAGCTCTGCCTGGATCTCGGCGCAAATAATTCGGCATCCGAAATTATTTATTCAGCAAAAATCCTTCGTCGAACCATCCTCATAGTTTTCAAGGCAAGTCGGCCAACGAAGGGCAAACATCCGGCGGAATTGTGGTGGGGATCGTTGCTTGGAGTTGTCAGATTCTTAGGGAGTGGATCATGCGTGGCACCAGACAGCACACATCAACTGCGCTTTTTTCAGAGGAAGGAAGGCCGAATCCGAGGGGCGAATCTTTGAGCACTAGGTATGCACCCAGGCGATCTGTGCTAGCTAACAGTTTTGCTGTCATCTTTTTGGGAGTTACGATTCTTGCGGGGCTCGTTGGATGCGGCGGTGGGCAGCCGACGCCACCGCCTCCAGCGGAACCCATCGCGGCTCAACCTCCGCCGCCCCCTCCGCCGAAGCCTATCAGCATAGCCGAAATTTCCCCTGTCGTGATTGATCCCGGGGAGACAAAATCAGTTGAGCTTCACGTTGATCGTGCGGGTAATGAGGGTGCAATTACCCTGAGTATCACGGAGGCTCCCGAGGGGGTGACGGTGAAAACGGGCGGCATTCTCGAGGGGGAAAGCAAGGCTCGTTTGGAAATTTCTGCCTCTGAGAAACTCGGGGATGAGGAGCTAAAGGGGAACCTAAAAATCGTGGCAAGTTTGGGCGATCTTTCGGCGGAACGCTCCCTCGCGCTCACGGTGCGAAAGATCGATCTACCCAGCTTCGCTCCCGTAAAAGATGTAGTTTTGATACCTGGAATCCCTCAAACAGTGGAACTCAAAGTGGACCGAAGGGGTTTCGGGAAAGTTATTCCCTTGAAATTGGAAGGCATGCCGGCGGGCATAACCGCGACTATTTCAGAGTTACCGCCGGGAAAGGACGCAACCGCGATTCAGTTCCAGGCAGCAGTGGATGCACCGGAGGCTCAAATTTCAGCTCGAGTAGTGACTACCGTGTTGGGGCGGCAGATTGAGCAACCGGTGAATATCCGCGTGGATCGGACGCCCTTCCGACTTCAAAGCTTCCGCGTCGTAACCCTCAAACCGGGTGAAAGACAACAAATTCGCATTCCCGTGGAGCGGCGCACTTATCAGGGTACCATTCGAATCACCGTGGAGCGGCTTCCCTCGGGCGTGCAGAGTGAACCCGTGGAGGTACCGGCGGGGCAGACAGAGGCCTACCTGGAATTGGTGGCGAATGCGAATGCTAGAGAGGAGGTTGCCTCCGCCGCGGTGATCGGATGGGCAGGCGAATTCCATCGATCCGATCCTTTGGTCGTGCGGGTCAGTCTCGGCGAGAGCGGCTTCTTGCCGCGCGAGATCGTCATGGATCCCAACTTGGCGCCCTTGCTACGCCGGGGGTCATTTGGAGGCCGATTAACCGCCGAAAGCAAGGAGGCTTTGATGCGAGCCTACGGCGGAACCTCGGAGTCCTTTGAAGCCATCCTCCGCGGTTTGCGGTGGTTGAGTCGCCATCAAGCACGTGACGGCCGATGGTCCCTCAAGGCGTATCACGAGGCGCTCCCCAACTGTGACTGCTGGGACGAGTTTGAAAAAGACGTCGTCAACGAGGACGTAGCCGGAACAGCATTCGGGCTCCTGCCTTTCTTGGGTGAGGGAATCACGCATAACCGGTCGCCGGATCGCCCCTCGGAATTGGTGGATTACAAGCGAGTGGTCCAGCGGGGCCTGGAGTTTCTCGTGCGGAATCAGGTTCAAGATCTAAAATCCAAGGATGCGGGTAGGCTGAGTGGAAACATGTATGCTCACGCTTTTGGAACGATGGCTTTGTGCGAGGCATATGGCCTCTCGCAAGACGAACGCCTCAAGGTCCCGGCCCAATTGGCAATCAAGTATTTAATGGAAGCACAGCACTCGGAAGGCGGATGGCGGTACGGCCCGAAACAACCCGGCGATTTGTCCGTCACCAGTTGGGTGTTCTTTGCGATTCGAAGCGGCCAGCTTGCGGGGCTAATGATCTCTAAGGATCCACTCATCCGGGCACAACGTTTCGTGGATTCTTGCGCCATAGGTCCGGCGGAGGCCCGACGAATACGCTACTGCTATGATCCTCGCGCGGAAAACAAAGCCGCGAGCCTCTCGATGACGGCGGCAGGTCTTCTAACTCGGCAGTACCTCGGGTGCCGGAAGGATGATTCGGAGTTGGTAGCCGGCTGCAAGTATCTGGCAGAAAACCTTCCTCCAGAGGGGGGCACGGCCCTCGGCAACATCTACTACTACCATTACGCGACCCAAGTTTTGCACCACATGGAGGGAGTGGAGTTCGACCTGTGGAACTACCGGATGCGGGAACACCTCATCCGCACACAACAAAAAGAAGGATGTCGAGCCGGTAGCTGGAATCCCCAGGGCGTGAATTGGGCTGAACGCGGCGGCCGACTCTTCGCCACCGGTTTGGCCCTCATGACCTTGCAGGTCTATTACCGCCACCTGCCGATGTACCGACCTATCGTCCGAACTGCGACCGGTGGCGGCACCTTGGGCGAGCAGGTCACCGAAGGAGCAAACCCGGAATAAAAAAGAGACAAACCTTTACTGCTGTCGGTTCACCTAACAAGCGGGAAAAAGTCGGACATTTAGCCTTTTGCAAGCATGCGACGACAATGGCACGGGAAGCGATCTTCGAAGCAAGCGTACGTTATTTTTTAGAACCAATTGTCCCTTTTCTCGATGACGAATCGGTGACCGAGATCATGGTCAACGGTCCTGACCAGATTTATGTGGAACGTCGGGGCCGACTTTATCCGACAAAAGCCCGGTTTCCGAGCGAGGATGCGCTCCGCGCGGCCGTTCACAACATTGCTCAATGGGTAGGGCGGGAGATTACCGAAGAGCGGCCGGTGCTCGATGCCCGGCTCCCCAACGGGTCGCGCGTGCATGCCATTATCCCGCCGAGTGCCCGCCGTGGGACCTACTTAACGATCCGCAAGTTCTCTGCCGAGGCATTCACCCTGGAGGATTTCCTCCGGTTAAAGAGCATCTCGGAGGCGGCGAAAGAATTCTTGGAAATCTGCGTTTTGCTCCGAAAAAACATCGTGATCTCAGGCGGGACAGGAACGGGAAAAACATGCTTGCTCGGGGCGATTGCCCGAACCATCCCCAATCACGAACGGATCATCCTGATCGAGGACACGGCGGAGCTGCGGCTTTCGCAGGACCACTGCTTGTACCTAGAGGCGCACCGGCCTGGGGCAACGGGCCGCGGGGGATTAACGGTCCGACAACTATTCATCAACTCCCTGCGCATGCGGCCAGATCGGATCATTGTCGGTGAGGTGCGGGCGGGGGAAGCCTTGGACATGATCCAGTCGATGATCAGCGGGCATTCGGGGAGTTTATCCACCGTTCATGCGAACTCCCCAAGGGATGCCTTGATTCGGTTGGAAATCCTCTCCCTGATGTCCGACATCGAGATCCCCGTTTACGTTGCCCGGGCGCAGGTGGCCTCAGCCATCAATCTCGTAGTCCAGATCGACCGTTTTCCGGAGGATGGCTCCCGCAAGGTGACCCGGATTTCCGAAGTGTGCGGCCTCGACGCCCAGCAGCAGTATGTGTTGCGGGACCTATTCTCCTTACGTTTTCAGGGAAAAGATTCCCGCGGAAACATCCTTGCCGATTTGGTACCGACGGGCGAGATGCCGCAATTTGCGACTCAGGTCTTTGAGCAAGGCCTTGGAGAGCGAGTCAAACACAGCGGGCCACTCTGGCGGAATCCCTCTGAGAAATAGGCGGATCACCGGCGGCCGATGAGCGAACTTGAGCCGAGATCTTGGGATTCCCCGCCGAGGTTCACCCTTGCGACGGCTCGGTTTGTTCTTGGGACAGTTCCTGAACGCAGCTCACGCCATGCAAAGAATGAACAACATCAGAAAGATTTTAGCTTCCTTGGAAAGGTGAGATCACGGTTTTGCCGCAACCGCGGGGGAAAGACCGATTTGTCGGTGAAGATTGGCGATTTCTAAAGGCGAAGATTTTCGACGGAGAGCTAAGTTCATTGCGAATTATAAAAATTATAAAAAGGAGATTAATTTTCAGGACGAATGATTCCTTATGACGGCAGCTGGCTAGAGGTTTTATAAGGCAATTTTGAAACTCTGAAGGCAATAGTGATCTGTTTCCGACAGTGGGAGTGAACGCGCTGTTTCCAAAGAAGCGCACGCAAGCACTGAAAAACCTTCAATTTCCGGATAATGCGGAGCGTGACTAGCCAAAGGTCGATTTAGCCACAGTCGAGTCGATTAACTATAACAACTATAGTGAAAACATAATTATTGTGAAAACTTTCCTATTTCGGTGCGTTTAGGCGAGATAAATCGTCATTCATTACTAGGATAGGAGTAATTCAGTTTTTTCGGGGCGAAACCGGGCTTCCCTTGTCGTCGGTCGCGACAAGAGTAAGTCGCGCCAAAAATAAACAAAAAGCGATATTTGAATCCTACGTCGGCAACAAGTTTGCCCCGGAGCTTACCGGCAAGCCAGCGCCGAAAGCCGAAAGTCGCAAATTAATTGTTTATCTAAAAAGTAAACTTAAAAACTAAGAAGATTTAGGGAGACGCGATCAAACACTTCGCTTAAAAGATTCGGCTACGCCGTTTTGCCTTGAAACTCAGAATGTGTTGTTTTCGATTTGTGACAAGGAGTGGCGACGAAAGGCTAACTTTTAGATCACAGTCTTGACCTTACTGTGGAAGCAGTGAACCCAAAGTACTTAACCCCCTCCCGAGCTACATAGGCCGAGTTAGTAGGAGTACCCTTCCTAGCCCTTAAATAGGTTCGTAAATTCTAAATAGGTTCGTAAATTCATGGTATTCGATGTATTTGATCAAATAGATTGCTTTGCTTATCCCCAGTGTGTAGATTACAGGTAGGTAAGAAGAGGCCGGGATGAGCTATCGACTTGCGCTAGCGTCGAAGTATTCCTTTGCGAAACACATCTCGTTGATTTGCCAAACAAACTCAGGGCGATGATCCACCAAAAAAGGGGTTAATGGGTGGGGTTAACGCGACGGACTGCAAACCGGTGCTGGCGGCGTGGTGTATCTGCCTTGGATTATGTGTTGACCCTGGCCGTTTTGCTGCCGGCAGTTGCATTTTGTTTTTGGGCCGGCCCAAGGATTCTCCGATTGACCTACGAAATGGTTTGCACCCTTTTGGCCTGGCCATTTATGTAAACACACGTGAGTCGTACGAATATTCGTTGGCCGTGATGCTCAGCAATCTTTAGCAAGAATTGATCGTCAAATATTGAGCGGTATCTGGTAAGAACTGAACGCCACAGGCTTGGGAGCTGAATTCCAAAACCCTCGATACCGGGGGGAGGATCAGCTCCACAAACCGGATTTTGGCATGCTATGGCGAAATCCCTCCCTAGTTGGCGGGAGGATGGTCGTTAAAGCTCGCAGATTGGATAAACTTGCGCCAGTTATCAGCCCTCTAGAGGAAATGCGAAGAAACGAACGATCCTTGCATTTTGATCGATTTTAGATATTAGATAAGCAATCTCGTTGACCGCATCTGATTTGCGAAAAGCTTGCGCCGCATTAACTTGATTGCAACACACGATATTCCTCGGCCGCCAAAGATAAGCCTGGGAAAATCGCAAGAAAGTTAAGATCGTCAAAACCCATCCCTTTAAATTGATGGGGAAGAAGCTTCGATCTCAAAAACACGGGTTTCGTCCGATAATCGCCATTTGGGGCGGTTAATGCGGCTCTGATGTAATTTTTTAAGCAGGGTATGTTTAGGATAGGGGACAGAATCATGGTAAACGGTGGCCTTTGGAATCTTTTGAAGAGGGTCCATCGGGACGAGCGCGGCGCCGTCAGCTTGGAAACGATCCTCATCGTGGGGGCAATTGCCATCCCGATCTTGATCTTCCTCATTCGGGTCGGCTGGCCCAGGGTCCGGGCTTTCTTCAATCAGGGGTTGTCTGACCTCGAGCAAGGAGCGATCAACGCCCAGCAATAGGGTGAATGGTTGGCACCCTTGGCTTTGCGGTTGCTTTGCCGCAGAGTCGGCAGGGCAAAAAAGCCCATGATATTCGCGTAGTAGGGCCGTTTTGTTGGCAGGCAAGGCGGGTGGTATTTATCCACGCTAAATCGGCAAAAGAGCCCCACCTTAGAGTGCCACCTAAATGAGATGCTTGTAATCCCTTTGGTGGTAGCGATATTGGCAATCGCCACATGGACGGATTTTAGGTGGCGAAAAATTTTTAATTGGCTGACCTATCCGGCAATACTCACCGCCATAGGTTTGAATCTTTTGGGATCCCTTGCTTACGTTGCGGGCGGGTTTTCCGGCGATTTCCTTAACCGACTGGGGCTTATAGGATTCTCGCAGAGCGTTCTTGGCTTTCTGACTTGCGGCGGCATTTTGCTTGCTTGCTATGTTTTCTTTCCGGTCGGAGGTGGCGACGTTAAGCTGATGGCGGCACTCGGGGCATTCCTCGGACCTGAGCGCGGCATTGAAGTTCTCCTTTGGAGCTTTATTTTGGGCGGCTGTGCCGCCTTGATTATCATCATTTGGCGGATAGGAATCCTCGAGCTTTTATACCGACTTACCCGGAGTGTCTGGCATCTTGTTCGCTGGCGAGCTTGGATTCCGCTTTCCGCAGAGGACCCGGCTGCTTGGGAACCACCCCTATTTCTTGCCCCTTGTGCCCTGATTGCAGTCGGCATTGTTGAGTCCGGGATGGGTACCTGGCTTTGGTGATCAAAGGGTGTTTCCGCTCGCAAGTGCACGCCTGAGGTGATCCGGATTACCGAGTTTAACGAACCCACAATATGCGGTTGATGAGGGAGCGGTTTCTTTGGATCGAGTGTTCGACCCGGGAAATAGCTGAAGCAATTGGCTGACCGAAGAGGAAGATTGCACGACAAGATTCGTCGACAGATTTACGGTATAGGTGACGATCGCACCCGTAAATCCTAAAAGTTTGTGGTAGAGCTAGCCGCGTAACGAAGAGCGAGTCTACCAAAACGCGGCTGATAAGCCCAACAGCCGACGCCACTCAGCAATGATGCAGTAAGGGTTCCGATCGCATCGCGTCACCGATTGCCTTATTTGTCATCACGGGTAAGACCGTCTTTTGCCGCGGGAGTTGTAGCGGATACCGCCCAGCCAAAAGCGGCCTGTGCGCATACTTCAATGGGAGCTTTTGCGGCAAGATTCCTGGGGTTTTTCCGGCATCGGATAGGTACATAAGGGCGAAGTGTTAACGCCGGGAGCCACGAGCGATGTTCCGGTCCATTCTTCTAGCCTGTGTGCCCTATTTTGCAGCGTTGATTGTCGGAATCGCTCTCTTGCGGTGGTTTGCCGGCCGATTTCGCATGCGGCTTGACTTTAACCGCCTCGGGGCAATCGTCCGCGATCAGCAAGGCACCGTTCAAAGCTTGAGTTTGGTTCTCACACTTCCTTTCTTCGTCCTCATCCTCCTTTTTATTGTTCAAGTAGCCCAGTTGATGGCGGCCACTATTGTCGTTCATTATGCAGCTTTTGCGGCGGCCCGTGCGGCGATCGTCTGGATACCCGCGCGGGTCGACCCATACTTCGAAGCGGAAAACCGCATTAACGTTTATGCTCTAGATCCCCACGCTCCCGACCAACAGCTTCCCGAATTAGATCCGAGTAGCCCGCTTTATGGGCCAAGCGCCGGCGGTTTAACCTTCATCGTTTTGCCGGGGAGTACCAAATACGCGAAGATCGCCTCTGCAGCCGTGTTGGCCTGTGCGGCCATTTCCCCATCGGCGAGAATGCCCTTGCCTGGTCCGGACACGACTGGACCAACAGCGGCGATACTTGAAGAGGTTTATCGCGCGATGGTTCCCACTTCCCAGGCGAATCCACGAACTTCGGAACGTCTGCGGAACAAACTTGCCTATGCGGCTCAAGCGACACGGGTTGAGATCCGCTTTTACCACCCGAACTTTGAACCGCCGCTGGTCACTTATTGGTTGGGTCCGGATCCAGGGGAGTTCTACCCGAACGAACTCGGATGGCAGGATCCTATTACGGTTACCGTGGAATATTGGTTACCGCTCATGCCGGGTCCCGGCCGGTTATTGGCTCGACCAACGCCGACAGGTCCCGGTGGGGGGGATTCCATCAGCCCGCGGGTAAGCACCATTCCTGGCTCTGGGGTCTACGTCTACCCGATCACCGCGACGATCACTCTCGGTAACGAAGGATTGAAGCCTGTCTATCCATACCGGGAAATAGTGTGGTGAGTTCGCGAAGAAATAGTGTGGTAACTTTGCGGAAGTAAGAGGAAGATTAGAGTAAATCGCAATGCAAAGTTGGGTGGTTAATAAATCCGGAAAGGGTTTCGCCGGCAGGAGGGAAACTGTGGGGGAGCTTGTGGGCGACAAGCACTCGCTGCGACCTTCAACGCCGCCTCGCAGTGTGCGCTTTCGATATCTGCCGTGTATTCAAACTTTCGTGCGCTTAAAAGCGCAGAACCTCCTCAGGATTCACCACGATCAGCACGGCGTCATTAGCATCCTGACGGTCTTTGCCATCCTGATGCTGGTGATCCTCTTGGGCTACGTAATCAATGTCGGCCGGCAGGTGGATAGCAAAATTCGCATGCAAAATGCAGCGGATGGGGCGGCCTACACGGGCGGCTTAATGCTCGCTCGGGCCATGAATAGCCTCACCTTCACTAATCATTTGCTGTGCGATGTGATGGCGCTAACGGCCTTCATGCGCGAGGCGCGCGATCTGAACTCTCAGCAGTACGTTCCCCGGATTTTGGATGCCTGGTACAAAGCCGGCGATATGCTGTCGCGAGCCCCTCTGCCGAAGTTTCGCGATTTGGGGCGCGCGATCATGGCCAAGGTCCCTTTAGAACAACGGCTTGTCGATACCTATTGTACTTGGGCCAATGCGGCCAGCGTCCCCATTCTCCCCATGCTTGAGGAAATTCTGGCCCAGGAGATGATCCCGCAATATCAACGGGCCGTGGTGACAGTTTTCCCGGAGATTGCCCAGCAGGCCGCGATGGAGTGTGCCAGGCTTAATAGCTCCACCAGCCGCCGAGAGGCTGTCATGCTGGGGGTGCTGTGGCGAACTTCAATCACCCCGGTGGGCGGGCCGGACGAAGGGACCAACCCCACGCTTCCTGTGGTGGATCCGTTGACGGAGACTGAATTCTTGGGCCGCGCACGCAGCGAGCGCCATCGCTATGCGCATCACTATTTGCGAGAGTGGAATCGGGAAAGCCTTCGGTTTTTCGACCACGAGGCGAAGATGTGTCAATTCGCCAGCTTGTGGCGTTCGTTCACGTGCGGCTATCTGGAAAAGATTTTGGAGGAGGAGTATCCGTACTCGAATCTCCCGCATCTAATCCGGCCCATGACAGCTCAGGGTTCTCCCGACCCTTATGAGCCTGCGTACGAGCCGATCTTCACAGATTACCTTGAATCCGTTTACACTTTTGTAGCCGTGGTCTATCGACCCCAAATACCGGAATTCGCTGCAAGCGTGTTTCAAAACCCAATCGACTCCGACAGTCTGGCGTATGCGGCCGTCCGAATGTTCGTTCCGCGACAGCGTCTGGTGTGGTGGCAAGGTCCGCCCGGTAGAGATAGTGGAGATACGCACTTCGGCGGGGTTCCCGGCGATATGATCATTGTGCCGGATCCATCGCCCCCCTCCTCGGATGCCCCAATTCCATGGGAGGTGCGGCGCGAGCCGGGGATTTCGGAAGAATGGAGCCTTTGGAATCAGCGCTGGACCGTGCAGCTTGTACCTGCTAACTGTGTTAGTTTATCCCAGATACTCCAAGTCGCTCCACCCTTATTGGGGAATACTGGTGCACCGATCCGTGTGCCCAACTTGGCTAATCTCGGTACGCCGGAGCTGAGTCACATCAGTCCCCATTAGGCCTTAAGGAGTGAAAAGCTTCTGCGAGCTAACTACGACAAAGAACACGATTGAGCACAAGAAAGAACACGGGTGAGCATAAGATAAAAAACACGAGCGAACATAAGATAAAGAAGAGGAATCGCACCCCACCGTTAGCAGACCGAAGCAACTCTTGAGAACCTCGATCGGTGCCGGTGGTGGTACAGTGCGATCGCATTGGCAGAAGCAATGTCCAATTTATCGCGAGGATTTAGGTTGCGACTCCGCTTCAGCGTTGGTTGTGTCAAGGACCGTATGGATCTCAGGCATTCATAAACAGCTTGGATCTCGGCGATTGAGTAGACAACTTCCGGAACGATGAGCGCCCCCGATTAATACGCTATCGCGTTAGTGCCCCTAAAACTGGGAAACTCGTAATCTCAACAAAGACTCAACCGTGCTACCCGGTTAAGTTCGTCATCGAAGGAAAATGGGGCCCAATAGCTTGCCCAGTGGGGAGACAGGCCTAAAAACGTCAAAACCCGGTGCCGTTACAGGCTCACCGAATTGCCTTAACACGTCGTTCTGAAGGCTTTTTTGCCAGGGCTTGCGATCATGGAGTTTCGAGGATCTCCGCGATTCCGTGGCATAAATCCAATAGGTCGGCTTGGCCAGAGCCCACGCGGCATCGCCATGCTGGAACTGGTGCTTTGCCTGCCGCTCCTGTTGGCGGTCATGGCGCTTGTCATTAATTTTGGCACAGTAGCCAGTTGGAAGGTACGTGCTTTGGCGGCCTCTCGACACAGTGTCTGGAGTACTCGCTGGCCCCGTAACGGTCAGCAAATGCCGCGGCCGGACTATTGGCCCTCCCATGCCGGAATGGGTGCTCACGGTTTGGGACCCCTGCATAGCTTGGACGATCTGCGCGTGGCGTTTCCAGTAATTCGGGGTCCACTTCCTTACGGTTCCACGGTAAATGACCAGCTTTTAAACCCGGGTCGGGGATTGCGGGAGGGCGTCGCCGATTTGGAACGCCGTTTTCCGCTTTTTCGGCAATTGGCCCCCTATCGTTTGCGGCCGGAAACTCGGGTCTTCTCTGGAACTTGGGACCATCGCGAAATGGGCCTCTTTACCACCCATGAACGTCGGATTCCTGTAATTTATCAGTTGGCTCGGGCTCCACAGTGGTTGGTGGAAGCTTATAGACAGGCGGCGCTAGCGATCCTCAATGCCCCATTTCGGCCCGCTTTGATGCCGCTGGATCGGGACGATGAGTTCATAGGCTACGCTCAGCGGTTTGGGTGGCCTGTGGGAGCTCCTGATTTCCATCCTCCCTTGCATCGCTTTTGCGGTTTGGACCACGCAGTAGCTCAGGAAAGAGTGGACGATCTGGTGGAGCGAATCGAAGGCCGATTGGTGCCCGATGGACAAGGGGGTTTCATTCGGCAAGGTGGTGTGGCACAGAATATAGTGATGGCGTTTATCGCTTTGTATCAGCGCGTCATTCAGCAGTTGCAGCAGCCACCGTGGAACGGGCCGGGTGCTGCGGCTGAAATCCTTGCTTTGCAACAAAGAATCGCAGTCTTGCAGCAGTTCTTGGCCCAGTTACAACGAATGTGAATGAAAACCATTCCCTGACAAACCTCTCGAATAGCGGGCAGAATTCTTCGACGACTTGGCAGCGCGACCCGCCCGAGGTTTCCGACACCCTTCCGACCGATTGCGCCGGGACATCGGGGTCGAAAGGCCCAGACGATGCAGCCCGGGCATGGCACGATCTGAGTCGCCGAATCGCCACATGGAGCTGTAATTTTTTGGCCACGCTGCTGGTATTGGTAGCCGGGATCGGCTTCGGCCGCCAAGTTTTGCGCTGGTGGTACGAAACTGACCCGCCGCGTCCGAAATTGCCCCAAATTCCCTCCTCAAGTGCCGGCTTGGCTGGAGGGTTTCATGCCGTAGATGATCCAACCCTCGGAGTGACAGAGCTTACCTTTGGCGGTTCGCCGTGGGTCTGGACCAGGGGCGAAACGAGCGGGTCGGCGGAGACAGCCTACAAGCGATTAACCTCACTGGTACAAAGCCGTACTTCCCGGGCAAGTTTGCCGGCCGACTCAATCCCGGAAAGTGAATCGCGGCTTTTGGAGCGAATCGGTGAGTGGGAAACGTGGTCGGAAGAAGCGGGCCGGCTTCGCGTTCTCGGATTGCGAAAACCTATACCAGTGGTGATGGGAATTCGCATGCTTGATCGCCAGAGCGAGGGAGCGGATAAACTGTGGGATCCGTCTCGGGCACGCATCGTTTGTTGGGGTTTTGCCATCCCCGAGGCAGAGAATCGGTGGCGACTCGATGTATTTTGGCTGGGACCACCAGGCCAGCTCATGCCCGATCACCCTCAATCATTACCCCCGCAAATTCCTCAATCTTTTGCCGTGGAAGAGCAAAAAGCTATCCCAGGGATCGAGCGTTTAGTGCGCTTTAGAGCCCCCGGTTTGGGGGAACAAGCTGTTTACTACGGCCCAGGCCCTCTTGAAACTTGGCAGCAATTCTTCGATCGCTTAAGTCGGGCGGAGGGGGTTGATGCCACAGGCCCTTGGAGCTGGCTCGGTGCCACTTGCCATCGGGAATATGCGCGTAGGGATGGCAATGGCACTTTTTACAGCGTTTATATCACCCCTCGCGAAGATGGCAGCTATTTCGGCCTTTGGCTCGCGCAGTGATGCTGGCCTTTGGATGCGGGGTCAGGGGCCGCTACTGCCCGCCTCTGCCATGATTCGAAAATTTTTGGGGCGGCTTGGTCACCATTTACAAAGTGGCGTAGCAATCATCGAAAAGATAGGCCGACACATTACCGGCGCAAAGTTGCCGTCGAGTTCTCTTTCGACCCTCCGCAGCCGGGATTAACGCCGTTTTGAAAAGATCGCCTCGCTTCCGGAAAAGCTTCGTGCGTGATTCTTTCTTGTGGAAAGGGGTGGAACTTGTGGAGAGGATAAAAAGCGGCATCCCTTCTAAGTGTTTACAGAACCGGTCGTGCCTTCGCCGGCACTCCACGCTTTTCGGATGATTTTTCCAGGTAGAGGTAGACGACGGGCAAACCTTGCACATAAGTCAGAAAGTCTAGTTCAGCCCATCCCTCCCGTTGGTCTTCAGCATATGCTGCCAGATTGTGTTCGTGCAAGTTGCCCTGACATGCCGGTTTTTGCCGGGGAAAGCCTACGAGAAAACCCCACGATCCGGGCCCCCCGTAAGTTCGAATTCATTCCCGGCAAACTCAATGAGCGGTCACCGGTTCCCTTTCCGTCATCAGTTTACAAGAGGGACCTACCAGCTATTAGATTACAAGGGGGGCCTGATTGACGCTTTGGATAATCATTTGCCCATTGGACAGGTCGAACGTGATGCGTCGGCCTTTGGTCCCGCCAAGATCTTGAGTGGAAATCGGGATGCCAGCTGCTTGTAATAAGCGAAGGGTCACCCGAACGTTTTCTTCGCCGATTTGCAGCGGTCCTGCCGAGGCGAACATGCACGCCCCACCTGCCACCTTTGCAATAAGCTCCCGCGCTTGCGCTCCTTGCGAGCCAAGCTGTCGAAGGAGGAACTCGAGGGCGGTATCGGCATATTTTCCAGGTGGTTGTGCGGAACTTCCATTGGACAGAGGCAAAACCACATGGGCCAATCCCCCCAGTTTGAGCCGCGGATGGTAGAGAGCCAAGCCCACGCATGATCCCAAAACGGCTGTGAGCGTCTTGGGAGAGCGTGCGATGGCCACCTGACCCATCCCTACGTGCTCAGCGAGTGGCTCGTGCGAGCGTATCCCGGTACTCATATTCTGCTTTCCTTCACCCTCCCGCTGGACATTTACGAGGCCGTTGACGCGGGAGTTTCGCATGCGAAGCTTTCGGATCCATCTAATCGCGCGTGATACCCCTCCCAATCAGTCGCAAGTTTCCTGGCCAATGGGCGTGGTGGAGCAGGGTCTATCGTGCCTTGGGTTTTCCGTCGCCCCGAAGGTGTTCGATCGTCCTTTGCCCCATCGAGACATATGTGAGTGAAGGGCGGCCTCCATCGCCTTTTGTAACGCGGGACTCGGCAGGAATAATACGTGCCAGGCCAATCGCGTTTCCTCGCGGAAAAATCCCGTTCGTGCAACAACTGCCGAGTTTGAATGCATCGCCTGCACGATGAGCGCTTGCTGAAGGACGCTCGCTCCGAAGTCGCATACAAAGTACGGTGCCGTGGGGATCAGCTCACGGTCGATGAGCCGGCTCAGTGCGTTGACATAAGCACACCCGAGGATGTTTCCGGTCTCCATCAGGGCTGAGCGTTCAAGCTCGGACCACTCCCCTCCGAGATTGGGTTCGCAGCCAGCCAATAGATAAGCCAATTGTCGCGCGTTTGGCTCATCGAAGTTCAGGATCAATTCTCCGGCAAGGGGCGGCCGTAGACTCAAAACAACCATGACCAATGTTTGGTCGCAGATATTCAGTTCCTCACACACCCGCTCCAGCGGGATTTCGCAAACCTCCTCCAAAGCCAAGCAAATCAACCCGTCCGTCCATCGCGACATGGCCACGGAGGCATCTTGAGTTGCCGAAAGGAGGAGTTGCCGCATAACGGGAAGAAGCGAGCAACTTTGGGGTCCCGCGCTCAAAGCATTCGTTTCCATCGGGCTGGTCCCTAAATCAAGCTACTGTCATTACGAAGAATGTAGCCGCGGCGTAAATCACGGATTGCCTTAACCGGAAATAATTCTCCCGACTACTTTGGGAGTCATGAAACCCTTCAAGAGTTATACGCGTCCTGGTTTCTCCGATTGGCCAGTTCAGCCTGGACTGGCTTACCCTACCCCGAGCCCTCCCCCCAGGGGGACCCGGCTACATGCCCGGCGCGCGGACATTTCCAGCACCGCAGGGACATCGAGGATCAAAGCCACCCGGCCGTCGCCCAGGATGCTCGCTCCTGCGATTCCCGGCACATGGCGGTAATTTTCACCTACTGATTTGATGACCAAATCTTCCTCTCCCAAAACGTGATCGACCTCCATGGCAATTTCCCGGCCCCGCTCTCCAAGCACCACAAGGGTGATCGTTTGCAGCACGTCGGCGGAGTCAGCCGCTCGATGCTTCCCTCCGGTGCTGCCGGGTTCTAAGAATTCCTCATAGGCCCCCCTGCTATTCCAGCGAAAGATGTCTTGAATTCGGCACAAGGGGATCACCCGGCCGCGAAGGCAAACGGTGGGGACGCTCTGGACGGTGGCTATTTCCTCGATTCGAAGTCGGACAATCTCGACCACAGCCTCCATAGGAAGGGCGAAGATCTCCGAGTCGATCCGGACCATTAAACTGGGCAGAATCGCCAGGGTTAGAGGTAGTTTGATGGTGAATACCGTTCCCTCGCCGGGCGTGCTTGCCAAGTCCACGGTACCGTTAAGGGCTTCAATTTTGGAGCGAACAATGTCCATCCCCATGCCGCGGCCGGAGATCTCTGTGACTTTCTCCGCGGTGCTGAAACCCGGCTCCCAGATGAATTGGAAAATTTGTTGAGGCGATAATTTTTCGGCCTCGTGCGGAGAGGCAAGCCCCTTTTCAATGGCCTTCCGCAAAATTCGTTTGTGGTCCAAGCCGCGACCATCGTCGCGGACCTCGATCACGATGCTATTGCCCCGGTGGGAGGCATCCAAAGTGATGGCTCCCTCGGCCGACTTGCCGCAGGCCAGACGTTCCTCCGGGGACTCGATGCCATGATCGGCGGCGTTTCGCACTAGGTGAATCAGCGGATCGGCCAGCTCGTCGATCATTCGCTTATCAAGTTCGGTCTTCTCCCCCAGAATGACCAGACGAATATGTTTTCCATTAGCCCGGGCCAGATCGCGAACTACCCGTTTGAAGCGGCCAAATAGCGGCCCAATCGGAACCATCCTTGTGTTCATCACGCTTTGTTGGATTCGATCGGTAATCCGGTCGAGCTGATGAACACTGCTGCCCAAATCATTCATAAGACTGCGCAAACGGCGAAGCTGTGCCATCTCCTGATCGAGCGATTCCATCAGTCCCCGGATCCGACGAAGCTGAGGGTTGCTTTGGTCGTCGGATCCGCCAAACCGCAGGCCCAGCGCACTGGAGTCGAAAACCTGAGTAAGTGTGTCGCGAAGCGATCGGATCATTTGGATCAGGTGCGAGCCGCCCGCTATTTGCTTAAGGCGATCCACAATTTGGCTAAGCCGTGCCCTTTGGATGACAAGCTCGCCGGTAAGATTCATCAGCTCATCTAATCGCTCGATGTCGACCCGCAGCGTTTCACCAGCTCGTGCCGCCGTGCCACCCCCAGAAGCCGGGGCGGTTTCGCTCGCCGGGCCGGCTCCTTCCCGGGATGCTTTTTCTGGTACTGACCCGGGCTCGGCGGATTTGTTCGAGACCACATCCGCCGAAGGTTTTTGCCCGAAATTCTCCTCCACCGCGGATTGCGCACCAGCGGAGGCTAGTGCGCTTGTAACCTCCGGTCGGTTGCTCGGTAATCCCTCCTGTGAGTGGGGCTTATCATCGGGCATTGCCTCCAGATGAACTTCTTGAATGCCGCCCAGCAGCAGTTGCCGGCGAACGGTTTCGGCATCCTTGCCCGTCACCACTGCAAATGTGCAGTATCGAAGGTCTTTGGTAGTTTCCAGTTCGCTTTCGTTAGCTTCGAGACTACATACTTCTGGATGAAAGAAGACGATCTCCCCGAGCGTATTTAACTTCTCGTAAACCAGCCGGGCTTTCAGGCCAGGAAGCGAAACATTGGGAGCAATGACAACTACACCGGTGAACCCTTGCGTACCATCGGGCAATTTACTTGCCAAAACTTGCCCTGCAACGCCTAGTTGCGATGCAACTTCGGGTTCCTCCGAAAGCGTTTTGTCACACCTTTCCACTTCGGAAAGGGATGGGGTGCTTCCGCCAACTTGAGGGGGCGATCCCGTTTGCATAACTTCTCCGCGAGGATGAGTTCCGTGTTTCCCGGTGTAACAAGCGGGGTCGGAGGGGCGAGTCGTCTCTCGTGACTCCGCCGACATTGATTCTTGAAATCTCAGGTCTTTCGCAACTGAACTGTCTTTGCAACGAAGCAAAGTGCTCGCCGGCGCGGAAAAATCAGGAAAATCCACTCCCCCGCTAACAAGCGTATGGACATATTGCCGGAAGGAGTCGGTGGCTGCCAATAGAGCGTCGATTATTGCAGGAGTCAGAGGCTGCCCACCCTCACGCAACTTTTGAAGAAGATCCTCCATGATATGTGCGAGCTTGGAAGCCCGGTGCAAGCCCACCGCAGCGGCCGATCCTTTCAGGCGGTGTGTTGTCACCAGAAGTTGCTCGACTTGCCGCGAGTCCCCCGCATTTTCCGCCGCCAAAAGTGTATCGGTCAGCTCGTCGAGGACGCCGCGAGCCTCATCGACGAAAATCGTCAGATATTCCGCGCTAACGCAATCATCAACGATCGCCGCGAAAAGATCGTCCGTCTTTCCTGTTTCCTCCGATTTCGATAAGGTTACATTTCCTTGCCGTACACCCCTTGGTGCATCTGCCCGGTCTTCAACTATCCCCGGGGCTGCGGGGCTCTCGGCCGTAATTTCCAGCGGAGCAGTCTCGCCACTTGCCCTACCGGCTTCGCCGTAGGAAAAAGATTCTGCGAAGGCCCCCTGAGTGCTCAATAGCCGTTCGGCATCCTCCTGGCGGCAGATGCCTCGTTCCACACCCGCGGCTCGCAACAACGTGCTAATTTCATCGAGAATCGGGCCGCAATCACCCTGCTCAGCCCTGGGGTCGCGCAAGGCCGCAATCAGATGTCCCAGCTGATCAACGGCGCGAAATAGGATGTCGACGATATCCTCACCGATTTGAAGCTGGGATCGTCGGGCCGCATCGAACACATTCTCGATTCGATGGGTCAGTTGATTGATCTCCGTTAGGCCGAGCATCCCCGATAGCCCTTTCAGGCTGTGGGCTGCCCGGAACATTTCGTTCAGTAGTTCAGTGTCTAGGGGTCGCCCCGCATCTTCCTCAAGTCGAACCAACTGATCCAATTGCAACAGGCTTTCATTGAGCCGGGAAAGCAGTTGATCGGACTCATCGAGGAAGTCGGGCAGCAAGGCATCAAATATGTCGTCTTTGGTGGGAATGCCGCTAGAGGTCATAATCGGCTCCAACCGTTTTAGGTGCGGCAATCAGAATTGAGATGCCAAATTCGGTGGTGATGATCCGTCCCAACTCCAACTTCTATCAAGCATCAACATTAAAATCGGCGCGAGTATACCGTGGGCAACAAACCTTCGCGGGAACTCGCTCCGTTAGGCGTTTAATTCCCACAAACCCTCGATTCCCTACGATCGCACCTCCCATTATCCAGGGGTGCACCGGGAAAAATCTTTTCAACTGCTCGGCGGACCCTAGCTATATTGGTGCAACCCAATCGCACACCGAGTCCTCCGCACAAAGGGGAGTGCTTACCATAACCGTAATCGGTAACGATGACACGAAGGACCTTCCCCCTCATTGGAGGGGAATCCTGTGCACAACGTATCGTGCAGTAATCCTTCGCCGATCGCCCCCAATTGGAGGAGACCTTAACACCGCGATGCAGGATTAAGTCTCCCCGAAACAGCCTTCTTCATGCTGAGTTTTTTCGGGTTGGTCTCAATGCTTCGGACTTTTCAGGTTCGGCCCGCGGAGGCGGCTCCAGCCGGGCAAGCTAAATCCCCGCGATCATTTGGGGCGTTGAAATAACCAAGGGCGGATCCGAACAAACTCGCGGACCCACTCGCCGATTCCCTCGGCAGCACCGGTAACGAGGTATCCGCCGGGGGAAATTACCGATTTTACGTGTGCAAGGACCTGAGCTTTTGACTGCTGATCAAAGTAAATTAGCACGTTTTTCAAGAGTACAACGTCAAACGGTGGATGACGTATGGGCTCCAACAGATTATGCTGACGGTAGACGATCATCTGCGTTAAGATCGGTCGGGCTTGCCAAAGCGGTTCATTCCCCAGTTTGACGAAAAACCTCTTGCGGTAGTCTTCCGGGACCAACCGCATGGCACGCTCGCCATAAATTGCACGCCGGGCTTGCTCGAGGGCCCCGGAACCTATGTCCGTACCCAAGATCTTGATGTCCCAGCGGTTTAAATCGAGGATGGTCGCCGCGATGCAGCACGCCGCGGTTATGGGCTCATCTCCCGTGCTACATGCAGCGGACCAAATCGTCAACCGCGGGGCCTGCTGACCTGCCCTGACGGCCTGGATCTTCACCGCCAAGAATTCTTTGCGGAACCAATCCCAATGGGTTTCGTCACGAAACAGATATGTTTCATGCGTGGTAATCTCTTGGCAAAACGCGTCCCATTCGGGATGATTGGCAGGCAGGCTGCACAAGTACCGGTAGTATTCGTCGAAATCTTCGATGTTTTGCTCACGCATTCGCCGGCGTAACCGGTTCGTTAGAAGTGTTTTCTTTTGCGGGGAAACACGAATGCCGGTCCGCCGATAGATTAACTCCGCATACCGGGCAAGCTGCGCATCCGTTACCTGAACGGAGAGCCAAATCACCGGTAAAGCCGGGAACGCCTCCGTTGGGGGGACCTTAATATTGCTCTGCGTATTGCTCATCGTTGAGGGACACATGTTGGGTTCCGCTAGGTCCTCCGTTTGCACGTTTCAATCGTCTGTACCGCAAGCGACCGAACCTGTCTTGAACAGAGAAGCCTCAACACAGGAAGATCAGTCCGCTATCTCATGTCACTGGACTTCCGCATCGCCACTTACACATTTGAGTTAAGGTGACTCAAGGATCGCCTTTTACGAAGCCTTATTCTGTTCTCCACCGGTGGATTCTGTTCTCCGCGGGTGGCAGCAGTCCGCCGAATTACAAACCACCTAAGGTTTGTCAGAATCACTCCACTCCACTTCTCCCGCGCGAGCTTCCCCCGCACCCTTGCCGCTTGACTTGCCTACGGCATCTCTCCGCGTTCACGTAGCTTTCTTATCGATTCAGTTTGCGGCGAGCTTCCCCACGGCACGGCGGAAGCGAATCAATCCATTCAGGCAATCACCGTAAGAAAGGGCGGGCAACTGCCACTAGCGTCGCAGCGAACGCTCCTGGCTTCATTAGGAATGGGCAAAATCCACATACGGTAGGAATGGGCAACGTCCACTCGCGAATCAGTATGCTTACTTTGATGTCATCAACTGACTTGATCCATCGCCGGATAGGCCGAGCCTTGGTCTTCCGCCAAGAGTTTATCAATGTCCAGCAGGATCAAGAGGCCCTTATTGAGCCGAACTAGACCCGTTAGGTACTCGCGTCCCACGCCGGCCACAGTCGGCGGTGGTGGGGCGATTTGATCCCGGGAAATCCGCAAAACTTCGTTTACCGCGTCTACAACAATTCCCACCGTTTTTCCGCACACGTTGACCACCATGATCCGCGTCTCTTCCGTGGGCGCTTGCTCCGGCAAACCGAACCGCAACCGGAGGTCTACAATCGGGATCACCGTGCTGCGGAGATTGATCAACCCCTTAATATAAGCGGGGGTTTCGGGCACGCGGGTAATTTCTCCCATGAGGATGATTTCTTGAACCTTTGTGATCCCTACACCGTATTCCTCCTGGCCAAGCTGGAAGCTGACCAGTTGCATCGTGCCGCTGCCTTCATGGCGTCGCTTTTGTTCGACTCTGGTCAATGGGTCTGTGCTCGACATTGCGGATCTCCGTTTCAAGGGTTTTCAAATAACAATTGGTCCACCTTTGCTAAGTTCCGACTCACCTTTCATAAGTTGCCCTTAGGGGCATCAGCTCTCGAAGCGGATGATTCCCCACACTGGCTTGGCGGGGGGAAAACCAAGCTGTGGTCACCACACTCCGATTTTCGGTCACCGCACTCCGACGTTAGTCCGACGCACCCTTTCCGACTTTTTTCCGACTGTTCAACCCAACTCGGTTTGGAATTCGTAGGTCGGCCCTGCTATCTGAAAGGCCAGGGCAGTTGAACCAAATTATTTATGTCGCGCTTTTTCCGGATGCCGCTTTTGCTTGCGTCTTGAGCGAGAGCACCCTGCGAGCACCTCCACAGGGGTTACCGCTGGATCGATTTCGCGCAAATCTAGGTTCAGGCAAATATAGGTTACAAACGGCTGTAATCTGGCCGTGCTGACCATACCCAGCTAGCTATTGTCACATACCAATTCGTTCTTTCGATTCGAGAATTCCATACAAAAGGACTAGAACAATCCTTTACCGAAACACCGTCAGCGCGATTATTGAGGCAGTGCTTTGACACAGCGCGGTTACAACGTAGATTGAGTTAACGGAACAGGCGTTTTAAGCCTAAAACGATTAATTGCTTTATGCGGCCTGGTCCGATCGTTCGGTTTTTGCCGCTGCCCACCGGGTGGACTGATGGATTGAGCGTAAGTATCCCGCACTTCCTTCATGACGATGAGGACGACCGATGAGCATGAGAGTGTTGGTGGCGGATGACTCGAGTACCATGCGGAAGATAATCCTTCGCTCCTTGCAAGCGGTTGGAATCCCCACCGCCGTGGAAGCAGCCGATGGTAACGAAGCATCAGCACTTTTTAAGCCCGGGGAATTTGATCTGGTACTGACCGACTGGAATATGCCGGGCAAAACCGGAATTGAGCTAATCCAAGAAATCCGGTCGAAAGATCCGCAAGTCCCCATCATTATGATCACCACGGAAGCGGAAAAAGGCCGGGTCTTGCAGGCAATTCAGGCAGGCGTATCGGACTATTTGGTTAAGCCATTCACCGCAGACACTTTGCGGGAAAAGCTGGAGAAGCATTGCGCGCCGAGCGTTTGACGCAGGTTGCGTCCGCAATCATTTTGCAGTATTCAATTTAAAGCGCGGGCTGCCCCCTTGTAGTCTCACCGCCTCGCCCACGCGCGATCTAGCCGATTTCCAGCAGCGAAATGTGCCGCTTTCTCATAAAAGCACGCTCCGCGGGGAATGTGCATCAGAGTTTGGATCGCCAATCCCAGGCGCAACTTCCGACGGAATCGGCCCCGGGCAATTAAGAATCCGGAATTTAAGTTTGTCGAGCTTCTCAACCCGACTCCGAGGAACAGTGTTTGCTGAGTTGGCCTCCAAACCCCGGTGCCTTCCGTTGTCTTCTCGCATTTGGCTTACATCCTCTGAACTGTGTGATACTCTCTCCCCCCACCGGTCTTCTAAGGATTCCGCGATTCCAACCGCTCCCTCAAATGGTTTTTTTCTTTCATTTCGGCCGATCTCGGACCGCGCGAAATTTCTTGTTCCCCATGGCGGCGGAGCCCCGACAAAAAACGGCAGTTCTCGGAACATTCCCGTTGGTATCTTTTGAGCAGAAAGCCTCCTTTGAGCATAGGATTACTTTCGATCGGTGGGAGCCTGCAACCGCTTACCCTGAACGAATCTCGGTGCGACAATAAAGAGTAAAGCGGGCTTTCACGAGAGGTTCGTCGGGCGATAGGAGTGTTAGCATGGTGGGTCAGCCTAATCCATCCAAAAAGTTGCCTCCTCATGAGAATACATCTCAAGGAGCCTCGGCCCAAGAGAAGGCGAGCAGGCGGTTTCGCTTCGGCCCTTTTAGCCTGAGGTTCGAGCTGGGTGTCGGCTTTCTGGCCGTGCTGCTATTGGTCAACATCGGATTTTCGCTTGCAATGGTGATCCATCTCGGACACGCATGGCTCCGTGAAGTGCAAACCCGAGTAAGGTTGGATCTTAATTCAGCCCGGGAAGCTTACAACAATCGGCTGGGGCTATTGGCGGCTTATCTGGCCGGAGCGGGTACGGGCCAGTCGGTTCTCGAGTCCATTCGCGGAGAAGACCGGCATCGCCTTGTTCAATGGGTGGAACGGCGTTTCGATACAAAGTGGTTAGAGTTTCTGGTGTTGACCGATCACCAGGGACGCGTTTTAGCTCGGGCTACCCGTCCGGAAGCTTTCGGAGACGACCTATCGGCCAACCCGTTGATCCGCCATGTCCTGTCGAGCAGCAAAGCTTTGGCAGGCACCATTGTCTTGAGCCGGGAGGAGCTTCTTTCCGAAAGTGAAACGCTGGCCGAGCGCGCTCGTTTCGAGCTGATCCCTACTCCGGCTGCCAAGCCAACAGAGGATAAACAGCGAACCGATGGGCTAGTTCTCGCAGCCGCTGTACCTGTAATTAACGAGCAGGGAGAACTGCGCGGTGTGCTTTATGGGGGGAAATTGGTCAATCGGGATTACGAATTAGTGGATGCGATCAAGAACGAAGTTTTTTTCGGGGAACGTTGGCGGGGTAAAGATCTCGGAACTGTCACCATTTTTCTCGGAGATTTGCGAATCGCAACCAACGTCTTGCAGCAGGATGGAACTCGGGCCGTGGGTACACGGTTAAGCGCACCGGTGGTGGAGCGCGTTCTCGAGCAGGGAGGCGTCTGGGCAGCCCCGGCCTTTGTGGTCAACGAGTGGTATATTACGGCGTACGAACCCATCCGCGATATTGAAGGGAAAATTGTAGGGGTCCTCTATGTGGGATTGCTCCAGGCACCGTTTGTTCAGCGGCGAAACCTCGTCGCCGGAGTTTTTCTAGGGGCCGTACTGGTAACCACGCTCCTTAGTTTGATCTTGCTCAGTTTTGTGTCGCGACTTGTTCTTCAGCCAATCGATCGCATTGTGAGCATGGCTCAGAAGGTAATCGGGGGCGATTTAACGGTGCGGGTAGGAATTCGACCGCCGGGCGAATTGGGGGTGTTGTGCGATGCGATTGACCGCATGGCGGACGCCGTGGCCGAACGCGAACAACAGCTTGCCCTGGCGGCACGCAAGCAGCTTACCCGGAGTGAACAATTGGCTTCCATTGGCCGGCTTGCCGCCGGGGTTGCCCATGAGATTAATAACCCCCTCACCGGGGTCCTGACATTTGCCCATCTGCTAAGAGAAAAAGAAAACATGGACGAGCAAGATCGGCAGGATCTGGATCTGATTATTCACGAAACCACGCGAGCGGCTGAGATCGTCCGAGGACTACTGGATTTTGCGCGGGAGCGACCGTCGGTCAAACAACCCCTTGCGCTCAACGAGGTCATTCGCCGCACCGTCAAGCTGTTGGGCAATCAGCGGGCTTTCCACAATATTAATGTCGTCGAAGACCTGGCGGAAGATTTGCCGCTAATTCATGGCGATCAAAATCAGCTTCAGCAAGTCGTTCTGAACTTGATGATCAACGCCTGCGAAGCCATGCCCAGAGGGGGAACTCTCCTGGTTCAAACGACAAGAACCCCGAGTGGGGACAAAGTCATTTTGAAAGTCGGCGACACAGGCGTGGGAATTTCCCCCGAACATTTGGAAAAGATTTTTGAACCCTTCTTCAGTACCAAGCCCGTGGGTAAAGGGACTGGTCTTGGCTTAAGTGTTACTTACGGAATCGTGCAACAACACGGGGGGACCATCGAGGTGGAAAGCACCGTGGGCAAAGGGAGCGTGTTCACGATCACCTTTCCGTCTGTGGAAAAGGCCATGGAAGTCGCTGCTGTCCAACAATCCTCCGGTGAGGGAGCCAAATAAGCCGCTCCTAAGGCAGGATAGAAAAAAAATAAGCTCTCGTTAGAACAGGAGAGAAAAAAGGATTAAAAGTAGGCCTAATAATCAAACGCCCTTGGCAGAACCACCAATTTACGCCGCGGACCAATCGCAATCGATGATCGTAAGAAAATCGGCGGTAGTCAGGCTCGCATCCCAAGACAAAGACGTAAGAACAACGGAAGATTGCCCTTGCTTGCGGCCTTGATGAGCTTCTCGGCGTCGGCAAATGGCGGAATATTTCGCAGGAAAAGCCGCTCATCTCCCTACCCGCCAAATCCGCTATACCGCCGCAATCCCCAAGCGTAACATTTTCGGCTGAGAACGATAAAGATCACCACCCAAGCGGCTTGAATAGCCAGGCCGCTGGCGAGTTCCCAACCCACAACTTTTCGCAAGAAAACGGCCGACGGAAAATATGCCAAATATTGAAGGGGCAGAAGCTCGACCAAATGTCGCCATAGGCCCGGCAACATATCGATCGGGAACATGTGTCCCGAGAAAAAAAAGCTAAACAACATGTATACAAAGACCAGCGAACTGATCTCCAGGAACCAGAAGCCGATTAGTCCGATGGTGGCTTCCAAGAAGAATCCTAATAAGAAAGCTAGGATCAAAGACAGAATGTACGCACCGAACGTCAGGGCATCCGGTGGCTCGGGGAAGAAGCTGCGGCAAAGGAAAAATAGCAGGGCAAACGGCCCAATGGCTACTGCGTAATAGACCAGCTTGTGGGCCAACCGGTAAAAGAAAAGGAAACCCAGCATATCCACCGGTTGGATCAAATATTTCTTGATGGTTCCGTCGCGAATATCCCGTGCAATTCCGGAGGCAAGTCCGGGCATACTGGAAAAGGCCCTACTGACCATTGTCAGCAAGTAATAGGCAATCATCTCGTTGTAGGAGTAGCCGGCGATCTCATTTTTGCCAAAAGCGTGCTCGGCCGCAGAAAAGACGGCTGACCAAAGGAAAACCTGCGTAACGATCGGCAAAAACCGCATCAAGGTTCCCAGCGCAAAATCTCCACGATAAACAAGTCGCTCCTCGATACTGATCTGAAGAATCGTCCACCACACGGAGAGCCGGTTGGGCAAGCGAGGGGATAAAGTAAAATCTTTGGGTTCGCTCATCGAAGTTAGTTGCACCATTCAAAAAAGCCGCAAGAAGGCGGAAAATGGCGAGCGGCTTTTACTGCGATTGATTCGAAGACCAATGGCCAAACTCTTTGCAGTTCCAAAGCCACTCCACACCTCTCCGGCGAATTATTGGATGACTCTGAATTTTTCGCTCGATACAGTCATGCAACGGCTTCGGAAACTTGACTTGCCAGACGTTACCCCTTTTTGCAGCACGTAAGCCGCCAGCATTTTCCTTATTCGCTTGAGCCGGCTGATCCATACCCATTCAATGACTTTCGAATTTAGACTACCGCAAGCCCCCAAATCGCTTATCTTCGCAGTAGTCTTTAATGGCGGAGCATCACGCGGAGCTAGAAGGATCACTCGGAGCCGATCTGGCCCGATTCCGCGAGGATTTCTCCGGAATCTGCACCGTTTACCGACGAGAAAACCTCAGCAATGACCTGTTCCAAGGGCGGATCCTCCACGCTTAAATCATTGACCGAGTGATTCTGTAAGATGGAGCTCAGCACATCCGTCACCCGGTGCCGCGGCACGCGGAATCTAACCCAAGGAGGTTGATGCTCGATCAACTCGCCGTAATGCTCGAGATCCGAAAAGTTCTGACCATTCGCGGGCAGCAAGCTGATGATTTTGTGGCGGCTAAAGCGGTCGATGATACCCTCCAAAGAGCCGTCATAAATAATCCGTCCTAAAACGATGATCACCACCCGGCGGCATAGAGCCGCCACATCTTTCATATAATGGCTGGTTAGGATGATCGTCGTCTTCCGAGAGCGTTGATACTCACGGAGGAATTGTTGAATGTTGTATTGAGCCACAACATCTAACCCAATGGTTGGTTCATCCAAAAACAGCACTTCGGGCGAATGAAGCAGGGCCGCCACCAGCTCCATTTTCATGCGTTCGCCTAACGAAAGTTCTCGCACGGGCTGCTTCAATAGGTGCCGGACGCCGAGCATGGTGGTCAGCTCATCGCGGGTCCGCTCAAACTCCTGAGGATCGATCCGATAAATCTGTTGATGAAGACGAAAGGACTCCGCGGCTGGCAGATCCCACCAAAGCTGATTCTTTTGCCCCATGACCAACGCGAATCGGCGGCGGTAGGCATTCTCGCGTTTCCACGGGATGTAACCCAAGACCTGAGCGGTGCCCGAGGTGGGAGTGATAATGCCCGCTAAAAGCTTTAAGGTTGTGGTCTTCCCGGCACCATTCGGTCCGAGAAAGGCGACGAATTCCCCGGCCTCCACTTGCAGGTCTATCCCGCGGACGGCCTCCACCAATCGGTATTCTCGGTGGAAAAGTCCTCGGAGCGAGGCAAGTAGCCCCTCCTGCTTCTGGTAAACGCGGTAGTGTTTTGTCAGTCTCTGTATCTCGATGACCGCCATAATCTCCCCTTTACTCGGGCAGCATCTGGCCTGGATACCTTTGGCGAAAACCAGTAGCAGCCCGTTTCCAATTCTTACATTTTATCGAGAATTTGGCCCGCTATGACTAGCCCTCAGGGCGGCCCAAAATATCAGTTACCCCTCTCGGTCACCGCGGTTAGCCCAAGCTTTGTGACGGAAACCGCCGCCGTGAGTGTTTCTTGAGCTACTCCTGCGTCAGCCTTTCCTAAAAGCAATAGGCATGGTCTAATGACCAAACCCTGTTCCATAGTTTAAATATTCGAATCGGGGAGACAGTGCTTCTCAGGGGTTCGTCCCGACTTTAAGTTTTTCAAGGTGATACTGCAATTGAATCTTACGGACGATTGTGCCAATGATCGCGTGCGAAAAACGGGGTGAAACCTTCGCGAAGCTTGAGAGCGAGCTCCTGGATGTGCTCGTCATCGGTGGCGGGATCGTCGGTACCGGCATTGCGCGCGAGGCCGCCCTTCGCGGGTTGAGCACAGGGCTTGTCGAACAGCACGACTTTGCCTTCGGAACAAGTAGCCGATCCAGTCGTCTACTTCATGGGGGACTTCGGTACCTGGCTCAAGGGCGAATTAAGCTCGTGTTTGAGGCCAGTCGGGAAAAGCTTATTATACGGAAAATCGCTCGTCATTTGGCGGAGCCGTTGGCCTTCATTTTCCCCGCTTATCGAGGTTCGCCATGGCCATGGTGGCAGCTGTGGTTAGGGGTCAAGCTCTACGATGCACTCTGCGGGGGGAAAAACTTCGGTATTTCTTCTCGAATTCCGGTCGCGGAACTCCTCCAGCGGATTCCCCAGCTTAATCCCGAGGGGCTTCGTGGGGCGGTACGATACTTTGACGCCTTAACCAGCGATAGCCGGTTGGTCTTGGACACGCTGCGCTCCGCCGAGAATGCCGGCGCGGCAGTCGTCAACTACGCTCGGTTCCAAGAAGGAGAACCTGAAGGGGGTATCTGGCGGTGTCTGGTACACGACCGGTCGGCAGATAAGCACTACAAGATTCGTGCGCGATGGATCGTGAATGCCTCGGGTCCGTGGGCCGGACAACTCCCGAATAGTACCATCCGTTTGCGTTTGACCAAAGGGGTGCATCTGGTCGTCGATAGGCAGAAGCTCACTCTTCCCGAGGCCCTCGTGATGACCGAGGGAACGCGAATTCTTTTCGCGATTCCTTGGGGTGAGCGGATCATCTTGGGCACCACGGATACGGATTATCACGGATCGCTGGAGGATATTCCGACAGACCCCGAAGATATAAGCTACATCTTGGAGATAACCAACCGCGTTTTTCCCGGGGTAAATTTCCGCGAGGAGGACGTTGTAAGCTACTGGGGGGGGTTGCGTCCGTTGGTGGGGCAGAAGCGAGGCGGCCCCTCCGATATTTCCCGGGCCCACGTGATCCGCATTTCCGCACCAAGCTGGGTCGACGTAGCCGGTGGTAAGCTGACGACCTACCGCCTGATTGGGCAACAGACGGTAGATCGCATTGCACGGCGTTTGGGGCGCGGCGGCCGGCGGTCGCTTTCTGCCTCGCAGCCCCTTTTGCCCGCGGAATTAAACCATGAGTTCACCGGCATTTTGCCTCCGCCGGTGAGTGATTCCGCAATTGAGCACTACTGCCGTAGTGAGTGGGCAGTGCACCTAGATGATGTAATGATCCGACGAAGTGCTTGGTATCCGTACCATGGTTTTCAGCCAGAGGTAGCGGAGCGAGTTGCCCGGAAAATGGCCCAGCTTTTGCGCTGGGATGAGAGGCGTCTTGCGGAAGAACTGGACCAATATCGCCGAATCGCTCGCCCGTTGGGCTCGAAGCCATCGGAGCCGACTATGCGCTAGGTTTTTGCGCGGCTGAAAGCCGGCTTCCCTTCGAACGTTGCGGCACATCCATTTTAGCGTGATCCTCAATGCTCTTCACCCTTTCCAAGATTTCAGCTTTTCGAGGGAAATGTAGGGTAATATTGGAGTTTGCCTGGAATCTGCCTGCAAAGCGAGTCGTGTAAAAGCACGCCGCAAAAAACGCTGTCAGCCATGTAGGTGTTTAATCGGACCGCAAGCTGACTTGCTTACAACTCCCCAAGTTGCGCATTCGGCTGGTACCATTCCCTAAATCCGGCAATAATAGTCGTTTCCAAAATCCAGCAATATCCGAAATCCATCAATAATGCTCCGAAATTCGGCCCGGCGGAGATACGCTCAGATTCGTATCCGCCGAGGAGTGGTTTGAGTTTTGGCATCTGTGATTGGGCCCCGCCGGTCGAACGGGTTTCAATCAGGAAATGGAAGCAAATGGAAATATTTGGTAAAAGTCGATAATTTTGCACGCTAAATTGCTATAAGACATCAAAGAATTCCCCAACCATGCGATATGAACGGGTCTGCGTCGAGGCGTTCGGCTATTTGCTGCCGGAAGAGCGATGGACCTCGGAAGAAATCGAAGGGCGGCTTGCTCCGGTATACGAGCGGCTTCGGTTGTCCGAGGGAAGATTGGAGTTAATGACCGGGATCAAAGAGCGGCGGGTATGGCCGCAAGGTGCCCTACCAAGCGAATTGAGTGCTCGGACGGCTGAGTGTCTCCTCCGGCGGCACAAAATCTCCCCCGAACAAATCGGTGTGCTGGTGCACGCCTCTGTCAGCCGGGATTTTTTGGAACCGGCAACGGCTTCTTTGGTGCACGGTAAACTCGGCCTAGGTGCCCGGTGTTTGACCTTCGATCTATCGAATGCCTGCCTCGGCTTAATGGACGCGATCGTTCTAGTGGCCAATATGATCGAAATGGGGCAATGTGGTGCCGGAATTGTTGTGGGCACCGAGAGTAGTCGATGTCTGTTAGAAAACACCATCAAGTATTTAAATGAGCACCCGAAGATCTCGCGCGACGTGCTGAAGCTTGCGACTGCGTCGCTCACGATTGGCTCGGCAAGTGCGGCCATCCTTCTGACGGATATAAAGCTCAGCCGGACCCGGAACCGACTCTTGGGCGGAGTCGCCTGGGCCTATACCGCGGGAGCCTCCTTGTGCCACAGTACGGCGGACGCGGCCGGGGGGGATCTCATGACTCCGCTCATGTGGACGGACTCCGATTTGCTGCTGACGGAAGGGGTAAAAGCGGCGCGAGAGGCATTCGGCGAGTTTTTGACGGAAATCGGCTGGACCACCGCGCGGATCGACAAAACCGTATGCCATCAGGTGACGCGGATTCATCGGAAAGTGCTCTTGGAAACGCTGGGGTTGGATTCGCAGAAAGACCTGACCACCTACGAGTGGCTTGGAAACACAGGGTCGGTAGCCTTACCGGTGACGGCCGCCCTTGCGGCAGAACGGGGGGATTTTCAACCCGGCGATCGAATCGCCCTCATGGGGATCGGATCCGGCATCAACGTGATCATGTTGGCAGTCGAGTGGGAGGCTCCAGAGGCTCCAAACGTCTCATCCGGGAGTTCCTGAGGCGGCATCCAAAAGCTCTTGAAACAAATGTAACGCACCCTTGCGGATCATCATTACCGCAAAAGCCGCCAGGAGTACGCATATTACCTTGGAGATGGTTCGCGTTCCGGCTTCGCCCAAAAGTCGCTGGAGGGGTAGGGAGTACCAAAAGATTAGGCCGGCAATGAGCAAATTACAAATCAGAGCCATCACTGGCAAAAACCAGCCGTATTGATTGGCCAAAAGCAAGACGGTCGCCAAGACCGCGGGGCCGGTAAGCAGCGGAACCCCCAGCGGTACTGCCCCGATTGTGTCCGAATCAGCCCGCACGGGCTGGCGGCCTACTGTGAAAAGCTCCCTCACGGCGAAGGCCAAAAGGAGCATGCCACCCGCGATCATGAAGTCCGCCACACTAATTCCCAAGAAAGTCAGCACACCTTGGCCCACAAATAGGAAAGCAGTTCCCACCCCAATCGCGGTAGCCACCGATTGTTTGATCACCCGCTTCTGCCTTTCCCGCGGTAATTCAGCCACCAGGGCTAAATAAATCGGGAGGACGCCGATGGCGTCAACTGCGACGAAAAGTGGAACAAAGCAAAGCCAAAAGTCGATCATTTTTGCAGCGTTTCAGTGAGGCGGTTTAATGACGGTTTAAGGGACCTATCCGGGCTCAAGAATGGGATTCGTTCCCTCGAAACTATCGTTTTCATCTTCATCCGGAAAGAACTTAACTTCATCCGGAAACGGCCAAGTTTCATCTAGAAACAACTTAATTCCACCTGGAAACAACTCGCTCGGGCAACCCATGGCCTTGGCTAGCCGGTTTGTCACCGGTTTTTTCCCAAGCTGCTCTGAAGTTCGTGCGGAATATAATATAAAAAATCTCGCGGTTGGGGAGCCGACTGCTAGCGTTTATTGGAGCGATTCGGTTTTCCCGCCTTTTAATCTTGTGCCTAGCAGTTGGGCGAGCTTCTCGCAAGCAATGGCCCTAGGGCACCGCGGGAACAAGCTTTCGCGGAATGGAGCCGCCTGCTGGAACAGACCGCCATCGACGAGGGCCGGCTCGGCAAAAAGTTTCGCAGGAAAAGGCGGAAAATATACGCACATGTAAAAGGTTTTTCTCCCATGTAGGATGAGCACAATTTACCTTGGGATCATTATTTTGTCGTGCGGATATTGTCCCGCGGCTCGACCGAGGTTTCCTGCTGGGGTTAAAAACGAGGGATTCTAGCCAAAATGTTCATAGAAGTTTTATCCAGGAATTCTGAGCAGATTGTAGACGCCGTTTTGAGCGGGCAGCGTCTTTCGCCCGACCTTACCCAGGTGCTCTTTGATCAATGTGTCGACTTACCCTTATTGGGGCAGCTTGCGGATGAGGTGAGAAAACGTTTGTGTGGCGATGTGGTTTATTACAATATCAATTCCCACATCAACCCGACCAATGTTTGCGGCTATCGGTGCTCGCTGTGTGCTTTTCGCCGAAGCTTCGACGATCCGACCGCGGAGACCATGGATTTTGATGCCATGTTGAGCCTCGCGCAACAAGCAGCGGACTCCGGCTGCACAGAGCTGCACATCGTGGGTGGCTTGCATCCGCAGAAAAGTTTCGACTGGTATGTCGAGATCTTGCGAAAGATTCATGACGCATTCCCGAGACTGCACCTAAAGGCCTTTACGGCTGTGGAGATTGCCCACTTTTCTCGGATAAGCGGGCTGAGTTTGGATCGCGTCCTGGGACGTTTGATCGAAGCCGGATTGGGCAGTTTGCCGGGAGGCGGAGCGGAAATCTTTGCCCCGGAGGTCCGTCGCCAGATTGCCCCCGGCAAAGCCGACGGCGACCTTTGGTTGGATGTCCACCGAACCGCCCATCGTCTCGGACTGCGTTCGAATGCTACCATGCTTTATGGCCATGTGGAGCAGCTGTGGCACCGGGTTGATCATCTGCTTCGTCTTCGCGAATTGCAGGACGAAACGGGCGGCTTTCAGGCGTTCGTCCCGCTACCATTCCATCCCGACGGTACGAAGCTTGCCCACCTTCGTCGGGCCACCATTTTCGATGATTTGAGAACAATCGCTGCAAGCCGCTTGATCTTGGACAACTTCCCGCACATTAAGGCCTACTGGGTGGCTTTAGGAGTTCCGACTGCGCAAGTTGCCCTAACCTTTGGTGCGGACGATTTGGACGGCACTGTGCGTCAAGAGCGGATATATCACGACGCTGGCTCCCAGGCCCCGGAGGTGCTTTCGGTAAGCGAGCTCTGCCGTTTGATCCGAGAAGTGGGGCGCGAGCCAGTGGAGCGCGATAGCCTGTACCGCCGAGTCGTTCGCCAAGGTAATCATTGGTGGATTGAAGGCGAAAGCCCGCGTGATAAGCCCATTCATACCAATTGACGATGTAGCTTGCGGCCACTACCCTACCATCGCTGACTTTCGGCGAGATCGTTTCACAAAGCCCCCCATGAGTAAGACTCATGGAAACGGGGCCGCCTGCTGCTTCTTGTCTCCGCTCGAAGATGCGCTTTAGGAGCTGATACGTAATGGAATGGATGCTTTATGGGGCGACTGGGTACACCGGACAAAACCTTGCCACGGAAGCAGTGCGTCAAGGCTTACGGCCGGTGTTGGCGGGGCGCAACCCCGGGGCACTCCGCCACCTTGCCGAACGGCTTGGCTGCCGATGGAGGGCATTTGAAGTTTCCGCGGTTAAGGCTCAGCATTCCATCCTCGCGGGAATGAGGTTAGTACTCAACGCGGCCGGACCCTTTTCCCAAACCGCGGATCCCCTGGTTGACGCGTGCCTTAGCATGCGGTGCCACTACCTCGATGTGACGGGCGAATGGAATGTGATCGAGGCAATAGCCCATCGGCACGCCGAAGCGATTTCGGTCGGCGCGATTCTGATGCCGGCAGTGGGGTTTGACGTCGTGCCAAGCGATTGTTTGGCGCTGTGGCTCGCGGAACGCCTCCCCAGTGCCAAGTTACTCCAAATCGCGTTTACAGCAGACCGAGCCATGAGCCGGGGCACTGCAAAAACGATGATTGAAGGGCTTCTCCGCGGAGGTCGGGTAAGAAAAAATGGCCGCATCACCGCGGTACCTATTGGACACAAAACGCGTGTGATCCCCTTCTCCAACCGTCCGAGAAAGGCGGTCTGCCTTCCCTGGGGCGACGTAGCTTCCGCCTGGTATACGACCGGCATTGGCAACATTGAAGTTTACGCTGCACTTTCCGGATGGCAGATCGCCGCACTCCGTGTACTTCGGGGGTTTATCGGCAAAGGCTTGACGAAGGACGAGAATTCAGGGGAACTGACTGCCAAAGCCTGTTGGCTACGCGATTGCTTATGGCGAATCCTCGATCGGCATTTCCCAAATCCCAGGGATACAGAGGACGAAGCTAGTCAGGCATATTTCTGGGGACAGGTCTGCGACCGAACCTCGGGAAAAACCTGCGAGGCCTCCTTAACCACACCAGGCGGCTACAGATTGACCGTTCAGACGGCGCTTGCCGCAGTGCGGCAGATTCTTCAAGATCCCCCAAGCCCGGGTTTTTGGACACCAGCCCGAGCTTTCGGACACGATTTTATACGCCGTTTTGACCGGGTAATCTGGCACGGCCTCAGCCATCACACCTCGGCTTACGTGGAACGAACTGCCGGGCCAATTTAGACCGCATTCATTTGGCCGCCGGCGTGCTCAAACGCTCACATCCATGAAAAACAACGCCCGAGGGAGTTCCCACAACCCGTGTATGATGCCAAAGTCGAATTCACTTCAGCGGGAAATTACCTTGAAGCAGTGCGATAGGATCACCCCAAGCTCGATTGTCATCCGATTATCCTCCGATTCGTGCAC
Organism: uncultured Thermogutta sp.; assembly: GCA_937128505.1. GTDB lineage: Bacteria > Planctomycetota > Planctomycetia > Pirellulales > Thermoguttaceae > DTLM01. Next base: position 51,807 of record CAKZMM010000082.1, read on the forward strand.
GAATTGTGCCATTTTCGCTAAGGGAATTGCGATGAGGAGCGCGATCCTACCACTCGGGCACGAATTGTGCCCCATCGAGCTACGCAGTCTATCGCCGCACAATCGCCAAATCGTAAGGTGTTGAAAAATCTGGATACTTTTTCGCATGCAGGCTCACGTCGGCCATCTGCTCAGAACCACCGCGGCTGCCTGCCCACCATGGGTCCACTGAATGATAAGCACCTTCGATTTCTCTATCGCCGACGGGACCTTGGCAATATTCACCAAGCAGTCACCCTCCGGTTCGCAGCAATTTAAAGTGGCAGGCACGGTGGATTCTCGTAGTCCCAGCACGCTAATGGCAGCTTCCACAACTCCCGCCGCCGCCCCTAAATTTCCCAAATATCCCTTGAGGCCAACCACGGGTACTCCCGGGGCTACCCGATGGATCCAAGAAGCTTCGAGCATATCCTCGCGGATGCTCCCGAGGCCATGGGCATGAACGAAAGCCAACTCGTCCGGCGATACACCGGCCCGAGACAGGGCCAAGTGTGCCGCCCGGATTACAGCCGATCCAGTTGGAAGACTTCTATTACCGGGCTCATGCGCGCAACCGGTGCCTAAAATAAGCCCGAGTATCGGCCCCTGTCTCTCCAGTGCACCGGAAAGGCGTTCGAGAACCACGGCCCCGGCGCCCTCGCCGATCACCTGACCGGTGCGACGCCGGTCAAATGGCCGACATGCCTGGGCAGGATCTCCGTTCTCGGTGGATAAGCGGTCAGTCCCACAAAGCCCAACCCAATCATACGGGCGAATTCGCGCACTGGTTCCGCCGGCAATGACAAAATCAGCACGATTCCGGCATAGAATCGACGCGGCTTCGGCCAAAGCAAGAAGGCCCGAGACCTCTCCGTGGTGGATCGTATTGTTCGGCCCTTGAGCGTCGCAAGCGATAGAAATGTGGCAAGCCACCATGTTGGGCAAGACTTTCAAGAAAGAAAGGGGAAAAGACTCCGACATGCCCTTGGAGGCCCAAAGCTCCATGCTAAATCTGCCGTCAGCAATGGAGACCTCATAAGAGGCAATACCTTCATCGAGGCCTCCGCTAATTCGATCCGCCGCGAAAATCACGCCAATCCGTCCTGCATCCAGACCCAAAGCAGGCAACCCCGCCATTTCACAGGCCATGATGCTCGCGGCCACACCGAGTTGAGCATCGCGGCTCATCAGTTTCAGGGATTTTTTCGGCCTGACATAATCGGTTGCGTTGAATCCCCGAACTTCCCCTGCAATTTGAACCGGCAATCCGCCTGCATCAAATGCTTGAATCCGCTGAACACCACTTTTTCCGTTCAGGATTGAAGCCCACACCTCTTCGGGACCGATCCCGATGGGACTCACAATGCCCAACCCGGTGATTGCTATGGCATTTAGGGGCCAGAGACCCGAGTCACTTTCCATTTCATCTCACCACGTTGTGCTGCTCATCTCACCAAGCTCTGCTGCCGATAAATGATCGTTCGGTGACTTGCACTCTCTTCGAAGCCATTTGCCACAGCTAGTGGGGAGGTACAGCTTCCCAAATGCCGTCAGATAAGCCGAAGTGCCATCAGCTAAGCATAACGTTATGCACCAGGCTTCTAAAATAACAAAAGCTAATTTAGATTGCCCGCAGTAAGACTACTCGAGACCAAACATGCGCCAGTGCTTACGGAAAGGATAGCTCCCCACAAAGTGACCTGCATCAAAAGGGTTTCTGGACGCAAAAGAGATTGATACGATCTCTGCCCGCACGATTGCCAAGCGAAGGCTTATCTAGCACCCCCACCTTGCCCAGACTCGAACACGACTCGTAAAGGAGACAACAGCTCGCTCCGGAAAAACCGGAGAACCCTACCCTACCCTGGATCGGGCGGCTTTCGTGCCTGAACTGTCGCAGCTGTTCACCTCGGTTTCACGGCGGATAGGTAACTTTAATTCGGCTCTCCAAACGGGGCAAACCACAAACTTGTGGCGTCCGTGTTCCGGCTTATCGCGGAATAACTCGGTTCCGGCTATGACTTTCGGCGCGGCACTTAAACGCTCAAACCTCCCTCAAAGCCCTACTTTGGTCCCACCGGGTCATTTATTTCATTTGCTGATTTGCTCTTCCCGCGCCTATTTGCTTTCTTTTTGCTTTCTTTTCCAAGCTCATGTTAAAAAGTGGATAAGTTCGGAATAGTACGTTGTCTGGTCAGAATGAGTTATTCGAGTTTAATGGTAAAGCTAGATTACGCCAATCAATTAGCGAAACTGTACCATATTCTGCGGCAAATATAGAGGGACGAAGGACTCAACGAATCGGCCTTACGACGCGGCCGTTCCCACCTAGCACTTTCTATTTACCCTGTTTCCTCCCCAAATAATGTTTCCTCCACAAATAAAAAATAATGTTTCCTCCCCAAATAAATTTTTGTCGCCAAAAAGATCGTTCAGCGGCTCGAACTTGCAGGCCTAAAAACGCTTTTCTCTCCCAGATGGCTCACTCGGCATGTGTCAAGAATTGCTGATGGAATTGCCGGTGCAAGAGAGAGAAAGAGAGAAAGCCAAAAGAGAATTCCTCTGGACACGGCTCAAACTTCAACGGTAGACTCGTCGCCCAACCGGGAAGCATAGGCTTTCTCTCCATTTTCTACGAGGTTTCTTATAAAACTTTGCTGCTTCAAACGAGGAATCGGAAATCTTGCCGGCGGTAGCAAAGCCCCGTTTTGGGGAGTTATTTGTGATTGTTTCGCCGGAATTGGCCACGGTGCTTCGTGCCGGCTTAAACATTTGCCAAAATCCGGGGCACCTCTCGCGGAAACCAGATCAGCCATTCCTAGCTTTTCTATTTGGGGGCAGCACCTTCGGAGGGTAGATAATGATGTGGTTTGATCCCCAAAATCTATGCTCCAGAATCCTAGATTCTTTTCAAAACTTTTGGTTGCGTTGGATCTTCGCCTCCTGGAGGTTTCTTGGCTTCCCCCGTTTCTACCGCGGTGTCACTTACGCCCCGAGGCATACCGTCGAGCCAAGAGGCCATCGTCTCAGCTGTCAACGCAGCTTCTTGTTATCATTCCGAAGTGTTGCTTTCTTTTTCGCCACGTTACTGTTTCTGAGCACACCCCCAACATTAGGGGTTAGGGAAGCAGCTATCGCCAATGCCGGCGAACCCAGGAGTAGCCAAGCAAGCTCTCAAGTCATGCCCCCTTTTGGGGATACGCAACCCTTTACCATGCAAAGTAAGACCGCCAGCCCGGAGATGACACCTGCCGGCCCACAAACCCCCGGGCTAGCCGAGGCCAGTGACTCAGCCGAAGATTTAGCCGTCTCGGAGACAAGCGTTACCGCATTACAGAATCCACAGAGCAACCGCGCTGGTCCTTCCAAAACTAAGCCGCGAGAGCATCTGGGCGCACCCTCTGCCGGGGTGGGTGGCGGTGCTTCCCCACCGCAAAGTGAAGACGCCACTTCCCAGAACGCGGGCAAGTTGGAGCCGACTCCGGATCCAAGGTCAAGCGGCCCGATCAAGCCAGAAACCGCCAGCTTCAAAGGAGTGGTCCCGGGGAAGACCACTCTGCTGGAGCTCCAACAGCTTTGGGGAGCACCGCGCGAGGTTGCTCCCCGAGGCAATCAGTTGGTTCATCTGTATTCTGTAGATCCTTTTGATCGCGTGGAGGTAGTGACTCAAGACGAGAAGATCGAGGCCATTGTCATCCGGCTTGATCGGGCCTTTCCCGCGCGAGTCGTCGCCGAGCACCTGCAACTGTCGGCAATCCGGGCGGTCTTTGTTGCTGATGAGTTGGGAAACATCTTAGGCCAAGCGTACCCGGAACGTGGGGTCATTCTCGGCTTTGCCCCCGCATCGGCTCCAGGTCGGGGTAGCATGCAAGTGGTACAAATCATTTTGGAGCCGCTTTCGGCCGAGGGTTTCGCGCTTCGAGCGGAGGCGGGGCTTTCGGAGGATCCCTTAGGAGCCTTAGAAGATGCCCGGTTAGCGTGCGAAATCGATTCCAACTTCGCGCGGGGTTACTGGCTTCAGTCTCGGGCCCTAGGAATCTTGGGCGATTGGAAAGAAGCCAAAACGGCGATCGGACGGGCCATCCAACTAGATGCCGGAGACTTGCAGTATCACCTCCAGTTTACGGAAACTCTTCTCCGCTTAGGTCAGTACCCTGAGGCCGCCGCGGTGCTGCGGGACCTACTTCCTGCGGCAGAAAGCCGTCCTCATCTTCTTGCACGGGCGTATTGTCAGGCGGGCGAACTCACCATTGCCAGTCAGCCGCCCGATTACATGCGGGCCATCCAATACTACGGCGACGCCATTCGCACAGCCGAAGCTTTAACTTCTCGCGAACATCCGGCAATTCGTGTAGCCGCCAAGGAGGTACTGTTAGAGGCTTACTTAAGTGCTGCCGAATGTATAGCCTTCGGGCAATGGAAGCAAAAAGAAGAAGCGCTCCCACGGTGGTGGGAGCGGGCTCAACGGGTGGCTTCGGACTTGGTAGAGACCGAACGCCGACCCCTTGATTATCAGCTCGAATTCTGTCGCCGCGTGCTGGCCTGCTGCGTGGCCATGAAAGGATCGGTCGATCCGCAGCCTTATCTTAAAGTAGCTACTGAGCTTGTGCCGCAAGCCGTTCCTACCTTGGCGGATAACCCCTCTGCCTTGACCTGGTCGGCGGTAAACCGGCGGCGAATCATGGCCGCCATTTACTATGATGCCGTCCAGCTTAGCCAAATCGCAGGTAAGCATGAAGAAGCCCGGCAATTCGCCCAACAAGCCATCGAGTTTTTGAAGCCCATCGCCGAAAGCTCGGACTGGACCCGCCCAAGCGATCAACACCTTTTGGTCAAACTCTATTTCCGAATTGGGGCCGGTTATGCTTTGGGTCAGAAGGATCATAAAGCCGCTGTACAGTGGTTTGATCGAGCTTTGAGTCTGATCGATCCAGTGGAGAAGCATTTGTCAGCGGCGGACTCCGGGCGACTCGGCGAAATCCTCGTCAGCATGGGGGTTTCTTACTGGGAGGTTCAAGCTGAGAAAAAGGGCTTGGAACTCACAGAACGTGGTTTGCGACTCATGGAGTCGGCGGTGCGGGCGGGCCAAATGCCGCCTTCTGCCCTGGCTGTGCCCTACTCGAACCTCGCCACGATGGAACGCAAGCGCGGCAACACGGCACGCGCGCAACAGTACTTGCAGCAGGCTCGGCAATCCCGCGGAAGTACCCTTCAATAGCAAAACGATTAAGCAGTAGATCGCTTTACCCTGCCTTTAAATCTTGTGCCTTTGTATCTTGCTGTCCTGCCAATAGCGTAATTCTTCTTGAAAGGCTGCAAGTGAATCCGCTTGAAAAGCCGCAATGAGCCGCGGAATCCGGAATGGGCTTTTCTGCGGGATCCGGCCGCACAGCTCGCAAAACCCGCCCTCGGTCTAAATCTCAGCCAGGTAAGGCTGCACCCGGAGAAGCACGCCCGGCCTACCCACCAAGTACATTGGTCACGCATCGGCCCCACAAAGTTTTCGGTGTTCTACCCGAGCCACCCCTGCCGCACCTATAAAGCCGGCATCCGCGCCAAGGGCCGCGAAGTCGATTTTCGTCCGCTGCGCAAGCAGTGGAAAGATGCGACGACGGACCTCGGTGCGAATTCTCTCTAAAAACTCTCGCCCCAACAGGCTGCCCATTCCGCCGAACGTCATGGCCCCTCCCAGGAGCACGCCGTTCGGATCGATGGTGTGAATAAGCGTAGCGATCCCGATGCCAAGGTACCGAGCTGTCTCAAAGATGATATCCCTTGAGAGGGCATCTCCTTTTTCCGCCTCTTCAGCGATGAGTTTTGGGGTCAAAGTTTCGCCGGCTTCGAGTCGCTTATGCAAAGAACTCGGCAGATTCGCTTCCAGGGCGTCCCGGGTTCGTCGCACTACGGCAGTAGCGCTCGCATAAGCTTCCAAATGTCCCCTTTGCCCACAGTTGCACCAACGGGCATCATCGGCCGGGTCGATGATGATGTGTCCACACTCAGCCCCGTGGCTATTCTCGCCATCGATGGATAAGTCGCCGACGATGATCCCACACCCAATCCCCGTGCCTAAAGTCAGGAGGACGAGGCTGTGGAACCCTCGGCCTGAGCCGACCCAGTACTCCCCGTATGCCGCAGCGGCTGCGTCGTTGATGAAGGCTACTGGTTTGCCACAATGAAAGCTTAGGCGATCGCGGATAGGAAAGTCGTCCCAGCCCACCAGGTTTACCGGTTTTAAAAGCATACCGCGGGGAATGTCCATCGTCCCCGGGGACCCCAGGCCGACGCGCACCACGCGATCCAAAGAGATCCCTGCCTGCCGAACTGCCTCGCGGATTCCCTCGGCCATGCGGCACACGGCGTCTTCCGGGCCTCTTTCCACCTGTGTGGGGATACTCACGAACGATAAAGGCCGCCCCAAATCGTCCACAACACCAATTTTTGTGTTTGTCCCCCCCAAATCGACGCCGACAAAGAACGGTTCTTTCGCTTTCTCAGGCCGAATAAACCCCCGCGATTGTCGCGATACATCACTCATTGTGTTAACCCTTTGCCAACCGCATCCAGCTTAGGGAAAGCTCAAACTGGTTTAAATGACCGCAACTCCATTTGAATCAAGCCGTTAATCCATACAAGTTTCCTGAAAATCGTAACCCCCTTAACGCTCAAGCTCAATGGACACTCCGTCCAAGCACTCTTTCAAATCGTTGCGGCTAGCCGCTGGCGGTAATCGGGAAAGAAGTCAGACAAACCTTGAACGGCAATGTCGGCCGACGCCTGCAACACTTCGGGGCTTTAAACGGGAGTGCACTGGGGAAAACGTTGAGGGATCGTACTTTTATGGCACATAATAACGAGTCGTCTTCGCGAATGGCAATTCTAACACTTTGAGCTGTAGAGCTCGCTCTGGGGTTCCAAAAGTCGCATGTCCTTTCCGGTTGACTATCCAACATCGGCTTCGGTTAACGGCTCCCAAGATTGTTTTTGCCAAGAGTCGGCACTTCGTGCCCGGAAGGATCCAAAAAAGGCGATTTCAGGATGGCAACAAATACTGAACCACACGGAATCCGAAGCATAAGGCGGGTTGACCAGGATCGAGTTTGTTGGGTTCTTGGAATCGCAAAAAGTTTTCGCTACAAAGGGGGCCCCCGAATCGGCCTACTGAGTTGATTCTGTTATCACCCCGAAGGCCCGCGGAATGCCTCTAAGAAAGCTCTCGGATAGTTGCAAGGTTACCAGTAGCTTGTGATGCTTTGGCTGATGCCGTGACAGTGTGCGGGGGAACCAGGTTCGTCTCGGGAGGCACGGCGTGCTGGTTCGCTTTGGGTTAGCCGAAAAAGCACATCGAGTTTTGGCGGCGTAAACAATAGCGACGGATGGTAGTTTCTGAGAGGCCTTTAATCCCTGACTCATTGGGTGTTCGCTAAGGTAGCCAGGGAAGTTACCCTAACCGATCGAAAAGCTCTCGCAACAAAGTTGCGCGGGCACAATAGCAAAAAAGGCGAAGGCTAAATCTTTCAAACAGAAATTTCTGGAACGAATAATTGTTTAGTAAACAAGTCGAATAAAGATTTAAAGTGTACTTCAGCCACCTTTGCATGATTGAGTTTTCGTGGTATATTTAGCTTTTGCCCCTTTTTTGAGAGCGGTTTTGCAACAGTAATTCGAAGCGAAAAAGGCGGCTGGACTAACTATCCTGAAATGCCTTTCGGGGCCGAAGTAAATTAAGTTTTTAATGGTTCATTTTGATCCAAGGATGCCATCGCGCATTGATCTTATAGCCGTAGCGCTCAAGTTTTGAGTCATTTAAGGCTACTTGTTTCAACTCGAATTGCGAAAACTTTAAAAGAGTTATTAACCCAATATCATTATCATTCGCGGAGGGAGAATCTAACGTAAAAACTGTTGTCGGTAGGGTTTGTTGAACTTCAACAAAGGAGGGCTGAGTGGTAAAGCTGATTTTGCGAGAAAACGAATCTATCCAAGAAGCTGTCCGTCGTTTCAGAAAACTGGTGGAACGTAGCGGCATCAAAAAGGAGATGCGTCGACGGGAATATTACGAAAAGCCCAGCGAAATCAAGCGGCGGGCTCGCCTTCGGGCAGAACGTCGGGCACGCCGGAATCGCCTTCTGGCTGGCTTGTAGCTCCTTCCTTCCGGCAAATCTTCTTTATCTCTCTTACAATCATTATCTCTCAGACAGGCTAAAAGTCCGCGCCGTCCGAACGAAATTTTGGTCATTGTGTCGACAATCATTGTAATTATTAGTTTGTCAGTATAAAGTCTCCCATGCGATTCAGATTATCCGGAGATTTTATTTCCCTCAAATCCTTCATCTTCTTGGACATGAGTTTATCTTATCGATTATTTTATTATCGATTATTTTTTATTCTTACTTAGTTTCTAGGCCGGATTACACCTGCCTTCCCAAATTTACCGATACCCGCAAGTTACCGGCTCATGTGCGGAGAACCGGAAGATCTGAATCGGATTGTCTCGCAAGTTTTAAGGGAATTTGCGGCTGATATACTCCGTGGAATGGGTGGTCAACAACCGATGTCCTTATCACAAGGGACCTGACGCGCTTTCTCACGGTGCCGGCAACGGCTGTAGCCCCGCAAGTAAGCCTCGCTGCGGATCTTTGCTCTAGTCGTACGGTCTTTCTCCCACCCCGAAGAAGCGTCTTATTGCGTCGGTTGCTAATTCCTGAAAAAGTCGCTCTTTTTCACACTCTCCAAAAACTTGGTCTTCGAGGGCGGTCATGGTGGCAAACTCGGCTCCAGCCGAGGAGATTTTTTGCAAACGGAGGGAATTCGTTCTTCTTCCGCCCCGGCGCAATCCATTAATTTGAACTATCCAGTCTGAGTTGTGTGCTTCGCGTAGCTTAAGCGTGACCGGTTTGCATGGATCTCTCCACTTTCACCTCCAAAATTCGAAACGATGAAATTTACCCCGCGGCGATACCATATCAGGACTCGCGACGCACGCTGGACCCGACCGAAAATCGGGCTCCAAGTGGGTGCCAAACTTCTGCCGGTAACCGCGGAATTGGGCTAGAATTCGAGAAGGAAAGAAAGCGTTCATATGAACGAAACTCGATTAACTCCCGCGGCGGCAGCGGAGCATGCTTCTTCCTTTGTTTTTGCCCCCGGGCCCCCGAAACTTGGTCCCCGGGAATTTGCGGCGACACACTCGGAACCTGAGGCCCCAGCAAGCGCGTGGAAAGATACCATGAGCAGATGGCTTTGCTCGTTGGGCCGATTTCGCCGCTCCGTGTTTTTATGATTGGTAGAAGGTAACGGCGGAGGCAGGGCGGACGGGGCAGTTGACCTTCCGCTCGCGAAAATGGGATATGTGGCTACCTTTAAAGCCGAATTTCCCGGCATCCGCAAAGATTTTTGGGGAATGCAGCTATCCCCAAAAGGGTAATTACCCCCATCGAAAATGAACAGGGAAGGAAACAGCGGGCACCCCAAGAACCCCCTTTAAGACATACCTCTTAAGTCATCTGAGTTTTGCCTTGCTTGATGGCGGAGTTTTACCTTGCTTGATGGCGGATTCAAAGGAGCCCATCCGTTGACCACGAAGCCTCGAAGTCTTGGCGAGTTGCTCCAAGAATTCAGTCAGCATTGTCGGCTGATGCGGGAGGAACTTCAGAAGGTAATTGTGGGCCAATCCGAGGTTATTGAACAGATATTCGCCGCCATTTTTACCCGCGGCCATTGCCTCCTCGTGGGGGTACCGGGTTTAGCCAAGACTCTCATCGTAAGCACCTTGGCTAAAATCCTGGATGTCCAGTTTAAGAGAATCCAGTTCACCCCAGATTTGATGCCGTCGGATATCACGGGAACCAATGTCCTTGAAGAGGGGGTTGATGGTCGCCGAGAATTCCGTTTCGTCCCAGGCCCTGTCTTCACAAATATCCTTCTGGCCGATGAAATCAATCGAACGCCCCCCAAGACGCAAGCGGCCCTGCTTCAGGCCATGCAGGAGCGCGAGGTAACGGTGGGGCAGCAGACTTATCCCTTACCGGAGCCCTTTTTCACCATTGCCACGCAAAACCCAATTGAGCAAGAGGGAACCTATCCCCTGCCAGAGGCTCAACTCGATCGTTTCATGTTTAATATTCGCGTGGATTATCCGACCGCGGAAGAAGAGGAGCGCATCCTCGCCATTACTACTCGGAGTGAAAAGGTCGAAGTGCACAAAGTTCTTTCCGGAAAGGCCATTTTGAATTTGCAGCGGTTAGTCAATTCTGTTGCGGTGAGTCAATACATAGTTCAATATGTGGCGCGATTGGTCCGGGCCACGCGGCCGAAGGATCCTTCCACCCCTGATTTCATCCGAGAGCTTGTGGACTGGGGGGCAGGTCCTCGGGCTGGGCAATTTTTAATCCAAGGTGGCAAGGCTTTGGCAGCCATGGATGGCCGCTTCGCCGTAGCCATCGACGACGTGCGGCGGGTTGCCGTGCCGGTGCTGAGGCACCGAATTAGCCCGAATTTTCAGGCTCAAGCCGAGGGCCTTACAACCGACGACATTGTGTTGCGGCTCTTGCGCGAAATACCGGCGCCGGCCATTCCCAAGTATGAAAGGTGAGAGTCAAACCCGGGCTCAAGCCGAGGCTTTACAGCCCTTCGCGCCTTGGCCGGGAAATTGCTCGATCGGTGAGTGGGACGCTTACTGCGGGCGTGATTGGTCAGCCCAAGCAAATCCTTTGTAGATTTTTTGCATATTTTTGCTTCTTTAGTGGTCGGGCTGATAAGGGATGGCAAATCCGGAGCGATACTTAAAGCCTGAGGTGGTTCGGCAGATCAAACGGCTGGACCTTCGGGCTCAATTCATCATTCGGGGCTTTCTCCACGGATTGCATGCCAGCCCACTCCACGGATTTTCCGTGGAATTCAGCGAGCATCGGAAGTACACCCCGGGAGACGATCCGAAGGACATCGATTGGCTCGTTTACGCGAAAACGGATCGGTTCTACGTAAAAAAATTTGAAGCGGAGACCAATATCACGGGTTATTTGGTCATCGATGCCAGCCGATCCATGGGCTACACCTATCGGCAGGAAATGACCAAATTCGAGTATGCCATTTGTCTGGCGGCGGCCCTTAGTTATTTAATGATTCATCAACAAGATCCTGTGGGACTTTTCGTGTTTACCGACAGAGTACGGCGGAGTTTGCCGCCCAAGTCGAAGCGGACGCATTTCGCCGATATCCTGGCTTTACTCACTAAGCTTATCCCAGAAGGGCCGACCGATCTTGCTCAAAGCCTCGCTCAAGTTGCCTCTTTGCTACGCCATGCTAGTTTGGTGATGATCTTTTCCGATTTGCTGGGGGACGTGGAACCGATCATCGAGGGGCTTTACCGCCTCAGGCATCGAGGACACGATGTGATTGTTTTTCACATCCTCGATGAGGCGGAAGTGCAGTTTCCCTTTGAGGGCTCTTTTCTTCTCCGGGATCCTGAAACAGGTGAAACGGTCGATGTTGAGGCAGCCGGTTTTCGCGAGGAGTATCGCGCAACGCTTCATGAGTTTTGCGATCGTTTACGTCGGGAGTGTGCCCAAGCCAGAGTCGATTACGTGCTGCTTGATACCGGTATGCAGTTCGACAAGGCCCTCATGGAATACTTGGTCAACCGGCAAGCAAGGTTTTGAGAGTTTCCGCGATTAAGGTAACCCGTTCCACGCCCATTCACGCGGAGTACCCGAGGAGTTGCCTTAAATCATGATCCGCTTGTTAAACGGCATTTTACGGGAAAGAAGGCTCTGCTCCTTCTGGGGGATGCGATAAGGCGGGGCTCGTCGGACGCATCGATCAGGGAAGCGAAATTTTCAACAAGCTCGCAGCAAGCCACCGGTCCGGTCGATGGGCGGAATCTCCGGTGGTCTTTTCAACGGTCTCAACTTGATTGCTACCGATAAGCCTTACAACCGCACAATAAGTACGGGCTTCACGACAAGAAGAGCGAATTGAAAGTCAACCAGCGGATGGCAAGCACGGTACAGATGAGACACAGTCCCCAGGCGGCCACCTGCGCCCCCCGGTAATATCGCAACAAATACAAAATGCCGCAACTGACCACGAGGGGAACAATCTTGAAAAAGGCCAACCAGACCGGTTTGTCCACCAAATAAGCTGCCAGTGGGTTCAGTTCGAACATGCTTCCGCTGGGGCCCAAAAGCAGCGTGCACAGTAAATCAAAACCGCTCAGAAGCAGCACGATCAACACGGTACGACCGACAATCGGGCAGGCTCGGGGGGATAGGTCGACCCGTCGCCATCCCGTCCACCGCCGAGGTTGACTGGTGATCAACACGGCGAAGGCTGCAACAATGAGCATCATCGCCCCTAAGTTGACCGCATATAGAAATCCCGAAGAACGGAATCGCTCCTTTTGGAGGAACTGTTTATGCGTTTGGAGGTTCTGGCGGCGAACCTCTGCCCGCTGTTCGAGTATTGGTCCCAACTGCTGCTGAAACTCCGGAGTCAGTCGAAATCCAGAGAGAAAATCCTGCCATTGAGCCGAACTGATCCCTTCGATACGGAGATTCATCAACTCCGAAAGCTTTTGCTCTTTGGAGGCGGAACTTGCTAATACTGCGGCTATATCGAGCGATGATCCCGGGGTTACAACTTGAACTGTCCCATCTCCAAAACGGATAATGCCACACTCGCCTCGGAGCCGGTTTTCCAGTCGCGCCATCAGGCGTCTTGGTCGAATCGAGTTTGGTCCCATACTGGGTGGCTGAAAGAATGGTGATGGGGGCATCGGCAGCCCAAATCCCCCGCCGAAAAAGTCCGGTTCCAGACCGAAGAGCCGTAGCTCAGAAGGAGAAGAAGGGATTTCCAAAAGCAATTCGTCGTTGATGAAGAGGTTCTGTTCGTTCGAACTTAGAACATAAGGGCGCGGAATAAAACGCCCCTGGAGAAAAACGACCCCCGAAGAAAGGGGAATCCCCTTTCCGGAAGTTGCTCCTTCTCGCGAGGTTCCTTTTTCGCCGTTCCCCACCAAGAGTTGAGTGCCCGTGGAATCAGCTTTGCCCTCCCCGCCCTGGGACCGCCCGGCGGATCGAGGGGCTCCGAACCAGGGACCAAGGACATCTTCTTTGGCTTGATTCGGATCCGGTAAACTATCCCCCGAAACTGGGGGGTTTCCTGAGAATCCTGGCTCGTTGGCAGGTTGAACTTCAGTGCTGTCGCCGTGTCTTTCCCGAGTCGGTTCCGGGTGCGCCTCCGGCGGTAAACGCGGAAAATTCCGAGAAGCAGGGTCAGCCTCCTGCGCGAGGATGCCAGAATTGTCGTCAGAATGGTCGATGGAAGCGAAGATGCTGCTTGGCAGAGAAGGTAATAGGCCTTCGGCAAGTAGCGGGGGCCCGGCAAACTCAAGCGGCCCAAGTATAGCTGCGATCACAAGTAGCCACCATTTCGCCCACAAAATAGATGCTCTACCTTCGGAGACTCCCGAAGCTGTCTCTTCGCAGGCTATGGTAGCCAACTTTCTTATCGCAGGGGTAACTTCTCGAGGGCCAAGCATAACTCGCATCTCCGAACAAACTGTGCTTGGGTCATGCCGTCTTCCTCTTCGGCGCACCCTCCGTACAATAAACCCCGTCCGGGGAATAAAGTTACGCACCTAAGCTTTTGCGCCGGGCTTTTGGCCGCGGGATGATGCGGAGTAGCCTTTCTCCAAAACAAGTTGCGGAGAGCGCCTTCGAAGAAATGATCACTCTTGCCACAGCCGCCCAAAACCCTCAAATTCACCGTCCGACGGAATAGCAAGGCTTTTGATCCGACGTGAGTGGCGTGAATTTTCCGAAGCGCATAGTGTTCGCCGAGGAGTAATATTCCCTTAAGGGGCCGGTTTTAAGCCGGAGATGCCCTTCGGGACTCTTGCGAAAGCACGCCAGCGACGCTTAATGGTGAGCGTGAAAGATTCACTGAGTGATACACCACCCCGTTTCATCGCGTTTTCTTGGGCCCGGGGGATTAAGGTTCATTAATTTGACAAGATAAGCGACCATTCAGTTTATAGCCCAGTTACCGTATTCTCATTTATCACCTCGTGGGACGAAAACTGAAATAGTTCTGCGGAGGTTTGCTCGGAAAATCGCAACCGTCTTACATTCGTGGTTAATTTTATATATAAGGTGACAGATAACACTACTAAGGATACATTAGACTCAGTGACCATTAAGACTGAAATAACGATCTATTTCGTTAGACAAATCGAATCGTGCTCTAATTTTGTAAGACTGGAGAATGGGGCAGAGGCAACACGTCAATACTTTTCGAGAAGATTAACTGCAGTTTACTTACCTTACCAACTTTACAGGTTTAGTGAAACTTAATCACCTATTATCGGAAAATGCACAGAAAGAAAGGATAAAAAGAAAAAGAATAAGAGGTACGGTGGCGAGAAAGTTTAAACTGCGCTCTTGCTATCCAGTTTAAATTGCGCTCTTGTTATCCACTCTGCGTCTACGATTCCATGGAATCAACACACGCAGGTTAAGGTGGGGGCTGGAACCTTTTAAAACGAGTTTTGCTTCCGTAAACGCTTAACCACACTTTGTTGCTTGTTTCAGTGCATCTTGAAACGACCTGCTTTTGCAAAATTGAGGGGAAATTGTGGATAGCTGGATTAAGGATCTTCGACTGAATGCTCCGGTTGTGGAGCCGTCGCTACTAGCCTGTGATTTCGCTCGGCTCGGGGAGGAAATTCGCCGCCTTGAGGAGGCAGGGGCACGAATCTTGCACCTAGACATCATGGATGGTCACTTCGTCCCTAATCTTAGTTTCGGTATTCCCGTCGTCGAGGCGGTCCGCCGGTCAACACACCTGCTCCTTGATGTGCACTTGATGATCACTAACCCGGATGCCTTTATCGTGCCCTTTCGCCGGGCTGGGGCGGATCTCATTACGGTGCATATCGAAACTGATCCGGACCCGCGGCCACTTCTTCGGGAAATTCGCCGGCATGGTGCGGCCGCAGGGCTTTCCTTAAACCCCCCAACATCGGTCTCAATGATCGCCCCCTATTTGGAGGAGTGCGATCAGGTGTTGGTGATGAGCGTAATGCCGGGATTTGGTGGCCAACCTTTCAACCCCGTGGCGTTGGACAAGCTCCGGTGGCTCCGTGACCATGGTCCAAGAAACCTCTTGCTTGCAGTTGACGGCGGAGTGAATGCCCAGAATGTGGCTGCCTGTGCAGCAGCGGGGGCACATCTCCTTGTGGTGGGAACCGCCCTTTTCAGCCAGGACGACTACCGAGCGACGATGAACGAGCTTACTGCGTTGGCCCAAGCCACCGTTGAACCAAGTAAGAATTGATGCCCCCATCGATCGAAACCATGACTGCGTGGCTTGGCTGCTGGGTACGAATTTTGCGGTGGGCGGGTACCTAGGGCTTCAGCTCCGTGTTCCTTAATCGTTCACAAAAGGGAGAATAGTTCCAGGGAGAATAGTTCCTCAAACCCTGCTGCTATTTCGAACAAGGCAACCAACTCAATTAGGCTCTGGAAGAAGGGGGATGCCCTTTCCAATCACTCGCTACAGAGTCTGCCGCGATTTTCCGAAATACACGCGGCGGTAGGTGCTTCCCCTTGCTGGAGAGATTCGACCGGCAGGCGTGACCAAGCCACGCGAGGATATTCTGCAAACGATTCAACCCTTACCGCGGGATGAGCAGTACAGGAATTGGTCACGCAAAAATCTACTTTTTGGAGGATTGGCTACAAGCGTTCTAGTTGACATTTTCTCAAGAAAAACCCTCGCCTTGCAACGGATCACGGTTCGACTGAACGCGTTGAGGAGCAAACTTCTTTCGAAAAGCGATCACTTGCCAGGCTCGCTTTTTGGGCACGTGCGTCCTCTCGCCAACATCGTTGCATTAGTGGGCGAATATCCTTAAACAGTTTTTTGGGTGTATTTCCTCAACGAGTTTGTGTTTCCAATGGCTCTCGAACCAGCGCGGTGAGGCGGAGAGATCAGGCTTCGGGAGGGCACACGACTCGTCCATAGAATTTACAATCAGGTTTGGGCAGAGAATTTATAATCAGGTTTTCGCAAAGCAATTGAAATTAAGAACCGGTCGACGTTCATCAGGAAAATGAAGAAAGAAAACACCGGAAATCAAAAGCGGTCCGCTTCCGGCAAGGCGTGCCAAGGTACATTCAGCGTGATTTCGCTCGGTTGCCCCAAGAATTTGGTGGACACCGAACGGATGTGTGGCCAGTTGAGCGAACTGGGTTTTCGATTGATCAACCGGCTCGATGGCACGGACTTTATCCTGATTAATACCTGCGGCTTTATCGCGGATGCTCGCGAAGAATCCATCCAGGCCGTTCGAGAAGCTACGGACCTTAAACGCCGGGGTTTAACCCAGCGGGTCATCGTCGTGGGCTGTTTGGCGGAACGCGAGAAAGAGCAACTCTTCCAGATTTGCCCGGGAATTGATCAAATCATAGGAGTTTTTGCGGAGGATCAGGTAGGGTCGCTGGTTCGAGGCGTTTTGGAGGGCAACGGAGCGCCGCGGTCTTGTTTTGAAACATCCGCTCAGTCCTCCTGCTTGTCAGGTCCGCGGCTGCGGATTACGGCCAGACACGTCGCGTTTTTGAAAATTGCGGAGGGGTGTGACCGCAATTGTACGTTCTGCTCGATTCCGGCGATTCGCGGGCGGTATGTCAGTCGCCCCATCGACGAGTTGGTGGCAGAGGCCCAGTGGTTGGCCGAGGATGGAGCTAGAGAGCTCGTGCTCGTTGCTCAGGATACTTCGTACTACGGTGTTGACGTCACCGGGCAGCCGCAATTGGCCGAGTTGCTCCGCCGACTGGACCAAGTGAAGGGGCTCGAATGGATACGAGTGCTGTATCTTTATCCAACCCATGTTCCGGAAGAATTGATCGAGACGATCGCGAGGAGTTCCCGCGTCATTCCTTATCTCGATGTACCTTTACAGCATATAGAGGATCGTATTTTGCGGCGGATGAATCGGCAGATAACCCGCCAGGAAATCGAGGAGCTTATGTCCCGACTGCGGAAGGGAATTCCTGGGCTCATCCTCCGCACCACACTGATTACAGGCTTTCCCGGAGAGACGGAGGCGGAATTTCAATCCCTTGTGGAGTTTGTGCATCGGTTCCAGTTCGAACGCTTGGGAGTGTTTGCATTCTCTCCCGAGCCGGATACTCCGGCATGTCGGCTGCCCGATCAAATTCCGGAAGAAGTGCGTCGCCGCCGGTCCGAATTATTGTTGGAAGAGCAGCAGAAGATCGCGTTTCGCTGGAATCAGGCACAAGTGGGGCGAATAATCGACGTGCTTATTGACGGGCCGGTCCCCGGCGAAAAATCGGCTTTCTTAGGACGCACCTATGCCCATGCCCCCGATATTGATGGCCATGTGTATGTTACGGGCCGAGGGCTCAAGCCGGGACAATTCGTCCCATGCGAGATCGTGGCTCCCCACGGCTACGACTTGATTGCCGTTGCAGTCGGCAAGCCGCGCTAGGACGCAGTTTCGGTTCAAAAAAGACAGGTCAGACTCTGCCGCTTGTGTCTTCGGAAAGATTTTGGCAAAACGGGGGCGTAAGCATTTTGTCGCCATCTGCGGGGCACGAGCTTTTTGAAGAGGACGGAGGATAGTCGGAAGAAACCCTCCATTCACGAAAGTGGCCCCGGGGATTTCGGTACGCCCTCTGCGGTCGCGAAGCGTCTTTGCAATAGAGCGTCATTTCAAGAGAAAGGAAGACGCCTACCCGTTGGTGCATGAGGTTCCGTACTGCAAGGGATATGTCTTTGGGTGAAGAGCAAGTTCAACGGATAAACATGGTGATTTTGTTTTTCGGGGGTTGAGGGGGTGGAAAAGCAGCTTTTTAGGCCGGCATAAAATTCTGGCGGCTGGTTCTCACGACTGAAGGGGAAAACCATCAAGTGGGGATTAGTCTTACTTGGCAATCGAAAGAGGCACACAGTTTAGGCTATGACTTGATGAAGGGGGAAAGTGTTTTCACACTGCCAAACGTGCTGACGGTGGCTCGCTTGGCTGTTGCGGTCGCCATCTTCGCGATTTTGCCTTGGCGGACCGCAGGGGCATACCTCGTCGGTTTTTTTCTTTTTGCATTCGCGACGGCAACGGACTGGCTGGATGGCTTCATCGCCCGCAGGTTCGGTTGGACAACGGTGTTGGGGCGGATGCTCGATCCGTTCGTGGATAAAATCGTGATTTGTGGCACATTCATTTACCTGGTTGCGGAGCCTCGTATGACTCAGCATCCGGAGGCCCTACAACCGTGGATGGTTGTTGTCGTTTTGGGCCGCGAAATGTTGGTCACTGCCTTGCGAAGTTTCGTGGAAGAGCGGGGGGCCGACTTTTCGGCGAAATGGTCGGGCAAATTGAAGATGGTCTTTCAATGTCTCGTGGGCTATTTGGGCCTTTTGTACCTTTCCTTCGTGGGACAACCCGCAGGGGAACCCCAATGGATTTATTGGCCGATGGTATTCGCGGTCTGGAGTATGCTCGTGATTACGGTTTATTCCGGTGTGGTCTATGTTCAGGGGGCTTACCGACTTTTGACCGCCGCGTCGTCCGGGGGTTAAACTTCTCCGAGCTTGGCGTCCAAGAAAGTAGATCGCCCCAAAGGCAGCAAATTACGGAAGGGGGTCTCTAAACTTTGTTCTCTCACACGTGTTTTAGCCATTTTCATGAACCAGGTTATGGCGGCGAGGATCTCTACCCAAGTTTTTGATGTCTGTCAGAGGATTCTCTGTTCTCGGGGCACTGAGGGGAGAATGTGAGGGAGGTTTTTTCCAGATACGGAACCCCCTATAGCTGCCGGTGAGGGCGCGACGCTTGCGCCGATGATTCCCTCGAATAGAGCGTCATGAGTTGTTTGGAGGAATGCGCGGGAAACCAGCCTGGAGAAGTAAAGCTTGATTAATCGGGCGCCGATTTGTGTGATTCGTCCCGCACGATCATAGGCCGGTATTGAACGAGGCGATATCCTTGGTGAGTGAGATTCTTGGGCTTTTATTTGTTTTTTCCTTGGGTACGTGGGTCTGGATTTTATTCAACTGGCTCCGCGGCAAACCAGTATTGGTTTGGCAAAGGCGGCGGCCCGTGCCCTGGTCCGGGTTGGATGTGCTGGTCATCTTTTTTCTATTTCACTGGCCTTTGATACTTAGCCTTTTTGAGCGAGCACAAGACCCGGTCGTCGTGCGCGAACTTGAGCATCATTGGGAAGCCCATTTAGAAAATTGGGAAGCCCATTTAGAAACTCGGCAATCTGCCGGCGGTCTTTCCTCCGAAGAGACCGTGGCGCATCCGGTTTTCGAACTCCTGAAGGCCGATCGACGCTGGTCCACTCTTATTCTTTGCATAGTGGTTGCCGTCGGAATTGCTCCCATTGCCGAGGAATTCATCTTCCGCCTCGTTATCCAGGGTTGGCTCATGGCCAGGGAAAGCCGGTGGCGACACCGGGTGGAAACTTTGAGACTCGTACCCAGAGGTTGGTTACCGGTAGGTAGCGTGGCACTGTGGTTTGCCTTCTTGCACAGTCGGTCAGCGAGCGAAGTGCTTCCCCCCGATCAAATTCGAGCGATGCTAGTGGCCGTCGGGGTCTTGCAAGCTTTCGGCACACTGACCGCGTTCGGGTTTCTTCGGCTTCGCTACGGTGTGGGGATGCGAAGCTTAGGTATCCATCGAGAGCGGCTCGGCAGGGATTTGCGGATCGGACTTCTCGCCTTCTTGGCCGTGGCTCCCCCGTTACTTGTGTTGCAGGAATTGCTTACCCCATGGTTAGAAAAATGGCGATTGGCAGCCGATCCGCTTCCCATTTTCTTTTTGGGGATCGCCCTTGGGGTGCTCTTGTACCGAACGGGTCGTATCGTCCCATCGATCGTGCTTCATATGGGCCTGAATGCCCTAAGCATCCTGCTAGCGTGGCTATCGCTAAACTAGCCTTGATGCCGCAGCTAGGCTCAGCCTGTCCTAGCCAGCCTGGTGGCAATCGCTCCTCTGCTCAGCTTTCGCACCGAAGCGAGTACTCAGGCCGAAAGCGTGCCCATCTGGCTATCGTCTTTCCTCACGACAAGCAAGACCTCCAAAATCGGCGATAATGCGAAGTCAAAACCGCAGGACGAATATCCGAGGGCAAATGTGGGACATTCGATGTTGGTGTGGGCATCAGACAAGCTAGCAGATTCGGGGACTCCATCACCGCGCAAATCGCGGGAACGCCAAGGCGGCGATTTCCTCCTCAGGGGGCTCAAGCAAACAGGTGCAAAAACCCTAAGAATCTATTTGGGATTTCCCTTGGTGCTCGCCGACCGATTCACTATAAGTGCTAGCATATCAATATGTTGGGTTTACCGGAGTGAAGAAATACAAAATCGCCTAATCTCTTGCTCAATGAAGGGTGCCTTACTAGATTAATCGCCGACTTGCAATCGACTGGTCGTGACACTGCCCCAGAGGCAACGGATGTGCGAGGCTAAACGATCAGGATGACGACACGGGAAAGTGTCACCTCGGTCTTCGAAGGGCGGAAAGTCTGGGTTGTTCCGCGACGGCGGGCTCGAAGTATGTCGGCCCCGGCCGACGGAAGCTTGTCGTCGGTGGCGCCGGCTCGGGCTTTTCAGATGCCCGGACTCTTTCGGGGCGAAGCATCTCCTTTAACGATCGGATTTCGACCGAGCTTCCGGGAAGGATATTTTTCCCTGTCTGCATCTCGCCAAATTAGCGCCCCGCTTCCGTCGCCCCAGGCCAAATGGGAAGCCCTAGATGTACAAGGAGCAGCGCATGTCGCGGAGGCCAGTAATCGCACTAAATGCCGACTATTCCAAAGGAAGGAAAGGGCTAGGGGACTACAGTGCCGTTTGGGCCGGCTATTACGACTGCCTGTATCGCGCGGGGGCTTTGCCGATTATTCTCCCCCCGATCTCGGATCCGACGGTCATCGAGGAGATGCTCGACCGGGTCGACGCAGTGGTCCTGGTGGGGGGAGCTGATCTGGACCCGTATCGCGACGGTTATGAACGGCACCCCTCGGTCCGAATCATGGCACCGCGAAGGGAGGATTTTGACCGGGCCCTAGTGGAACGAATTGCCGAGCGGCGACTTCCCGTTTTCGGGATTGGGGTGGGAATGCAACTCCTGAATGTGTCGCAGGGGGGCAATTTGTTCCTCGATATACAAGTGGACCTCAAGAATGCTCTACCGCATTGGGAGTCAAACGATCCATATCACCGGCACGGCTTGGTTGTGGCCGCCAAGTCGTTGCTGGCTCGGGTGTATGGAGATAGCGAGATCCGAGTCAACTCCATGCACCACATGGCCATCGACGAAGTGGCTCGTGGATTCAAAGTCACGGCTCGGGCTCCGGACGGTGTGATCGAGGCCATTGAAAGCACGCGGGAAGACTGGTTTGCTATTGGGACCCAATTTCACCCCGAAGCCGAATCCGCCTCGGCTTTGGACTTCCGGATCTTCGAGGAATTTGTCGAAGAAGTAAGTCGTCGCTCTTTGTCTGTTCGGTTGGCTGCATAATGCTTCCCAGGGGGTTATTGCCCGAGAGGAAGCGTCCAATCTCCGATTCTTTCGAAACGGCTAGGCATCTTATTCTAAGACCGATCCTTTCTGCCGAGTTTGGATCAACCTGAAACAGATCGGGCATTCTTTCTACCAGCGAAACCTCAAGCCGCGGTTATCTGGTGAGAGTTTGTTCCCCATCGGGGCGACTACCGCCTTGAGGTCTGCACAATTTTCCGCATACCGATCTACGAGAAGTTTGGGTCCTGTAGCCGGGCGGAGCTCTCTGTGAAGGCCGGTAAACTGGTAAAACTCGTATGGCTTTAATTTTCAATCATTTGGTGAATTGGGAGGTTCGCTGGCGCGCCTAAACGCACAGAGGAGCCGGCAGCTTCGACGA
Organism: uncultured Thermogutta sp.; assembly: GCA_937128505.1. Taxonomy (GTDB): domain Bacteria; phylum Planctomycetota; class Planctomycetia; order Pirellulales; family Thermoguttaceae; genus DTLM01. The sequence continues at coordinate 73,754 of CAKZMM010000082.1, forward strand.
GCTTGTGTTGCGTCGCTCGCTCATGGGATTTGGTGGAAACCTCCACAATGCTTTCGGTAAAGCTCGCGTGAGTGAACCGCACAGTTTCTTTCGAACCCGGAGTTTAACTGTCAGAACTCACCGCTGCGCAAAAGGCTATGATGGTCTGGCGGCCAGGTGGCAGTTGGCAGTTCGCCGTCATGCGGTCTGACCTTACGACAAGGTACGTACGGTGGCTTTGGCGGTTTGCCGCGGTCCTATTGGATCTAAGCTTGGGGATTTGCCGCGGTTTTCGCCGAGGGCAAAGGCGGTTTAAGATCCAAAATTCGTGAAAATATTCGACTCGAATGTTCGCGAGCCTGCGGCGGATAAGAATGGTGGATAACAATTTTAATTGGGTAGGGCGGTATGACTGGGCGGATGAATAGAGCGGCGTCACTCGGCGGAGCGGTCTAGCCTTTCGCGCGGCATGACGTTCCTGCCGAGCTACCTCCTAGCCAACTCTTCGAGCCGTTCTTGGTCAATTGCGGCGTTTTAGCTCCACCCAAAAGTGTCCGCTTTACTTTGCCGTAGCACGGAATTGTCACCGGAGTCGGCTCGGTGTTGTTTGCCCAATCGCTCATTCATTTCGGCGGGCACTGTGTCTAAATGTGCAGGGCATTCGCCTAGAAAACGGAACCCATGGGAGCGACCCGGCGCATTGGAACGGTTTGACCCCTGGTTTTTCGAGAATACTGAGGGTTTGGGCAGTTACAATACACGGTGGAGCTAGGGCAGCTATAAAATCCCCCGTTCGAGACCCTGGGTAAAGCTTTTAATTGACGAATGTCAGGGGTGCCTGAAGCCCTGTTGAGATTGGCGGGTGCAGCACAATCCACAAATTGAGCTCCGTTTTGAGTGAAGGAAATTCCTTTGAGTGAACGAAATTCCTTTGAGTGAAGGAAACTCTGTATGGAACTTGAATGGATACAATATCTGCGCCAGGTGGTACCCAATCATCCAATGGTTGACATCGGGGTTGGAGATGACGCTGCCGTTTTGGAAACAGGGCCTTACACGAAAATCGTCGTCGCGGTCGACATGGTTGCTGACGGGGTGGATTTTCGCCTGGCGGAGATTGATCCTGCGCTCGCAGGCCGGAAGGCATTAGCGGTGAACCTGAGCGATATAGCAGCGATGGCTTGTCGGCCCATCGCAGCGGTGATCGCGGCCGCATTTCCCAAGAACAAATCGATGGAGGTAGCCAAGCGGGTTTATGAAGGTGTTTGGCCGTTAGCCTCGGAGTACGGGGTGGCAATAATCGGCGGCGACACGCAGACGTGGGATGGTCCGTTAACCTTGGCGGTCACCGTCCTAGGATTACTGGGGCCCAAAGGTCCCATTACCCGGGCAGGAGCGCGACCGGGAGACGATCTGCTGGCCACCGGGGAATTTGGCGGAAGCATCCTGGGCAAACACCTGCATTTTCAGCCTCGGGTTCGGGAGGCTTTACTTTTGGCGGAAAGTGCGGTGATCCACGCAGCCATCGACGTGAGCGATGGACTGGCTTTAGACCTGTGGCGATTAGCATCGGAAAGTGGCTGCGGGGCGGAATTGTTCTTAGAAGAAATCCCGATTGCCGAAGATGCGTTTCGGCTGTCGGAGCGAAACCCAAAAGGTGGTTCTCCGCTAGAACATGCCTTATACGATGGTGAAGACTTCGAATTGCTTCTGGCATTGCCACCAGCCGAAGCTGAACGAGTATTAAGCTCCTCGGTGGTTGATTGCCCGCTTCGGCGGATTGGCCGATTGGTTGCGGAGAAAGGCTTTTGGGCCTGCCGCCGAGATGGCTCTCGAGCACCGCTGGAGCCGAGGGGGTATTTGCACTAAGAATATTGGTTGGTTGAGCGGAGAGTGTGATCGACGCAAAAGGCCGACTTACTTACTACCGGAGAGGTTCCACGACTGCGTTAAGAGATTGAAAGGCGAAAGCGATTGTCTTCGACAACCGAGGGCATTTGAGTTTTCTTAAGTTTTCGGGATAAATCCTCGAGAAAACTTCAAGCCTGTTGAACAAGGTCTCGCAAAATGAAGGAAGTGTATCGGGATTTGATAAAAGGTTCTTGGCTACGGAAAGAAAAAGAAAAGGTATCGAACCAAGTGCAAGTCGTGTGCGTGGCTTGTTCGTAAAAGGTGATCTTTTTGGGGAGATATGCCGTGAGGAAAATGGGATTCGCTATCCACGCCTGAAAGGCCCGTACTTGGCCTCTGGCGAGCATTTCTCTTCGTCGGAGGGGATTCTCTTCGTCGGAGGGAATTCTCCTCGTCGGAGCGGGGTTTGGCCCATCACAAGAGATTTGCTGTGTTTTCGACGTAATCACCGAAAACTTCTACGACTGGCTCCAGAAGGCAGTTGCTGGGAGGGCACGGTAAAATTTCCGCGGTGTCGGCCCCAACCAATATTCATCACTTTTGTATGGAGCGATCAGTATTGGTAGTCGAAGAAGGTTGGGCAAACGATTTTCTCTGTCAACAAAGTTCCAAGTTGAGGGGGAGCGGTGGGCCGGTTAGCGGTGTTACGAAAATTCCGCCACACTTTCTTCCGGTTAGGTTTGCCGGTCGGAGGGACCGTCGGGCTTCTGACGTGGCTGTTCTATCATGTGCCTGTGCCGGAAGTGATCGCGGCGGCAGGACAGATCGATTGGCCTGCCGTCGTATTGTTCACTTTGATCTTGGTGGTAAGTCTATTCCTTTGGGATGGTGTGTGCCTAAGCTGGCTTTTTACCGATCCAGGAAAGCGGTTTTCGTATCGCCATGCTTTATGGGTGAGGGGGCAGGCGTATCTTTTGACGGTGGTCCATCTTGGTATGGGGCAGGGGCTTTTGGCGTATTTGGTTTCGCGCGTGCGGCAGATCCCGTTTTTAACGGCGGTAGGCCGCTGCCTCATCATGCTTTATGTGGACGTGGGACTACTTTTTCTTATGGGGATGTTGGCGGCGATCATTAGCCACGACCCGCGGACGGAAGGCATCGCGCGGTTTTGCGCGTTGGGCCTTCTAGGATTGGCCCTCGTTACGCTCCTGGCCTTTTGGATCCCACAGTTTCTTTCGCTAGGGGGACCCACAAAATGGGGAACAGCTGTCGCCGCGGCCGGAATCCCCTGGATAAGGGTAATCTGCCTTTATCCGCTTAGGTTCATTTATTTTCTTTTTGGGCTGGTTCATGCGGGGGTGATCCTCGCGTTATGCGACGTGTGGCTCGATGCAAGCACGATCGTCAGCGTGATGCCCCTCACCTCGCTTGCGGATGGGTTGCCGATTAGCGTTGCCGGCCTGGGAACGCGCGAAACGTTGTTCTTGACGCTGCTAGAGCCCCCGCAGCCGGCGGCGGTCTTGGCCGGCAGTTTAATATGGTGGGTGACGATGCTAGTGGGTCGTGCCGGAATCGGGCTCATCCTGCTGTGGCTATCGGTGTTAGGACTCGCCTACTATGGCCCGGCAATCCACCGGCTAAATGAGCAATCAGAGGGTGGCAATGGGCAGGATTAGGGCTGCTTGTCAGGGGCAAATCGGCAGCTGTAATTTCACGAGGTTATCCCCGGGCTATCCCCCTCTTTGTTTGCCCGTTTAGGCTTCGCGCCGGCAAGAAGCAAAAGGGATGACTCATTTCAATAGTACGCTACGAGCGGTACCGTGCGATCTCCTCTGCTGCCTGAAGGTCAAACAAAGCACTTTCGCTCGGCATGCTTCACCAAGGGCGTTCATTTCCACAAAATAGATCACAACATTCTTTCGTGCTTTTCTATCTGTTCGGTTTAGTTGTCAGCCCGAAAAAAGTGGGAGATAAGATGAGTTTCTTCTGAAAGTCGAAAAAACTGTTTTCAGCGGGAGTGAGCAGTTTGTATTCTCGACTAATATTAGGGAAGAACCTTGGCGCGGTACTCGCCTCGTTTCCGGGAAATAAACAGCATAGAAGCCTCAAATCTAGCCCCGCCAAGTGCTTCGTAGGCCGATAGATAAATAACACCGTAAGCTGAACCCTAGCTCACCGGTTAACGCTGTATCGGGGAGTCCAAATCCAGGATTTCACATGGTTTTGGACTTTTCAGATTGGGAGATGCTGGTTAATTCAACGGCAAAAACCCTTCAGTAATATGGTGTGTGATCCGGGAAAACGTAAAAGGGGTTTCACGGCAGCGTAACGTCACAGAAGTATCTCCGGCGAAAAATCTTTTGAAGGCCGGGAGCCAAGGCTCAATGGAAAGTATGAAAAATCTTTGAACAAACGATTTTTGGGGTGGCGAAACGGAGGCTCAGTGTCCTTACGAAAAGGGGAACGAGTCGCTTTGCGAATTCTACCACGGGGCCTACCCGAAGGTTGAGTTCCGTGTTGAAGGGGCAAGAAGGTGTCACGATGGGGCTAAAAGGACCGAGCGGATGGAAGACATGAAGGCAAATTCACAGCACAACAAATCGGATCAACCCAGCTTCGAAGAGGCGATGGCGGAGCTGGAGAAAATCAGTGAAGAGCTCGAGTCGGGCCAATTGCCCCTTGAGACATCACTCAAACTCTATGAGAGGGGAGTGAGGCTGCTGCGCCTTTGCTATGATTTTTTGCGTCACGCCGAGCTGCAAATTGATATGCTCCTGGGGACCGATGAAGAGGATCGTGCGATTACAGCTCCTTTCGACCCGCAAGAGATGAGAAGATTAGCTAAGCGAGGCAAAGAGATTTCCCCGGGCGAGGAAGCCGAAGACGAAGAAGAGGAGTTGGATCGCTAACCGAGTGTTAAAAGTCAATGCGAAACAAACGGGTGAAAGCCTAACTGGTTTTGATAAAACGTGTGTCATTACTCGCATTACTCGTTGACAAAGAAAAGTTGCCGCCTGAAAGAATCTCGATCTCTACCGGATCTCTTCTCAGTGGAAACGTGGTCTTCGTAGTACAAAAGTAGAAAAAATAACGGCAGATCGGAGCCCGTGCTGGAACCTCGCGAAATACGCTCGATATAGGGCAGCAGTCACAAAAACAGTGTTTCGCCTCAGAACCTGGGGGTTGCTTTCCAACCCTCAACCGCGGTCAGAGTGTTCCACACCGGTGACTGAAATCTCGATGGGGAGAATCCGCTGATAAACGCGGTAGGGATTCAGCGACGCTGTTTCGCTGCGATTGCCCTGCTACGGTTCCCTTTCGGGGTAACGTCAAGTTATCGGTGCGGAAGAGCATGCAATTCCGGAGGCAGTTTCCGGAAAATCATGATCATCAGTGCGCGGACAAACATTATTCGGGAAACGGCGGAAACTTCGGGAGTTAAATTTCCGCTAGGAGGGCTGGTTTCCGCTACGCGGGCTTAAGGGGCATCAAGCCTGTGCACTTTTCGCAATCGTTGGCCTGACAAATAAATCAAAAACTTATTGAAACTTCGACGTTGCGCTTGATGTTTTTGTCTTGGGTATCTTTGAAAGTGCCATTACGAGGAATCTCCATCGTACGGTAGATCGGTGGTTCCGAAGTTTTTACCACGACATAACTAATGTTAACAATGTTTACCAATAGACCAATAATCCGCCTGAACCGCATCGCCGATTGACGATTGGTTTAATCGCTTCTAAAGTGAATTCGATGAGGAGATAGCTATTTGCAGGTTCGGATCGGCGTTTCGAGGTGCCGTCTCGAAAAAGGTTTTCGAGTACCGGGGTTCAATGCGACCCGTTGCGGACCCTGCTTTCCGCTTAGGTTATAATTGCAACTATCCTGAATTTTTTGAGCTGACTTGCCGACCTGTAGCTTTTTGCGTCGGAAATCGTAACCCAATAAGAATTTGCCGGCCATATGGGCTCAAAATCATTATCATTTTGCCCATTTGACAGACCAATTTTTATTCGGATCAGCCCCTGAAAGCACACTGACGGTCGCGGAGGGTGGGTAAAAAACGGGGCACGAGAAAGCTATGAAAAACGATTACAGAGCCGGTTTCAGGCCGACCTCGACTCCGTAAAGCTAAATTGGAACCACACTGGCTGAATGCTGGCAACGGCGAGCCTGATATCAATGGCAATTACTATTGGCATAAATTTTTGAATCATTTTGTTTAAGGATTTGGGCAACACTGGCTCTAGGCCGGAATCAAATCTCAGCAAACCGGATTCTTCTCGGGCCTATCTGATGCTAACGAAGCGGATCATCCCATGCCTCGACGTCGACCGAGGAAGGGTCGTAAAGGGGATAAATTTTGTGAATCTTCGCGATGCGGGCGACCCGGTGGAAACTGCCGCCCGATACGAGCAAGAAGGTGCCGACGAGCTAGTCTTCCTCGACATCACGGCAAGCCATGAAGGCCGGAAAATCATGCTCGACGTGGTGCGGAGGACAGCCGAAGTGATTTTCATGCCTCTTTGCGTGGGTGGTGGAATCCGCACGTTAGACGATATTCGGGAACTACTGAATGCCGGGGCCGATAAAGTCTCGATCAATTCGGCAGCGTGCCGAAATCCGGAGTTCGTTCGCGAGGCCGCACGAAGGTTCGGTAGCCAGTGTATCGTCGTAAATATTGATCCAAAGCGGGTTTATAAAGACGGGCGAGAACTTTGGGAGGTGCATATCAATGGCGGGAGGGTCCCTACGGGTCTGGAGGCCGTCCAATGGGCGCGACGAGTCGAATCGCTTGGAGCGGGGGAAATTGTTTTGACTTCCATGGATGCCGATGGGACCCAAAACGGTTATGATCTTGAAATGCTTGCGGCGGTCCGTGAGGCGGTGAACATTCCGATTGTCGCCAGTGGGGGGGCGGGATGCCCCGAACATATGGCGGAAGCAATAATCAAGGGTGGGGCAGATGCAGTCTTAGCCGCCAGTATCTTTCATTATGGTCAATATTCTATTCGCGAAACTAAAGAACACCTTCGACGGCGGGGAATTCCCGTCCGCTTGTAGATGTTCGATCTTCGGAAGCTCGCATGGTGGCTACGGCCTCCTGTAAGCACTTGCCATGAGCCACTAGACGGTCTTAGGCTCAGGCAATTTAGGCCGAGTAACCATTCGGGGTATTTTTAAATACGTTTAATGAAAAACGGTTTCGGAAATTTTCTCGGCTCCCGGGGCTGCGCAACACTTCCGGAAGACTTTGGCAGTGGGATCCAGGGGAATGTACACTACATGGTCGTAGACTGATGGCTCGAGGTTTGTAAACTGGAAGAATTTAGGGTGGGCCAGCAAGTCACAGGTTAGGATCTTTCGGATCGCGCGGGGTTTGACCAAGCCGAATGCACGAAGCGGTACGCCGGCCAGATTAATTATGGAGGAGTTTTTGGGGGTCGTTACGCGGGTTTGATTCCGGTCCTCCGGCGGGCAGGTATTACCGCTGCTACCCGGTTGTTAGAATGCTAAATCTCATTTGAAGGCTGTAAATATTTTCTGCCGAAAGCGCTGTGGTGCCAATCGACTTTATTCATGCTTGACGGAAGGGTGGGTCTATGGTGCTGCCTTTAGAAGCGGATATTGATCGTTTTCGTGGAAAGAAAAAAGAGCTAGAAATCGATAAGCTTTTCCGTGCTCTTGTGAAGCTGGAAGGAAGCGACCTCCACCTAAAGGTAGGTCTCCCGCCTTTTATCCGAGTGGTCGGAGAGCTACGGCCTTTGAACCGTGCCCCCATAGACGACGACGAAATGGTGCGACTGATCTTCCCGATGATGAATGAGCGGGCTCGGCGAATTTTCGACGAAAATGGGGGAGTTGACTTCGCTTACACGGTGGAAGTCGATGGCCGGGTCTGGCGATTCCGGGTGAACGTATTGCAACAGATGGGCCATGTGGGGCTGGTAGCCCGGCGGGTCAACAATTGGATCCCCAGCTTTGAGCAACTACATTTGCCCCCTGTGCTGGAAAAGTTGTGCACTTATCAACAGGGGATGATTCTGCTTGCCGGGATCACTGGGTCCGGGAAGAGCACCACGATTGCTGCGATGCTCGATTGGATCAATCACCGTTACCGCAAACACATCCTGACACTTGAGGACCCGATCGAATTCGTTTTTACGGAGGATAAATGCCTTATCAATCAGCGGGAGATTGGGCAGGATGTTAAAGACTTTATGGTCGGCATGAAGCATGCGGTGCGTGAAGACCCCGACGTGATCCTCGTCGGTGAGATGCGTGACCGCGAGACCTTTGAAACGGCGATTCAAGCGGCCGAAACGGGGCACTTGGTCTTTGGGACGATTCACGCAAATACGGCACCGAGCACGATTGGCCGTATCCTCGACCTATTCCCGGAATCGATGCATCAGGCCATCCGCAGCGCGATGGCTTTCAACATGAAGGCAATCATCGCCCAGAAGCTCTTGCCGTCGATTAAGCCGGGGGTTCCGCGCGTCCCGACTTGCGAAATAATGATTTTTACGCCGATGGTGAAAAAGTTGATTTTAGAGCATCAGGATGAAAAACTAGCAGATGCCATTCGTCTGGGTGTTTCCGAGGGAATGCAAGACTTTACCATGAGTCTGAAGGATCTGGTCGAGCGTCAACTCATCGACCGGGTAACCGCCTTCGAATGGGCACCCAATCCAGAAGCTTTGAAGATGGCTCTGAAAGGTATCCAGGTAAAAGAATCCGGGATGATCTCATGAAGCGATGGCTTTGGCTTTGGCTCCTGGGTTTGCTTGTGGTGGTCTGGTTGCCCGCGGAGCTTTGCGCTCAGCCGGTGTCAACCGTTTTGGCTCAGGAAACCTTAAAGGATGGTTGGAGCGGTCCGGGGTTTTATTTCAGCTTCGTCAAGATGCTGCTTTTATGGGGTGTGTTCGCCCTCTGGGTCGCGACCAACGACTGGGCCAATCGCGACATGATGGAACACGATTTTGAGTACCCGGTGTGGAATAACGTCCTTTTTTTCGTGTTCCTTGGTAGTTTTCTCCTTGCGCTAATCTTGCCGTGGTTTCTGGTGAGTTTCCCGCTGGTGGTGCTAGCGTGGGCGGTTCCGCTCGGGCTGTACATTGCCAATCGGAACAAGCGGGTTGAGGCCAATGAGAAAGTATTAACCGCGGCTCATTTTCGGCGTATTTTTGCCCGAATGCTTAAGCCGGCGGGTGTCAAAGTGGAGGCAGAACCGGTGGATCCCCGGGACGCTGGGCCGCCGATTAATTTGGCAGCGCGGGGCGGTCCGACTCCACGGGACGAGGCAGCGCGTCTTCTGGCTTCCCGGCAGGCTCCTGGCTTTGCCGACTTGCGTAAGTTGCTCGCCGATGCCATTTCCCGGCGCGCGGACTCGGTGCTCCTCGATTACACTCAGCAGGGGGTATCGCGTCGGTATTTTATCGACGGCGTTTGGCATAATGTCGACCCGATGGAACGGGAGATTGCCGATCCGCTCTTGGAGGCCCTCAAGCTTTTAAGCGGAGCTAATCCGGAAGACCGGCAGCGGCGTCAGCAGGGGAAGTTCGCCGCGAAGTTTCAGTCCGCCTCCTATCAGGGGACGATGGTAAGCCAAGGAACCAAAACCGGCGAGCGGGTCATTATCCAACTCGAAGGGCAGAAGACGCGTTTCAAGACGCTCGAAGAGTTGGGCATGCGGCCGAAGATGCAAGATCAACTGAAGGAAATCTTGGGACGACACCAAGGGTTTGTTGTCTTTTCGGCCTTACCCGGCAGTGGTCTGCGAACCACAGTTACCACGGCATTGCAGGTGATGGATCGCTTCACTCGCGACTTCATCTCGGTCGAGGATGAAAGCAATCGGGCAGATGAAGTGGAGAACGTCGTCATAAAGACCTATCGTTCCGCGGAAGGGCAAACACCAGCAAGCATCTTGCGAGATGTTTTCTTACTTGAACCGGGTGTGGTTGTGATCCGCGATCTGGCGGACGCCCCGACGGTCAGCAGAATGTGTGCTGAGGTCTCCGAGGGGCGATTGCTGATTGGTTCGATTCGCGCCGCAGAGGCGGCTGAGGCGATCCTAAAACTTCTGGCCCTTGGTATTCGGCCCGAGGAGCTAAGCTCGTCACTCACCGCGGTCGTCTGCCAGCGTCTAGTCCGAAAGTTATGCGAATATTGCAAGGAGGCGTATACCCCGCCTCCGCAAACCCTTCAGCAACTGGGCATTCCGGCAGGCCGCATCGAAGTTCTTTTCCGCCCTCCAGAGCATGCCGAAGAACCTTGCCCACATTGCCAGGGCACCGGCTACTTCGGACGAACGGGGATTTTCGAAATGATTGTGGTGGATAATGGAGTGCGGGCCGCAATCGCCGGGAATGGGAAAATCGAAGCGATCCGACAGGCCGCTCGCAAATCAGGGTGGCGTTCCTTGCGAGAGGAGGGGATTTTGGTGGTTGCCAATGGGGTTACCTCGGTGGCGGAGTTGAGCCGAGTCCTGCGACAGCCGGCTGAGAATTAACCGTTGCGCCATGCTCCCCAACTGAGTTCGTTGGGTGCAGTGTTGAGAACCTTTTTGCCGGCGAATTGCAGAATTGGCTTGGGAATATTGAGCGATTTTGAACCTTCATTTGAAACGAGTTAGGCCCATGGCTGTGTTATTCCCCTTACTGATGCTTTTGATCGTCGTCATCTGCGTGGCTTTCCTCTACGGCGAAGGAATGTGGAGCAATGCCATTCGGTGCATCAACGTCTTTTTCTCGGGGATGATCGCCACGAACGTTTGGGAGCCATTAGCAGGCTTCCTGGACGATAGGGTGCATTCGGGCCTGACATTTTTCTGGGATTTCATCGCGCTGTGGGCGGTTTTCGCCCTAAGCTATGTGTTTTTCACCGTGGTGACCATGATGATCTCCCGTGTGCGGGTTCGCTTCAAAATGATTGCCGATCGCGTCGGAAGTATCGCCTTCGCTGTGCTAACTGGTTGGTTTTTGCTTTGTTTCACGATGATGACCCTCCACACGTCGCCGCTAGCAAGAAACTTTTTTTACGGCGGCTTTGATCCGGATTCGCGAATGGTTTTCGGCCTAGCCCCGGATAGACAGTGGCTTGCGTTCGCGAAGTATTTATCGAAGGGGCCGTTCTCGCGAAGCACCGGCGAGGGTGTTGTGGCAGAGTTTGACCCAAATTACGAATTCATTAATAACTACGCCGCGAGAAGGAAAGCTTATCAAGATTATCTGGCTCAAAACGCCCAGAGCGTCCGCCAGTTATTGGTGCCGGATGGCACATTCCCGAAGCGGTATTCGCAATAGGTGAAAACGTAGTAGAACTGCGGAAATTTTTCAGGGATCTGTGGGTTGGTCCTGCAGGGTTGATCCTGCCGTAAATCGGTCGCATTTTGACGATCGGAAGATTCCGTGTCCTGAGTCTTGGGAGGTTTTGTCGGCTCTACAGGTTTCACGAGTTAGGACAAACAAAACCGGCGGCCAAAATCGCGAAACGAAGATTCCGTTCAGGAGGCAGCGAGTCAGTGGTTGTTGAATCGGAAACTCGATGGATTGAGCCGTTGGAGGAACAGATCGCCGAATATCGGCCGGTCTGCGGGATGGCGATCGTGGCCCTCCTGGTCGGGATCCTGTCTCCTTTGGCATTCTTCCATCCGATCTTGTGGCTAATCCCTGCGGCGGGAATTTCCTTGGCCCTTGGAGCGATTTGGCGGATCGCACAATCCAATCCCCCTGCTGTGGGCAGACCGGCAGCAGTTGCCGCCTTGTTGCTGAGTGTTTGGTCGATCACGGCCGCTCCCGCCTACACTCTCACCTCGCAGACTTTACTCGAGCGAGAGGCGTGTCAATTTGCGGAGCAAGTTCTGAAATTGCTTACGGATGATCAGCCCCACAAGGCTTATCAGTTGAGTAGACAGCCGCATGTTCGGCTTCCTTTGGATGACGAGCTTTGGGCCGTTTATGCTCGAGACAGCTCTGCGCGTGAGGATTTCGAGGCTTTCGTGCAGCGTCCGGCAGTGCGAACGCTAATCGCTTTAGGGTCGCGGGCCACTTTTCGCCATTTTCGGACCGTTTCGTTGGGAACAAATTTCGGCCGACTCCGCGCTCAGTTGATTTACGCTGTAACTTTTGTAGACGAGGACGGAAAGAAGAAATCATTTTTCGTACTGCTCATCGTCGAGCGCGATGTGGTAAAAGACCGCCGCCAAGCCGCGTGGATTCTGTCCGACATCCTCGGCGGCTTCAATCCTGATGAAATCACCGGTTGACGTGCTCCGCGTTTAAAGCCGCCTTCTCTAAGCTGCATTGCCGGTCGTGCTTTCTCGCCCTTAACTGGGGTTACGTCTTCCGACTTTTGAGCTATGAGTTTCCGTTGCGGCTTTCGCTCTGCTTTGCGCCGAGAATTGCGAGCACGCCGCTTCCCGGAGCGACCTACGAATTGTGCCGGGAGACGTTTTCTTTAACTTACCCGAGCGTGGAGACCGACGAGCTTGTCCCTGATTTTTTGCCCGAGGGATTGAATCGAAGTCCTTTATGCGGAGTCTTTCAGCCATCATGACAAACGCGAAGCGCTTCGGCCATCCTCAGGAGCGCGGAGTCTTGCTGCCATCATTATAGGCTCTGAGTATTACACTCAGCATGATCAACGCTGGGTGTTGCACTCATCATGATGCACGCGGAGTGCTGCGGTCATCATGACCAATGCAAAGTGTTGTAGCCGACATGATAAACGCCGAGTGTTGCAGTGATCGTGATGAACGCGGGTTTTTACAGTCATTATGGGGAACACGGAGTTTTGCGTTCATCATGATGAACACCGACTCTTTGCGGTTACCAGACAAATGCGGGGTATTGTAGACACCATGATCAAGGCGCAGTCTTACACCCGTTATGACGGAGGCGGTGTGTCTCAGCCAACATAATGAACGATGAGCAGTTCGCAACAGGTACAAAAGCGCGCATAGCCTTCAACAAGTACCGAAGTACGCACAACTTAGAGTGAGTACTAAAGCACGCATGACAAAGACCACAAAGACTGCCGTGACCAAAACCGGCTTTTGGGCGGAAGAGCTCAGCCCGGCTCCGGGAAGCCGGGGGATTGGGTTCATTGCCATCCAAGTGCCTTGCAGCGGAGAATGAAGCCGGTTGTTGCCGCATGCAGAAACTTGTTTAATTGCCCGATCGGCGAGAGGACCGCTCGATAAGCTCCGCCGCTTGACGACGCAATTCATCGTAGCGGCGGGGTTCAGGATCCCAGTCGAACCAGCTCCGTGCGACCTGCCGAACTAAGCCGTCGACCGCCTGCTCATTTGCCAGACGCGAAGCCAAGACAAGATATTCGTAGTCCTCGATGGCATCACGGAGGGCCTTCAATCTTAAACTGCAAACGATTCCATCATAACCGACAGGACGAGCCGGGTAGACCAGCGTTCCTTCACCGTGATAAACCAAGCTTCGGCCAGTTTCCCGGCGGCCGTAAGTCCAACTTTCCAACCATGGATCTTCCACCTGACGCCAATAGCTCATTCCACCCCAGTACAGGATTCCCTCGATGCGGTATCGCCAACTGATCCAGGCCGGAACCCGATAGTGGAGTAGCGGAAAATCAATGTGCCACCAGGGCGTTTTTGGCCCCTGGCATAGTGCCGTATAGGTCCAAATTGTTTCGCCCAGCTTGCGTCGGGCTGCGGCTGGCTCCTCTTCGAACAAGGAGAAAAGCGGACACCAAATATCAACCGCCCCGTAAAGATCCCCCCAAGACGGATCCTGCGGTTGCGGCTGTTCCACCACAAGGATTTTGACGACACTTTGAGCCTCCCGAATCACCTTGCCCCAGCGGCGGACGTATTCGTACGCTTCCGCATCGTTCGGTTCATCTCGGAGGTAAGTGTAGAAAACGATCTCCGGCCGATTGAGCGCGGCAGCAAGGCGGTCGAAAGCTGCCAACCATGCGAAAAGTCGTTCCCGTTCGGCTTCCGGGGCCTTCACCACAGAGCTCGGATGAGGAACCATTAAAGCATTGACGTGAAATTCATTAATAAATCCGCGAAGCTTTTCAACATATTCGGAGGGGATTTCAAACTCTCTTTCCCCTTTGGCCACAGGCCGAAGCCATTCGCTCGGCGGTGTTGCATTGATACGATGTCGCGAGACTAGTTCTGCGCACTGCCGATCAATCCCGGCCCAATCCGTCGGTTCCGGTTCTTTGCTTTCCCTTGCCCGAAGGCGATAGTAATCCCGCATTCGTTGGGAAGGCGAGCCAAGCGCGGTTTTCCAGCTCGAAACTCGCGGCAGGCTGAAATCCCAGACCATGAGTTCCACAGGGACGTTCCCCACGGGGTTACCCCCGCTTTTTACCAGCACCTCGCCGCGGTATTTGCCAGCGGGGGTGCCAGGTGGGACAAAGATATCGATCCAAAACCCTTGTGTTTCCTCGGCAGGCAAATGGAACGGCATCGCGATGAAGCGGCCACCGGTCAGCGGTTTCCGGGTGAGCGGATGCTCGACCGGGATTAATGGATCGGGATACCAGCCCGGCTCGAAAGCATCGTTCCGAAAGGTCCCTTGTTTGATCTCGATCTGATGTTGGCGAAAAACGCGAATATGCCCCTTCCCAATAGAATGGGTATCTGGACCCAAAAGCGTCGTGAGCTCAACCGAGATGCCCGGTACAGCGCTTGGAGATCGCAGCAAAACCTGAAAGCTTTCCCACTCATTACCGGCTGCTGCAAGTTGAACAACTTCCAGAGGTTTTGCCGGTTCGTGGCGAAGCACTCGTCGGGCTTCTGTGCAGACCCATACCTGAACTTCTTGATCCGCTGCCGAAACTATCATTGAAAAGAGGCTGAACCATGATAAAAAACCAACGGCATATTTTGGTAGGCACATCGCTTTCATCTCCCCTCCTCAGCAATAACCCTCGCTTCTTACCACCGTTTGCGGTTTATGAACTTCGCGAAAAAGCCTCCGGCAGATTCCTATCAGCCACTAAAGTGGCGAATTTGGATCACCCGATTGAATCGGCGAAGTAAGAATACGCAGCCAATCGGTTTGAGTCGGTAATGTCTCACCGGCGTTTGCCGACCCGCGGTGAGGTACGCATTTGCCCGCCGATCGTCGGGCGTTCGAACATACGGGTCAACTTTTTCGTAAACCTTCCTACGGGGGTATACCTGCCCACGGGGTAAGATAAATCCTTGGGCCTTGAACAAGCGAACTTTTCTGGGGAAGCCTTCAGGTGTATCAGAACGGGCCCAGAATTCAGCCGCAACCTGCGGGAATGACCGAATCGTATGATTGGGGCCAACCGAGTTCGAGGCCAACCAAAAAGGTTTTACCCAAACAGGGATTCGGTGCTGGGTGAAAACACGAAAGATTCGGCGCCGGGTGAAATACGAAACCGCTTGATCTCTGCGGTTTTGGGATCGCTTTCGGCTGCTTAAGCCCCACTGCTCTTCCAACTGCAATCGCCGCTACCACTCCAAATCTTTCAGGGCACGGTGATTAAATTGATCAACGAACCAACTGCCAACCTTGATCGGTGACGACCAGCCCGATGTGTCCTTTGTAACGGTCGTAAACCTCGTGCATTTCTTCGATAGAATCGAAATAGCCGACGATAAAGGCGGCACTGAACGCCTGGCCCGGTTCAATGGGTCGGCCCCCGAATTCCTGAATCATGCACACATAACCACGTTGATGGCACCAGGCCTCGTAAACCACCGATGGCTCCAAGGTCATTCCCGCCAGCCAAGGGCCGACTCGACCTGTTTGAGGATCCCGCAATTGACAGGCGCGGATGAATCGCTCCGGCACCGGATCGCGATCGCGCAGGTAGTCGAATTTCTCATCCGGTGGGAAATCGTGGAGGAATTCACTGGAGGGAATGTGGCCACGATAGCTAAGGTAGATTTGTGCAAAAGTGTCCCCACCCCGGTGGCGTATGTGACCGGGCATGTCGATTCGCAAAAACATCGCATCGCTTCGGTTGACCGTATCGATTCGATCCATGGAGAAGAAATAGCGGCGGTCCACCGGAAAAACAAGCACCTGCGTCCAAACGGAGCCAACCTTCTTCCCCGGGGCCGCTACCCGGTACGTGAACTGCTGCTTGATGGCCACAAAATCCTTCCCTTGAATGACTACGGGTTGGAGTTCACGAGCCTGGGTGCAAATTTGGGGCCCCTCAATCGAGCGCTTTGCGCGGCGACCATGAAACAAATTATTGTATTCGTACACCAAGTCCGTTCCGGCAAGCTGATCTCGATAAGCTTCATCGCTTCCCGGTTCCATGATCCAATCCGCAATGTCCAGTCCAAAGCCCGGGTCGCGGAAACCCGTTTGTTTGTCTAAAAACGACTGGGCGGCCACACCGCTGACATACCCACGCTTCCGGATAGCGGCCTCCAGACGCGGGGTCTCTATAAAGATCGCATCGGCCTCCTCGCGGACGGTGTAGGCCGGCTGGCCCGCATCCGGGAAAAAGCCTTCGGCGGCCTTTGTCCCGCCGATGGCTCCCCCGAGTGCCGCCGCAGTCATATGATCGAGAAACCCACGTCGCGAAAGGCGCCCTCTGCTCATGGCGTTTTCCTCCTGTGCTAGGTGAAAGTCGGTGGAGTCCCGCCCGCGTGAGCTTTCCCCAAGAAGTTTGCGGTGTGCACCGTTCTCATTTTTGATCAACAGCAGGGCAACGACCGTTCAAGCCGAAAAAGTCAATCGAACAAGTTTTTTGATTTTCTTTGTTCCCCAGTCAAAGCCGCGGCCCGATGGACGCCGAAAGCAAAAAGGTCCATTTGCCTCAAACTCTAGCGGCCCTCCAGCGGGAGGGTAACTGGCTCATAAGGATGCGGTCTTTTGCGAAGAACCTTGGCCTCGACGATATTGTCAGGCTCGGGCGGATTATCCGCCTCGGGGTCGCGCCGCGTGAATTCCGCCAAGACTTCCCAACCCCGAATGACTCGACCAAACACCGTATGCTTACCGTCGAGATGCTTCTTGGGCATAAAGCACAGGAAAAATTGCGAGCCACCAGTGTCCCGGCCAGCATGAGCCATACTGATACTTCCCCGAAGATGCCGGCGATAATCAGGCCGATAGCACTCGCAAGCAATCCGGTAGCCGGGCCCCCCCATCCCGTTACCCAAGGGATCGCCTCCCTGCGCCATGAATTTGGGAAGCACGCGATGAAAAGTAAGTCCGTTGTAAAACCCTCTTTCCACCAGGGAGATAAAGTTCGCCACTGTGTTGGGGGCTTGATCCTCGAATAGCTCGAGCTCAATCTCTCCCTTGTTGGTTCGCAGCAGCACCCGGGGGAGATTATCCGCCTTGGCTTCCGCTTCGCGAAGTTGTCGCTCCTGGGCCCAGACCTCTCGGTAATACGGAATATCCCCGAGCACTTCTCGGCCACCTTCGGAAAGCACTCCCCGCTCTTCGGCGATCTTCAGATATTTTTCAGCCTTATCCAACTCGCCCAAAGCATACGCGGCCACACCGACGAAGGCATATACGGCAGGGTTGGGGTGTTTCAATTCGATCAGTTTTTCCCCAAGTTGGTACACCTTTTCAAAGTTGTCCGATATGTACCAAGTTTCCAAAACGACAATCAGAAACTGCTCCACGTCGATATTTTGCCAGGGCTTCAACCGATACGCCGCCAAGGCAGCTTCGATTAACCGCGGCTCCAAAGCTTTGGCTTGCTCCAACAGGGCTGGCCAGTGAGATTCAATTTCGCGAGCTCGCTGGGGTGCCGCTACCCGGTATTCCCGCCGCAGATTCTCCATCTGCCCGAGGAGCTCTCTCCATTGAGCGAAAAGTTGATCCCACTGAGGTCCAGATGTTTGACTGCCTTCAGAGGATGATCCACTTCCCAATACGGGTTTTGATAAGCCGCTCCACCCGATCACTCCTACGACAAAAGCTGCGGTGATCAGAGCCGATTTGACCACCCCCTCCCGCGTGCCATTCCCAAGTACGACGATACGGCCAGGTCCGGAAAAGCGAACTGTGCGGCAGCTCTTCCACCAATTCCACAAACCGTCGAGTTGTAACCAATGCATCTTTCGCTTCTCATCTAGTCAGGTTGGTTCTCTCACGCGGTGAAGACTGAGATAAAATCCCGCCAAAATGAGGCGAACACTTTCCGCGAACGGCGATCAAACGATACCCGTAAAAATCACGTCCCCAAGCTTTCGCTGACTATGCTCCCCTGAATTAAAAATCGCGCTCACAGCCCGGCTCTCCCGTAAACGCACAACTTCTTTTTCAACTAGAGATATCCTTCAACTACAGAAATGCTTTAAGTAGACACACCCTTCAAGTAAACACATTTCTCAAGTAAACACACAGCTTACGGCGCGAAGAAAAAGAAATGAGGACCTTGTGGAAAACGAGTTTAGAGGTAGCTTTCATACAACTGCGATCAAACATCAAATAATCGCGGCGTCGGAGCGAATGATTATCCTTTTCAAATAAAAATAGCGCTCAATTTATACCGGTTTTCGATCTTCAAGGTCATTAATCTTGGAGTAGCTCAGCATTAGCCGCAAGTGTTGAAAGATAATCCGTCGGTCTTCCTAAATTCTCCTCAGAGATTAAGCTCTGTTTCTCAGAGTCTTTAGGATCGCAAAATTGCGTAGCACCTCTTTCATCTGAATTCTTAATCACGTCGATACGCGAGGTTATTGATCAGAGCGTTTACCACGGTAGCTAATCTCGAGGTACTTTCCGTCATTCATTGAACCAGCCGATTACCGAAGCTGCTGATCCACACCGGCATGAAAGTCATGAGATAGTATGGCCGCGGTGAAACAGCCTGGAGAAGCTCCCGCCAGTTGTGCCCTCTCACTTGTCCGAACCCCCAAAGCAAGTCGGATAAGCTCGGCTCCTGCTTATACCGGACGACGCACACATCGTCTTCGATCAAGCCGGCCAACTCGATAGCACGGTCGATGGCATCCTCCAAAAAGCCGATTTTGTCAACCAACCCGCACTCCATTGCGTCGCTGGCCGTGAACACCTGACCGGTCGCCAAACGGTCCAGCTCCTCCGGGGCTTTCGCGAAACGACGGCGGCCTGAGCGAATCACCTCCTTGAATCGATTGAAGGAGTCATTCACCAGGTCTTCGAAGATCCGACGCTCTTCTTCAGTCATCTTGCGAGCGGGTGTCCCCATGTTTTTGAGCGGGTGACTTGCTACCGAGTCTTCTTCGACTCCCAACTTCGAAAATAACGTCTCCAGGTTATAGTGCGGAATGATTACGCCGATAGAACCGGTCCATGTGGTAGGCTCAGCGAAGATCGTATCGGGAGTATCTCCCACTGCCATCGCGATGTAATACCCCCCACTCGCGGCAGTGCCCCCCATGCTGACCACTAATGGCTTTTGCTTCCGCAGTTGGCTGAGATGCTGGAGCAGATAGTCAGCATCGCTCACTGTCCCCCCGGGCGAGTCGATCCGAAGCACAACCGCCTTCACACGATCATCTTTAAGAGCCTGATCAATTTGTCGTTTAACGAAGCCATTTTCCTCGTCGAAAATGATCCCGCTAACCGTGATGATCGCTACCTTGTCACGACCCGAACGGTTGAGCGAATGGAATTGTTCGCGAACCCGCGGAGGCATTTCAGGCCCGGGGCGCCACAGCAAATTGAGATTGATCATGACCGAAATGGCCAGAAGCAGTAGAAGCAAAACGATCAACCACCGATGGCGGCCTGAAGAGTAGCCGGTGGGCGGCGGGGGCCAATCTGCCCGGTGAGTCGGGGGAAAAGCCGGCGGAATAGGTGTCTCCACTCTCCCAGGTTCCTGCATCATCGAATGCTTCTCCTAAACGAGGTCGCCATCCTTTTGATTGTATAAATCAATCAATACCCTCGGGGACACCCTCTCTACTCCCCGACCTTTCGCACCGAATGACTTTATGGAATTCTAGCTTTCGCCAGGGATACCAGCCCCAAAAAGCGACTTTTCACCGCTGTCTTGTTCGCCGGTACACTGCATCCCGGGCAAAGTAGATGGCCCGAAATATTCACATGATGGCCCGCTTGCTGCCTCCTGTGCGTCTCTTGCAGCCCTCCACCACCGACGAATTCTATGTAAGAACGAATTCTATGTAAGAGCATCCGCGATCTGTTTCGTCGATCTTGGCGAGGAATTGACGTTCTCAGCACAGTAGTCGCCGGTACTACCCTCAGATGCGTTAAACCCCAGGCATCATTCGTGGCAGTCGCGGGTAAAGTCGCACGCTGTCAAGACAAAACTCCGCGGTCGAGGGCCATCAAAGGCATAAGGCTATTCGGTTTTAGCCGGGGTAAAGAACGGGAAAAGCCTCCGGATTTCTTCTTCCGAAGGTTGCCGGCCATACTCGCAGATCTCGAAGGCCTCGGCATAACGCACGGCAGCCCCTCTTTCTGGACCATATCGAGCGATCAATTGCTCGCGATACTCGTCCGCTAAACGGGCAAATCGCCGCCGAAAACCTTCCCGAACCTCCTCACGTTTTTTCTGCCTTTCCGCCTCAGTTTTAGGGGCCGTAGCTTCCGATCCAAGAGCCCCCCCTTCGATGAATTGTGACTCGATTACCACCAGAGCATCCAATTTTTGCTCGATCACTTCGTCAATGGCCACGACGATATCGGCGCGAAACGGATTCGGACGCTTAAACGAGTCGGACGAATAAAGGAACACCGGGTTCCGTTTCAAGGCGGGTACGTCTGGACAGAAAAAGGGCACCGTGACCATGAAAGCTGAATCCTGCATCAATTCCCCCGTGTAGCGGTGATCAGGATGATAGTCATTGGGGCGATGCCCAATCACGATATCAGCTTTCCACTGACGGATAAGCCGCGTCATAAGCCTGCGATTTTCGAGCGTGGGCATCAGTTCGCCGTCATGAATGTCCAAAACCTCACTCTCCACTCCAAGGATCTCGGCAGCCCTTTTGACCTCCGCGGTTCGACGCTGCGCGAGCGGGCCGCCGGCCATCTGCCAATGGCCGATGTCGCCATTTGTCATCGACACAAACTTGACTTTGTGCCCCATTTTTGCCCAAAGGGCGGCTACTCCGCCTGCGTCGATCTCGCAATCGTCCGGATGGGCCCCAAAGACGATGATTTTCAAAACACCTTGAGCTGGCTGCTGCGCCAACCCAAGATTTAGCGATAAAAATCCGAATAGGAATCCGGCCACTAAAAACGGGGCTTTCAAGGCGATCCCAAAATCGTGCCCCTTACTCGATTTGCCCTCGGAGTACCACTCGCGACGGAATGCCGACTGTGTCATCGCTCTACCCTCCGATCTCGGGTTTAAGACGGCTTTGCAAATATTTTCCCCTGATGCCGAATCGAGTCCTGTTTTGATGAACGTTTCTCATTCAGCAGGAGACCTACAATATCCAACAAAAAGCTCACTAGGATTTCTCTCGGCAGCCATCAAAATATATTTCCCGGACGAACCGGATTCCAGAACCCGCGGTCTCATCAAGCTTGCGCACCGCGTGGGGAGTACGACTTTCGGCCAAGAAGGGCGGCCTCGTAGGCGAGGCATCTTCTAAGGTCAAGCCGCGGAAAAGCCACGCGGGTCTGAGCGACAATTAAGCAGGGGTCATGCCATTCTCAAAAAAAACGACACCGACGGGGTGAGTTGGGCATTTCGGAAAAAAGCAAAATCAGAAACTTCACCACTGGAATCGGTGGAGAATTTGAAAGCTGCCAAGTGAATAAGAGAAAAAGTGAATAGGAGAAAAGGAAACAAATCGGGGAATCCGGAAGGAGCTGTGAGAGGGAAATTGAATTTGGTGTAATCGCCTACAGAATGGGCACTTCCCCACCGCCCTTGGCTTCATTTTTGGGGATCACTTGTTTCAGATTGGGCGGCCATTTTTTCCGTGTCTTCAGCTTGATTCGCGCGACGTATAAGTTCGTAAACTTCGCCGCGATGGACCGAAACATTGACCGGGGCATCGATCCCGAGGCGCACGTAAGGACCGCGGATTGACAGGACGGTGATGACGATATCATCGCCAATCACGATCTGCTCATCCGGGCGGCGAGTGAACACGAGCATGATTTCCGCCTTTTCAATACGGGAAGCTCCCACTCTCACACCCGCGATTGCTCGCCAAAAGGGACGGTGAGGTGGCGTGGGGTTCGCGAAGCATCCTAGGCCCCTTAATTTTTCAAATTTTACACACTTGTAAGCTTAAAGTGGAGGAAAATAGTGAATTCTGGAGGAGCAAATCCGCGAACGCGCCGTCAAAATCTGCTAGGTTTGAAGGCATAAATTTTGAAGGCATAAATAACGAACAAACAAAGAGCATGTCGCACGACAAAATGATGGGAGCACAAGACGTAACATTGATGCGCCGCGGGGACCCTCGGACAACTCCGGCGCGCAGTTAAGCTCCTCCCCGAAATTCCGGTGCGAGATCGCAAATTTAATCCCGATGTATATAGAGACGCCATCGAAGAAGGACAATCGGGGGGTACGAAGGCGAGTGAAAAAGCTGCAAGCCGAGGCGGCCTCACGGACCCATCGAAGAAGGACAATCGGGGAGTACGGAGGCGAGAGCAATCTGCGAGCGACCCAATCTTTTGCTCAGAAGCGAACTCTGTGCCCCAACAAGGGTAAATGATTAAGACGATTGACTTGATAAGACTCATCATAAATGACAAAAACTTCTAGAAAATGACAAAAGTTTTTAGGTTTATCTTCCAGAGCTCAATGGGGTCGCCAAGATTCCATTAACAACCGCGATCTAAAAGGCATAAGAATTGCTAATACCCGCTCCGAAACCACGGATGATTACCCATTGCCAAATGTCGGGATTCTCACCCCAGGGGTAGCTGGCGCTAGTTACTAGCGATTACTTTGTCGTTAATTGTCGCCTATTTTGTCGTAAAAGATCGCTGAGCATCACTGAGATCGGACCCTTTGTCACTGAAAGCACGATTGTCCGGTGCAAATCCGTTCCTCTGGTGCACCGGCAGAGCCATCGGAAACCGGTTGCCGGCTTCATTCAAGCGGATGTCTGCTTTACAGTCCGATCTGCCCATTGCACTGGAAATTGGGAACAATCCAAAGCCCTCGCCGGGCAAAATGAGCAGTCACCTCGGGCGGAATCTTCCTCCGGAACCACAATGTGGGCATTCCGAACCTCAACGGTGGTTTCCATACCTAAGGAGTCAAATGTCACGGTTCTGCTCAAGGGTTCATTCTGAACGGCCACAATCACATACCACAAAGGGCTCGCGCGGTCGATACTTTGCCGGTTCAACGCTCCCACCGTGGCAAAGGCCTTTTGGTAGTCCATAGGATCGGCGGATTGGTCGGCCACCGGAGCCCGCCAGGCACATCGGGGGACATCCCAGGGAGAGTTCGGCTCCCAACCGGTGGGCCACCAGATGGCTAAAACTCTGTAACTGAGCGGGGTGCACAACCGTCCGACGGATAGCCTCCGCCCGGATGTGCCGCTTTCCACTACCACCGCCCAGCGGTTATCGCTCGATCTTTCGGCCGACTGATTAAACTCGATCGCTCGGCGAACAGCCGCAAACAGGTCCGCCTCTTCTCCCAGGCAGCTAAGCGGTTCGCACTGGCCCGGCGGAACATCATCCCAGGTCGCGCGTTTCCACGAATCAGGGGGGGAAACTAACCAAATGGCGTACGGCATAGCAATTTACCTTGATCAGCGGAGGAACTTCTTGTAACGCGGCCACATTTTTCAGCGGCCACACGTTTCAAAAGGCGCACTCCGTTACGACGAAGTATCCTAGGGATAAGCTTGGTTGTTTTGTTAAAGCCTTTAAGATCTTGGAACGTGTCTGCGTTATACTGCCCGGCCTGAAAATTTCCCACCTTGCCTCCCTATTGTAGCAAACTTAGCAGGCTATCATACCCACGAAAGGGACTTAGGTTACCGATCGGAATTTGGTTACGCTCTCCCAAGGAGTGCAGCGATTAAGCTTTTTCGCGCAGAAGATACCACCCAGCATGGGGTGGGCGACTTCTGTTTCGCAAGCATCCGGGGATGAAGTTCGGCCTCATTGATTCTCCTCGTTTTCAAGACTCAGCGAGAATGGCGGCCCGAGCTACCGGCGGTGACGAAAAATCGAAGCCTGATCGAGTGTGAGCATTACCCGAGGAATTGGTTGTGATCCCCCTGCGCCGGTGTTACGATTGGCATTTGGAGATCGGAAGCTCAATTGGCTAGAGCGCGATTTCGGTCCTCAGCTTACGCGGATGGTTGCGCGGAACATCGATAATTTGCGAGTGTTACCGCCGGCAAAATTTCCCCTAACCGGCCGTGGGAACATGTGAGAGCTTCCGAATAGTGGCTATGTAAATCGAAGAAAAAGGGGCCCAAAAAGGAAACGCCCTCAAAGCATAGCTCAAAACATGAAGTGCCCCCCAAAGCATAGCTCACAGTTTTGGGCTCGAATTGAGTGAATCGAATTCGATTTAGTTCTGCGAGGGATTTGAGCGACGAAGAGCGTTTCACCATGAAACGCTTTTCCCTCGAAAGGCATTTGCCGTAAGGAGGTTCGAACGATGCTTCAGTTCCGGTCGCGGCGTGGCTTCATCCGCTCGACGGCAGCGGTCGTAACAGGCCTTATGGCCGGCTCGCTCGGCAAATCGAAAGCCGAGGCCTTCTGCGCGGACTCACTCGTTACATCCCCCCCATCAAGCGAAAAGATTTTGAACTTCAACCCGCAGATGGGATACCGCCGACTGGGAAAGACGGAATTCTGGATTTCTGAGGTCAGCCTCGGGGGTCACGGAGCTATTGGGCCGGATATGGTTCAGAATCGCATGACGGTTCTGGCGAAGGCTGTCGAGCTGGGCATTAACTATGTGGATACCAACATTGCGGAGGAATGCGACCTTTACGGGGAAGCAATGGCCAAGTTGTCCTCGGCGCGGCGAGACCGATTCTTTATCGGTTTCGCTTCGTGGCCAGAAAAGGTCACCGAAGAGTATGAGGCCAACTTAACATTCGACGGAATGATGCGGTGCATCGAAGATCGCTTGCGATCGTATCGCACAGATTGCCTCGACCTCTGGCGTCCGGTGGGGGCAACTTGGGGAGAAGGACAAACACAAATTCCCACCATGCTGATGGTGAGCCATCGAGCCCTGGACTTGGTGGTTCAGGTGTTCGAAAAGGCCCATCAACAGGGCAAAGTGCGATTCCTCGGCATCTCGGCCCACAACCCGAAGGTATTCCGACGAGTGCTGAATGAATATCCCCAATTTTCCGTAATCATTTTCCCCTATTTATTCCTCACGAGGGAACTAGGCGGAGATAGCCTGTTGGAGTTGGCCAAGCAGAAAGACGTCGGCGTGATCGGTTTAAAACCGTTCGGAGCCGGTACCACTTTCGGGATCAAGCCTCGCGAAATTCACGGCGCTGTCGACCCCCGGGCAGCGGTCCTTATTCGCCACATGTTACAGGAAAAGCGTATCGCAGCAGTCATTCCCGGCGTGAATACCCCTGAACAGTTGCTAGAAAATGTGCGCGGCTCCTACGAGCGTAACCATCCGCCCCGTCCCGCGGACGAGCAAGTACTCCTGGAATGCAAGCGAAATTACCTCGCACATTTGACGCCGGATTATCGGTGGCTTCGAACATGGGAGTATGTTTGACGCCCGGCAATGAGAATGGTGTGTGCCCTTTTCCTTTTCAGGACCCTAGGAACCGAGTTTTCATTTCGCCTAGCGCATGGAGTGACATCCTTTCCGGGATGATACCCGCTCGTAAATAAGCGCACCATCGGCTGCCGGTTGGGGGCGTAGCTATGACCAATCAACTGATCACCGCGCTCAAAGAGCCTTTGAAATAAGGTTTCGCAAAAAACAGTTGTTCCCCTTTTCACCATTTCAACTCGTTGGGGTTTGTACACGCATAGGGCTTTGAAAAATGCTGGCTCGAGAGGAAAGTTCGACTGTGGTTTTGCAATGGGGATTTGTCGCGGCTGCGACGATCGTTTTGATCCTTCCCAATCCTTGGGGGTCGTTATGGGAGTGCTCGCACGTGCTTCAGGGTATGGCTGCTGGCTCCCAAGGAGCCGGCCCGAGTAAGCCACCGGCTGCCTCGAGCGATCCATCCCCACATCGCCCGGACGGTTCGAAAAGGGCTGGAGATTTCGAAGAAAGCGCATCGAATGATCCTGAGGAACTCTTCTCAGCCAATGCAGCCTGCGGTGTTTGCCATATGAGTTTTCTGATAGAGTCGCTTAGCCGAACACATTTGGCTGCGAAGATCCCCTGCATTCACTGCCATGGCCTCAGTGCTGGTCATGCCAATGACGAAAACATTGGGGCGACTAAACCCGACATCGTGTATCCGCGTGACAAGATCGATCCGGCCTGCCAGAAATGTCACCCTAAACATGACGTGCCGGCGCGGGCGGTTGTGGCCCGGTGGTTGGAACGGGAACTGAAAGATGCCGAGTTAGTATGTACCGATTGCCACGGACATCATCGCATCCGCTGGGCAGCCAAACTACTGGATTGGATGGGATCCGGGCAGGCGGATCGCTCGGCTCCGTAATCGGAAAATGAAAGCTTTGTTCAGGGAGCTCTGAGGAAGTCGCAGCATAGATGGGTCGGATTCAAAGTTTCATGGCTTCCCGAGCAGTAGTCACGGGAGCATCCAGTGGTATTGGGCGTGAGCTGGCCCAATTGCTGGCCAAGGAAGGGGCGCATGTTCTGGCGGTTGCACGGCGGGGCGAAAGGCTCGCAACACTGGCCGATCAAGTTGCGGAGGGAGCCGGGCAAATCGTCCCTTTCGCCGCCGATGTTACATCTGCCGATGCACGTCGGGCAATAGCAGAGGAAGTTGCTTCGCGGTGGGGCGCACTCGATCTACTAGTAAACTGTGCGGGGGTCGGAGCACAAGGCAGGTTCGAACATGCATCTGCCACCAGATTACGGCAGATCATGGAAGTAAATTTCTTCGCGCTAGCGGAACTGATTCGCGAGTGTTTGCCGCTTCTTCGCCGTGGCCGCCATCCTGCAATCGTGAACGTCGCCTCGGTTTTGGGTTATTACGGAGTTCCCTTTTGCTCCGAATACTGTGCGAGTAAGGCCGCCGTTCGTGCTTTCAGCCAGTCGTTGCGAGCAGAACTTCGCCGCGAGGGTATTGCCGTGATCATTGTCAGCCCGGGAACGACCGAAACCGAGTTCTTCGACCGCCTCCTCGAGGCGAAGGAGTCGCCGGCATGGCCGCGACATCGTGGCGTATCGGCCCAATACGTCGCCCGGGCCACTCTTCGAGCAATTCGACGAAGAAAACTCGAAATTGTTCCCTACTTCTGGGGTAAGCTCTTTGCAATTTTGACGCGATTAGCCC
The DNA here is from genome assembly GCA_937128505.1 of uncultured Thermogutta sp. GTDB lineage: Bacteria > Planctomycetota > Planctomycetia > Pirellulales > Thermoguttaceae > DTLM01. Next base: position 100,932 of record CAKZMM010000082.1, read on the forward strand.
CAAGAGTCATGGACCGCGCATTAAGCTCCCTGGCCCAGTCGCCGGCCGACAAAACCGTCGTACAAAAAACTTAAAAGGTGAAGGAGACCGACGGTTTTGCGCGGTTTTAAGTGGAGACACTGGATTTCAATTGGCCTTGCTGGCTCGAAAGCCCCGTTGGGGTTCGGGTGTGGGCTTTTGCCGCTGCGGGGATCGGCGGTCAAAAAATTGATTCCATTGGCGTTTGATGAGTCAACTTGGCAGATTTTAGTTCAGTAGATCTCACACCGAATGAAGCTCAACACCATCTGTTTGGGAGGGAAACTCATGAACGTAGGCAGTATCGGGCGTCGAGATTTTCTGATAGGTGCCACTACAGGTTTGGCTTTCGGGTATTACCGCCTCGCTAAGGGAGATCCTTGGGTCGCCATGCCGACGATGATCGAATGGCCTTTCAACGGTGCTGTGCTCAACCACCGCCACGGCGTCCAGGCCTCTGAAGGTCTCGAGATTGTGGTCCGCGGACTAGCCCCCTTCAGCGACCGCGTCAGTGTTAATGGACAGCCGGCCGAAAGGTCGGGCCACCGGTTCTCGGCGAAGGTGCGTCTGAAGAACCAAGTGGAGGAAATCGTAGCGATTTCGGAGGGGTATTCCGGCCGACAAGAACACCGGATTCGTGTCCTCTGGGATCGTAACTCGATTCCGAGATATCGCTTCGCGATCGACGATAACGGGTTCTTTTTACGGGATATTGCCCAGAAGCAATACCAATCGTTATTCGATTGCTTCTATCTGGAGATGTTGCGAAAGTTTCACCAAAAATACGGCACGAAATTCGTGCTCAACATCTACTACACAACGGGCGATGGCTTCACCCTTCGCGATTTTCCCGATCGTTATCGCGGGGAATGGGCCGACAATGCGGATTGGCTGAAACTGGCTTTTCACGCCTATGCGGATAAACCGGATCGTCCTTATCAATATGCGCCGCCGGAGAAAGTGATTGCAGACCTAGAGCTAGTGCAAGAGCAAATCCTGCGGTTCGCCGGCGAGGCCACATACTGCCCAACGACGATTATTCACTGGGGAATGGTGCTGCCCGCGACGTTGCCGGCTCTTGCGCGGAAGGGGATTCGCGTTCTTAGCGGGTATTTCCGCAAGCTCCAGGGGGTTTGGGATGTCAATTACCACCTAGACCCAGTGCGCTGCGAATATCTCGCAGGCCATGACGCCTTGATGGACTTCGACACGGGTATCGTTTTTTCCAAGATCGATATCGTTTGTAACACGGTGCCGCCGGATAACGTGATCCCGACCCTTCAGCCCTTGGCAGAGGATCCCAATACGGCGGAAATCATGGATCTGATGACCCATGAACAGTACTTTTGGCCCTTCTATGATCACTACCTCCCGGATCATGCCGAGCGATTGGATGTCGCACTTCGTTGGGTTACGGAGAAAGGGTATAAGCCGGTTTTCTTTCATGAGGGCTTTCTGGGGGTTCCAGGAGATCCTATCGGCAGTCCTCAAGCTAAGTAGATAACGGCGTCTCATTGCACGGCGGTCACCACCGTAAGCAAGAACGGCGGCATCGAGCGCCCCCTCCTTGGCAGAGAGCGGCGTCAAAATTTGACGCGAACCCTTTGCCCGATTGAGTTTGCCAAGGGTCCGCCAACGCACTTTTCCAAAATAAGACGATTTACGATGGCTCGATCGGCTCTTCAAGAAGAGGAAAACAACTCAAAAACAGGCAATCGGAGTAAAGCTGAGAAATTTGTTAAAAACCAGATGGTGTTTCAAACTTCGAGAACTGGCATCGGCAAGGGAAAAGTGGGCTCGCATTAACGAAAGGAGGGAGAAATCTGGACATTCACAGCTTGCAAGAACCCGATTCTTCGTGTTCTTAAAAGATGATTCGTTTTGAAGAGTGTCGCGGATTTCGAAATCGCCAAAAAACGGGCTTGACGACGAAGGTAGGATTCCGTTAATTTGCTGCCCGCACGGAAGCATGGATCGAGACATGACGTCGCTTCGCGGCCGCGCGGTTCCAGGAAGGAGCTGCATTGGGTCGCTGAGAGTGTGTTGGGATATAAGGGTCTGCACTGGGCCGCCGACCTAAGGCGCGCCTGCGCCCCGAGAAGTTTGCTCCGCGGAATGGAGGCCGCGGGGCGCTTCTAGATGCTGGAGACAGTGGCTAGATGCTGTAGATAGTGGGAGGAAACCACTCAGGCCCTGGCACGACGATCCCAACCCTTCCCTCCTCCCAAGGCTCCCGGAAAACGTCCGCCGTCCTCTGCCCCCCTGGGACGCACGCCTTTCCGGGGGCTTTTTTTTGCGCCTATTTTCCGCCTTTTCACCCCGGCGAGCTCGTGGCTTGTTTCGTTCGCCATTGCGAAAAATTTGGATGCGAATAAACCCTGATGCGAAAAAAACTCCGATCGGAAAAACTCTCGTGGGAAAAACTTTAATGGGGAAAAATCCGGATGGAAAAACTCGCATGGGAAAAAATCGGACAAGAAAGAACTCCGATGCGAAAAACTCTAATCGGAAAAAACTCGGATGGGAAAAAACTCTGAACCTTGGAACGAACAGATAACTGCGACTAGAAGTGAGAGCTTTCAAAATAACTGAGAAAATGTACTCAGACCGGTCTAAGGCCCTGAGGTCACAGCGGTGAAAAACAAGGAGCCACTTTCGTACCAAGCTCTCCGCATTCGATTTGCTTTCTCGGACTCCCTTCTTCGAAGAAGTATCTAACGAGAGAACCGCGGCTCATCTGCTTCGCCGACTTTTTTGTCACGCTCTTCCTCGACACTCGAGTCACCCTCCTCCTCGACCTTTTAGGGAGAGCTAGAAGAAAGAATGGGGACAGCATAGGAAAAACAAAGAGAAGCCTTACCTCACTGGGAAAAAAATGACCTTTCACAAGCGGCGGAGCCAACCGCTTGCAATTCGCTCCGGGTGCGAAAAAACCTGAACCTTTTTGAGCATCCTTAGTTGAGGAGTTCGTAGCCGAGCGTTAGCCGCAACGGAGGTGCATGTAATGAAGGGAGGAAATCGGGCCAAAAAGGCCAATTCATGCAAGCGGGTTAACAAACGAAATGCAGATTCAGAAAAAACGGCCGACGGTTCGCCGCCGTCTTCCAGCAGGGAGTCGGTCGCTAAATAAGGAGAAATGTCCTCAGTAAGCCTTTATTATACCGCCGCTTTTTGGCCCGCCAAATGTCCGGCTTCTTCAAGCAACTCAGCGCCGTCCGACTGGGTGATGACCGTAACACCCTGCTCGGTAACGGTGAAACCTCGTTTGCGATCCAGTTCCAGATCAAACCCAATTTGCATGCCCGGCGGGATGGACACGCCTTTATCGATTATGGCACGCCGAATCCGCGCATATCGACCTACATTTACCTCGCCAAAGAGAATCGAGTCGTAGACTTCTGCATAACTGTTGATTCGCGTCCGCGGCCCGAGGATTGAGCGCTGGACCAACCCCCCGGAGACAATGCACCCTAAACAAACGATGCTATCCAGAGCCCGCCCGCAACGCTCCGGATCTGCAAAGACGAACTTAGGCGGCGGATAATTGGGGTGATAAGTGCGGATCGGCCAAAGCTCGTCGTACAAATTCAATTGCGGGTCGACGGATACCAGATCCATGTTGGCCTCGTAATAGGCATCCAGCGTACCCACATCCCGCCAATAAGCGTCTTTTTTGCGGTTCTCATCAATTTGTTCAACGAATGGGAAAGCAAATACACGGCTGGTTTCGATCACCGAAGGGATCACATCGCCGCCAAAATCGTGTCGGCTGGTTCTTCGTGTGGCATCGCGGCACAATTCCTCGAACAAAAATCGCGAATTGAACACGTATATGCCCATCGAAGCCAGGCACATTCCTGGGTTGCCTGGCAGGGGTGCGGGATCTTCGGGCTTCTCCTGAAATCCGATAACACGATTATTTCGATCCACTTCCATCACGCCGAATCGCAGCCGGGCTTCCATTCGCGGCACACGAAGCACCCCGATGGTTAGATCGGCCTGCTGGCCGATGTGGTAATCGATCATCTTCGAGTAATCCATTTTGTAAATATGGTCACCCGCTAGGATGACCACATATCGAGGGTGCTCCTTTTCGATCGTATAAATATTTTGGTAAACGGCATCCGCTGTGCCCTGATACCAGCTCTCGTCGATCCGCTGTTGGGGGGGCACCACATCGACAAATTCGCCCAATTCCCGGCAAAAATACCGGCTCCAACCCATGTTGATATGCCGATCGAGGCTCAGGGCTTTGTGCTGCGTAAGGACCAAAATCTTACGAAGACCGCTATTCAAGCAGTTTGATAGCGTGAAGTCGATAATTCGGTAGGCACCACCGAATGGCACGGCGGGCTTTGCGCGATCGCGGGTCAACGGCTCCAAACGCGATCCTTTTCCGCCCGCGAGAATAACCGCGACAACCTCATCCTTCAAACGCATCATTACCACCTCCGCAAAAAGCGTTCCGTGCTCTACCGCTGCCCATCTATTTTAGCAGCTCGCGGAGGATTGCTGAAGCCGGAAGGGAGGAAACAGAGGCCAATGGACAATCGAAAAAACGACCGCAATTTTTAGAGGAGTAAATCATCTGAGCCGGGTTCAACCAGCAGTGCTATGCACCAGTTAAAAGCGATAGCTGAAATGCGTCCAGGGATAGAGCGATTTATCAGCGAAGAAGCCCCGGAGAATGCTCGTTAATCGTTATTCGCTCGCATTATCCCGACGCCTCAGCCCGGGGACTGACCGACAAAAATGAAGCCTTCAAGACTTTTCGAATTCCCGCACAACTAACCGCCCGGAGTATCCTAATCTTTCAGCTCGAGGGTTACCGTCGCGGGACCCCCGGGGGCAATATTGACGGTCAGATCGCTCAAATCGGAACTCCGGTACTTTCCCGGGAACGGGGCACCTTTCTGCAACTCGTAGGTCTCAGAGCCGGGTTCCGGCGTTGTCACCTTGGGCGTAATCGTCACTTTATACGCGCCGGGGGGAAGCCCGTCGCCGGGCTTTTGCCAAGAAACCGAGCCAAAACGACCTTGTGCATCGGTGGAGGCTCGGCCAATTACACCGTCCTTTCCAAAGAAAGTGACGTTCACGTCCGCCACCCCAGTTCCCTTATAGGTGACCGTTCCGCTCACCGGCACTGTGTTAGGGCCTCCACATCCGGCGGCATTTAACAGGAGGGAAAGAACAAGGATCGAGCCAGCTAACCGTAATGTGCAACTAACCATGACCTTCGTTCCTCCGGCAGGTGAGAATTAGTGTGACATTCGATTTGACGATCCCGACACGTGTATCAAGCTCGATAAGGCAAAAAGTCGCCTTCGATAGAATGCTATTTGGCTGTTTCGACTAATCAAGAAAGCCAAATCAACCACGTCGCCGGGAAGCTTCCCAAAGAAGCCAAGTCTGCGACCAACGGGTAATCCATGATTTCAGCAAGACCCTTATTGCCCCTGAGCGCATCGCGCCGGCGATAGCTACCGGTCATTTGCGGCTGGTGGTGCCGCGGCACCTAGGGCTTCGACTACAGCCCCAAAACGGCGATCGGGCAATCTATGGAACGGAGACAGCTTCGCCGCCCGCCATCGTGGCAAGCTGCCGATAGAGGGTAAGTTCGATACTTTCGGAAACGAAGCTGACACTTGCATCGGCTCGGGCAAATTGACCGCCTCCAGGGTGCCTGCTCATGAACGAATAATTGTTTGCCCAATCGCTCCAACAAGCATCCAAGTCCGCACTCCGATTGCCCGTGTTTTGACATTGAGCCGGGGCATTCAAGGGGATCGCACAAGTAGCTGTGGATCCATTGAAGTGAAACCACCAAGTATGAGTGCACCAGCGGGGGACCGCTTCGCCGATCATGAAGGTGTTACTTGTCCCATCGGTAATCCCCGACATCGGCGTAGCACAAGGTCGGCCGGCAGTTGCCCCACGGAAGAAAATCCCATTACCGGCGTTTAGTCCATCCGCAGTTGCTCCCCAAGGTGTGTTCGCCAAAGGTGACGGCGGTACAACTTGGAAGTTTCCCCAACCCCAATTGGCACCGGCAACCCCTTTGTAATTGTTGACGGCCCACGAGCCGGATCGATTGGCCCTACTACCCATAATCCCCCCTTGGTTGTTCCCGTCGCTGGGGCAAATAAATGTGGAAACAACCTGCCTGGCCACATAAGCATTGCTAGGCATTGATGGGCTACTTACGTTCCCATTACGCGGGTCCAGCAGAACGTCATAATTGAAGTCGATCATTGCGTACAAGGTATTCTGCTCGATCAACGGCAGAATCTGCGTTAGCCAGCTCGTACCGCGGAAGTCGGAATTAGGCGGACTGGCATAAATGTTCGTGCCAATAGCGTAGTTGAGGGGGAAGACTTTGGAACGGATTTCGTAATTGTGACACGCTAGGGCAAGCTGTTTCAAGTTGTTTGCACACTGCGACCGCCGAGCGGCTTCCCGGGCCGCCTGAACCGCGGGAAGTAAAAGTGCGATCAAAATGCCAATGATGGCAATGACAACCAATAACTCCACCAAGGTAAATCCACGCTTTCCGCGACTCATAACGCACCTCCTCTGAGAAAAAGGAATTGACCAACGGGCATCACAGACCACCTTCGAAGAAAAACGCAAAAACATCAGTGACCGACAGCGAGCGGTGGGCTTTTCCTTTCGGTTCCCCCCAGTCAGACAATATTTCCGGAGCTGCTCTACACTGCGGTAGAAGGTGTGAAGATCGCTCTAACGCTTTCGCCTCGAAACCCGAAGGCATGAAACAAATATCCCCCACCCCGCCGGGCGAGAGGAGGGTCCCTCCGCCTAAGGTGGATCCTGCACCATGCTTCGTGCGCGCCGAATGATCGCGACCCATTTCAGCACGAAGCTCTGGGAGAACAGACCCTCAGACGGTCTTCGTACGCTCGTACTTTGCAACAAAATCGGAGTGCGTTTTTTGCGGTCTGCTACCGGCTTTTAGGGACGCGTAGGCTACGGGCGTTCTGATTGCCCTTGCGAGGTTTCGGACTGGAATATCGATTGTCACCGCAAACTTGCGCGAGCTTGCTGAGCGTGTGTGAGAAAGTCCACCGGACAAAAAAAGAGACAATTCAAACACAGTTCTTAGAAGTCCGAAACGAACAGCGGAGCTAGACGACTACTTAAAGCTAACCGCTTTTATGTTCTCGATGCGATAGGTCCAATCGTCGCCTAGCACCACAATTTGGAAGAATAGCTGTTTTGGGGTGCCGCGTCAAGCGGGCGTGTTTTTTTTTGGAAGAAGGCAATCGATGCTAGCTCGGATCACCGGAAAAGCCCGCCGAGACACGAAGCCATTAGCCCGATTATAGCAGTTGAATTGACCCGAAGGACGAACGATCAAAAAGTAGCTGTGGGCAAAAATGCACATGCGGGGCGAGAAAGAGCTTCTGGTATTTGAGGGTCGGGGTGGGCGGACGATATGTACCCCATAGTGCAATCGTCTTGCTGAGATATAGTGCACTCGTCTTGCTGAAAAATCTCGGAGATATATCAAGCACGCCAACGAAGAAGGGGTGTTGAGCCCAAGGGGTTGTCCGAACTTTTCCCGGGAAAAAACGGATTTTTAGTCGGGCGAGAAGGTGGTTAGACTTACTGAAGATAGTCCGGTTTGCCAAAACTTGGGGCTTCGCGCCGTTGGGGGTGCTCGGAAATAGCTTACGGCGTCCGTGAAAGGCATTGCCTCAAAAGGGGCTAGTTTTCCCAGGGCTATCTTTCAAAATAGTTGGGGGTAATTTTTTAAAGCGAAGCTTGGCCACGGAAAACCAAAAATCTTAGGAGACTTAAATTTGGGGAATAAGTGGCTTTGGGTCGCATCGGCACTAACCGTGCTTGGTATCGGCATGGCCCTGGCGAGCCGATTTGCCGGGGTACCGGTGCCGTTGATCTCTGGCGTTCAACTCCTGTGTGGTCTGATCGGGATCCAGCTTTCCGCTCGCACGGCTTTCCATGCAGTGCTCCTTGGCTGGTACGTCTTGGGCTTCATCGGAACGTACTGCTTGCTCAATGCTCTGACGGCTATTCAGGGGAAGACGGAAAATTGGATTCGGTACGTGACGGCTCCGGCTGGTCGGGCTTTGGTTGCACTGGTATTGGTCCTGCTTTTGGGCATTCTTTTTGATGCCGATGGGGCTTTTTACAAATTAGGAACGCACCGGGATGGCCTCCGCCAGGCCTCCGAATATGGAATCCTTGCATGCGGGATGACTTTAGTGATCATTGCAGGCGGTATCGATTTGGCTGTAGGCAGCGTTTTGGCCCTTTCGGCTGTCGCCTTTGCCTTAATGTCCATTCATTGGCAATGGCCGGCATGGCTTGCGGTGGTAGCCTGTTTAGTTATTGGGGCCGCGTGTGGGGGTGTCTCCGGGGCGTTGGCGGCAGGATTCCGAATTCAACCTTTTATCGCCACTCTTGCGATGATGGTCTTTGCGCGGGGGTTGGCTAAGACCATCAGCGGTGGCATGAAGGTGTCGACCGCGGTCCAGAACCCGGATGGAACTTACCGATACGTCCCTTTGCCCCCGATTTTCGATCAGATCGACGCGAGGATTTTGGGTGAAAACCTGAGTGTTGTCACGGTGATATTTTTGGCTTGTGCAGCAATTGCATGGCTTTTCTTGACATGGCATCGTTGGGGGCGCGAACTATATGCAATCGGGGGAAATGAGGAAGCGGCCCGGCTCTCCGGCGTGCCCGTGGTGAGGGCGAAATTGTTGGCCTTCATGGCGACCGGTGTGTTGGCCGCTGTGGCAGGAATCTGTCATGCAGCCCAGGAAAAACAAGGCGATCCTGAGGCCGGCTGGGGTTACGAACTGAATGCAATTGCCATCGTGGTAATCGGTGGAACAAATTTGATGGGGGGGCGGGGCGGAATCGGGCTGACGTTGATCGGTACATTGACCATCGGTTATCTCGAAAAAATCCTCAGTATCAACGCGGTTCCTGAAGCTCAGCGCTTAATGCTCACTGGAATCATCATTGTGGCCGCCGTGATGACCCAGCGCCGCCGCATTTGAGTCTATACGAGCGACGGAAGATGTCGCCTGGGGGTAGGATCGATCGAATTCGATACAGCCTCGAAACCGTCTGTAGGTAAACGAGGGAAACCACGTAGCGAAGTGCGGCTCGACGGGATCCTTTCCTCCCGCAGGGGCTCGGAAGCTGCGCGTTCTGTGATGAGGATACTTACCAGACACCTCCTCCAGCGGGGGCTCCAAAGCTACACTGTCCGACGAGAAAGGCTCCATAGGCACGGCCTCCAAAGGGAAGGCCAACATTTAAGGCCAACATTTGGAGTATTTCCCAGGGAAGAGTTTGGAAGGTTCCTGGGCAAGAGTTTTGGTAGGGGTGAATTCCAAAAAAGGGTGCCCCAAGCCGCGGCGTACCGCGGAAGGACCTTCGGGCTAGGGGTACCTGACCACGTTTCTCCTGGCAAAGTCTTTTCAAGTTGAGGGATTCGCAATGGCACAAACGAAGCCTGTTGTCGTAGTGGTAGGAAGTAGCAACACGGATATGGTCGTCAAGTGCGATCGCTTACCGCATCCCGGGCAAACGGTCACCGGCGGAAAATTCGTTGTGGCAGCCGGCGGTAAAGGGGCAAATCAAGCCGTGGCGGCCGCTCGCCTAGGTGCTCATGTGGTTTTCGTCGCAAGGGTGGGAACTGATTCCTTTGGCCAGGAGGCGCTCCGAGGATATGAAGCCGAGGGAATCGATACGCAATTCGTGGTTCGGGATCCGGACGATCATACCGGGGTTGCCCTCATCATGGTGGATGCTTCAGGCGAAAACATGATTGCCGTGGCTTCGGGAGCCAATCACCGACTGACCGCCGCGGATGTCCGCCGGGCTGAGTCGGTTATTGCCCGCGCCGGCGTTGTACTCGTGCAGTTGGAGATACCTTGGGAGGCAGTCCGAACAGCAGTCAAGCTGGCTTATGAACACTCGGTACCTGTGATTCTCAATCCCGCGCCGGCCGTACCATTGGATGACGATTTGCTCTCCCGCGTGAGTTACTTGACCCCCAATGAGTCTGAGGCAGAAGGGTTAACCGGCATCCGTGTGGTCGATGAGGCAACGGCTGACCAAGCCGCTGAGGCGTTGTTGAAACGCGGGGTCAGGCATGTGATTATCACTTTGGGAGCTCGGGGGGCTTTCCTTGCCACGCAGGAACGAAAGTTGCTCATTCCCGCATTTAAGGTGAATGCAGTGGATACAACCGCTGCCGGCGATGCCTTTAACGGGGCGTTAGCGGTCGCTTTGGCCCGAGGGCTCTCCTTAGAGGCGGCGATCGAGTTTTCGGCCAAAGCCGGCGCCGTCTCAGTGACGCGAATGGGTGCCCAGCCTTCGCTTCCGCGAGAGGACGAAATCGCAGAATTCTCTGCCGAAAGAGTAGCTTGAACAACCGTCCCACAGCTCGTTGAGAGTATATCATTTTTTGTCGACGGAGCTTTCGGAAGGATGCGAGAACTTCCTAGATTTCGGGCCGCGGGCCTTAATTAGGGCCGGGTCATCAATCAGGCCCGGATCATTCGCGCGAGCTGTTCGCAAGCAAAAGCTATGGACCGTGCCTGGATAACAAGGGCAAGAGGGCGGAGCGATTCGGCCATTTTAAGCGCAGATGCTATCCGAGTAAACTTCGCTTGACGAGGTAGACCTCGCTCAACGAAACACCGCGCGGGGGCCAAAAGGTAAACTTTGGTACTTTGGGATGAGTGATGATGGACAACACGCTAGAAGAAATTGGGAAAACGCTTTACGACGCCCGCTGGATGCTTTTGCTGGTGCTTATCGTGATTTTAATCTTGTGGAATGCTTTGTTAAAACAGTGGCGATCGAAAGACCGACAACCTTCGGTCGATCTTCGAATAGATCTATCGGCGTTGGGAAGCCAGGGACCTCCGGAAACAGGCCCTCGGCTTGAGTTTCTCGGGGTTCCGGTGAGGTTGGCCGCCGTCGTTTTCGCGCCCGCGGGCACAGCAGGGGTTTTACCACCGATTGGCCAGGGCGAGGAACTACTGGAAGCTTTGCTACCGGGATTATCCAAAATAGCAGCTCTTCATGGAACAGTGATGATCGAATGGCCGTCTCAAGTCAGTAGCAAGGGTTTTGCCCACCGTTTTTTCGCGGAGGCGAAGCTCCCCGGCAAAGGCGAAAAAGGCTCCCCGTGGTGTGGTCTCGCCGGGCCCGCTCGTTGGCAAGGAAAAGTTTTTTTGGCGGGTTTGATCTTCCGATCCGAATACCCCACGCAATTCGGTCAGGAAATCGTGGACTCCGAAACCCTTTGGCGACGCTTTCTCACCGTCTACAGAGGTTAAACACTGATGCCCCACCGGCAATCAAAATTAACGGCATTTCCGTTTGTCCGCGAAATCCCAAGACACATGCCGCACCATAATCGGAAATAAAAGAATCCTTATGCGCCCTGAGAATAAGCCTTTCCTAGACTGCTATGGCCGCGAAGCGGGCGTTCGTGAATTCGGGCTGCATGCCGTGGCTCCCGCATGGAGGCATCCTCGCAGGTCATTGATTGGCACAAGTATTTCGATTATTTCGATTCTTGCAAGTAGTGTCCGTTTTCGCTTTTTGTGGGGAGTATCAGTGAGCTCATATTAGCAGAAGGATTTTCCATGAGCCCTCGCAAGCCACCGAGTGGCTAAAGGGAAAACTTTTGAAGCGGATCTCATCGAGTGTCGAGACAAGAATGCCTTGAAAAGTTACGTCAGGATGCTTTCCGCATTTGGCACGCAGGGGTTGAAGCGGTCTTCGCCGCCCGACTGATCGAAAAACATGTTTCCGTCGAACGAACCGAGCTGAGAATCGGCCCCTGGAGCTTTTCGCTCAACAAAATCCGCCGGATTGCGGTGGTTGGCGGCGGAAAAGCTTCTGCTGCCATGGCGGAAGCGATCGAAAAGAAATTCGATGCGGATTTCCTCGGACAAAATCGCCTTTTCGGCTGGGTCAATGTGCCGGCGGACTGCGTCCGGCCTTTGCAAGCTATTCATCTGCATCCGGCCCGAACATCCGGACAAAATGAACCAACCGCTGCGGCAGCCGAGGGTGCAGAGAGGATTCTGCAACTCGTTAATGATTTGGAGCCAGAAGATCTTTGCCTGTGTGTGATTTCCGGGGGTGCCTCGGCCCTTTTGCCGGCCCCGATTCCTCCGATCACCTTAGAAGACAAATTGCAGGTTACCCGACTTTTAAGTGCTGCCGGGGCCACGATCGAACAACTCAACCTGGTGAGAAAGCAAATTAGTCGGATCAAAGGCGGCGGATTGGCAAGAAGCTGCCGTGCCGGGGTATTAATCGGGCTTATTCTGTCGGATGTGTTGGGGGACTCGTTAGCGACGATCGGCTCCGGTCCCACCGTAATCGAAACAGCTCATCGTCGTAAGGCGCTTGAAGTATTTCGGCAATTGGGGCTAAAACCCCCGCAAGTCCCGCAGCGAGTTTGGGATTTTCTTGCGGAGCCGGAGCGACAAATCCCGGCTCCCCCTCAATGCGAGGTGCGGAATTTGCTTATCGGAAACCTGAAGCTTGCTGTTGAGGAAGCTCAAAAAGAAGCCGTTCGACTGGGTTATGACCCGGTGGTCGAACTCGCCGCAAGCTCCGAGCCAACTGCCGAAGAGGTGGCTAGCCAACTGGTGCACAAGATGCTGCGGATGCATCGCGGGGGAAAGGGAGATTGCATCATCAGTGGGGGCGAGCCGGTGGTCCGGTTGATTTCTCCTGCATTGCGCGGCAAGGGTGGGAGAAACCAACAGCTAGTTCTCGCGGCCCTGTGCCAATTGATGCATGAGCCCATGGGACCATTTGTCTTCTTATCGGCTGGAACGGATGGCGAGGATGGTCCGACCGATGCGGCCGGCGCTTGGTTCGACAGCGATACCCCGGCAAGAGTTGCCGCGCTAAGCCTCGATCCGACGGCTTTTCTCCGCCGAAATGATGCCTATCATTTTTTTGACAAGTTGGGGAACCTCATAAAAACCGGCTTTACCGAAACGAATGTCGGCGATTTGCGCGTGATTGTGACGGCGAAAGAATGACCCGGTGAGAGGCTCAAAAACGTCTTTCACACGTGACATACGCTTGCTGAGAGTACGCGGCCATCGGGGGATCATATTTGAAAAAGCGCGTCGAGGTATCGATGGTCCGTCACACAAATCGGCGAAGGGTCTGCGCGATACGGCCGGCATTCAGTCGATCAACACCGTAGCCCAACACAAGAAAATGTTAGCAAAAGACCTCTTATTTTTCTGGGATGGGGGGATCAAATTGACCAATGGCTTGGCTGTCGACTTTCGGCGACGGCAACCTCAGGGGTTTATCTCCCATGCTCATGCCGATCACATGGCGCGGCACGAGTTGGCCCTTTGCACGGCCCCAACCGCGGCCTTATATCAACTTCGGCTGGGCACACGGCCTGTGGTGGAACTACAGTATGGTGTACCGAAAGATTGGGCAGGGATGCGACTTACGGCCTTTCCCGCAGGACATTGCCTAGGATCGGCCATGCTCCACGTGGAAGCGGGAAATTGCTCGTTGCTATACACGGGCGATTTTCGGCTCAAACGCTCGTTCACGGCCGAACCGGCTCAAATCCCCCGTGCCGATATCCTCATTATGGAAAGCACCTACGGACAGCCACATTATCGGATGCCGCCTCGGGAGGAAACCGTAACTCGGCTTTTCGAGCTGGTTACCCGTGTGCTAAATGCGGAAATGCTTCCGGTGATTTACGCCTATTCGGTAGGAAAAGCCCAAGAGGTCACCTCCGCATTGACGAAGGCTGGCTTTTCCGTGTGGCAACACCAACAAGTTTACCGGGTAAGTCAGGTGTACGAGCAATTCGGCGTCACGCTCGGGCATTACAGCCTGTGTAACTCGGAACTGGAAATGCCGGCGGTGCTGGTGGTTCCGCCGCGAGCCTCGCTTCCCCCGCTGAAATTCAAGCTGTTTCGCATCGCTGTGACGGGCTGGGCACTGGATGAATCCACGAAATATCGTTTGGGGGTCGACGAAGCCTTACCGCTTACGGATCATGCCGACTACGAGGAACTCATCCAGCTTGTGGAGCAAGTCGCTCCTGATCAAATTTTTTGTCTTCATGGTCCGGAAAGCTTCGTGCATCGGCTTTGCGAGCAGGGCTGGCAGGCCAAACCGCTGGGACAGCCGGTGCAAAATCGATTGTTTTGAGAAAAGCGCCCATTGATACAAGGTTCAAATCGTGTGGTGTTCAAAGGGCTGAACAGCAGCATCGATCGTTTTGAGAAAAGCGGCCATTGATATGAGGGAATGGAAAAAAGCTTATCGTCAGGATAGAGAAACTCACACTCAGCAACGACGGAATCGACCGATTCGCAACTTTACGGACATCTGCATGTGGCGATGCGCCGCTCGGGCAAAAGCACTATGAAAGCAAACTCGTGCGGACACAGAGATGTTCCGAGCACTTATTTAGAGGTGAGCGACCTTCTTGGGCGGGCAAGGCGGGGCACCTGCCAGAAAGTGGTGAGTTTTCCTCTTGTCGGTTTGATCCCATCGGCAAACTTTCACCCTGGCCGGGCCAATAAGAAACGATAGGTCAGCTTGCGCCGACGATTTCATGAGGGCTCTCGACCGTCTCGGAATTTTGTAGGAATTTCCGCCGCGCCAGAACTAGAGTGCCGTAGGGTTCAAGAGCCGTCTTGATCTCCTCCTGCGTTTGCAGGTTTTCTCCTAAGTTTGCGGGTTGTTTTCCTCGTGAGTTTGCGGCTTGTTTCCCACCTCACTTTGCAGCTTTATTTCCTTCTGGGTTTGCGGGGCTAGCTAACGATTCCGACTGCGCGCTTGGAACTCCGGCTGCCCCGGGTGGTGGTGGGCGACGCTCTAGCGGCCGGTCCTCCATCCAAGAACGAAGCACGGCAAATAGCGCCTCGTACCGTTCCCGAATGACAGGGTCGAGGTCTTTTCGCAGGAACAGGGTCGGCTCGGGGGCAATCATCCACGTTTCTCCCATGGAGCGGTCATTCCAAAGATCAGCGAATCCGATGGCCATCACCGATCCTCGGCCGAAGCGTAAGCGGCTGGCTACCGGCATGTCCTCAATCCAGGCGAAGGGTTCGCCCCCCAAAACCTGGCAAGCATGTTCTACGTCCAGCTTCGCCCCTCCATCCTCAAAACGAATTGGCCCGCCTTTCGCCTCGGCATGACTGATTTCCAAACCAAAGGGCCAAAGTAAGCTGTTGACGGTAGTTCCGGCGGCATCTGACGAATCCAATACCAAAAGCCTTCCTCCTTCGGCCACATAGTGAATTAACTGCTCACGAAACGGATGAGGGACCGATCGCCGAGGGCACACGACAATTATCCCGGCTGCTTGAAAGGCCTCACGACCCACGGTGCGACGTGAAAAGAACCCGAGCCGATGAATCCATTGTTCGAAAAGTCCGAATCCCTCACCTTCGCCCTGATTGAAAGCACCTAATGCCAAAGGAACCTCCGAAACAGTCCGATCCACGGCTACCCAGGTCCGGGGCGTTCGGCACTCGGGCGACAAATAGGCCATCCGGCGAGGAAGATTACTCACAAAACTCCCTGAACTCCAGCCGATAGAGCCGACAGCAAGGATGAGAAGCCAACTTGTACCTTGCCGGACGGCTATCGCCACACCCACAAGGAGCGCTGCCAAGGCAAACAAAGTTGCCCCCCACAAAACCGGTAAGCGAACGGTATTGGAATCCCAAACGCTTCGGTGATTAAGCCAGTGAATCATTTCCCGAAGGAGCTCTGCTTTGCCCGGCTGAAAAATGCAGAAATTCGAAAAGATCGTTGAATCACCAAAAGCTAAAATCCTGCCACGACCATATCGCGCCGCCCATAGTTGGATAAACGCCCCAAACCGCATGTCGGCCCGATACTCGGGCACCGGATGGTAGTTTTCCACGTGAAACTCCGGGGGAAGACTCCACAACGCCTGTCCAACCATCGCGGCACGGCCCACACTTCGGCCCGGATCGATCGAGCATCCCACGGCAAAATGTAAAGGAGGCACATGTTGGACAGCCGGATGAGCTGCCGGCCCCGGTTGCCAGGCTTGCTCGTAAGCACTACCCACGGCAAAAAGCAAATCGTGGGCAAACGCAAACCCAAACTGCCGACAAATGTCGTTCAGATAAGTGCTGGAATTGAACACATTCGTGTGATCGCCAATCAGAAGAAGCCCACCCCCGTCCTCAACGAAATCAACAATAGCCCTTATTTCATCCCGCTCGTACCGCTCAGTCGGTATCTTGATAACCAGTACGTCGCAGTCGGCCAAACGATCCCGAGTGATCGGTTCGTCTTTTCCGAGCCGCGACATCTGAAAGTACTGCGCGCAATACTGATAAGCTAATCCGTAACTATAGGACGGGTCGTGCCCAAAATGATCCGTGTCATACGGTTGATCGGTCGGCTCCCAAGTCGAATGCCTTTCGACCACCAATACCTTTCCGGTTTTCTGTTTGCCCAGTGGCTCCCAAAGGAAGAGGAAACCCAGTCCCGCCAAGCCGACCATGATGAACCCTACCGGTACTGCATGCGGCACAAAACGCAGCCAAGGTTCTGAAAGAACCCAAGAGAACCCAACGCGCGAACGGTTTCCGGAATTCGAAGGCTGATCGGAGTGCTGCGACGGGCGGTCGGGTAAACTTGCCGCTTTTTGTCTTTCCTCCTTTCCCTCTGCAAGTGTCGGTGCCGAGCTTACTTTGCTAGATCTAACCCCGCCGGCTTCGGCGACCGGCTTAGTGTGAGAAGTTCCCTGCATCCCCATTTCTAAAGCTTTAGGATTTTCAGAAAAAGAGCCAACCCGCGAGGCAGCATCCACCGGCGTAGGAACACAAGTCGATTCCTCCATTTCCGCTTGGCTCGCCCAAGCCCGGGCCAGCCCGAGCTCAACCGTGCCCCGGAAAGCCAAAACGGCTTCGCGCATCCCCATTAACCGACGCAGTGTGACGCATGTCAATTGCGAAAAAATCGTCACCAACCCTAGCTGGAACCACGGGCTTAAAGCCATCTCCATCGCCGTGGACGGTAGAAGCGGATTTCCGTAAACCCAACGATGAACGTAAAGACCGGCTACAAAGACAAACCGCACCAATAACCAAAGGGCTAAGAAGCTGATCAAAGTTACGAGAGCCAACAGGTATGTGGTCCACGGAATGGGCTTCCGAAGGCTCACTAGAGCGATCGTTAACACGACGGCTACCGCGATTGCGAAAAGGCAACTTGCCAGATCGATCACCAAATCCCAACTGCCCGCAAGGTTCAGCACATCACGTGTTGTGCCCAGCGCCAATAAAGAGCCATTTGCGGCCACCTCGAAGCCGCAAATCCGCAGGACGAAAGCCAGAAAAGCGACCACGCCCGGTGGCAGATCATGCCCCCGGACCGTCGTCCCCACATACCACGCAAAGAAGACGGATTGCGCAAGCAGGACGGCACCGACCCAAAAAGCAGCCGCTGCCAAAGCTCCGGCGAATCTGTGGAGACGAAAAATTACCAGGCCCGCCGCTCCCGACCCAGTCACCAGGAAGCACCAAGCCACAGGACCGGTGGCCAAAAACCATGATAGAATGAACGCCGCGGCAGTAACCACGAGTTCTAAAGCCGGTGTGTTTCCCGATGGCCGAGCGGATTCCGGCCGAGGAATTTGTTCGCCCCTCCCCTGTGTCCCCGGAGGAGGTTCCTCCAAAGCGCTTCGGACGGCCTCCCCACCGTACACGGCAGCATCGAGTAGACCCCCTTTCAGCCCTTCTGCGGGCTGAGCTACCCGAAGAATCTTCGAAGCGATAAGAAGCGTCGCTATTGCAATAGCCGTCAAACCCCAGACCGGTTGCGCCGGGGAGTATATGCCCGACAGAAAAAGCCATGATCCTGTCAGTAATGCAAGGGCCAGAAGCAATCTGCTCATGCATCAGTCCTTTGGTGCCTCTCTGTTAGACCCCTTGGGATCCTGAATTTCATCCCAATGGCCAGCACGACTCAGCAGTTCGCAAAGGATTCCTCCCCAAGAACAACGTTCAATGGTTATGAGGTTTCTTCGTTTTTTGGGCCGGCTTCGGTCTCCTGTTCCGGCGGGGGCGACCAATCCGGCTGCTCCGTGAACCAGGAGAGGAACCACCGCCAAAAGTTGCCGTTAATTTCTTGGGCATTCACCGGCTCTTCTGTAAACCACAGGTTGGTGTTCAGAGCAAAAAATGCGTCTCCGATGAGTACGAATTTCCCCTGACCAATTGACCGCACGGCCACCACCGGAAGATTGTCGCGCGCACGGACCAAGTGCTCTGTCGGAAGACATCCCACGGGCCAAGCGGCGTAGAAAAGCACTCTGGAGTCATAATCCACGTTTCCGGCTCGATACAACGTGAGCGTACATCCCATGGGTTCCGGTTCCGGCTCGCTCCGGCGAGCAGCTATGGGAAATTCGCCCGGGTCGAGACCCAGCTCCCGGAAAAATGAACGCACCGCGAAACTGCGGTCAGCGCCGACCATCGCCACAAAAATGCCCCCGTTTTGGATGAATTGCCGAATCACCCGCTGTTCCCCGGCGGAAAAGCGGCGATTGGGAGCGATGCTAATCAGCCATCGCGCACACTCTAGCTGCCGGGGTTCTAGTTTCTCCAACGCCACCGGCAAATAGCCGCACCGAAGCAACGTGTAACAGAACCCGGCAAGACCGTTCGGAGCCCAGGGCTCACGGCTCAACTGATTCAAATGCCCCAGGTCGAGACACGCCACATTATTCCAACCGGGATGGAGTCGACCATCGAAAATTACCTCGCCCGTCTTGGCGGCTAGTTGGCTTGTGCCCCACAGTCCTACCCCCAAAAGCACGAGAGCTTCGCCGGTAATCTCCCTGGGCCAAAGGAGAAGAATCGTCGCGATTCCCAAAAGCATCAACCCGAGCACCGTTTCCCGCCAATACCCCGCACCGCCCGGTTCCGCCAAATAGCTGAGCAACCCTCCGATAAATTGAGAACTCGATGCGATCAACGAATCTGAAATCGGCAGTGAATCGCTTAGCACCACAACACGTCCGCGGCCTAGAGGCCGTTCAGCCGCCAAAAGCACGTCTCCCAAACGTTCGCCAGGTTCCAGCCGGAACACATTGGTTAGAACGGCATCACTTCCGGGATCGGCCCAAGCCCACCGTGCCAAAAGCAACGGCCGCACCGGCCACTCTGCTGCCAGCGAAGCGCTCACCCCGAAACCCCAGGGGCTGTAGCAGCCGGCGAAGCCCGCCGTCGTGGGATGCCAGAAGGCCTCCATGGTTTCGTCGCGTCCGGGATTGGCATGGATGACCGTCTCGAAAGCCATAACAATCCCCAGTCCCTCGAGAAGCTGATTGCAATGGCTCGCCCGATCTCCGTCTTTTAAGAAGGTGCCTCCCGTCAAAAGCAAACTTCCACCTTCTCGAACGTATTGCCGAACTCTTTCAAGCCGCTCTTGAGGCCAGGCTCTATCCGGGTGAACGATGACTACCACATCCGCTCGCTGCAACTCGTCGGCTGTTAACTCTTTGGAAAGCGAAACTTGGCCCCCCAGACTCTCCACCAATTTCGGCAAAGCAATACACGAACCGAAACTATCTGGCCGGACGGGGGAAGTGCCCTCCCAATCTAGAAATCCGCCTTCATGAATCAGAATGATTCGCCCGCGGAGATTGCCTTGATTGATCGCCACCAAGGCAGATAAACATATCACCACCAAGAGGCAAATTATCCACTGAGCCACCGGCGCCTGCCGCCGTGCAATTGACCTGCTAAAAAGTGGACTAGCTAGTGGGAATAAACGCCGGAGCCATCCCTCTTTAACAGATTCTCCACCTTTGCTATCCGCTTGCTTGTGCAGCTTCAGCCCCCATGAATAGAACCACGCTCCCAGCCAACCCAGTTGCGCCAACGCCAACACAAGTGGAAGGTTCCAAGGTACATAACGCCGGATTTCTTCTTGCCAATACCAACGTGTAGGGGTGTACATATCTAGATTGGGTGGTTCCGGCACCGGCGGGAGCCAAGCCAGGAAATGCGGAATGTATGCCACCAGCACCCAGTAACCCAATTGGATCGCCAGAAGCCCGAGCAAAACGGTGACCCTTGCCACCCGCGGTTTCGGGTGCCGACACCCCGCCAACCCCCACCCGAAAAGCCCTGAAACAAGGAGGATATCCCACCCTGCAAAACTCGGCCCGAGAGCCACAGCGGTCCCTGTTAAAAAACTTGTGAGGGTACTTGCTTTCTCGGAAAGCCCATCGACGATAAACCACGCGAAAGGCACTGCCGCTAAAGCCAGGCGATACCCCCCGAAAATTGTCAAAGTCGCAGCAACAATGGTGAGGATCTCTCGCGTAATGTCGGACAAAAGAGCCGCAAAACCGATCACAACCAATGCGAGAGCAAACACTGCCACATGTGAGAGATTTGTGCTGATTGCGATCGCCAAGACGATCAAGACCCCGGAAAGCAAGGCCAAGCGGCAAAGGAGGCAGCGCGTTCCCCGGCTTGGGAAAACGGGCACCGCTCCTACAATCAACAACACTCCACTGATTGCAAAACCGATCAGAGAAAACGTGCGGAGCCCACCCACCACTAGCCCCAGGGAATTGGTCGCCAACCAGCCCGCCAAAAGAAATAGAAGAGCGGCAAAAAAGGCCCGCTTCGCCCACAAAAGCTCATTCGGTTTCTTTTCGACGTGCTTTTCGAGATCCACCAGGAGGATATTTCGGATCTGATTTACGAGCTCTCCGGCCGAGTAATCCGCCGAAGGGGGAAGGTTCTCCCTCTGGGTTGCCGAAGTGATGGCCGGTTCAACACCCCTGTCACCTTCGGACAATGGTTTATGCCGTTTCTGCCTTCGTGACATCAGTCCGCACCGCTAGCTCAAGGAGGCGATTACTACTAGCCACTAGGATTGGGTAAGAAAGGCTTCTCCAAAAACGTGGCTCCAGGGATGAATCCCCGAGACTCAATTCCCACAACCTTTGACTTCGGACTTTAAGTTCGCCGCCCGCAGATTGCTTTCCGCAAAGCGATGACCTCTGCTAAGTTTACCCTTGTTGCAACTGCCCGGCATCGCGGATTAATCGCAGCCAACAAACTCCGAAATGAATTCGGCCGACTTCCCCGCCCCTCACGCCAGCTGGTCTCGTCGGGCACACGATCCCATCCACCTTTTTGCCCAAGCAAGCTTTCACTCTAAATCATTGAGTTTGCCGGGGCTTAAAATGATCCGCTTTTTAAGAATTTCGGGGTGCGTTATGCGTTAAACCACATTTGGGAACAAAATGCAAAGTAATCCGAGCACGTTCAAGGATAGCGATCTCGCTGTTCGAGCTGGGTCAGCAAGCAGCGGCCCCAACAGGGTCTGGGCTCAATTCGTGTTAACATCATTTTCTGATTTCCCGACAACGTGAAACTCTGCCCGTCGTTCGAGAGTGCGCTGCCACCTGTAGAGTGTACCTCCGCCATCGTTTCTCGGGGGCACATTGTAATTCGTCGAGGGCCGTTAGCCAGAGTCGACGTCCGAAGCAACACACCGCCGTCTATTCTTGAGTCTTTGGGCCCTTTCCCCAACACCGGGTGCGAAGAATCCAACGACGAGAAGACTTAGGACCGCAGGTCCATAAGCTTTGCGGACAACCCGGCTCGCGGCTGAGGGAGGAATCGAGGAAGGAATCACTCCCTCTGCAGCGACAAGAGCAAACACTCTTGGCAAGGAGACAAGTAAGGAGGTAATTTCAAACCGAGCCCCGGATGTCGGCTTTTTTTACCGGTGTGAAAAAAACACTTTCACGGTAGCAGAAGGAGATACCGCCTGTGCTGGATCACTATGCTGACAGAAGCCCCCCGAGATGCGTTTCGACTCGTCGCGACCCAACTAAACGGAAATCGTCAACGTGGTCAACATTCAAATCTTTCCGGCATTCACTAACCGAGCGAAATTCTCGAAGGAGCGGTCATACGTCTTTTCGACATCCGCAGGAAAACAGCACGCCGGCAGTTGCCTTGCGCGAAGATGGTAACTAAGGCAATCGCAGCACATGCCTTTACGCCGACACGGTTCGTACGAGCACGAACAGTTCCGCACATTCTGTTCCGACTTGCATTCCATGGTAGGTACCCCACTGGCAAAATCTCGTGGTAATCTGAGCGAATCCTAGCAGCTTTCGAAGAAATATATGCCCCGGAGACCACAAACCGCGATCACGACTCAAGGCCTGAAAAAATCGGAACAAGGGCAACTGACCGAAAAGTATGCCGCCTTTTCCTTCACCCCGCCCCCAAGCTTATTACCCTTGACACTCAACTCGATATAGGCAGCGGTGCAACGTGCCCATTTCGCCGCGCAAGCCGAAATCAACGGTAGGTCACCCGTGAACTGCGGACAACCGTCCTCGCGTCGCGTCCAAGAGACCAAACCGCTTCATTTTTTTATACAAAGTTGTGCGATTAATGCCAAGGGCTTTAGCCGTCGCCTGGCGGTTCCACTTGTTGGCTTCGAGAACTTCTAAGATGATTTGTCTTTCCGGCAAACGAAGGGCTTGTTTGAGCGGTTTACCCTGCGGAATTTCCATCTCAAAGGGAACGGCTGCCGTGACATTCGGGGGCAAATCGGACAAGTCCAGCCATGGGCCTTTGCCCAAAAGAACCGCTCGTTCAATCACATTTTGAAGCTCCCGAACGTTTCCCGGCCAATTGTAAGCCTGTAAAGCTCGCATGGCTTCTGGGGTAAAGCCTTGGAGCTGTCGGCCCGTTTCGCGACAGAATTGGTTCAAAAAGTGTTCCGCCAGCAACGGGATATCCGAAATGCGTTGGCGAAGTGGTGGCAAGTCGATGTTGATTACATTAATGCGATAATAAAGATCACGACGAAACCGGCCTTCTGCCACAGCTTTTGCCAAGTCCTCGTTTGTCGCCAGAATGACCCGGACATCGACGCTGTAAGTTTTCGTTCCCCCCACCGGCTCAAATTCGAAGTCTTGGAGTACCCGGAGGAGCTTGACCTGCATTGCCGGGCTTGCGGTCCCTATCTCATCCAGAAAAATGGTCCCGCCATCGGCTTGCATAAATTTCCCGGTTTTGTCGGAATTTGCGCCCGTAAATGCCCCGGCTACATGCCCGAAAAGCTCGCTTTCAAGAAGCGTTTCCGGCAAGGCCCCACAAGCGACCTCGACGAAAGGTTTATCACGTCGCGAGCTGCGGCGGTGAATGGCCCGGGCCACCATCGATTTTCCCGTGCCACTTTCCCCGGTAATGAGAACCGTCGATTTGGTGTCGGCCACGGCCTCGGTCATTTCATACACCCGTTGCATGCGATGATCACGGCCGATGATGTTCTCCAAACCAAATCGTAAATCGAGCTGCGCTTTCAGTTGCTCGTTTTCCTCCAGCACCTTTTGCTGCTGAAGTGCCCGCTCAATCGCCATTTGCAATTCCTGGTCAATGAGCGGTTTAGTCAGAAAGTCAAATGCGCCAGCTCGGATGGCCTCGATCGCGACATCGACTGTTCCATAGCCGGTGATCATAATCACCGCGGTCTCCGGCCATTGCCGACGACATTCGGCCAGAAGTTCGAAGCCATCACGATCACCTAACCGGATATCAATCAGAACGATATTAAACCGTTTCCTGCGAAGCTGCGCTAATGCTTGTTCCATGGTGCTCGCCGTCTCGACCTCAAGCCCCTGTTCACGGAGCCAATCTGCCATCGAGGCCAAGACCTGGCGATCATCATCCACCAATAACAGCGATGCTTTCTTAGGCATATGCGAGTCCTAAGTAAAAGTCCGAGGCAAGGTGAATCCCTAGATGCTTTGGCGAATATTCATCCATTCCCGATGCCCTAACCTTTCGTCTGATGGAAGGATAGGGCTGCAATTTGCGTTCGATCAAATACCTCTAGGGCAAGACAATCCCCGTTGTAACGGGAACTTCTTCCCAACGGCCTTCAGAGAGGCTTAGTGCACGTTTTTCCGATAAAACGGAGAGCGTTGCGCGAGACACTTGCGGGATTTGCGTTCTTTTCCAGAGAACACTCTCTCCACGAACCCGAGTGCGTTAATCGCATTGGCCCCACAAAATCCCACGGTGTTCTCATGGCTACACAGCTCGGTCGCACCCGAATCCCGTCAAAATTATCTACGTTATGGGGCTGCGGGCGTCAAAAAGATGCCGAAAGATAACAACCTAGAAGGCTCACTGGGGCGGAGTCATTTCAGATGTTGTTTGAGGAAATATTACCCTGCCCTCTGCAAGCTTCTTAACGGATGGGCGTGCCACCGCCTTATTCCGTCTTATAAAGCCGTCTTATTACGGGGACTCAAGCCGAGTGGCTCACGTCGGATTCCAACCTTCGAGTCGCTACGCTTTCCTACGCGTAGGCTTTGATAAATAGCACAAACCGGCGGATCCTAAATCGTGGGGATCTTAGAAGGGCTATGAGAAGCTGCAAGCTCGTCAGCCAGCGGGTTGTAAGGGACGAAACGAATAGAGCGATTGTGTCAAAAATCAGGGCTTACGAATTCAATAGCGAAACAGGTTCATTCAGCCTTGAAGACCTCAAGCCGTGCGGGTTAATATGAGCCGCCGGCGGGCCGTAGATTCCCTCTTTCGATAAATTTAGTAACTCCGGTATTTAATCATTTTTTTTGCCAGCCCCATATCGCGGGCTCAGAGGGCGGTTCTGCAATCAACAATAACTTCAAGTGGATCAATTACCTAAGGGACTACCTAAGCGACAAACTAAGTCACTGTCGAAAGAACTCTTAAGATTCTTTTTTTCCGTCGGTCTGGCTCCCGCCTTGCCTCGGAACCAGCCTTCGGAATTCACGTGCGGGTTCTCATCGAAGCATCAGCTCGATTTCTCATGCTCCCTCTCTCACGTTCGCTCCGTGAGTAAGACCGTCTCAAAGCTAGAACAAGACATGTGCAATGAGCATGATTGGAACTCTCCCGACAGGAACATCAAAAGGGCCGCTGGTGGGACTTAAAATTTGCCCGAAATCCTCGGAAGATCGATAATCGGCCCATCCGACCCTGGATAACTGCGTCTATTGGAGGTGATTGCCTCCCCATTTAGTGGGGGATAGAATAATACGATTAGCCCCCGATGGTCAATCTGTCGTAACTTCATGTCTTGCATCATCCGGATTTCGGGCAGGTATCTACTCGGCTGACACTTTGCGTATGTCTCTTTTGTTCCTGATGAGCGCATAAGGATGAGATGCTGAGCCCAAAGTACTATTTGACGCAGGACTTTGGAAGACGACGCATGACTTTGAAAGACAGACTCAAATCACACCATCGAGGCCAACTATCAAAGAATTAACGCTGCTGGGAGCCATGAAAGGGTTGCATTCCCGCGTTCGGCTCTAGCACTGAAATTCACCGCTGTTTACCTTTAGGCGGAGATGACGCTCATGAGCATCCGGGTCCTCATTGCCGATGACCATGAATTAATCCGAAGTGGCCTTGCGGCGATGTTAGCCGGCACGGGGGTCGAAGTCGTGGGAACCGCGGCAACGGGGCGCCAAACCGTTCAGCTTGCCGAAAAGCTCAAACCGGATGTCATCCTCCTCGATTTTCGCATGCCCGATTCGGATGCTGTGGTGATCCTGGAGAAGCTACGGCATCGCGCCCCGCAGGCGAAGGTGATCATCCTTTCGAACTTCGACAACCCCACTTACATGGCACGCGCCGGGGCTTTGGGTGCAGTGGACTACCTATTGAAAGCGTGTTCCCAGGACGAATTGGTCGCTAGGATAAAGGCAGCAGCTACCGGTCAATCGGGCCAAAGGAAGAGCGAATTTCAGCGGGTGGCCGCAGCTTTAAGTTCTACCGACGTTTTCGAGGACGAAGAGCTCCCTCTTACGCACCGCGAAAGGCAAGTGCTGCGCCATGTCGCCCTGGGACTAAGCAACAAAGAGATAAGCCGCTCGCTGGATATTAGTGTCGAAACCGTCAAGGAGCACGTCCAAAACATCCTGCGAAAACTTGGCTTAAGCGATAGGACTCAAGCCGCGGTTTGGGCGGTGCGGAGAGGTCTCGTATGACTTAGAGGTCTTATTGCAACCCAAGTCCCGTTTTTAGGGGTGGGTTTAGCCCGAGCCTTATCGAAGAGGAGGCATCAACGGGCTAACCCGCGGGTTTACGCCACCGGGTGTGCCGCTCCCGGGTGTGTCGGCCGGAATGCTAGTCGACATCTGCAAAAGTTGCGTGATAAAGGCCACCGGATCCTCGACAAAACCTTGAGGAATTTCCACTTCGACCATCGCCTTATTGATCGCCTTGGCCAGGGGTTTGCCCGACATTAGCCCCAGTTCCAGATTGATGCGATCCGCAATTTCTTGTGCCAAAACAAAGTCTGCTTTATCGGGATTGAGGACCAACGTAACTTTTCCTTCCTTCACGAACTGATCGGCAACATCCACTTGGAGCAGACAACCCCTGGCAACTTTTTCCGAGCCGGCTCGGGTATAGCCGGAATCTGCGGTAATTGGCCCCGCCGCTACCCCGACCGGCGAGCCCTCACGCGGCCCCGGAGGGAAGAGTTTTGTCGGCAAGAGATAGCACCCTTCTAAACTTTTCGGCTCGAAAGCTCGCACGTGACAATCCACCCGATCACCTTTCCGGGCACCTTCCGCGGGAACCTCCACCGTGACACTGACGAGCAAGAGCTTTCTTTGGGTCCACAAAGGCTCCGGTATCGCCGCCAAAAGGTTCTCTCCTCCCTCGACCTCCAAAAGGGCCAAAACTGATTTAAGATCGAAACTGCCGGTTACGGATTCAGTGCGGGCTGCCGCCCCCGCCTGAGGTGTGATTCCCCCGATCACCGGTGGCCGGGAAATCGTTGTGCCGCTCCGCGCTAAATCGGCCAGATCAATGGCCAGTCCATAGCCGTGAAGCTTTCCCACTTGCCAGTGCTTGATCGTGCACACTTCCCCCACCTTCTTAAAGGCCCCACCTTCCGGGGCACGCAATTTGCTCAAAATCTCGCGGAGATTTGGTATCGCGGGCCTCTCCGGCTTTACTCCGGGCGATTCTGTCTGAGTGGCCTCCGCGGGCTGCGCGGTAGGCTCTCCCCTGGGCGGTGCCTTAGCTTCGGCAGCCGGAGTAGTCACCGGAGGGGGTGACTCAGCCGGGACCACGGCGGCCCGCCCCGTACCAAGCGTCTGCGGAGCGGCGGGTTCAGCTTGAGACGGTGGTGCCGTGGCCTCTGCCGCACTTCCGCCGGGTTGAGCCTGCGCTTGAGCAGAGGGAGCCGACTCAGCAGGCTGAGACGCTGGCGCCGGGGTTGCCTCCTGCCGCGCAGGAGTTTGCTCGACAGGAGCGGGCGAGGAAGCGGCTGCACTGGAAGCCGCGGGGTTTTCCTGACCCAGACCCCCCGAGGTACCAAAAAGCCCCACGCCAAAACAAATCATCACTATTGCTACTCGATTGGCGAACATTTTTCTTCTCCTTGCCACTCGTCTGGGAGAATTATTGCCTCCCGCGGCGGATAAAGCGGATAAAATAGGAAGCTTCGCCAGACGCCCAAAAGTTGAGCAATTTGCGGTAAATTCGATCGAGCAGGCGAGGCGGGCTGTTGCTCCTTTGGGGTTTTCCTCTCATGAAATCTAGCCTAATCCGGAGTACGCCCTTCCGCAACCACTTTGACGCTAATGCACCAATAGGCTGCGACTGCTCCGCTCCCGGACCGCGCTTACTCTCTTTGCCCTCCCAATTCTGCAACACGGTTTGGACAAGGTTTTCAGTACCCGAGGCGAAGTGGAGTTCAGCAGGGAAATTCGGCTTAGATGCCATAATCGATGGCCCGAACTTCATACTTAACTACCAGAACTTTCACCAGACACTCATCTAGTTTCCCCAAAAAGCATTAGCACGCTACAAAAAGAAGAGGTCCTCGGGGGTTGCAAGGAACTTGGCTCTACGCCGGGCGATTTCATGCCAGGAGCCGAACCAGCCGCAGCCACATGATGACGCCGTTGCTGGAGACCGGCCTCCTATCGATGTTTGCGTCTTGAACAAATTGAAAAATTCGTTTGCGGTATGCCGTTGGATAAAAAATGTCCACTTTCCGACAGTTGATTAGTGGACCCAGATGAGGCCCCCTTACCGCAGCCACAAAACTCGGCAAGCTGCTGTTTTCGATTCGTGCCGTCTTTGAGAGAATTTAGGGGAGGCGGAATTCACGATAATTAAGGGAATTTGCATGGCCCCGATTGCGGCAGATCACCTAATTGAGACACTCAACTTCGAACAACGTCAGGCCGTCGAGCACGGCGATGGTCCTCTGCTTATCGTCGCGGGTGCCGGCACAGGTAAGACGGCAACCTTAGTGCACCGGGTGGCCTGGCTAATCCTGCGGGGAAGTCCCTCTCAGCGGATCCTTCTACTGACCTTTACCCGCCGTGCTGCCGCCGAGATGATCCGTCGAGCGGAAAGCTTAATCGCTTCCTTGGACGGACTCAGTGCAACCGGCAACCGTCCTTCAACTCGCGTGGGCCGAATCTGGGGAGGAACATTTCATGCCATAGCCACACGACTCTTGCGTCGCTACGGCGAAGCCATTGGACTCTCCCACAACTTCATGATCCACGACCGTACCGATTCCGAAGACCTCATGGGGGTGCTCCGCACCGAATTGGGGCTCCACAAGGCCGATCAACGATTTCCTCAGAAAGCGACGTGTCTAGATATCTATAGCCGCTGTGTCAACGCTCAAGAAGAGTTAACTTCGGCTTTGACCAAGTATTTTCCTTGGTGCCTTCCCTGGAAAGAAAATCTCAGAAAGCTTTTTGATGCGTACGTCGATCGGAAGCGGAAAAGTGCGGTGTTGGACTACGATGATTTGCTCGTCTGTTGGATTGAATTGTTGGATCATCCCCGGGCAGGCAGCGCGATTCGTCGGCTTTTCGACTATGTGCTCGTCGATGAATATCAGGATACGAACCCTTTGCAAGCGCAGATCTTGTATCGGCTATGCCCTGAAGGAAAAGGCTTAACCTGCGTGGGCGATGATGCCCAATCCATCTACAGCTTTCGGGGGGCCACAGTGTACAACATGTTGGAATTTCCCAAACGGTTCCCAAACGCGACGGTTGTGACATTGGAACAAAATTACCGAAGTACGCAGCCGGTTCTCAATGCCAGTAACGCAGTTCTCCGCGAGGCCCGCGAGGGATACCGAAAAACCCTGTGGTCGGAACGAAAAGAGGGCCCCAAGCCCATTTTGGCCCCATGCATGGACGAGGACGAGCAAACCGAATTTGTAATCGAAAGGATTTTGGACTTCTACAATCGAGGCATCGCCCTACGGCGGCAAGCCGTGTTATTTCGTGCTTCGTTCCATAGCATCGGCTTGGAAGCTGAGCTTCTGCGTCGTCGAATCCCTTTCCACAAATATGGCGGACTGAAGTTTGCCGAGACGGCTCACGTAAAAGATCTCTTAGCGTTTTTACGAGTGGCCGAAAATCCGCGGGATCTCATTGCCGGAACTCGCATTCTCGTCATGCTCCCGGGCATCGGGCCGCGCACGGCTCAAAAATTGCTAAATATCTTAGCTCAGGCGGGGGGCAATTTCTCGGCTTGGCGCGATCATCGAGTGGCCAGCGCAGCCGCCCAAAGCTGGAAAGAACTTGTAGATTTGATGGTGTGGCTTGCCGCCCGAGAGGCCAATCCGGCCGAGCAGCTCGCAAAAGTCCGAGCGTTTTATGCCCCATTTTTGCCCCAGCTTTACGATAATCCAATTGCCCGAAGCCGGGATTTGGAGCAAGTCGAGCGGATCGCCAGCCGATATCGTTCCCGGAAAGCTTTCCTCACCGAGATGGCGTTGGATCCTCCCAATTCCACTCAGGACCTTTCCGGCAACCCCGAGCTCGAAGAGGACTACCTGGTTTTGAGCACGATTCATTCAGCAAAAGGTCTGGAATGGGACGCCGTCTATGTCATCCACGCCACGGATGGAAATATTCCTTCCGATATGGTGACCGATTGCGAGGAGCTCATTGAAGAGGAGCGACGTTTGTTCTACGTCGCCCTGACCCGAGCCAGGACTCACCTATTCGTTTGCTACCCGATGCGGTATTTTCGGCCGGGCTTTTCGACGGGAAGCTTTGGAGCCGATTTTGGGTTGGCGCAAATATCTAGATTTTTAACGCCCAAAGTTTGCAAAGCTTTCGAGGAATTAGTTCCACAAATGCCAAGGCATCAGATCGAGGATTTTGAGCACGATTTGCCGGATGGCGAGCCGGATCACTTTACCAACCGTCGATACTTGCGCCGGCTTTGGTCCTGAGTGGGACGCCGGTTGAACGTCGCTTTGTTTAATCCGCGTTTTATAGAAGCTTCCCGAGAACAAAAGTGGGAGGGCGTGGCAGCTTATCCGGCGCTCCAAAGATTAATATAGCTCTTTAATATAGCTCTCCAAAGATTAATAAGTAGATAAACGCGGACATCTCCTCGGGCTACCTCGCTGTGTTTTTTCGGTCGGTGCGCTTTAGCCGAAAAGCGCAATTTCTTCACCCAAAGAGGGCCAACAGCTGGGTAGCGAGAAATCCAAGGGACGAGCTCTCCTATCCCCAATCACCATTCGGGGGAGATCGACTCATTGATCAATACAAGGTCGGGATCGACTCGGGAGAACCCACCAATGGATAATCCGGACCAATAATGAGAAGTTCTACCCGGCGATTGCGGCTGCGGGAGGCTAAATCTGTTCTGGGGGCTACCGGCTGCGTGTCCCCAAAGGCTAAGACGGTGATTCGACCAGAATCCACGCCCAGTTGCCGGAGCTTCTCTTGCACCGCTAAAGCTCGTTGCACACTCAAAGTGAAAGGATCCGGATAAGCTTGCCCGGTCCGTTGATCTGTAATGGTGGGGTCATCGGCATGCCCGCTAATCAAAAGCCGGCATTTCCGCCCGACGGGCGAACTGAGGGCGATTGCGACGCGGCGAAGCGAGTTTTCGGCCGACGGCGGCAACTGAGCGCTTCGTTCTGCGAAGACGATGTCCTCTCTCAGTTTTGCCAGCTGGCTACCGGGATCGAACTTTAGCTCGGGAAATTGAGCGGTTAAAACTTGCAGAGGATTCTGCTGCCCACCCACGGCAGCCGTTGAAGGGTCTGAATCCCCGAGGAGGCTCCAAGCAGCGGTCATATGATAAAGTGCCGGGGGAATAAAACCCCACGAGGAAGCGGCTGACGGCAAAACAGCTCTCTGACGGCCAGCCATTTGGCACTGGGCCAATTCCTCCTCTGTGCGCAGTAATTGTTCCTCCAAAGACCGAGCATGCTGCCGAAGGTTTTCGATCCGCACTCGCTGAGCTTGATCGCGCTCTTTCAGAGCCTCCGTCTGAGAAAGAAGCTCCTGATACTTGGCTTTGGAAACCATCAAGCAGCCAGAAAAAAGTACGAGGACCCACGCGGCGGCAAGCCCTCCGTACCCGCTCGCCCATCGCATATTACCACTCCCAGGGGTCTCCAAGGTAGAACTGCGAAGTCGACTGCCACCTGTTGTTTGACAAAGAGTGTCTAAATCAGCTCTCTAGTCGTGAAACTTAGTTTTCGAGGCACTCATGGGTGAAAAGCTGATGAGATCGGTTCGTTGCCAATCGTAACTTCTTCCTAATGCTTGGTAGTCCCCAGCTGACTTCAAATTTAAAGCGATCCCTCCACTAAGCAAACGGATTATGTCCGCCACCGGCAGCAACGTAAGCGATACCTGATTGATCTGACTGAGCCTACCTCGTGACGGTGCCGAGAACCATTTCCGAAGGGATCCGGATAATGTTAAAGACTAACGCGTCTATGTCGTAATCAGCAGCAACTACGGGGAAGTTCAGTAAAGAAAAAGACCTTAACAGAATCAACGAAGAGAGTTCGCGAGGAAGATATAAGAAAGATATAAGTTGCTCGAAGGATCTAAATGGAACTAAAAGTCAAGACTCCTTTATTTGGGGATTTCGATGAGTCTCACACATCATTGACATCTCTTGCCATTCGCGAAAAAAGCCTCTCGCGTAGTCTTCCTATTCCTCCGAGAAGTTCAAAAAGGTGCAACACTATTTCGCGAATTCGCGATGATGACCTGAGCGGACTCTCCGCTTCAAGGCGCCCAATTGCTCATTCTTTCAGAGAAAATCATCGTTGCGTGAATTACCGCAACAAAGCTGAACAATGGGTGGCCAGCTCCCGGTCCTTCCGTTTAGCCAAACAGCCCTGCGATCGTATCCATCAGCCAACTGGATAGCGGTGTTGGTCCGCCCCAGCTCCACATGTTTCGGAGGAGCTCGAAACTCATGATTCCGGCTAGAGATAAGACGACCAACGAAGCCGCCAGCCCCACCATGGCCAGGGTGCCAAAAGGAGCTTCCGGCAATACGGCGCCCGGTACCGGCACCATTTCTGCTGTGGGTGCCAAGCCGGCCGCGGGCACACCCGTTACTTCAGGTGCTTCGCCGGTAATGGGGCCAAATTCCTCGAATGTCGGGGCAAATTCTGCCTCCGGGGACACCACCGTGGGCGATTCATCTCCTAAGCCTTCCGGCTCAAGGGCGATCACTTGTGAGGCCGTTTCGGAGTCCTCCAAGCTGAGGTCGTCTTCCGGCCTAAGCAGAAATTCTGAATCCGGCCGCAACTGATCTGCCGGAAGCGCCTCCTCGGCAGCAATCGTGAGCATTTCGTCTTCACCGATTGCAACCGTCTCATCAGCACCCGGTTTCGGCTCGATCGCCTCGCCTAACGAGATTTCATCCTCCAAAGACAGACCGCTATCGTGGGGATCGACGAGTGAAATTCCGCTATCGTGCCCCAATTTGACGTCGCTTCCGCCCGCGGCTCCGATGACCTCCTCTTCTTCACTCAATTTGATCGCTTGACCGCCACTTCCGTTTGCAGGAGGTTCCCCCGCTGCAAGGGCAACCCCACTGTCCGAGGATAGCGTGAACTCATCGTCCACCAAGGCGAGCTCGTCCGCCGGCTCCTCGTGTGCTTCCGCGACTACCGGCGCATGAACCTCGCCCGGCTCGGCATCGACCAACTCTAATTCTCCGCCCTCTTCCCGGGCCGCAGCCGCCAAGCGCAAGTCTGTATCCCCTTTGGCCCGCCCGCCATTTGGCGTAAGCACCGTGCCGGAGGCACTCGCTTCGGACTGCCCCAATTCCAATTCGCTGGCCAACACTTCCTCGGCGCCCGAACTTTCCTCAGTCGGCTTGTCCGCAACCCTTTCGCGTCGGAGTCGAGCTACCTCGTGAACGTGCTCGATGGGGAACTTCCAGGTAGCGCCGTCGCGAAACCCCCGGAGCTCGCCCCGCTCCCGTAACTGGTTGACCTGCGCGGGAGTGATTCCGAGAATATTCGCTACCGTTTGAACGTCATAGTACTCTTGTGCCATAGAAACCTCCCGAAGACCAATGCGGTCGGAAGGCAGCCTCCTGCCAGACGCTTCCGGCCGGACATACCCGGGACTATTCTTGCCCGGCGAAATCCGCTCGTATTTCTTTCTGGTCGAGTCGCGAAAGCTACTGAAACGAGCCGCTGCACTTACTTTGCACCGATCATCGACTGAATTTCTTGCGGCAACGGGCGCTGACCGTTGTAATCGACAAGCTGCATATCCCAAAAAATATTACGGATACTTTTTAGCTCCAAGGCACCCGTTTCTAATCTGACGTGATAAACAGCAATGACCCGTTGAAAAGGATCCACAACAATCAGCTGTTGATACTTGCCCTCCACCACGGCGGAAAATGCCGCCAAATTGGGTACCGAAGGAGCTGATTGAGCCCAGCCCACCGTAGGCACCCCACCGGAGCGTTGGCCAAAGACCCACGCGACGGTGGTTAGGCCAAGAACTATAGCCCCCGCTGTCATCCATGACCTACGCATGCTATACCTCCATGCAAAAGCCTACTTTCAGCAAACCTTCCTCTTTTTCTATTTTATAAACGCCAACCCCCGACGCAAGCCTGAAGTCTGCCGATAGCTTTTCCCTGGACGTACATTACCCCGCGAATGCGACACTTTGGGCAGCTTTCAAACCCTTCAATTAGGAACAGATACAAAAAGGGACCGCACCGGGCTGAATGCCACCGCAGAGGTAACAGCCGGAATTGGGCCGACGAGTCGGAGGAAAACTCCCAGGAAAAGCCTGGACTTAGAATCGCGCCAGGTCCCCTGCCAATCGTTCTTTTCAAAGAGTAGAAGAGTGGAAACCTGTCTATTCAGGCTAGAATTCGGATCGCATATTAGATCCAATAGCTATCGCTACCTGTTTGCGATGCAATAACTTGCAGCTATTTGCGATGCAATAACTTGCAGCTAT
>CAKZMM010000083.1 GCA_937128505.1 uncultured Thermogutta sp.
GCTCACGCTGGTGGGTCGAGTTGTTCACCACCGGCTTACGCTGGTGGCTTGGGATATCCACTCTGGGATTCTCTTGGGGAGGAAACGATAAGACGGTAGGGGGCCGATTATCTCTCCTGCCGGCTTGGGAATTCCGAAGACCGCTTGGCCCGCGGTAGACTCCGCCCCCTAAGACCCTGTCTTGAAATTGACCGGAAGATGAAAAATGGACGACTCCGCCTTCGTAAGGTGCTCAGTCATGGAAGGCGGAGCCGTATCCAATGTCGAGGACCACTTATCCCAGCGATCTTTCGGATGAGCAATGGCGAATCCTCCGGAGGTGGATTCCCAAGCCTGCTGGGCGGGGCAGGAGGCCCATCGATCGGCGAGAGATCCTCAACGCCATCTTGTATGTGGTTCGAACCGGTTGCCGTGGCGCGCGTTGCCCCATGATTTTCCCAAGTGGAAGAGGGTATACACCGTCTTCTGGCGGTGGCGGAAACAGGGGGTATGGCAGCGGGTGCATGACCACCTTCGGGACCAGGTCCGGCGATCCGTGGCAAAGAGGTGGACACCGACGGCAGCGGTGATCCATTTATATGGTATGATCAGCCTCATCTCACGCCGCCTAACAGCAGCCAAAACCCGATTTGAAGACATGCTCTAAAGCATCTGTGCCCAAGCAGGGGTCCGCGACCAGATCAGGGTGTTCGGCGATCCATAAAGTATCCGCCACCGAAAATCGCGACCAGCAATGTGGGCAATCAATCAAGGAGCGCAGGGGGCCGAGTAATTCGGTTGGTGCCATGCCGCCTTTCGTCATCACCGAGGACCTCCGAACGAGCGAAGCAAAACGCAAGAAGAAAGCCCGATTGGAACGAAAGTGAGACTGAGCAAAAACCCCTTTAGCTTGAGGTTAGCCCTGAGCAAGCAGAGAACCGGCTCGAGTGAAAGTAAATCTTGCTTCTTTCCCGACTTGCGCCCCCACGGATCAGATGATCGGCTGAAACATGCCAATGACTTCTACAGTCGCACGATGCTTTAAAACTACCCCATGCCCTGAACATTCCGAAAAAACTTGGTACATTTATCAAAAACCATTTTAAACCGCTCCCCACTTAACGCAAGCTAGGACCGCCCCGACTGCTCGCCGCCGGGTCAAAGCATGTCCAATCTGGCGCATTTCCCTTTGGTCAAAAGCACTGATTGCAGGCCTGAACACTCTTTCGCTTAGGGCGCAAATTCGCGTAACAATTTGGCATGAAAATCCAGCAATAACTGCCGTTTTTACCGACGAAATTACTCTTCGAGAAGGAAAGCGGAAGTAAATTTGGTGTTCGTACCCACGATGAGCCCAAAAAAGCTCACCACGATCCCTTGGAGCCGAAATTGAGACAAGACGAGTGATATGAGTAGTTAAATTACGGGGTTGATGGAGAAAAGTTAAAGCGGGTCCAATTTGGTCAGACCTTTTGACGGATTTCAATTCGCGGCATGCGAGAGGATAGAGAGGATAGAATAGAACATTCAACAGAGTGGCATATGTTACGGCGATCTGCTCGCGTCCCCGTCACCATCAGTAACATTTTGAATGCTACAAACGTTTCTTTATGATCCTGCTATCGATAGCAGTCGAAAAAGAACTTCTGATCAATCTTTCGGTTTTCTACGCGCTTTCATGCGGGATAGGACTCTAACAAGTTAATGCAGTACCCAGTCCGGATTATACGAACCGCTTTTCCCGCAGGGTGGGGCGTGCTTATCTTCTCCGTCGGTTATTTTTCCGATAACCTGCCGCTTTCGGCGGGCGTGTGGGGCAAATTGGCAGTACATTGACGGATGTTCACCATCGGTGATCATCACCATTAAACATGGTCAACAAGTGATTCGGCATGTGCTGCGATTTCGGCGGAAGAAATTTCCCTAATCAAAAATTCGGATTCCATGTCTTGTTTTTTCGCAGCCAAAGCGATAGTTCCACGAAATAGAGATTCGGTAATGCCCCTTCCGGCAATTGGCGACCATGAAACCGCAAGTTTCGCCGAAGGTGGCGTCGATGACACTGTAGGGTGGGTACACCCCGCCTGTGGTTCATGAGAAAACCGTGCGGAGAGTGAAAAGCATAGCTCGATCGATGGCCTGGGCACTACGCCCCGCCCGATGGGGCTTCGTTGGAGGGAGAGCCGGGTGTTTTTTTGTCGGCCGAAGATGCCTCGATAAGCTGCCCCACCTTTACCGCATCCTCCTTGTTCAAAGGCATGTGGCGATAATACACTTCCAAGGTGCAAACCGCCAAAGCCGTCATGAACAATCGTCCACCTTCGGTAGCCCATGCCCCTGTTGGAGGCCAACTACCCGCGTCTGGCCCCGACCGATGTTGCATTTCCAAGAGAATGGGCCGCATCACATAATTCCAACGCCGAAAGGCGGTCCCGCCCACGTGATGCATCAACTGCGTGCCGTAATACCAGTAATAGATATTGGGGTTGTCTATATTCGGTAGATGCTCGCTCAAGAGCCATTGAACCCCTGCCCGAACGCCCCGATGCGTCGTCGGCCACCCCAGGTACAATCGAGACAACAGGGCCTGGGCCGTCATGGCGGGGGTAGCGTGGCTACCAGGCAAGTAACCATAAGTCCCGCCGTTATAATCGTGCTTTACAGAATCCAAGAAGCTACTCGCCCGCCGGAGGGTCTCCTCGGGGACATAAAGGAGATAGTGCATCCGGGCACTTTGTAGGGCCATTAGCTGCCAGCCCACTACGCTGGTATCCCCCGCCTGTCCAGGCTCGTAACGCCACCCGCCTGCCGGATGCTGAGCGGCGACAATGAAATCCACTGCTCGCTGTGCCGGCAAGCGCAACCATGGATCGTTGGTCATGGCATACGCTTCACAAAGGACAATGGCGGCCAGTCCATGGGCATACATCCGCCCCGAGCCCCGGCCTCGCAAATCCCCGTTACTTTGCTGTTGGTAGGTGAGCCAACGGAGTCCACTGGCTACGGTTTCACGATATTTCCCTTGTCGATGGGTTTGCCCTGCCCCAAGAAATGCCATCAAAGCCAAAGCCGTGGCGGCCGTATCACTACTTACAAAGCCCATGCCGGTCTTGCTGCTTGCCTTGGGCGCTAGATGGAACCGGTCCAAGCTCCAGCTTCCGTCCGCGTTTTGATGCCGGGCAAGCCACGCCAGACCCAAGGCAACGGCCGCTTCCGTCTCATCGGTGCCTCCCTGCTGCAAAGCAATGGCCCTACGGACAGCCGGGTCCCGCCCGGACAAAGCCCCGCCCGGTTGCATTGCCGGGGTGGGTGCCGGGGGCAAGGCATCGAGAACGTTTTGCGAACCGGGCTCCTCGCCGGGAAGCAAGGGCTCGGTGGGTAAATCAACCGTTATGTTTCCCTCCCATTCCATTGGATTTGGCAATTCGAGGCCGTAAGGTTCGATATCCGGTTGCTCAAGGGCCGCTAAGGGGTCTTGTTCCCAAATAAGCTCCTCTCCCAAGCGATCCTCGGGGCCAATGGTCGTCGACAAAGTGATGGCCGGAGCTGGCCCTCCCGGTACCATCCACATCCCTAGCAAAAGGAGCAAGATGGCGTGAAAAACGAAGCTTACTAACCAAGGGGGAAACAGATCGAAAAAACGCACTTTGCGCCGCCGGGTCATTCGCTGGGAAAACCCGACGGATCTCGACGGGATTTGCATGGGCTGTAGAGGTGCGGGTTTTGCATCGGGCGGTTGAGAAGCCGGGGCTACGCTACGCGTGCCTATGGGCAGAGACGATCGAGATCCGCTTGCCGGTTTTACGACTCGTGGGAAAGCAAAGCTCTCCAACGGTCGCGCCGCCGCTGACCGATCTTTTCTCTGAAAGGGAACGACTACCGGAGGTTGTCTACCCCCAATACTTGGCTTGATGGCGGCGGCAGCTTCCAAAGCTTCCGACCTTTGCCGCTCCTGATGAGCCTGCCACAACTGCTCCGCTTGTCGAATCTGTTCGTCCGTGAGAATGACGCTACAACCGCACCGCCAGCAGTCGGCTAGCCCAAGCCACAATCGGATGGACATGGGGGCGCCGCAATCGGGGCATGCACAGGCCAAGACCCCTCCATCGAGCCACACCTCGCCCGGTGTGCTACCACCGCGATCATTGCCCGGCGGGTTTGAGGGGCTGCTCCCCGTTACCTCAATCCCCGCTTTTATATGTTCGTGGTCAGATTGGGCCATGCCCGAGTACATTCAGGGTTTCGGTCCACTGCTGCTCACAAGCCTAATCAATACCTGACAAACCACACACGAAGAAGCGCCGCCTTCCAATCAAATACGGATCAAACACTCCGTTGATGGAGTTTTTCCTTCGTACTCCAGAAGAAACAGAAAACGAATGTTCCCTGATGAAAAAATGGTTTATCTATGCTTCCGCGAAAGCAAAAAGTGGCGAAATTGAGCCCAGCAGCCGCTAAATATATTTTGCGGTGTAAAGCCGGGAGCTTTAGGCCTCAATGTGCTGCTGCCTTTTTACAGAAAGTGTTGGCCCGCCCGAGTTTGAACCATCTTTAGTTTACCGCTCATGTGCCAACCCGGGCAAGCTTTCGCCGCGTTAAAGTTGTTATAACCGACTTATTTAGTCCCTCGTTCTGACGCAGCGTAAGCTCCGTAAATGATGAAAGCACCAACTTCGCAGACCAAGTGCGGACCCAGCGAACTCAGCTATGTTTGCCAAGACAAGAAGTCTCTAACCACCTCATCTTCGTCTCGGGGACAATCCACCTTCTCATCACGAGCTTTTTCGATCCACCTCGAGGAACTTGTTTCCTAGCTCCACGTTTCTGAATACTGAATGCCGAGAATCTCAAATTCACCCCGGCCCGACACTTCGGAATAGTTTGGGCGTGATGGAGGCTTTCAGTCATTCATAGGCGGCAGGAGCTTTCGGCTAACCAATGCCTCGTAAGTACGGGTGTGGATTCGCAACGGAAAAGCCTTACTCGAGCGGATGAATCGCTTTTCAGAAGGTAAAGGATATATCTCTTGCGAGTTGCTCCATCCGCGGTTAAAAGTGAGCGCGATACATGCCGTCGAGGCTGAAATCGGTGTACCCCCCTGCGTTTTGTCAAACTGTGGAGACGTTGACATGACCTCTCGAATTGCGAAGCGGTACCTTTTCGCGCCAGGCTCTCACGACCAAATGTGGGAGCGGTTCGGCCGGCACGCCATCCAACTGCTCTACTGCGCTTTCCTAGTGATCGCGGTTACCGTTTCCGGAGAAATGGACAAGGGCCTCGGGAAACCCCTTTTTGCTCAAACCCTCGAAGTACCGGGAAGTGTTGTGTTACTTAAGGAGCTCCGGCAAGCCGTTGTGTCGGGGAACTTGAAAGAGGCCGAGGAATTGGCACGCCGCATCATAGGTGAAAGCTCATGCCCACTTCATCATCGTCAGGAGGCAGAGGAACTACTTCGGGGGCTCTTATCGGCTGATGAACCACAATCCGCCGTCCCGGGGGTTCCAGAACCTTTCAGCCGACCGTTTCAACCCGCCTTGGAGTTCTACGTGTCTCCCAGCGGCTTGGCGGAGGGTGATGGTACCGCTGCCAGGCCCTGGAAAGATCTCGCTCAGGCCCGGGACGCAATCCGCCAGCTAAAATCCGAACACGGGCTACCGCGGGGCGGGGTTGCCGTCACTATCAGGGGAGGACGCTATGAGGTCCGGGAAACCTTCCGGCTGGAGGCCATCGATTCGGGTACCGCCGAATGTCCCATCGTTTATCGAGCGGCCACCGGGGAGAAGCCGGTGTTTTCCGGCGGCGTGATGTTGCGCGGGTTTGAAAAAACGCATGATCCAGCGGTTTTACGGCGAGTGCCGGAATCCGCACGCGGCCACATTTATCAAGTTTCGTTGAAAAGCCTCGGAATCGAGCAGGTTCCCCCGCTAGTACTTGGCGGATTTGCAAGCGGTCGCGGCTTCCGAACCCATCCCGTGGTGGAGCTTTTTTGGAATGGAATACCGCTGACATTGGCCCGGTGGCCGAATCAGGGGTTTGTCTGGGTTGAAAAGGTCAGTGATGAAAATCCCATCACTTCCCACGGGAGGAAAGGCTCGGCTGCCGGAGTGATTTACTTCAGCGACCCACGGTTGAAATCCTGGAGCGAAGAGCCGGACGGTTGGCTTTACGGGTATTGGTTTTGGGATTGGGCCGATTCGTATGAGAGAATCGCAGCCGTGGATCCAGCCACCGGCGAGATTCGTTTGCAGGCACCGTACCACCGTTATGGCTATCATGTGGGACAACCATTCTTCGCTCTAAATATGTTGTGTGAGTTGGATCAACCCGGGGAGTGGTACCTGGATCGGCAAAAATTGATTCTTTATGTTTACCCACCGAATGATCCCAACCAAGCTACGGCGGAGCTTTCCTTCTTCGGAAGTCCCTTTGTTGTGCTAGATGGTGCCGAGCATGTGCGGTTCGAGAACTTGACTTGGGAACTCGGCATGGCGGATGGCTTGCACATTCGCGGAGGAAAGCACTGCTTGATAGCCGGATGCATCGTGCGGCGTTTTGCAGGCGACGGAATCGTCATTCGCCGCGGGATTGGTCACGGCGTGCTTTCATGCAACATTTATTCTCTTGGACGGGGCGGAATTGTTATGGATTGCGGGGAGAGACGTACGCTCATCCCGGGGGAAAGTTTTGTGCAGAATT
Source organism: uncultured Thermogutta sp. (assembly GCA_937128505.1). Taxonomy (GTDB): domain Bacteria; phylum Planctomycetota; class Planctomycetia; order Pirellulales; family Thermoguttaceae; genus DTLM01. Next base: position 6,676 of record CAKZMM010000083.1, read on the forward strand.
GCCACATCTACCAGCTTTCGCGAGTAGATCATACGTACACGCCGGGTGTTCTACTGAATGGGGTCGGTAACCGCTTAGCTTACAACTGGGTGCACGATGTGGGCTCGAGTGCCTTCCGGGTTGAGGGCAACGACCATCTCATCGAGTGGAACGAGGTGTGCCGCGTGGTGATGGAATCCGATGACCAAGGTGGCGTCGATATGTTCGGCAATCCCACCTATCGGGGCGTTATTTACCGCTTCAATTATTGGCATCATATCGGCGGTTGGGAAAATCCCATGAAGACCCCACCGTTGGGCCGCGCAGGGATCCGCCTCGATGACGCGATCTCGGGGGTTCTTGTCTATGGTAACGTCTTTTACCATGCATCTTCAGGCGCGATTGGTTTTGGCGGAGTTCAAGTCCACGGTGGCAAAGAAAACATCATAGACAACAATCTCTTCGTCGATTGCATGGCGGCAATCAGTTTTAGCCCGTGGTCAGAGTCGCGCTGGAAACAATTTGTGACTGGTTGGCTGGAAAAAGGCGACGTTGACCGAGCCACGTACCTGCAAAAATATCCCGAGCTTTCCCGCCTGGAAGAGTTACCCAATGCGAACTGGATCTACCGGAATGTCGTTTTGCGCTGTGGGCAGTTTTTCCTTCGGGACCATAAACGGAATTGCGTGGCACAGAATCTCGTCAGTTCGGAACTCAAAGGTGTGATGATGCACGAGCCGGGAACCTTCCAAATCAAGGCGGACGATCCCGAACTCCTTGCGATTGGTTTTCGGCCCATTCCTTTCGAACGGATCGGGCTTTATCCCGATCAATACCGGCAAAAAGTTCCCTATGAAGCAGTCCGCCGTGGACGGAAGGGGGAAGACCCGGCCGAAGGATTACCCCTCGATCATTAGAAAGGTCGCGTCCTAAAAGCAACGCTAAACCATCCGCCTTGCTTATTCCAATGCGTTAGAATCCTCAGCGTTCGAGCCAAGCCCGGTTCTGCCGCCCGCGGGCTCATTGAAACAACTTGACCTTTTATTGCCTGAAGAGAATAGGCGTATCGCAAGGTCGGAAATAAACGGCCGGATCCAGTGCCAGCGCCTTTGCCAGCAGCACGGCAAGTTGGGGTTGATTTGAAAGATAACTCGGCCGTGCGAACCCTCCCTCCATGGTTTGCCAACGCGCGGCAGACGAAACTTCGCAGTCATTAAATGTGTCTTTTGAGGTTAAGTCGCCAAATGCGCCTTTTGCGAATAAAGTCGCGGCAGGTTAGCCCCCCCATTCTCCAAATGTAAAAGTGGGCTGATCACCACAAACTGAGATCGCCGCGGCGAATATTGAATGCATCGTCGCCCGAGAAAACCAGGTGGAGTGTTTTGCCGTCTTCACTGATCCATTTGGTGGGAATGCTCGCGGTTTCGCCCGCGTCGACATCCCAAGGATCGGCATAAAACACGGTTTGCCAAGGCCCCCAAGGTTCCGCCGCTTCGAAAATCGCAAGTCCTTTGGAAGCGTCTCGGTCCGCCCCCAAGAGGGTCTGACACCAGAGGTACCGCCGGATTCCGGCGTTATACGTTATTCCGCTTCGCCAACATCGGCCGGGATGATTAAACACCGCTCCCCTCGCCGAAATATCGTGTGTCCACTGTGGCTGCCCTTTCCCATCAAAACCTTGGAAGAACTCATACGCTTCCTGGTCCAAAAGCCGGTCCTTCGGCACCCGGGCCAACACCATCCTAACCGCGGGCTCATACGCGGTGTCCGTATCAGGCGAATAGATATAGACATATTGGTCGCGAGCTCCTTGATAATTCGGCCCAAAGTTTAGGAAAGTGGGGCAGCCAAAGCTCGTCGTGTATTTCCACGAGCTCCATTGCCACGTTCTTCCTCGATCGAAGGACCATGCTAACTGCGAGTTACCCACATTTCGCACAAGCATCCACAGAATACCATCAATCATTACCAGCCCACTTGCCTTGGCGCCTTTTGGCCCATCCCCGTGACGCTCTCCGGTCGGCGACACCATGTTGGTACCCGTAACGTGGGGTGGTGAGCCGGCAATTTTCGCATACCCCAAACTGAGTTTGCGTGGAACAAACGGCTCGAACCCGCGACCATCCCCGTACGCCGCGTGAAGAAGATCGTCGTCGCCCCAAGTCAGCGGCCAATTGTCGCTCCCGGGAGCAAGCCGAATGATCTTTTCCGAGGTTGTCCAACGAATCTCTCGAATGAGGTGACTCGGCGGGTAGGGAGGCGTGCGAACGGCCTTCACAATCAGATGAAAGAACCTTGCTACCCGGTCGCCTCCCCAATTTTCTTTGCCAGGTAGTTGCGAGGCTTTGGAACCAACACCGAGTCGCACGACGACCAAATCAAGAGATGGGCAAATCAACACGAAGCTGTCCCCCAGGCCCAAAGCCCACGCCGCGTCTTTGGGGATTTCCTTAAATGTCCCCGGGGCGTTCGACGTCCAGTAGAGGGCATAGCCCGGAAAGGGGCGCGGAAGATCGGTGGGTGCGGTGGCAAGCCGGACAAACTCGGCGGAAAGAATCTGTTTATCCTTCCACCTGCCATCTCGCAAGTAAAGATACCCGATTCGCGCAAGGGCACGGTGAGTAATGCGGATTCCCGAGGCAAACTCGCGGCTGGGAAGCCCGGCGATCGTCTTAGCCCGATACTGGTTATCCCGCCAACTCCATTGGTCCTCACTAATTCCGAGGGGCTCCATGATTCGGTTTCTGAGCACTTCTCGAAGGTCCTGCCCATAACGTAGGGTCAGCAGCTCCGCTAACATGTTGGATGTATCGTTGCTATAAAACCCATCTAAACCAGGCCGATAAATCAACCGCGGGGGCCTTCCGTCGTCGAAACCCGCTGTCATCGTGGCCAAATGACGCACCGTGATTTCATCGAGCCAACCGCTGGTGCGATTCTCCTCAAGTTCCTCACCAAGCCGCGGATAATGGACCCGTGCACGATCGTCGAGGGCGACCAATCCGTCGTTGACGGCAAGACCCAAGATGCTGGTCCCGATAGCCCCTTTTGTGCACGACTTGATATCCGCCTTGTAATTCGGAGAACCCCACTCGGCCACAAGCAATCCGTGGCGGAGCACACATCCCGAGCCCCCGCCATACTTCTGGGCGTAGTCGGCTGCCGCGGCAAGAGCCTGTGAATCCATCCCCTGGCTTTCCGGGGGAGCGGTTGCCCAGTTCCGTTCCGGCCAAACGATTTGTACCTCGGACGCAACTAAGTTTTGATTGCCCACGGCAAGTGCGGCCACCGCCAGAATCGATGTGCTCAGGAAAAATGGTGAGCTAGTACGAAGTGCCGCTAATCCGCGAGAGATCATTGACGGGCGCAAAGTTGGCACCATTTTTCGTGGGCTCCCTTCCTAATCGAGTCGTTCGTATCGAAACTGTCCTCTTTGGGCTCATCAGACGGTACGGCCCCCGCGGCGACAGTGCATCATACGGAGATGCTCCTGCAACCCGGCCGCGTAGCATAGGAGGCATGTTCGTAGATGTGAAAGAGGCTCACGGCTGTAACTTGAGGAAGCCGAACTTTAGGTCATTTCGGTTCTTCGCGGGAATTGGGCAGGTAAGTGCTGCATTCCTCGACGGTTAAGCTCATTTCAACACGTACGCCGCGGCTAACGATGCCGCGGGTTACTGCCCTAAGGATGGCCGAAATTCTTCGAGCCAGTTTGCGAAGATTTCACGGGGGAGTCAAGCAGCCCAGCATGGACCGGTATACCGCGGGGGTCGAAATGGGTTCACGAAGGAGGTTCAAAGGTGGAAAGTGCTAAGCTTTTGGCCGCGGCCAGAACCAGCTTCGACGCGGCGGTGGGCCGCTGCTTTTACGTTCTTTCTTACTGGATTCCGCCAGCTTTTTCCGAAGCCTAAAGCGATAACCCAAGCCAAAAGGAGCAGTAGCTAGACTGCGCAAGATGAGGAGCAGGCAGACGGAGGCTAAAATCGCGCCGATGACCCACGGCAAGGTCATCAGCACCTCCGCTAAGCTGCGATAGATCTGTTCACGCATGGCGGAGCTCCCCTCACTCAACGGCACGGCTTACCCAGCGCATCTCCATCCCCAAAAGGTGCCTTCCATTCAAGAAGCCGTCCTTCTCGCGCACCGAAAAAGCGTCTTGCCCGGTGATTGGCCAACGAATCGCCTACTACCAATCCCCACACGATCTTTCCCAGGCCCGTAAGCCCTCCAGCAAACGGCACGAGAAGTGCATCGATGACTTCCTTCCTCTGTGCCCCTGGTCTAAAGGGTAATACAAATCCCTGATGAAATTATATGTCAGCCTTAACCCAATCTTCCAAGAGCTCCGCTAAAAACTTAAATCTGCTGAAGACTGTTTTTTGCGGTAAACCAGCAGCCGTTTCGTTCGTGATAAGTCCGCAAGTAACGCTGTACTTCGCCCCAAAGGGCTAACGACGCTTTTAATTTGTCCTCCCAAAAGGGGAGCCCCGAGCCCCGCGTATTTCGTCACAAAAAGGGCTAGCGGCGGTTTTAGGGCAGACGGTGCAGAAATTTTTGAACCTGACTAACTGAGAGCAAATACTCCTGGAGCATCCCCGGAAAAGCTTCGGGATTCGTTTGCGCAGGGGCCGTGGCGAAGGATGAGATTCAGGGAGTACCCGCCGATCACGGGGCCTACGTGTCCCGATCGATGACTAGGGCGGGCCAGCAATCCACTGGCCCTGGTCCATAAACAATCGACTTTCCGTGGTGAATATCCTGTTACGCTAAGGTGGAGTCGGTCATCGCCGCAACCACATCCATTCTCAAGCGGCCCCTTTTTTGGCAACTCAAACCGCCCCTTTTTTGGCAATAGCTGCTCGTGATTCCACGAACTAGCATTCCACCAGGGCTGACGGCTTCGGCTCACTCCTGTCATCTGCCCCGACGGCCGCCGGCTCAAATTCCTGCGACTCCTCAATAAATGCTTGTTCGATGAGCCAAATGTTGCGCCAATGCCCTTGAAGGTAACGAATCAAATAAACCACCCCTAGAACACAGGTCCAAAGCGTCAGTACCCACCACGACCAGACTAATCCTGCGTCCAGGTATCTCACCCCGATCCAAGTCAACACACCGGGAATAGGACACATCAGTAACCCTACCTTAAGGATGAATCGCGTATCCCCCGCCCCTCGCAAGGCACCGGAGAAGACCAAATTCATGGCGTCAAACACGCAGTAAGCCGCAACAAAACGCAAAAGAACAATGACCTCCTGGCGAATCGTTGCAAACTCGGCGGCATTTTTCCCGGCTGCATAGAACGCGAGAAACAGATCCGGCAAAAGCACATAAAGAAGCGCCAACACTCCTGTGTAGATGCCGGCTAGTTGGAAGCCTGTCCAAGTGACGCGATCGGCCAAGTCTTTTCGACCGGCTCCGATCTGCTGGCCCACCAATGTGGTTACGGCAATCGCCAAACCTAACGGCGGAATGAACGCCACGCTATTGACATTAAAAGCTAAGTTGGTGGCTGCTGTGGCCGATTCTCCTAATTGAGCCACAAAAAGCAGGAAGATCGTAAAACCGGCCCCCTCCAGAAGCCATTGCAAGCCGTTCGGTGCCCCGTAATACCAGAGGCGTCGCATCAACGGAATTTCGAGTCGCCAAGCTTGGCCCAATTGGTAGCCGGCATATCGCCGCCCAGCCAAAAGCAAGCCAAATAAAATCACCTTTAGCCATTGACACACGGTGCTTGCCCAGGCAGCCCCCGCCAAACCCAGCTCGGGAAATCCGCCCCTACCGAAAATCCAAAGGTAATCCAAGAGGATATTGGCTCCTGCCGCCGTGGTATCGACGAGCATCACATGCCGGGTATCTCCCCGACCGGTAAAGAAGGCGGCCTGCACCCCGGAGATGAGCATCGCTGGAGCGCTGAGCATCGCGATCCGAAAATACTCCGCCTCCAGACCCGCCAAATGGGCTTCGTGCCCAAGGGCTCGAAAGCCGGACTCTGCCCAAGGAATCGTCGCCAAAAGCAGGGGTGAAACTGCCAATGAGCTCCAATAACCCTGCCCCAAAACTGCCGCGATTCGCCGTGCGCGGCCCGCGCCTTCGTATTGAGCCACGAAACTCGTGGCAAACGTGACTACTCCCAACGGAAAAGAAATCAAGGTCCAGTGGACCATTCCGGCGGGCAAGACCGCCGCGACCGATGCCGTGTCATACCACAGGAGGAACATTCGATCGGTGAAATTCATCACCGTCCACGATGTCCAAGATATGACAAGGGGCATCGCCACGCCGAGGACGATCCGGGCCCCGCACGGCCTGTACCACCAGTCCTTTAAGCGGCTTATCATCATCGACAATTAATTGTCCCGCTAATGTGTAAGTTTGGCGGCGTCTTATGTCCGCTTTTTTTTGCCAACCGGACGCAATTGTTTTTATCAAGCCAGAACCATTTTTCACCTTTGATTGAAGCTTCCTTATCTGTGCTACCCTTATCGCTTTGCTCACTTAGCTGTGCTCGATCAACGTCTGCCGCTTTGGGTTCAAGAAAGTTCGGACCCTGTGGTACCTTTGCGTTTGGGAATTGAAACCGCTTAACCTCCCGCCATCCCGCCTCCGTTGTATTCCTCAAGAAACGCAGGATACTCGGGTTTAGGGCCCGAGCGATTATGAGCTGCTTCCTTTAGCATAACTTCCCGTTGACTGAGGTCGAACTAATACTTCGCAAGACCTTCGTGACGTTGATAAATTATCTCGATTATCTACATGATTTACATTGACGCAGTGCGCGCAGAAACGCGAAACGGCAGCGGGAGTTGGTCGCCAAGATCACGTTGCAATCACCAGGATTACGTTACAAGAAGAAAAATAAGTTCGGAGAAGCTGGAGAGCCCAGCGGGAGCGAAGCGATAATGATGCCGATGCAGAGGTTCAAAAAGGCTTATTGCTCAGTTTTCCGAAAATACTCCGAAACATCCGATTCTTGCATCGCATTTTCGACAGGCATCTACATTTTCCCGAGAATACTCGGAAACATCACTAAAAGAGTTGTAGAATTCCTATCTCCTTAATTTTTATCTGAAAAGCATTTGAAAAGCATTCGCCGTCACAAAGGTAAGAAAATTTTAGTTCTCGCACAATAATCACAATAATCATTGGAATAGAAAAGATCGGCCGTTTAATCTTGGCTCCGTGGCGCAAATACGCACCGATGTGCGCAAGATAATGATAATTGCAATCTCGACAATGACAAAGGTCATCATAATTGCAATGTCGACAATGAAGTTCGGGAGCTTGTGTCTCAGCAATCAGGAGATCGGCCGCTCTAGGCTGCCGAACGCCTCCAGCGCCGATTCCACGCCTCGGGCCGGCAGCTCACACGTGCGATTCCGACAAATGTAGAGAATTGGTTCTTTGGCAGCCGCCTGAGGTTCGGTCGCCTCAATGAGCACCTTGATCCAATCTACCCGCTTCAAATGCTCGGAGTCGAGTTCTGAGTGCTTTGGAGGAACACCCAGGAGCCGCGCATTCGGGATAAACTTCCGGTGAAATGCCTGAAGTATCGATTGAGTACCCGAATCCCCCGCCGATCCCACGAGTACTAGCTCAATCACCTCCCCTTCAGTCCACTCCACGGCACTGAGCAGTTGCGTCATCGCCGACGGAGCCAAGGGAAATCGGGCAAGACCGGCTTCCATAGCAGCTTGGGCTGCCTTGCGAAAATCACCTCGCTGTAGCATATGACCGAGCCAACCAAGCACCCCGGTCGCCATTGAATGACTGGATGGCGTGGAACCATCAAAAAACTCCTTGGGTCGCGCAATTGGGGTTTCCGCATCGTCTGCCGAATAGTAGAAACCGCCATCGCGCGAATCTGAGAATCGCTCCAAGATGATCTCCGCCAAAGCTACGGCACGGTCAAGCCAGCGTCCCTCTTGCGTCGTCTCAAAAAGATTAATGCAAGCCCAGGCAAGCCCCGCGTAATCATCCAAAAATCCTGGGCCAAATGCCCGACCTTCCCGCCAGCATCGATGGAGGCTCCGGCCCGTCCACAGACGGCCAAAAATGAACTCGGCTGTCTCCACCGCCGCTTGCAAATAAGCAGAATTACCGAAAGCGGCTCCAGCACGGGCCAAGGCGCTAATTGCCAGGGCATTCCACGCCACAATGACCTTGTCATCGCGGCCAGGACGCACGCGCTGATTGCGCTTCTCGAAAAGCTTTCGACGTGCTTCGTTAATTGCCCGCTCCCAATCGTCCGGGTCCATTTGTGCTTTCGCCGCCCCTTCGGTTCGTGTGCAAGTTCGATGAAGGATCATTTTGCCCTCAAGCCAGCCGCGAGGGCTTGTGTAGGCCAACATGAAAAGCCGGGCCAACTCGGGGCCGAGGATTTCGGTAATTTCCTCGGGGAGCCAAAGATAAAACCTGCCCTCTTCACCTTCGCTATCCGCATCCTCGCTTGAAGCGAAAGTCCCCTCAGCCAAGCGCAAATCACGCAGCATGTAGACCAGAGTATCTTCGGCCGTTTGTCGAAAACATTCTTCGCCTGTTGCTTTCCACGCATCGAGATTGGCAAGGGCCAAAAGGGCATTGTCGTAAAGCATTTTCTCAAAATGGGGAACCGTCCAAGAGTGATCGACGCTATAACGATGAAAGCCGCCTCCGAGATGATCATAAATCCCCCCGGCTGCCATCGCCGAAAGCGAATGCTTCACTATTCGGAGTAATTGGGGATCCGCCTTTTGATACGCACGTCGCAAGAGATATCGCAATTCGAGGGAATGCGGAAACTTAGGTGCATGGCCGAATCCACCCCAATCAGGATCATAGGCTTGACGCAAGGTTTCGGTTGCTTGTTCCGCCAGAGTTTCCAACGAGCCTTCTGCGGGACGCTGCTCCTGCTGTAACGATTTAAGAAGTGTCTCAACGGAATTCGCCACTTGATGGACCTGGTCGCGCCGCTCGCGCCATGCTTCGTCGATACGACGAAGGACTTCATCGAAGCCCAGCATTTGCCCGCGAGTCCGAGGCGGCCAGTAAGTCCCGGCAAAAAACGGTTGAAGGTCCGGTGTGAGAAAGACGCTTAAGGGCCAACCGCCGTGCCCGGCGAAGGCCTGCGCTGCCTGCATATATAATTGATCGAGATCCGGCCGCTCCTCGCGATCCACTTTGATCGGAATGAAGCTTTCGTTCAAAAGCTGCGCGATCTCTTCGTCCTCGAAACTCTCATACGCCATCACATGGCACCAATGGCAGGCCGAATAGCCGATTGAAAGAAAGATTGGTTTGTTTTCCGATTTGGCCCGGTTAAGTGCTTCCTCCCCCCAAGGGTACCAATCCACCGGATTTTCCGCGTGTTGAAGTAAGTAAGGACTCAGTTCGTTTGCGAGTCGATTCGGCATGATAAAACTACCCCACATGCAGTATGGATTAGTTGAGGATTCACTCACGCAGGTTTGGAGGTGCCAACCCGGTTGTCCCAATTTGTCATTCAGTCTACGACCGAAATTTCACCGGCAAGGACCGATTGCAAGTAGGTTGTCCTGGGCCGTGTGGGAGCCTCCATTTAGGACCTTTAACTTCGTATTGGATGCTAACGCGTGAAGGTGACGGTGTAATCTGCTTTGAAAGAAACTCCGGACAGCGCGGCCTGTGTTGCGATACGACTCACCGGGGGATGGAGTTCAAAAGTAGAAAATCACTGAATTGTAAAAACTACTGATTTCTAAACGTTTTCTGGTGCAATTGTTCCAATGTTCCAAATCGTTTGAAATGGGGCGCCCAATTCCCACCTGAATTGCCGAGACGTGTGCACGTAATTGTAGGAGTAACGGCGTAAAAGGCCATGAGTAATTATGCACCGTATTCTCTGGGCACGAACCGTATTTTTTCGGCGGAATTCGCGATTTTGTGCGAGCGAACGGCTAAATGGTGAGAAAAGGCAAAGTTTGAAGCCGCAGCTCCAAATCTCCCCGCAGCGCTTGCTCTTTTCCCATGAGTGATCTGCTTCCTATTGAGCTGAACGCCACCGATTGTATTTGAGCCGAATGTCACCGGCTGTGTCAGTCCGGAGTAGCATGTGTCGATCCGGAATGATAAGAGAAGAGTTAATGGCAGGAGAGTTATCTGCGGGCAGCCACGGATGAAATCTCCACCCAAGTAGTGCTCAGATTATCGGAGTGAGCGGTGAAAAAAGGCGGAAAATTCTTTCCGGTAATTAAGCTTTAAGTGGCGGAAAGTGATTCCCCACTGTACTCTTAAGGTTGTGCGCCGATAAGAAAAAGCATCTTGCCGGTCGAGAGACGTCAGCTTTTACGGTGATCGGTAACACGAAAAATCAAGCGTAAAACATGGACTCGATTGGCCTGTAGCTGAACGCGATTGGCGGCATGCTGCGAGCTGCGTGTCTTTTGGCCTGAGCTAGCGATCGACATAGGTTCACTATTGCGACAGAAGGAGGGATGTACAATGACTCAGGTCGATTGGATAACCAAGGGCCCGAAAGCCGGCCCTTTTGCCAGTTTCAACCTTTCAGAGAGTCGACCGAGTGCATCTCTCGGGTGGAAGAAAGCGGGATTTAAGGTCGCTTTTTCCTCCTCGTGCCTGGTGGCGATGATCTTGATTGCTGGTGGGGTAACAAGCCTTGGCTTTCACCGGGTAGAAGCTGCGATGCTGCCTTGGGCCCAACTCTTGGGGGGAGAATTCGGGCAGTTTCAGCAGCCGCCTGGAGGACCCGGGATTCAGCCTGGCATGGGGCCTGCGGATAAGCCGGGCGTGGGGCCCGGAATGCCTCCTCAAGGACCCGGAGGGGGCGGGTTTCCCCCGGGCCGAGTGGGGCCAGGACGTCCTGGGGGGCGCATGCCCTTACCGGCGGATATGCCAAGGCTGGAGGCGACGGGGACCATCGATGCGGTGGCCCCTGGGATGATCCGCATGATCGGCTTAGACGGTCAGGTCTGGATGCTTCAGATCTCGCCGGAGGCAAAAGTACGCCTGACCGGTCCTGCTACTTCGGAATTTCTTCAACCCGGCCAGTATGTTCAATTCCTCGGCAGTGTGGACAAGCGCACAGGTCAAGTCCGGGAGAAGGTTTTGAAACTCCTGGTCTTTTCCCCTAACCCGGAAAACACGAAGACTCAATTGGGTGTTTTTCCGGAGCACATGGTGCGCGAGATGGAGGCAGCAGCATCGGCGGCCGGTGTCTCACACCCCGGAAGCGGGCCGAGTGGCGAGCAACCGTTCGGACCGCCTACCGAAGATGACCGAGCAAATGGGCGACAGCGCTCCCGGGGGCCCGGGCGAGCGGTGCGATCCCCTCGAGGAAGCCAACCGCCTGCTTTAGCGGAGGACACACCGTTCGATATTCGTGGGCGATTGACGGGGATCGATCGGCAGGGAGTGCTCCATGTGGCTTTGCCGCCGAATCCTTATTTGCGTGGTTCGCTTCAGGTTAGTTTAGCGGAGGAGGTTGAAATTACCGTCGATTTTTTCGATCCCGCGATTTATCGCTTGGCCACCGCCGGAGACCGCATCGAAGCGAAGGGGCACCAAGTCGGGCCGAATGCCGGTTTCATGACCGAGCTTAAGATCGAAAAAGCAACTCCGCTTGGTCAAAAGGAAGAGAGAGCGGTCACCCGCCGCCCGGGGACCGGCTCAGCGGCAGCTCAGCCGGAAGCCCGGAGGAGTGGCCCGCGTGGCCCAAATCGCGACGGTGAGACAAACGAAGGAAGATCTGAGGAAAGAGCTCTGGATCATGGTATTGGACAAGGATCGGATAAACCCGTGAAAACCGATACAGCGGGCGAAACAGATGAAGGAGAAAAAAGGCAGGAGGAATAAGCTGGCCGGGGCTGCCATCATTTGGACCAAGGCGGCGGGTATTTGCGCTCGGCAAATTCGCAGCGGATATTGATAGCTCAGCTCATCATCACGCTCTGCAGCCCCGGCCGAATGCCGAGCTTGCCCCGGCGAAAAGCCCGGCTTTTCCAATGTCCGAGTACGCAGATGGTCGGGGCTGATTTCCCTCCAATCTGGACCTTGAGTCCGAGGGTTTGACTCCCAAACAGGACAGATAGATCTTCTCTGTGTCCCCAAGATCTTCTCCGTGCATAACGCTCGTCGACCGCATAGCTGACGATCAACCCGATCGCTGAGAATCAAGTTCGACATTAGCCTGCCACCATGCTTCCATGCGTGACGAAATCTTACTTGGAAAAAAGACTTTCCCGCGAAACTGGGCGACTAGTCCTCGCGGTTTGCCTGTCCGTTCATCATTTTTACGATGTTTTGCACAATTCCTGGATGGCTTCTCATGCGGTGTCGCCGCGGGCAAATCTTCTCGCATTGATTAGAACCCCCGCGAGAACGCAATCCCCACCTGACAAACTTCGTCTAGAATTTTTTAGTAAATCGTTGACAATTCGTGTCAAAAGGCTTCGCGAGAGAAGCATCCTGCGTCCTTGCCGCGGGAATAATGGCAGTAAGTTGACGATACCGGTGGACTTCCCACAACGTCGGTCTTGACCCCCAACCCTAACGGGTGATAATCTTTCCCCGTTTGACGCCGTCAAGTTGGAGGGTTCAGGTTGTGCCTTACGATTGCATCGTTTGTGTAAAACAGGTGCCGGATACTACTAACATTACCGGCGATGCGATGAAAGAAGATGGCACGGTCAATCGAGCGGCCTTGCCAGCTATTTTCAATCCGGAAGATCTCAATGCCTTGGAAGCCGCCTTGGAGGTCAAGTACCGCTACGGCGGCACGGTCACCGCTATAAGCATGGGGCCCCCAAAAGCGGCGGAAATCCTCCGGGATTGCTTGTATCGGGGGGCTGACCGGGTGATTCTTCTTACGGATCGCCGGGCCGCAGCCAGTGATACCCTGGCAACCAGCTATATCTTAAGCCAGGCCATTCGCACTATCGGTCAATACGATATCGTTTTATGCGGCAGACAAGCGATCGATGGGGACACGGCTCAGGTTGGGCCCCAATTGGCCGAGAAATTGGGGCTCCCTCAGATCACATATATGGAACGGTTTTGGGGTATCGATGGTGGATGGCTTCGAGGCCGGCGTAACACGGGCCGTGGCTGGGAAGACGTCGAAGCCAAACTCCCGGTATTAGTGACGGTTTTGGGACATGCGAACATTCCCCGGCCCCCTTCAGCTCGGCGCATGATGCGCTTCAAGCATGCCCGGGCCGAGGCTGAACTTCGCGCGGAAATAGCACAGGAGCATCCCGGGATTTCGGATTCAGCTTTAGAAGAAGAACTCGGCAGGCGAAAACAAAAGCTGGCTGAACTCGGGTTGCTCATTGACCAATGGGATCTGGACAAAATCGGCGCTGATTTGGGCCGATGCGGGTTGGCCGGTTCGCCCACAAAGGTCTTTCGGGTTCAGTCCATTGTTCTTACCAAAAAAGGGTACACGGAGATCCCGCCGACGCCAGAGGGGATCCGACAATTAATCCACGAATTGGTGGTGGACCGAACTTTGGGTTAAAGAGCCGTAGTTGCTTCGCACGAAGCGATCATCCCATAGGCTCGGCACGGCTGCATGCACAATGTAGCGGCTGAGTGCGGAATATGATCTCGAAGAACCCTTGCCTGATCTCGATAATCAGCTGCGGGAGTTACGGAAGCTAAGAAATCGGTCCCTGATCGAAAAGGCTTTCGGCGATCATATGCGTCGCGTTGAACGAGAAAATTTTGTAGGGAGCGTCATGATCGCTTGGCAACAGCGCGGCTGACAGCGGGGTTCTGAATCCAGCAAAAGAAATCACAATAGTGAGCCGCTTGAAGGCGGAGCGACGGCGGGCATGGCTAGCCGCCATTGTCCCGTGGCTTACCGGAGTGTCAACCGCCGGAAACAACGTTTTGCTTTTGGGCATGCCTACGAGTTCCCGCTTGATAAATAACTGATCTAAATATTGGAAGCTAAATAACTGAGCTAAATATCGAGGGTGAGTAGGTAAAGAGATGATTCAAGTAAACCGCAGTGGCGAGGTGTGGGTCTTCGCCGAACAAGAGGATGGTTCGCTTCACGATGTCGCGTTAGAGCTTTGCGGAAAAGCCCGACAGCTTGCAGACCGACTCCGTGTCCCCATGGCCGCGGTGCTTGCAGGTTGGCAAGTGCGGCCTTTAGCCAGTCGGCTGATTGCTCACGGAGCGGACAAAGTTTACCTGGTGGAAAATCAGCGATTGGCGATCTATCAAACGGCGCCTTATGCGGAGGTACTCATTCGGCTTATCGAGAAATATCAGCCGCAGATTCTCCTGTACGGTGCGACGTATTTGGGGCGAGACCTGGCGCCGCGCGTGGCTTCGGCCGTTCGGGCGGGAATGACGGCGGATTGTACGGATTTAGATATTGCCGATTTGACCGACCCACGGTCCAAACAAGTGCACCCTAAGTTGCTACTGCAAATTCGTCCGGCATTTGGCGGGAATATTATCGCCACGATTGTCAACTACGACCGCTGGCCGCAGATGGCCACGGTTCGGGAGGGGGTTATGGCGATGTGGCCCCCGGATTCGTCGCGGCGGGGCGAAATCATCGAAGAACATGTTCCGTTGGATGGCCTTACGGAGGTTGTGCGGATCATTGAACGCCACCAAGAGCCGCGGAAGGTCAACTTGAAAGGAGCCCGGGTTATTGTAGCCGGCGGAGCCGGCGTGGGCAGTAAGGAGAATTTCCGACTGATCCACGAATTGGCGTCGGCCATCGGCGGGGCTGTGGGCGCTAGTCGTGCGGCCGTCGATAACGGCTACATCGGCAAGGAACATCAGATTGGGCAAACCGGCACGACGGTTCGGCCAGCTCTGTATATCGCCGCGGGGATCAGCGGTGCCGTACAGCATCGAGCGGGCATGGAAGAATCTGCCAAAATTATTGCCATCAACATCGATCGCGAAGCCCCGATTTTCTCCGTGGCCCATTATGGGATCGTGGGCGACTTAAAGAAAGTGATCCCCATGATGATCCAGGCCTTAAAGGAACGTCAGGGCATTAAGGTGGGGCCACCGGCCTGAAAGGGAAGGGCAAAGCTCCCGGGGGCGCCTCCCGCCGGCTCGATGACAGAAGAGAGTAGGGCCCCGGCTTTCAAGTTCCGAGGAATTCGCTGGTCAACCAAAGAATCTCTCGGATTTTCGAATCGGAATGTTTTTGAGGCCGTAAGGGGCAGCACCACCCGGGGCTTCTCAGTAAAGAAGAATTGAAGTGCGGGGAAACGCCATATTTGTTTTGGGAGTCGCGACTTTGTGTTTTCCGACTCACGATTCAGAAAACGAACACGGGAAGATATGAAGGAGGAAGTGAGGAACGGCGGAGCGCGGTTTGCGTAGTAGGTATCGTCAGTGCGCATGTCAACACGAAGGAGTAAGCCTGTGGGCAACTTCTTTTTGGATAACGAGGATATTCAGTTCTTGTTCAACTTCTTGGATCTTGCGGAGATTGCCCAACTGCAAGAAACGGACACGCCCAACGGGGACGCAGATTACGTCCCCTGGGACATTCAAGACGCTATCGACAATTATCGTCGAGTGCTGGAGATCGTTGGGCAGATTGCCGCGGATATCATTGCGCCGAATGCCGCCAAGATTGACGAGGAAGGAAACCGTCTGCGGGAAGATGGCACGGTGGAACTGCACCCATTAGTGCAAGAGAATTTGCGGCGGGTAAGTCAAGCGGACTTAATGGGCTTCACTTTGCCCCGCAAATACGGCGGGCTTAATTGTCCGAACCTTGTTTATACGATGGCAACGGAGATTGTCTCTCGGGCGGACGCTTCGTTCATGAATCTCTTTGGGCTTCAGGGGATTGCCGAGACCATTTACGCCTTTGCCGGCGAGGAGATAAAGGATCAAGTCTTGCCGCGATTTGCCCGGGGAGAAGTCACTGGGGCGATGGTCCTCACAGAACCGGAAGCCGGGAGCGATTTGCAAGCCGTGCGATTGCGGGCTTATCAGGATGAGGAGGGCAACTGGTTCCTTAATGGGGTCAAGCGATTCATTACCAACGGTTGCGGCGAAATTCTGTTGGTTTTGGCACGAAGCGAACCGGATATCACCGACGGCCGAGGTTTGAGCCTTTTTCTGACCGAACGATCCGATCGCGTTCGAGTGCGCCATTTGGAGCACAAGCTCGGCATCCATGGTTCACCGACTTGCGAGCTTGTATTCGAAGACGCCCCCGCCAAGCTCATCGGCGAAAGGCAACGGGGATTAATCACGTATGTCATGGCTCTCATGAACGGCGCGCGGGTTAGTGTGGCGGCCCAATCACTCGGAATTGCAGAGGCCGCCTACCGCCTGGCACGCACATACGCACATACCCGGCAGCAATTCGGTGGGCCCATCGAAAAGCTTCCGCCGGTGGCGGAGATGATTGTGGACATGCGCGTGGCCATCGAAGCGGCCCGGGCTTTAGTCTACTACACCAGCCGGATTTGCGATTTGGAAAACAACAATCAGCGGCTTTTAGAGTGGAAAAAGGATTTAAGCGCTGAGGAGCGGCAACACCGGAAGCAGTTGGCCCGATCACTGAAGCGGCTCAATGGCATGCTCACGCCGATGAGCAAGTACTACGCATCGGAAATGTGTTGTCGAGTTGCGGACATGGCGATCCAGGTGCTTGGGGGCTCGGGCTACATGAAGGACTACGCTGCGGAGCGTTACTTCCGCGATGCCCGAATCACTACGATATACGAAGGAACCAGTCAGCTGCAGATTGTGGCGGCGGTTCGTGCGGTAGTCTCGGGAAGTTTTGAAAGCTTCGTCGCAGAATGGGAAGGTCGAAAATACGATGATCCGGATCTGAATCAATGGCAAGCCCGACTTGCCCAGGCGAAACAAGAGGTGCTGGAAGCCATTCAGTTTACAAAGAAGCAACCCGCGGGCTACCTGGACCTTTCCGGGCAACGGTTGGTGGATGCAGCGATCATCGTCATTTGTGGTCATTTGCTTTTGGCTCAGGCGGCCTGCAACGAACGCAAGCGTTTGGTATTGCAACGATTTTTGCGAACTCAACTTCCGGTATCGCGGACCTGCTGTCTCCAGGTTCTTTCCGGGGATACCTCGCCGGTGGATTATTACGAGCAGCTAGCAGGCCCTGTGCCCAGCGCGCTGTAGTTAGTGCGGTGAGTTAATGGGCTGCAACGTGATTAGAAAAACCCCTGATTAGGAACAGGCGCATTAGACAAATTTTTCGAATAGTCGCCCGAGATTTGCCGGCGGATTCCCCGAGCACATTTCTCTGTGGCAGAGTGTGGTCTCATTTTTTTCTGCCAGAAAATGACACATTTCGGTGGAGACGGAAAGCGCTATCCGCGACAAGCCGTAGCATGACTGCAGCCGCTCGCGACCCTCGGCGTGCAGCGGATCAAGAAGATACTGGAAAAAAAGGAAGATGGGGATATCGGGTCCGTGAGGGTCCAGCAGAAGTTTACGAAGCCGCCGCGAGGCTCGAACGATTTTGCATTGACCCTTCTTTTTAGGCGGCTCCGAAGATTTAACGGGTGAGAAACTTTGGGAATGCTCCATGGGACGGTTTGAGGGAAAAATCGGTTTGGTTTTGGGTGTGGCCAACGATCGGAGCATCGCGTGGGCAATCAGCGAGCTATTGTTTGCCGAGGGAGCCGAGCTTGCATTCAGCCACCTGCCGGGTCCATCGAGTGAGCGCCGGGTAAAGCAATTGCTGGAGCCGTACAATCCCAAGGTGGTTGTTCCGGTGGATGTGCAAAAAGATGAGGATCTCGAAAGGCTTTTCAGCCGGGTCCATGAGGAATACGGACGCTTGGATTTTGTGGTGCATTCGGTGGCCTTTGCCCCGCCGACCGAGCTTCGTAAACCGTACCTTGAGGTGAATCGAGCCGGTTGGCATTTGGCGATGGACATCAGTGCCTATAGCCTTGTGGCAGTGTCGCGACACGCTGCCGCGATCATGCCGGCGGGTGGAGCAATCGTCACCCTCACCTATTACGGCGGTGAAAAGGTCGTGCCGGGATATAACCTCATGGGGGTTTGTAAGGCAGCCTTGGAGCATAGCGTCCGATATTTGGCCTGGGATTTGGGACGACGCAATATCCGCATCAATGCCATTAGCGCAGGACCGGTTCGGACCCTGAGTTCCGCAGGAATCTCCGGATTCGACGAAATGCGGGAGCACACCGCGCGGAAGTCCTGCCTGGGGCGAAATGTGGAAGCTAAGGAGTTGGCCTCGACTGCGCTTTTTCTGCTGAGCGATCTCTCCAGTGGAATCACCGGAGAAGTCCTTCACGTCGATTGCGGTTTCAGCATTGTGGGACTGTAACTCGGCAAAGCAGCGGTAAATCCCCCCAAAGTAATAACCTAAAACTGCCACTGCGGGCAGCCTCCTCGAAGAAGATCATGCATAGCATGGCTACGAATGGAATAAACGCGGACGCGCAACCTCCTCCCCCCTAGCGAAGTAGCCGCCGAATACTGTTGGAGAGAAATCCTCCCTCCCAGCTCTCTCAAGCCCGGAGAGGAACCCATCAGTAAAGCTGCGTCGGATACCGTCTGTGAGAAATCCGCACGAACACAGCTTCCGCTTGCCCAAGGGATTGATGTGATCCCTTAGAGTTGTGCGAAGTGAGCGGAGCAATTCGCAGGCTTGAGAGCCCCGGTAGGGCTTGAACTGCCTGTTAGGTCGCGGCCTGAGCCAAGGAAGCCATCACGCGATCGGTGATCATCTGAACCAAAGCCTCGAGCTGCTCGGGGGGAATTGCCGCCGGAATTCCCGGCGAAGCCCCGCCGGAAGATCCCGCCGGTAACGCTGGGGTCTGCCCGTTGCCGCCCGACTGCCCCTGGGTACAGGTTTCACCAGGAGCTCCCGAACTTTGAAATAGCGGGGGCGAAAAGGCCTGCGGGCAAACCTGGCTTTGTCGCCAACTTTCCCGAAAAACATCATTGGCGCAAAGCTCGCAGTTTTGCAGTTCTAACCGAGGGTCTTTCAATCCCCATACCTGTTTCAATTGAAGCAGGGCCTGTGCCTCAGGCTCCGTGAAGTAGTGAACCCGGCCGAGGCTTCGAGAAAGCATCAAAATCCGACAGTAGGCATCAAGAATTTCCGTCCACCAATAGGCTTTCTCCACGGTCTCGTCGTAGCTTACGGTACCGTGGTTCGCCAAAATGATGACATTCGTCTTGTGGACAAACGGAAGGACGGTCGCGGCAAATTCCTGACCACCCGGGATGGCATATGGTGCAATAGCCACATTGCCGATGAAGATTTCTACTTCGGGCAAGACACACTGCGGCACGGGCTCGCGAGCCACGCCAAAAGCTGTTGCATGGGGCGGATGACAATGCACCACCGCTCTTATATCCGGCCGGGCTTTCATGATTGCCAAGTGCAGCTTCACCTCGCTCGTCCGCTGCCGCTGCCCGGCAATTTGATTCCCCTCCATGTCAACAATGCAAAGATCCTCCGGCTTCATGAACCCTTTACAGATGAGCGTTGGGGTACACAGAACTTCGTTTTCGCTCAATCGGTAACTGATATTACCGTCGTTGGCCGCGGCAAAGCCCCGCTGATAGAGCCGCCGACCAATTTCGCAAATCTCTTGCTTGACTTTGTACAGATTGGTCATGGTCACTTCCCCCGCTCACACCGCAACTTTTCGCCATTCCGGGGTTATTTCGAGTTTTTCCGAGCTTCATGGCTCCTTGAACTCATCTTCGATTCACATCACAAACGAGTGTCGTGCAAGGCTTTATCGGAACAAGTAGCAAACGCTCATTCGCCATGAAGCCTATGAGTAGGTTCCCTCGATGGGTACTAGTGGCTCCACATCGACCCGGTCCAAAATCGCCGCGTTATACGCATCAATCGGCTTGACATCCGGATGAAATGGCTGGGCCGCTTCTCGGCCTTCGCTAATGGCAATCCAGTTGCCCAAGCCGGCCGCCAGTTCGTCGTAAACCACCACTTCTTCGCATGGTCCTGGCCGCCCCGCCAACAAATCTTCCAAACTTAGAGGCACCACAATCTTAAAAGCAGCACCTTGAAGGCTTGGGTGCCACCGGTTCAACGTTACCATTCCAACCACTTCCCCGATCCGCATAGGCCTATTACCCTGTCGAGTTGCCCGGATGTTTTTCGCCCAAAAGCTCCCTTCGAACCTTTTGCAAGTAAAGGCTCGATCTCACATCGGCTTCGATTTTCTTCTGTCTTATTGACCTCTTATTCGAGCGAAGGAGTCCTTTTGGCTAGTCAGTACGATTCCCGGGTCAACCTCAGATTAATCCCCCTTGTCTCCGCCCCATCGTTTTCCCTTCCTTTGGTCGCTTCCGAGAACCGCGCTTGCTGTTTACCCGAGCTGCTTTTGCCCCCCAAACCCCGACCCGTCTCGGGTAAAGCAATCCTCCCTATCTTCGCTGCCCCCACCTAACTCCCTATGTCTTTTCTCCGCCGCCGCTTAACCGGGTGTAGCGTTTATTTCTCACCCCTACTGCGGATCCCTTCTTTTGACGGAGAGTTAGGTTAGTTCTGCGCACAATGCCTGGGGACATTCGTACGGAGCTTCGCGGAAAAAGGTGCTCAAAATTTGAACCAACTGCTGAAGGGGCATCCGCCGTGAATGGACTACCAACACATTCGCGCCGACATCTGCCGCATGTTCGCGCAGTTGTTCCAAGGACTCGGCCCAAATCGCCCGTAAACTCCGCCGCCGGTTGGCTAAGCAGACCGCTGCTGCCGGATGTGTCGTCAAGACCGCCCCGACCTGCGACGCTTCACTCAGGCTTTCGGCCAACCGATTTGTGGCAGCTATCAAGCAGGCCCCTTGCTGCCATCGCAGCGATACAGCCTCCGACTCCAAACGGCGAATAAGCTCTCCCGGATCGTACCGTCGGCTTACGATCTCCAGAATCAAAAGCCTTCCAGCGTCGGCAATGCCTTTTTGCTCTCGGTCGCCCGAACGCCGAAATTCTAATGTGATTCCCCGTTGCTTCAGTTCATCGATAACAGCCGGGGTAATCACCGACCGCGTCGGGACGATAAGCCGGCGGATTCGCCCTAAGTGCTCCTCCACTTGTTTGAGGGTAATCACCCGGTCGGTCAGAACCAATTGACCATCGGTGGAGGCAGTCTCTTGCTGCGGGGCGGGAATCGCCGGGGAGGGCTGCCCTTGACCCACCAATGCGGCGCCGTCACTCTTGTGATCTGCGGAAAGTACCTGCCCCTTTGCATCCATTGTCACCGTTCCTTCCTCGGTGACCTCTTTAGCGGATGGGTCCGCCCCCTGAGCACGGCCTGAAACGCTCGTCGCCCCCCCCGCGGTCCTCTCCGCGGAAATCCCGCTAAGCCGTGCCATCACTTCCCGGACGATTTGTTCGACCAAAGGATCGGTCATTGTTCAGTCTGCCAGATCCCGTTGATTAGCTCCGATCCGCTTTTCCCGCTTGAGGTCATTCGTTCGTAAATCTGAACGGATCCGAGGCCAAAACCGCTAAGAGGCCGCCCGAATGATCTCGTATTAAGTGCGGAGCAAACCCGTGCTCAATGCTGGACTTTTTCGTTTTGAGGTTTATTTGAAGACGCGTTCCTTTCGACACTTTCCTCCGCGGATAGCTGCGAGAGGGGTTACTCCTCGAGCTTGAATTGCAGCAATGCGCTCCGCTGTGCGTTCGGATCGCGGCTGCCGGGTGAAGACCTACCGCTCGTCGCAAATGCCAATCACCGACCACCGAACCGGTGTCACTTCACTTTGTAGAAGTTCTCGCGTACCTTTCCCGTCGCTCGATATGATAACCGTCGCTCCCCGCCCAGCCCCTAGGCTATCGACCGCGAGGATTGGTTCGCCCTCCGGGGTCTTGCCATCGGCAGCCAAGGGCTGCACCACGATTAGCTTCCAGCCTTTCATCGATGGATGACGTACCGTCGCCGTCGCGGAACCAAGCACACGTCCTGCAAGCATGGTTTAAATCACACTTAGAATTGTCTTTCCACAAAGACTCATGAGGCTGCAAGCTCCACCGACAAAAAAGTTCGACTTTGAAACTTTGGGATTTCTCTCGTTCGTCAAAACGATGGCCCAGGCGGTCATTAGGTTTGAGTCCAACGTTTTTTTACTTCCGACTTTTTGCCCTTGCCAAAGCCATGCCTGCCTCGAACCTCTTGAACCCGGCAATTCAGCTCAGTGATGCCGAAGCAACCCAGCACGATGATCCCACACCAACACGGGAGCCCGGTTTTCTGACGTCAGCTTTGGCCGCCGCATGACATGTACTCTTTCGCTCGTTTTCTTCGAACCGGGCCCTCCAAACCCGATCCTCCATATTTGACCCCGAGATATTTGTTCTACAGATTCTGGATTACTTCCCCAAAATCCGCAGGTTATCGACCATCACGCAGTGGCGCTCCCGGGTAAAGGTCAAGGGTGTGGTGACGCCCTCGCCGGTCGGACCCGCAATGGAGAAGGAGAGATAGCCCTCTCCGCCGATTCCTAAGCCTGCCAAACTTGGACCGTTTTTCACAAACAATGTGGTATCCATCACCTTTCCCATGCGGGTCATATTCTCGACGTTGGTCGAATGGATAATCGCCGTGTGACGGAAACCGTGCTCGCTACGGTGGGCCATCGCGATAGCTTCCTCGACATTACGGCAGCGCACAAACGGCAGGAAAGGCATCATCTGCTCGACCGAGACGAAGGGATTGGCTTCCTCCGTCTCGCCGAATAGTAGGTCCGTTTCCGGGGGCACCCGCTTTCCTATCGCCGCCGCCAATACCGCAGCATCTTGCCCGATGAATTCCCGGGCGGGAACGTCGTGCTGGTCGTCTCCCTCACCGACTTTGGTGATGGCAATGCGGGTGAGTTTATCGATTTCGGCTGAATTTAGTCGGACCCCACCCGCCCGCTCCATCGCCGTCATCATCCAATCGAATACTTCCTCGACCACAAAAACCTGTTTTTCCGAAATGCACAATAGATTGTTGTCGTAAGCAGCACCACGCACGATAGCCCGTGCCGCCCGATCCAGGTCCGCCGTCTCATCGACTACTACTGGCGGATTGCCTGGGCCTGCAACAATCGCCCGTTTGGCCGCCTGCATAGCGGCTTTGGCGACCCCAGCTCCCCCGGTCACGCACAGGAGATTGATGTCGCGGTGGTTGAATATTTGCCGCGCTGTTTCCAGCGTCGGTTCAATGATGATCGTAATCAGGTTATCGATTCCCAGATCACGGTAGATCGCCTCGTTATACCGGCGAACCCCCTCGGCAGCCACCCGCCGTCCCCCCGGGTGCGGATTGACCACCAGCGTATTCCCGGCAGCAATCATATTGATGGCATTACCGGTTAAGGTTGGCAACGAATGGGTTATAGGTGTAATCACCCCAATCACGCCAAAGGGGGCGTACTCGATCACCGTCAAACCGTGATCGCCGCTGAAAACATCACTCCGCAAAAACTCCACCCCCGGGATGCGTTCACCTGCTACCCGCATCTTTTCGATCTTATGGGCAAGTCGACCGATCTTGGTCTCCTCCATCTCCATCTTGCCCAATTCCTCTGCTTGCTCGATCGCAATGCGGCGGATGTGGTCGATGATCCGCTTGCGTTCGGCCAAGGTCCGGCGGGAAAGTTGCTCAAAAGCCTCCCGCGCCGCGGCGACGGCTTCGTCCACGGAGGTGAAAAGCCCCAAGCGCCCTTGGAAGCTACGGACCGGCGTCGGCGGCACGCGTCCGTTGCTGGCGGCCAAACGCTGGAGCACTTCCGCAACCACGCTTCGGATCAAGTTTTCATTCACTTGCATGGCAGAATCGCCCCCCAATCGAATCGCGGCGGCTCAATTTCCGCCTTAACTTTCGCCTTTCGCTTGCTTGCTATAAACGCAAACATTCTCCACGTGAATCGAATCCACAATGCCAATAATTACCGTGTCCACCGGCAAGTTTTTGGTTTCGGGGGTCAATCGGGCGCTCGATCCCTGGGTCACCAGCACATATTCGCCCTCACCGGCTCCCACGGTGTCGACGGCAACCAAGGTACGGCCGGTGGTTTGTAGGCTCCGCCGGCTCTGAGCATCGAGCCGGTAGGGCTCGACGACGAGCAGTTTCCGCCCGACCATCGAATCCACTTTCTGCGTGGAGACGAGCGAGCCGGTCACCTTCGCTACAAACATCGTCTAACCCTCCAAAAGCCGTTTGGTGAGCCGAGCAACCACTAACTCTTCATTGGTGGGAATAACCCAAATCTGAGCTCGGCTTTCGGCGGCATGAATGGGCCCTTCGCCGCGAAGCTCGGCATTACGGGTAATATCCAGCACCAGCCCTAACTCTTTAAGGTCCTGAAGCACCATCGCCCGGAACGGTGGCTGGTTCTCCCCGATTCCGCCGGTGAACACAAGCACATCTACTCCTCCCAGCTCCACCAAACATACCCCCAGGTAATGCCGCACATCCGAAGCGAACACCTCGAGGGCCAATTGAGCTCGTTGGTTTCCCTGAGAAGCCGCTTGGAAAAGGTCCCGCAAATCGCCGCTTAGCCCACTTATACCCAAAAGCCCCCCCTGTGAAGCCATGATCGACAAAATTTCCGGGAGAGATTTTCCCGTGTGCTTCATAAGAAGTGGCAGCGCATACGGATCGAAGTCCCCCACGCGATTATTCTGCGGCAACCCACTTTGGGGGCTCATGCCCATGCTAGTCATGACACTCTGCCCGTTGCGGATGGCACAAAGCGAGCTGGATCCCCCCAAATGGCAGGAAATTATCCGAAGATCGCGTCGGCCCAAAAGCTCCGCCACTCGCCCAGCGATATAACGGTGGCTCGCCCCATGAAAACCGTAACGACGAATCTGCCACTGAGTAGCCCACTCCAAGGGGATTCCATACAAGCGGTTTCGCTCCGGAATGGTCTGGTGAAAATCGGTTTCGAAGGCCGCCACCAGCGGGATCTGCGGCATCTTTTCCCTTAACAGCCGCATTGCCCGAACATACGGCGGGTTGTGGGCCGGAGCGACCTCGTTCATTGCCTCCATGGCCTGGAGTAGCTCCTCTGTGACATACTGGACGCCGGTTACTGCTCCGGCATGTACGGCCTTAAAGCCCACCGCGGCGACCTCCCCCGGATCCTTCAAGCAGCCGAGGACCGGATCGGTCAACTTTTCAAGCGACCACTGCAATGCGACGGCATGATCCGGCACGGGCCGCTGTTCCTCGTGCTGCCTGCTACCCACCGTCAGATAACAACGACTGGACGGGCTCCCGATCCGCTCTACGCCACCGCGAGCCAATTGCTTTTCCTCGGCCATGTCAAAAAGCCGATATTTAAAACTGGTGGAACCGAGGTTGGCCACTAGGATTTTCACTGCCGCCTCCTTTGCTTCCTGAAAGCCTCGGTACTCCTTTGTTCCAAAGGCCTCCGGTGCTTTGTTGCTTAACCCACCCCTCGGTACTTCCTAGACGTTTGACTCCACCGGGTTAAACGGGTCTCTCTCGACATTCCTTAGACACCATGACGCCAAGATCCGGAATCACAAAGCCTTATCCCTGGCCTTTTTCCAACGCATTTGGACGCACCTTCCAGCCATCGGTCTCCGACCAGGGCCCGGTGCTACCCATCGTCGTTTGGAACCCTGACAAAGGAAAATGGGCCGCGGATCTATGCCGGCAAAGCCTACGTCCATGACAGGGATTAGCCGGTAGAGCTACGACAGATAGGCGGCAATGACCCCCTCCGCTGGCCGAGGAATGATGTGGCTAGCGACAAGCTCGCCCACCTGCGAGGCAGCATTTGCCCCTGCCTCCACGGCTGCCCGAACACTCCCTACATCTCCTCGGACAATCGTCGTCACCAAACCACCGCCGATTTGCACCCGCTTGACGATCTGCACATTGGCCGCTTTAGCCATCGCATCAGTTGCTTCAACTAGTGCTACAAGTCCACGCGTTTCCAAAAGCCCAATGGCATCTTGCATGGTTGTCACTCCCCTTTAGTGAGCCAAACGGCAACAAGATTTTATTAGCCAAACCGCAACCTGATTTCGAGCTTGGTTCTGCATGAATCCATTCTTTTTCAGGCAGAATCCGTCTGTTTCACGAATTCTCAGTTTTCTAAGTTTCGCGCCAAATCACAAAGAGCCTTTTGGGACCAAGCCGCCCTATTGGGAAAACCCCTCCTCAAAGACTCAAACTCCGGAAAAAGCCACGCAGGGATCTTTGTGCGGCGACGATAGCACTCACCGGGATCCGCTTTTCCTTAAGCCCGATTCCTCTTAAGGGCAACATTCGTGGGTCTACCCGGTTAATCCTGGCCCCCGGATTGCTTGCGGCCTTTGACCGCCTGAGGCAGTACAACCCCCAGATCATCGTGCGGCCGCGGAATCACCTGCACACTCACCACCTCGCCGATGCGGCTTGCAGCGGCAGCGCCGGCATCGGTGGCAGCCTTAACCGCCGCCACATCGCCCGTCACAAACGCGCTGACCAGGCCGCTGCCCACCTTATCCCAACCGAGGAATTCCACATTCGCCGCCTTCAGCATGGCGTCGGTTGCCTCGACCAATGTGACAAAGCCCTTGGTTTCGATCATCCCCAATGCTTCCATCGCCTTCGCCATAATTCACTACTCCCTAGAAGTTAAGGACCCAAACTTCGATTTTTCTTTAAACCGAAATTCACCGTTGGCTTCTTAAACCCAAATTCGCCGTTTTGTTCCTCTAGGACACTAAGGGGCTCCAGCTTGCGAATCCTCCATTTGTGCCAGGCTGAGCAACCTCTTCAACCGTACCTTTCACGACGTCTCGACGCGGCCTTCAGCCTGCGCCATTTCGCTCCGGTATTTCCATCCTGATACGCAAGTTCGTGCTTTACTGCATGGCCGCTACGGCTTGAAAAGTTCGACATATTCCGCATGCTCCAGATCGGCGGCGTTCCCTTCGTCGGTGTCTAGGTGCACCTCCAGTTTGATCCCCTCCCCAACTCTGACCACCAATCCTTCAAAAATTGTCGGACACGAAGACTTCACTCGCAGGCACATCCGGTCCCCGTCTTTGACGCCGTAATAAGCCGCATCCGCCGGACCCATGTGCACATGCCGCTCCGCCCGAATCACGCCCTCTTTAAGATCCACCACCCCGTGCGGCCCGACCATGACACAGCCCGGTGTGCCTGCGATATCCCCGCTTTGACGCACCGGCAGGTCAATCCCCAGGGAGATCCCATCAGTAAACGCCAACTCCACCTGCGTCTGCTTGCGGGTCGGTCCCAAAACACGCACCGAAGGAAGCATCCGACGACGTGGACCAACGATCATCACCGTCTCTTCGGCCGCGAAAAATCCCGTCTGATACAACTCCTTCATGGGAGTAAGCTTGTGTCCCGGTCCGAAAAGTGTCTCCACGTCCTGATCGCTCAAATGAACATGCCGAGCCGAAATGCTGACCACAAGCTCCGGTTTGCCGGGTGGCGCACCCAGATGCTTTAAAACGATTTCCCGAACGATTTGCTCCACCAGCTTGCGATCGAGCGTTGCCACCGCCACTAGCTTACCCTCCACGAGAATCGTTCACCGGCTCTCTGGCCCTTTGCTCCCGCCCTTTCGCCTTGGCAACTATCGGAGCGAATTGGTGGGAGACCTCGCTATGGGAAAAACGAACTCCTATTACCGACGGCTGCCACCGAATGAATCGCGGAACGAAGGTTGTCGATTCCCCGTAAAGCTTTTCAATTTCCTTGACCGACGCTTGCCAGGATTAGTTCGATCCCCTGGGCCCGAAGCTTCTCTTGCCACTCAGGACTTAATTCGTCATCCGTCACCAGGACGTGCACGTCCTTCAGAGCACACAAATGAGCGATACTCTGCTGGCCAAACTTTGAGCTGTCCGCAACAACGATCACTTGCCCCCCCGCATGCATCATAGCGCGTTCCGTTTCCACCAGCATCAAATTGTTGTTGAAGCAGCCCTCTTCATTGATGGCGGCAACACTCAGGATGGTTGTCCGCACCCGGAGCGAAGCAATCATTTGCTCGGCAAAAGGTCCCAATGCAACACCGGTTCGCGGACAAATGTTGCCGCCGATCATCACCAGGTCGCTATTCGGGTGCGGGGCAAAAAGCTCCGCAGTGGGCAGGGAATTCGTCACCACGTGTAGAGGACGCCCCACCAAGAGCCGAGCTAATTCGAAGGTCGTTGTGCCTCCGTCTAGAACAATGCTGTCGCCATCGCGAATCAGTTGGGCAGTCCGCTGAGCGATTGCGCGTTTTTGCTCCCGCCGAATAGGCTGGCGAGCCTCGAAATGAGGGAGCGCAGGCGAAAGGCCTGCATAAAGCACCCCACCGTGGATCCGTCGCGCGGCCCCCAGCTCTTCAAGCATTTCTACATCGCGTCGGACCGTGGACTCCGAAACGCGAAGTTCGGTGGCCAGTTCTTGGAGCGACGCAAAGCGCCGAACGCGAACCAACTCCAGCAATTGTGCTCTGCGTTGTTCCATCAACATGACGAACCTTAAAGAAATCAGCGGGTCATTATCTGGCAATTTTCCTTCATAGTATTTCAAATGTCAACCATTTTTTGTCTTGTTAAGCCAACAAATGAGCACGATTTAAAAAATAATCTCTCAAATGGTTAGTAATTTTTTGAGATCTAATAAAAAAATTAACGCTGATCTTGATGGACTTCTTTCGAAATCTTTCAAATTGCCCTAAGTTTTTCGACTTTCCTCAAGTGCCGGTAGAGACGCCCACTTCAAACATGTAGCTCATGGAAACATGCGAGGCGCGAGCAGGCACCGGTTCCAACAACGCCGGAAGCAGCGATCTTTACCGCCACTGGCTACAAAAATTAGGAGCTCACCACGGGGAGGCTTTACCAAGGCGGGGCATTGCGAACCGGAGGACTGAGGGATGAAAGTAAACTAAGGAATTTCCACGACCGACTTTTCGCGATTTTCGGGGAACGGATAGTGGACGCCTGAAAAAGAGGCCAAAAAGCTACCTTCGAAAATGAAAATGGCACGATCGGCGGCTCGTGAGACTAACCTTATGCCCCTACTCCGGTGGCGAAGGGATTAGCGGAATGCCGAAGAAAAAAGGCTTAATGACTAGGCCCAACGTTATAAAGCAGGTTCCAACCGGCCAAATTCTTCGTGAACGCTTCTCGAATTGAGCCCGCGCCCCTCTTCAAAGATTCACAGATTGTTTGAAGATTCACAGATAGTCTACAGCAAGATTCTTGACTCAGAAATTAGAGCGGGTTATTCGGCCCCTGTGAAGCGCCTCAAAATCTCGGAAGCTTGATTTTAGCAAGCTCTTGTGGCGAGAAGCTATGTCACAGTTCGCTTGCAAAGGTAAAGATAATGAAAGTTCTGTCCTCTATAAATAAGTACGCTTATTGTTATAGTAATGCTTATTTCGCTGTTTGGAACCGGGCTTTTGTCACCAAAAATCAGCAGAATTAAGATGGCAGGTGCGAGTGTGGGATAAACGATACGTGCACTGTTTTCTTGCGTTGAGATTAGACCGTTAGGTTAACTTAAGGCCTTACAGCGTAGAGCTTTAGGCGCAGCTTCGGCAGATAACCTACCGGTTCGACTTACTCGGTGGTTGATCGGGCGCGCAGCCCAATTGATAAAGAAGTTGGAGAAGTGAGTTAAGATGGGCAACTCGCGGCCCAAAACGATCGACAAACTCATTAAGCATGAATTCGCCGTCCAAAAGACTTTCGGAGTTATTGGCGACTTCAGCGGTCAAATTTTCAAGATATTCCGTCTGAACCTTTGCCAAGACCTCCGCGGCCTCCCGGCAACGCCGCGCCAAATGGGGATTCGCTTGCCTCCATTGCCCTAGCTCCATGGCCCGCTGCCGTTGGGCAGCATTAAGCTGATTTAAAAGCTCTTCTAGAAGCTCGTTCTGCCGATCCTGGGCAGCCAAAAGTTCCTTAAGTAGGTAAACAACCTCGGCATTGAACTCCGAGGAAGCCGGTCGATTTGGTGATGCCCCGATCTGGGAAACATCAATTTGACTGAAAAAAGGGGGACGAGCTTGCCGATCTTGCATCATGATCCCGCTTCCCTTATCGCTAGTCCGTTGCACCCATACTAGCCCCAGTATAATCGTATGGTCTGAGTCTCGTCGAGGATTAACCGCCAAATTCGCAGCCAAAAACCTCGTGTCATTCCCCTCTATGTTCCGATTCTAGGGTTTGCGGAATTCGCTCCGGCTAACCCGTACTAGGCACAGTGGTGGTTCTTTTCTCCAGAGTTTTCTGGCGTTCTTAGATGTTTTGCACCGACGGAAGCTTTTGGGCGAGGCCGCGGAAGTCGCTTCTCAAGCAACCGTGAGTAATTGTCATTCCAAGAAACCTCGCTAACAAAGAAGTTCCTACCACTTGAGATAAGCTGCTTGAAACGCGCCTCTCGTATGTCTGGCAAAAGCAATCAGCCATTTAACACTTCTGAAGCAAAGCTCTCACCTTCTCAGAGCTTGCCGGCACTTGAGCCATTTGTCACCCCAGGGAATCGTGCCAAGGAAAAGCCCCTGCTGACCGCTCCCACTCCCCCGGTTTCTTGCCCCCGGTTACAAGAGGTGCGACCGTTGTCAAAGCCCTCGACACAGGTGACCAGAGCCTTCGGGCAAAATGCCTCCTTCGAATTCGCGGCAAACAACACGCTGTGATGATAACTGTCTTACGATGCTGATACCTTACGGTACGAACTACCGCACCCTTTCCCAGTATGATGGCCAAAGCCCATTTAAGGGTGCGCATGAACATCGGTTTCCCGAGCCGGGTACCCTCCGCGATCTTGGTGCCCAAAAGGTAACCTCTGCGCCGGTGCCGAGTGGCCAAACACCCTCCACCGGCGGAAAGGATTTACCGGGCGAGGTTTTCCCCTTTCAATGGGAGGGTATCGCCTTTTTGTGTTCGCGGCAAGCTGCTCTACTAGCTGACGAAATGGGGCTGGGAAAAACAATCCAAACAGTCTTGGCTATTGGGCGGCTTGTCGAATCCGGTCAAATAAGCCGAGCTCTGCTCATAGCTCCGAAATCGCTCATTCCTACCTGGCAGCGGGAGCTGGCACGCTGGGCTCCATCAATCCGCGTGCAGGCGATCTCGGGGGATCCCCACCAGCGCGCCTGGTATTGGCATTTCTCCAAAGCTGCCGTTTTACTCGCCCATTACGAGTTATTGGTTCAAGACCACCATCTGTGGCCAAGCGGCCGAGCCAAATGCCCCGTGCCCGAATTTGATCTCGTGGTCCTAGACGAAGCTCAGCGAATCAAAAATCGGAAGAGCCGCACGGCAGGTATCATCCATCGAATTCCCCGGCGAAGAAGCTGGGCTTTGACCGGTACCCCCCTTGAAAACAGCCTAGAGGATCTGGCTGGCTTATTTCAATTCTTGCAACCCGGACTTGTTCCGCGGGGAGCATCGGGGGCCACGATCCGCCAAGTTATCGCACCGTATATTCTCCGCCGAACCAAAACGGAAGTCTTGCCGCAACTGCCGCCGAAAATTTACCGCGATCGCCTGTTGGAACTTACCGATCAACAGCGCAGCAGTTATCACATGGCCGAAACCGAAGGGCGGTTGCGGCTTAACGACTTGGGCGGGGAGGTGACAATCCGGCATGTCTTCGAGCTGCTGGTTCGTTTGAAACAGATTTGCAATTTCGACCCCGCCACCGGCGAAAGTTCCAAGCTTGAGCAGCTGCTCCAAGACCTTGAGCAACTGCCTACCCTCCAAACGAAGGCTGTGGTGTTTAGCCAATTTGTCGCTACTTTGGAATGCTTGGCAAAAGAATTGAGGCCCTTCTGCCCGCTGGTCTATCACGGAGGAATGTTGGCGGCCGATCGCGAGAAAGTCTTGCACCAATTCGTGAATGGCCGCCAGCACCGGGTGCTCCTAATTAGCTTCCGAGCTGGAGGTGTCGGTCTAAATCTCCAAGTGGCCGATCATGTCTTCCTTTTTGATCGATGGTGGAACCCGGCGCTCGAGGAGCAGGCGATCCATCGCGTTCACCGTATTGGTAGCACTAGCCCGGTGGTGATTACGCGCTATCTTGTGAACCGGACGATCGAACAACGGATCGACCAACTTCTAACGGAAAAACGGCAGCTTTTTTCCAGCCTCTTTTCCGGGCTTGAATCCGCTGGTATACTCCCCATTAAGTCAGAGGAATGGTTCGCGCTGTTGGAACTAGATCCGCCATGGGAATCGAAGACGGCGGGAAAAGTAAGGGACTTGGCGGCATCTGGTGGCGTACAAGGCGGAGTGTCCGAGCCCGCTGACCGCTTCGAAAGTAGAAGACGGCCGGCGGCTGCGTGACCGGGGAACCTGCTGTCGCACCGCGAACGGTGCCGTTCAAAAAGCTAGGTTCCGGAAGTATTCTCGGAGTGTGTCGATCCACGTAAAGGTGAGATGTAAAACCCAGGTACGGAATACCGCCTGGGCCCAAGCCCTAATGACTCCCGCCAAAAGGCCTCCTCCGGCCGAGATGTTTGAGTTTGATGAAGCGCCGGGCTTATTTCCCCAAAAAACTCACATAGTCACTTTTAGATTCCGGGTTTAACCCTCTAGCCCGGTAAATTCCGTCAGTAGTTGGGCGAAATTCGATCGGTGCCGCAGTTTGAAATCATCCCGACCAAAACCGAGTGGGCCTACCGAGGTAAAAATTTGGCTTTGCTAGAGGCGTTCGACTCTAACCTCTATCGCCACGATCATACCACGGTTCGGGGCGGCCTTATACGGCGTTCGTCCCACGCATTTATCCGATTCCGTAGCCTGATTTCGTAGCAGGTATTGCGCGAATCGTGAAAACAACTTTGCTCTTTTTTGAGGATGCATCTTAGTTTTTTGATAAGATTTCGTCAGGCTTTGGGAGACTTTGGCCATGTCTCGAATTCGCGGCTTTCAACTGGTGGCAAGCCGGCGCCCTTATGCGGCAAATTGGAGTTTGTTCGCAGGAGCCGGGTTCCTTTGTGCGGTATGTTATGGCGGGATTTTGATGGCGGGACCACCGGTTTCCATCCAGCCAGGAGCCACCGCGGGGAGCCTGTTGGCGATAACTCAAAGCGGGCAATCCCGCACACCTACGGGTGACAGTTCCGAATTACGGGATCAGGCCAAGGCAGCCCTGCTTAAAGCGGTGAAATTTTTCGCCGAGGAGGTCGCCGTCGAAGGGGGCTACGTTTGGCGATATTCGCCCGATTTACGCCTGCGGGAAGGGGAGGGAAAAGCCAGCGATCGAACGGTGTGGGTGCAGCCGCCGGGGACCCCCGTTGTCGGGGAGGCTTTCTTAAAAGGCTATGAGTGCACCGGGGAACGTAACTGCCTTGAAGCCGCGCAAAAAGCGGGTTTGTGCCTGGCCCGAGGGCAGCTTCGCAGTGGTGGGTGGACGTACCGAATCGAATTCGATCCGAAATCACGGACTCGATTTGCCTACCGAATACCTCCCAGCGGATCCTCCGGGTTCAATGTAAGTACCTTGGACGATGACACCACGCAGTCGGCGGTGCGCTTTTTGGTTCAATTGGATAAGACCTTAGGGTTTCAGGATCCCGTGATTCACGAGTCGGCCCGGTATGCCCTGGAGCAACTGATTGCCGTGCAATATCCCAATGGAGCATGGCCGCAGGGATTTCAGGAACCTCCGGCCCCCCAGCAATACGCGGTGCTTCGAGCAAATTATCCGGACGCGGTCCCACCGGCTCCGGATTTTAAGGAATATTGGCGTTTCTACACGCTTAATGACAATGCGCTGGTCCGTACGATTCGCACGCTGTTACTGGCCGCACGAGTCTATCAAGAACCTCGGTACCGCGAGGCGGCCATCAAGGCGGGGCGATTCTTGCTTTTGGCGCAAATGCCAGAACCTCAGCCAGCATGGGCACAGCAATACAACTTTAAGATGCAACCGGCATGGGCTCGAAAGTTCGAGCCGCCGGCCATCAGCGGTTTGGAGTCTCAAGAGGTTCTGCGTGTCTTGATGGAGCTTTACGCCGAGACGGGCAGTTCCGAGTTTTTGGAACCGATTCCCCGGGCATTGGCTTATCTGAAACGCTCGGTGCTTCCCAATGGGCAACTTGCGCGTTTCTATGAGCTAAGAACAAATCGCCCACTATTTTTCACAAAGCAGTATGTTTTAACCTACGATGACTCCGATCTTCCCACCCATTACGGCTTTAAAGTGGATAACGACTTGGCCCAGATTGAACGGGAATTTACCCGCCTTAAGGAGTCAGGAGCGAAGCCAGCCGCCGCCAGCACGGTCTCCAGTCAAACCCGCCGCGCCAGTTCTAGTTTGATCTCCCAAGTTCGGAAGATCATCGAGTCAATGGATGCCCGCGGTGCGTGGATAGAAAACGGACGCCTCCGGTCTTTCGGCTCGCAGTCGCCAGAGCGGGTGATCCAGTCGGCTTCGTTTGTTCGCAATCTCAATATTTTAAGCCAATACTTGGCTACGGAAGCACCGCGATAGCCTCCACCGATAGCATTCAACCAAGACGACCGGAAAGCCGGGACTAGCAACCCGTTCCGGGGGTATCTTTGTTACAATGACGGCTGATAACACGGCGAATTGAACCTCCCAGTTTTCTTTCCTTCGGCGCGAGTTTACGATCATAGCCCGCAAGCAGAAACTTACGCAGTTGTCGTTGGGAAAAAGACTTTGCTTAGAAGCTCCGCATTAGGGGAGCTTGCGCCTTCAGGGGGTGTGGGCAAGCTTGGGGAAAGTGTTTTAGATCGAGCAGACGATGTTCCTAGACTTTGTTCAGGCGGCATGATGAGGAGAAGCTTGCCATGACGAAGCGAACGCGATGGTTGCGATCGAATCTACACGCTCTCTGGCGGGGAATTGCTCTGCTAATCCTTAGCTTGGCAGTTACCGCTGCAAGCCAAGCTGAAGTGAGATTGCCTCGCATTCTTGGAGACCATATGGTGTTACAGCAGGGGATGCCGATACGCATTTGGGGCTGGGCTTCCCCGGGCGAGCGAGTCTCGGTCGCCTTAGCTGGGCAAAGCGCGAGTACTATGGCCTCACCGGAGGGAAAGTGGGAGGTCATTTTGGAGCCGGTGGCTGCGGGCGGGCCCCATGAGCTTATTATTGCGGGTACCAATAAGATTCAACTGAGCAATATTTTGGTGGGGGAAGTATGGATCGGATCTGGCCAGTCCAACATGCAGTGGGATGTGCAGCGCTCCATGAACCCCGAAGAGGAGATTGCCGCAGCGAATTGGCCAAAGATCCGCCTTTTCACAGTCACGCGGACCATTGCCCAAGCTCCTCAGGAGGATTGCGACGGCACTTGGAAGGTGTGCAGTCCGGAGACGATCGCCGACTTTTCAGCGGTTCTGTATTTCTTCGGACGAAAGCTCCATCAGGAGCTAGGGGTGCCCGTCGGGCTGATCAATAGCTCGTGGGGGGGCACCGTGGCCGAGGCGTGGACGAGCCGAGAGGCATTGGAGGGCGATCCGGATTTTCAGCCCATCTTAGAACGTGCTGCCACATTCAATCCCAAGAATCCAAATCAAGCAGCCGTGCTTTTCAACGGAATGATCCACCCTCTGTTACCCCTGCGAATTCGTGGAGTGATTTGGTATCAAGGGGAATCGAATGTCAGCCGGGCGGCGCAATATCAGAAGTTGTTCCCCGTATTGATCCAGGACTGGCGTAAACGATGGGGTATGGGAGAGCTCCCCTTTTATTTCGTTCAACTTGCGCCTTTCCGTTATAAAAATGCTGACCCGCGTAACTGTGCCGAACTGCGTGAAGCACAACGGTTGACGCTTTCCCTACCGAATACGGGGATGGCGGTCACCACCGATATCGGGGATGTGAACGATATTCACCCCCGAAATAAGCAGGAGGTGGGGCGGCGCTTGGCCCTCTGGGCATTGGCGAAGACCTACGGACAAGACGTGGTTTATAGTGGCCCTCTTTATCGGGCGGCAAAAATTGAGGGCAATAGGATCCGCATCGAATTCGATCACGTGGACGGCGGCCTGGTGGCCAAGGGGGGCGAACTAACTCATTTTCAAATTGCCGGAGCCGACGGTGAGTATAGGCTTGCCTCTGCGGTCATCGATGGCGAGACGGTGGTAGTGCATAGTCCCGAAGTAACCCAGCCGGTAGCCGTGCGCTTCGGGTGGAGTGATGACGCGGAGCCGAATTTATTTAATGCGGCGGGTTTGCCCGCTTCTCCCTTCCGGACGGATGATTTTCCGTTGATTACCGCGGGTAACAAGTGAAAAATGATAGACTAGCAGGACTATGCAGGCTTAGCTATCGGCGTAAGGGGCGGTAATGCCCGGTGTACTTGCTAATCCGGTCGGCAAAAAGCGGCTAGCTTTCTGGGACGGGACTTACGGTGCCACAGCCGAATCCGCTTGCGGCGTTTCGAGTGTTTGCCGTCAATCAATGGCCGACCGTTAATCAATGACCAATTAGTTTTTTGATCAGTTTTTTTATCGTCATGATGGCGCTCGGCGTGCCGCGAGTTCCCGTAACATGATATTCTTCGATAGTCTTTGATAGTCTTCGGTAAGCGCTTCACAAGATGGATTCTGTTGCCGGCGCGCCGAAGCTTATTCATCCTGTGAGTGCTGCGCATTTTTCCGATTTTTACGCCGGCTGTTTTCGATCTGTAAATCTACTGAAAAATTAACCTACTTGGCAGATTTTAATCGTTAATGCCCGGGCGTATTTCGTTCCGGTCTTCAGAACCATGCACGGAGCCCCGAGGGGGAAAACACTGGGATTTGGGGCTTAACCTCTTTCTTCGAGAGTTATTAGGAGAGTACACGGCAAGGGTTGGGTCCAAGGTGTGGACGATGATAGGGGCGGCGGCAAAAGGCCTCAGTGTGCTCTCGTCTCGCGCTGTTCAATCACCGTAATCTTGACAAGCAGCAATCTTTACCCCGCATTTATTTGTGCAACTTATCCAGAATATGTATTTTTCCCGGATAAGTGAGGTGGAATTTTGGAGTAAAGCTGTTGTAAAACGAACCTAACAGCGTAAAAACTTGCCGGCTGCTCGGCAAAAGTGTGAGTGAGTAGTTGTTGAGAAAACCTTGCTCCAAGATGAGTTGTCCATTTTTGCAAATTTGATTAGTCTTCCACCCCAACTTGCTTTCGTGACTAGGGTAACTATTGAGGTTTGAGACCAAACTCAGCAAGGCATGCACACCTTGGCGAAAGGAATCGCATTGAGAGAGGTCCTACGAGATCTCCTGATCGTCGGAGTATTTGCCGGGTTTCTTTTCTTTAGTCTTCTCGGTCAACCACTTCTCTGGGACCGGGATGAGCCAAGAAACGCAGGCTGTGCGCGCGAGATGTGGGAGCGCGGCGATCTGATGGTGCCGGTTTTCAATGGCGAGCTCCGGGGTCATAAACCGGTACTCCTCTATTGGCTTATCATCGCGGCTTACTCCGTTTTTGGCGTAAACGAATTTGCCTCGCGACTACCGTCAGCTCTAGCCGGCATAGGCACGGCAGGAATCACCTACGCGTTAGGCAGGCGGCTTTTCGGTCGCGAAGTGGGGTTGTGGGCCGCCTTGGTTCTCGTTTCGACCCTGACCTTGGGCATGTTGTCTCGCGCGGCTACGCCCGACGGAATTCTTATACTTTTCAGTACCTTAGCGATCGCGGCCTTTGCCTGGGGGTATTTTAGCCCCGGGACAGGGCCAAAATGTTCCATGGAGTCTTATCACAACGGAACTTGCAGAGTGCCGAGTAATTCCGGCGGTTTATTGGAAGGGTCGGAAGGTGGTCATGCTGCGCTGGCAAGAGTGCCTTCCCAGACGGGCGATGGCGATTGCCATGCCGCGGCCCAGAAGCTGGTCGTTAACCCCGCTATGGTTAGGAGCCAGTCGGACCCGGAACGCTTCGTGCCTTGGTTACCTGCGCTTGTAATGTACATTGCGATGGGCCTAGCGGTCTTGTCCAAAGGACCGGTAGGTATCGTGCTGCCCCTGGGAGTAATACTACTTTTTATGCTTTCGCAGCACAGCGGGCGGGAAACTCCCGCAGTAACGAGCTGGTGGAAAAAAGCGGTGCGTTTTCTTGCGACATTTTTCTCCCTGAAAAACTGGTGGCGAGCCATTCGATTCCTGCGCCTCGGTTCTGGGATCGTGGTCACGGCCTGCGTTGCCTTACCGTGGTATGTTGTCGTTGCGTGGCGGACGCAAGGTGCTTTTCTCAATGAGTTTTTTCTCACCCATCATTTGCGCCGGGTCTTAACACCGCTTGAAGGCCATGATGGCCCGATTCTTTATTATGTCGGGGCGCTCCTGATCGGGACGTTTCCATGGAGTGTTTTTGCCGTGCCCGTGGTTTGGGAGATCATCCGCTTTGGGCGAGATGAGGCCCACCATCGCCGAGGGATCGCGCTACTGGCGTGGTGGCTTGCGGTATACATAGGGACATTCTCGCTGGCGCAAACGAAGTTGCCTAGCTATATTGCGCCGTGTTATCCCGCCGTGGCGATCTTTGTCGGAATATTTTTGAAGCGGTGTCATCGGCGAGAATTATGCGTCGATTCGCGGTGGATTGTGGCGGCTATTCTGGTGCTAGGAGCCATTGGACTGGCTTTGGCGGTGGCTTTGCCCTGGGCAGCCCTGATGTTTTTCGGGGGTGAGATTTGGACTGTTGCAATCGGATTACTTTTGGTTGCCGGAAGTGGCATCGGATTGTGGCTCTGGTGGAAAAAACAGCACGGCGCATTTTTGCGGGTCTTTGGGGGAGCAGCATGGCTTTTTTGTTTCCTGGTGCTGGTCCTGCTGCCGACTCGCGCATCGCGATATCGGCCGCTGGAGGGATACCTCAAGAAATTGAACGGTGGAAATAAGTCTACAAACGTGGTAGCTCTTGGCTGGCTTGAGCCAAGTTGGGTTTTTTATGCAGGCGGAAAAGTGCCTTTGTATTTTGAGGAGGAGATTGACCGCGTTCTCCCGCGTTTGGCCGATGATCCGTTCCTTCGCGTGATTGTGCCGGACCACCTCTTGGAACGCATTGCGGAGAGAGGGCGACATTTCGAGATCGCGGCAGAAGGGACTCGCTTCTTG
The DNA here is from genome assembly GCA_937128505.1 of uncultured Thermogutta sp. Taxonomy (GTDB): domain Bacteria; phylum Planctomycetota; class Planctomycetia; order Pirellulales; family Thermoguttaceae; genus DTLM01. The sequence continues at coordinate 45,673 of CAKZMM010000083.1, forward strand.
CGCAAGGAGCGATTCTTCGTGTTGGCCCCAAAGCCACAACCAAGCGTGGCTCCGGCAGAAGGACCGACCGATGGGTTAGCCAGACTGCCGGACAAATTTGGTCAAATCGCAAATACTTCCGATGATATTCCAGGAAGCCAGCATATTAACCAGCTATCCAAGAGCCCAAAGCAAAAGACGCGCAGTGCGCGAAACCCTCAGCTAGGAAATACCCACAATAGATCCACCTCGAGCGCTTCGAAGGCTCCTGAGCCCAGCATTCAAACCAGGTGACGCTAATCCTAAGGCGCTGCCGAAGGCACCAGGACCCGGACAAAAACCGCAAGCAGTGACTAGGCTCTGTCTTCGGCTTGCTCGCGACGATCTTCACCTTCCAAGTTTTACTGCGTTACAACCGTCCTTGTGGCAAGAAGATCGCTTAAGTCCGCCGAGTTTTTGAGGCATTCGGATTCCCGGATGGCCATAGGTGATGTTAATCCGCCGCCAGTTTCGCGGCTTTTGTAAGTTTCCTGGCTTGCCCAGATCCGGATTGTCAACTTGAAGCGTTTTAGAAGAGCAGTGGCTTCTTTCCCGGACGGTGATGCATGTACCCGCGAGGTTTTTGGGTTGCGAAGAGGGGAAGTGAATATTAAGTGAATATTAGGTTTGAATATCACGTTTCTGAGCGTGGGGGGCGGAGAGTCCGTCATGCGGCGATTGGTTCCCAGGGCAGGAGAGGATTTGGGCAGAGTTTCGCCATGGAGGCTCAGGCCAAGGCGGCAATTCCCGAATGGAAGGGGAAAACTCGCCCGCGCTCCCGCCCGATGGTAAGAATGAGCGAGAAAGGTACCGGTCAACCGTTTTACTCGTGGACCCAGCTTGAATACCTGCGGGAAGGGGCTGAAGATCGCTTGAGGGGCCGCAAGATAATTCGCCGAAAAGTCGGTACTTCAATTGTTTCCATTGCTTTGCATGCTCGCCGTCGCCCGGCCGAAACTTAACGGCCTCCAGCAACTCGGGTTCGACGAAAATCCGACAGGGGTCGTCTGTCCCCAAACTTTTTGCTATCTGCCAAAGCAAGAATGTCTCGGACCAATTCAGCCGGTGAACCCGACACAGGCCCAAGAACAACCGTAGCGGGCTGTTGCGGGGCAGCCACCGGCGTTGGGGATCGAACCATTGGCCTAAAAACCAGAATACAAGTAACACACCCAGGATGACCAGCAAACCGCTCAATAAGTAGTCCGACTCTATCCGAACTGCACGCTGCTGGAATTCGCGGGCAAAGAGTTCCAAAGGATTCGTTGGGCTTTGGACTTGGGCAAGCACCACCACAGGGCAAACCCTCGAAAGACTTTTAGGATCGTATTCGACTCTTGAGGTAAAGAATCCTGCGCGCAAATCGGCTTTGGTGCAGGTTTCTGCGGCAACTTGCAATCGGAATTCTTGATCCTTCGATTTTCGGTGGATCATCTGGAACTCACCCACGGATCAGGGCTATCTTGCGTTGTTAGTTTGGTAGCTCGGTTGCTTTGTAGGCCCGGTTGCCGGTTTTCGACTGTTCTCTTCGAGGGGAACTCCATTGAGGTATCCAGCACTACGCAGCTTTCGTTTGAAGATGTCGCCTCGGCCCAAGCCGTTTTGAATCGACCAGAGCGGAAAAAAGCTGTCTACCGGCTCGTTGCCGGTTCTCTCGCTCTTGTCACGACTTTCGTTGCCAACTAGTTCTCCAAAGGAATTTCGCCCAGGATTATTTCTGCTTGCTCCAACGATTTAAAAGCAGCTTCGACGGCTTGCTGGACGGCCACGGAGCGATCTCCAGCTGCGGACTCGCGGATCGCGTTTTGCACGCCGGGCGATGGACACAAGGCGAGTGCACGCACCGCCTCCGCCCGCACCATGTGATCGGGATCCTCCAAAAGACCCATAAGTTCCGGCTGCAAATCTCCGACGGCGTTCATGGCTAACGTCATGGCCACGGCACGAAGCCGACGGGACCGAGCTGGCGATTGCATCTCCGCCTTCAAAAGCTTGAGCCAATCGGGATCGACCTTACGAACCAACTGCCCGGTGCTTGTCCGAACCTCCTCTTCCAGTAAGTCAAATGAGGCCAAATAGCGCTGGAAAGAGAACTCTCCCAGCTCGCGTCGCACGGCTTCGCGCACCACCGCGTACGGGCTATCGAGAAGCTCCACCAGACGCGGCAGTGCGCCGACGATGCCTCGCCGCCGCAACTGAGAGGCGGCGGCGCCTTGAACGTGAGGATCCTCGTCTTCCAGAGCTTGGAGGATGAGCTCGTTTGCTTCGGGACCCACGAATTGGCTCAGGGCCTCGGCGGCAAGTCTTCGGGCCGGAACGGCCCCCTCCCGAACCAGTGCGCGAAGGATTTCAAAGGCTGACTTCCGGTCAATCGAGCAAAGCGATGCAAGGTGAACCAGACCCTGCTGTTGCTCGGCAGACAATTCAGGTAGGATGGTGCGCCAATGGATGAGCCACGCAAAGGAGTCGATTCGTCGCAAATTTTTCTGCACCACTTGAGATGGTGTGGGTCCGATGGTCTCGAGCAAGGTGCGGACGAACCGGGCATCTTCACGCTTGCTCAGGATTCGCAGTGTTGAAGTGGGTAGCTGCCGGTCCTCAAGGAAGCTGGCTACGAGCTTAATGACCTCGTCGGCAGAGCTGTGGAGCAACCGCTCAAGGAGTGGCCGATAAGCAGGGTGATGTACATCGCTCAAAAAGCGGCGGAAGCGTTCGCTTTTCGGCGACACCAGGAGCAGATAGGCGTCTAAGATCTCCCCGCGCCCGTGCTTCCCAAATTTGTTCACAGACCACTCTAGCGAATGGACGAATTGGCTGCGAATTACTATCGGATCGCGACGGCCGGGAGTGCGAACCTCCTGAGTCAATTCGTGTCGGAGTGCCTTGGCTAATTCGAGCAATACAAAACCGGCTAGTGATCCGTTAACATGTTCGGGCGATTCCACGGCATTGATGAGCGTGGGTACCAGATCGTATTCCCGAAGCCAAATCGCCGCCTCGCGTCCACAAGTGCAGATCTCGATGTTGGGGTCAAGAATACACTGCCGGATCGCTTGCGTCAGCTTTGCTCGATGATACCACACGAGAGCCAGCCCGTCGTCGTCGAGCTGTCGTAAACGGAGCAAAACCGCACGATGTGCCTCGACATTGTTGCGGCGCAGAAGAGCGGCGACAGCACGTCGGCGGATCGCCGGGTGATCGCTGTCCAAAGCCGCAATCAGGGGGCGGAGGGCCGCATGGTTTGCTGTGGCCGCTAAATACTCAAATGTGGCATCGAGAGCCGCCAAAAGCATAAAAGCATCACATCATTTCGATATCGTTAATTGCTGAGTTCGCTTTCGATCTTTTAAAAGGTAGTTGCCCGTCGGCCATTTCACCGTTGTAGATTGTTATCGCCTCGCGAATTTGCTGAGGTGGAGGTTGATCATCTTGCTACCGCTGACCTCTGATAGCCGAAAACGCATCTCCCTGAACAAGCGTGACTCTCACTTTGCCACGAAGGGCGATCGGGTCCCGGTCTAAGTCCCTAAGCAGTCGCCCACGCTTGTCGACGAAGTGAATTGCCCGATATGGCTCCGTTTTTTCGAGAGGTTTTTAGTGGAGCAATCGCCGCGGCATACTGCTAAACTTGGGCCCATGAAATACTACCAACCTTCAGCTAGCGGAAAACCACAAACCTTCCGCTAAATGCCATATCCATTTGTCGGGACCGCTCCGGGTCACCCTCACCGTGCTACCACAGCATCTCCACGTCATTCAATTCCCGATTTTTGAAAATAAGCGTCGCAAACCCGTCATGCGGCCGAATTCCTGATTTACTCCTGTCTACTGACGTGAGACACTAATTGAGCAATGCGGAAGTTACAAACTTAATTCGCCCATTTCGTGCTTCGCCCGTTATGCCAAATGGACCATCAAATAGGCATTAGCAGACTATGCACGTGCCTGCCAAGAATCGAAGCCGTCCTCCCTCTCCGGCAAAGGGGGATGTTATAACGGTGCGAAGAGCCCGAGGTTCGGCCACTGACTGGTAATATTGCTCATTGAAAATATGGTTTCAAAAGAGCAACTTAGGCGGAAGCCGATACAGCTCATCTCGTGAAAGAACGCTGCGGGAGTTTCAAACCGTAGCAGATTTTCCGTTTAAATCGGCTTTAACGGTTTCTCAGCGTACTTTTGCCGGAGGCCCAAGCGGGGCCTAGCGATCCTCAAAGGTCCCAACGCAGGTATGAACGGCACGTAGGAAGAGGGGTAAAATCCCTGAAGCAATGACCCTTTTTCCGGGTTGGCCCGCGGTTGTCTTGAGCGGAAGCCTTCGGAAAAACCGGAGGAAGTCAGTTTGCGCCTCCTTCGGAATCTAATAAGGGCTCTAAAGATAAGGGGCCCCAGGTTGGGGGCTATGCGTTAGCGAATTCAGCTAGAAACGAACGACGGTTCCTGCCGCTTGAGCTCGGCAGAAGCCGGCGGCTCTTGAAGGATTTCAACACGGATTGGTTTGAGATCAAATTTCGAGTTTTGCCCCAAAAATCGAGCGGGATTGTTGTAAAAAACTTCGATGGCCTCTTGCAACGAGTGGCCGCGTCGACGGAACTCGAGAATGCACTCTTGGAGTGTAAAGGGATCACTCGGTCCCCAGTCTGCCGAGGAGTTGATCAAGGTCCGTTCCGTGCCGTAACGCTCAAGCATATCCACAGCCCGCCGAGGAGAGCACTTTGTGATAGGATAGAGGGTAAAACCAACCCAATACCCGGCATCCTTGATAGCCCGAATGGTGTGCTCTTCCACGTGATCGATCCAGACCCGATCGGGATTGACCGGCATCCCACGAAGGACTTCTAGGATACGCTTCGTGCCTTTGAGTTTATCTTCAAGATGCGGGGTATGAACTAAGAGGAGTTGGTCGTATTGGATAGCCAAATCGATTTGGGCCTCGAAGATCTCACATTCGTTCCGCGTGGATTTGTGAAGTCCCGTCTCTCCGACCCCAAGCACTGTCGGCTTTTTGAAGAACTCGGGCATGTGTCGGAGAACCTCGCGGCTCAGCGAAGGGTTTTCAGCCTCCTTTGGGTTGACAGCAACCCAGCAGAAATGGCGTATCCCGTACCAGCTTGCTCGGGTGGGTTCGAACTCCGAAATCTGTCTGAAGTAGTCGATGAATGTCTCGGGATACAGGCGGTCGAACCCGGCCCAAAATGCCGGTTCAGCTACCGCAACAACCCCTGCCATAGCCATCCGTTCATAGTCTTGAGCAGTCCGGGCAATTCCATGGAAATGCGGTTGGATGATTTGCATAAAGAGCGCTCCAATAATTTCCGAAGCATCCCACAAAACGATTGTTTTCTTACGATCGACGACTTAATGTGCATACAAATTTTCAGGCTGAGGAAACTTTACCGGGCACTGCGTGCTTCGAGTGCTAACCCAAGTCTTAAGGTCCTTCTCGCGGGGGGAAATTAGCATCTCGGCAAAAAATGAGGAATGAGAAATAATCGGAACCTTCCAAATCGCAAATCCTAAACTTGGTGTAGTCGTCCATATCGAATCGAGTCGGATCCACAAACCGCGGAAATTTGGTGGTTGCGAGCGGTCAAAGACTCAAAAAGGCACGAACTTTTTTATTCGGCTTCTCTCGTCCATTCAAATAGATTCAAGATTGCTTTCCGAGGTCGCTCGACTGCACCATGTCCCCAAGATACGCCGTCTAAAGCTTCCCTGAAGCTGCTTCTGGGTTCGCTGCTAATGCCGTTATAGGGGAACTCCTTAATCCGGCTCACCTCTAAATGACGTTGTATTTTGCAGGACACTCCTTGCGAGAAATCCGCAGCGCACACACGAGCCTTTCAGCTCGAACGGACCAGGGCTACGGCTTTGCCGATCAATGCATTCCGCCCTCGAATGAGAGTGATTCGCCGCATACTATGCCGCATACTGTGTGAGTGATTCGCTACACATTAATCGTCCACAGGAACCGAGAATAGCTCAAGCAATTTTTCCACGCGGTAGGGCGGAGTGAAGCGATCAGCCAAAATCCGAAGTGATTGAAAAATCTTTGTCAACCTCGGGTCTTCAGGGAGCGTTTGCTCCCCGGATGGTTCGAAACGCTTCCGGGCATCATCCAATCGATCCAAGCAAGCCGCTATTTCTAGCAGCATGGAACGGACATCGAGAAACGCTTGATCGAGCACTTGTGTTGGTGTCAACATAGTCCTTATTTGCCTTGCCGAAATAGTTTTATGAAGCGAGCCAAAGATCCGCAGGATGACTTTCCAGCATCGTCCAAAAGGCTTGGAGATGTTCGCTCCGATCTTGAAGCGGTTAGACTGCTTGTCGTGCAGCCCAATCTCCGGGCATCAGTACCCAGTTTTGCCTCAATAATCCCTTCAATAATCTATTGAAGGGATTATAGTCCGGCGCCTCGCAATTTTACGATCGTCTGAGGCCAGCTAATTTAGGTTAGGTGCCCGAGCAAACTTACAGATGTGAGACGACCTTCCCCGACCCGGTCTCTTACGCTCTTCACCGCTTCATGCCATCTCTATCTTACGGGTTTAGTCGTCCAAGCCAATAACATGGAGCGATTTTTTCGAAAGGGTGCCCCGTTTGGTCCTGGCAAAGGGCACCCCCACTTGCCCCGCGAAGAGCATAGCTCTTAGGGGCAGAATTAAAGCACTTTGTAAAACCAATTGGCTAGTGCCGCAGCCCGACCTGTTTTCAAGCAATTAAAGCTGGCTCCAAGTATCTAAAATTTCCCCGATGTTGTTCGATTGTGAGGAGTTAGACATAATGAAATTAGTCAGCATTCGCTTTGGTCCGAGGGGGGCTACCCCTATTGTGAAGGAAAGAGCGCGAGCATGGGCGAACGATTTGATCCCTATGTCAAATGGCTCGGCATCCGCGATCCGCGCCGACCGCCCCACCATTACCGTCTTCTGGGATTGGAGCTTTTCGAAAACGACCCAGAGGTTATTCAAAATGCCGCCGACCGACAGTTGAGCTACGTGCGGCGGTACCTTTCAGGGCAATACTCGGGCGAGGCAAAACAGTTGATAGACGAATTGATTGCTGCCCGGGCTTGCTTGCTCAATCCGAGCCATAAGTCGGTTTATGATGAATGGCTGCGGAAATCCTTGGCGGAGGAATCCCCGCCGCCTGTTCCGTTATCGGATCGTGAAGGAGTGGGAATCGCTCCACTCGGTCCCGAGGCCGACCGCGACCTCAGTGCCGTTACTTCTCATGGCGAAACGGAAGAAAAACCCGGATTCTTTGCATATTGTGAAGCTTTTTGGAACCGTGTCAAGACTTTCGGGTGGCAAGGTACGGAGCATTTCTCTCGGAAGGACGAGAGCATTTCAGCCTTTCCGCTGCCCACATATCGCGTTATGCGCTGGTATGCAGCCTTCGGAACCACGGGGCTTATTGTAACGGTATTGGGTTTGAGTGTTCTGGTATTGGAATGGTTCACTCCCCGTACCGCATCGGCCCCAGGGGTTCAATCTCTTGAAGAAGCGGTAGCCCATTCGGGGGCAATTGAACCGGCGACCACTTCAGCCGGGCAATCGCTCCTCAAAGAGCAAGTTCAGGCAGAAGGACGCGAAGATGAGGTAGCCCTGTCGGCCGGGCGACCCGCCGGCCCAAGCGAGTCTTCAACTTCTTCGCTCGCATCGGAAAGCCCCTCCGCTTCAGCCGGTTCGTCTGCGCCGGATAGCTTCGGAGTTGCCATTTCTGGGACGACGACTTCGAGTACCCCTGTGGTGCCCACCGGAGAGGGAACGACCTCCTCGGTGCAGGAAAAGCTTGTAAGAGAGTCAGCCGCCGAATCCTCCACCCCAGCGACCAAGACCGAATCCCCCATTTCGGCAGCCGTCGGCGAAGCTTCTTCTGCGGTAACGGCTGCCACCGAAGAGATGGGGCCAAGCGGTACCGCTTCCTCTGAAGCCATGAGAGATTCCACTTCGGGGGTCGCCGCAGAGCCTGAAGCGGGTGTCGAAGCATCCCCGGTGGTGGCTAAGATTCCGGTGCCGGATTCGGCGGCCGTTGCTTCGGCAGAGGCAGAACTTTGGGAGGTATTTAAGAACCTGCCTTTAACCAAAGGGGACCGAAGCCAGGTGGAAGCGATTCTAGCTCAGCTGGGGCAACTTGCACTGTCCTCCGGTGAGCCTGCCCAACGATATGTGATTTGGCGCCGGGCCATCCAGCTGGCTTCAGAAGCAGGTTTGGTAAAGTCTTTAAGTGGTTTCGTCGAGCAATTCACCGCTCAATTCGATCTCGAAAAATCGCAGGTACTGACCGAGGCTTTGGCCACGCTTGTGGAAGCCCCCATGGCAGCAGATGCACGCAAACAGGCAGGCTTGGAGTCGCTTTACGAGGCCATTAGAAGTCGGGAATCAGGCCGATTTGACGATGCCGAACTGTGGGCTCAGGCTGCCCAAATGTTAGCGCAAAAGGCAAAAAATACCTCCCTCATCCGACAGACGGCGGATTTTATTAACCAGCTGCCGGCTTATAAGCAGTACTGGCAATGGGCTGAAGAAGCTAAAACGGCGTTACGCGAAAACCCGAACGATGCGGCGGCTCATACGAATCTCGGAGTTTTCCTTTGTTTTTACCGCCACTCGCCGGCTTGGGAAGAGGGTCTTTTGCATTTGGGCCAAGGGGAGAATCCGGTGTTTCGCGAGCTTGCCGAAGCTGACCGCGCGATGGCACCTGACGCTACTGCGGGGGAAAAGGTAGCGATAGGAGATCGGTGGTATGCCGAAGCTCAAAAAGCTGAGGGTCGGATTCACGAGGGAATGCTGAAGCGAGCCATTTTTTGGTATCAACAAGCCCTACCTCAGTTGACCGGGTTTACGAAAGTACGTGTCGAGAGGCTCCTCCAAAATCTTGCCGCGGCCGACCAAGCTACTCCCTAGTGGGGCCCAACAAATTTGGAAATTCCAGTCGGATTTCCAGCGGCACCCGAAGCCGGACAAAAGGATTTAGTGTGATTATGGCGGGATCGAAATCCTCGTTGTGCCGTGCTGTGACTAGATACGGCACAGACGGCTTAGGATAAATCCTTTTCGCTCTTCCCTCAAAAAGCGTCTGAGTTTTAGGCAGCCTGGATTTGCTGTTCACTCTCCGCAGAAGAGAGCTCTTCGCCGAGGGGACTCCCTTCCAAGGCAGCAACTTCCGTGCTCATGTTCTCGAAGCAGATTGAAACCAGTTTCGATACACCGCTTTCTTGCATAGTGACGCCATAGATCGTATTGGCGCAAGTCATGGTTTTCTTGGAGTGGGTAACCAAGATGAACTGCGTGCAGGCGGGAAAGTCTTGAAGGACTTTGATAAAACGGTCAATATTTGCTTCATCCAAAGCTGCATCTACCTCATCCAACACACAGAAGGGGCTCGGCCGGCTGCGGAATATCGCCAGCAATAATGCAACGCACGTGAGTGTTTTTTCTCCCCCACTTAGAAGGGAAATGCTTCGCGGCTCTTTTCCGGGAGGTCGCGCGACGATTTCGACGCCGCTTTCCAACGGGTCCACATTCTCCTCGAGCAGGATGTCGGCGTGCCCTCCCCCGAATAAACTTCGGAACAAGCTGACAAAATGCCCTTTGACCTCTTGAATCGTTTCGAGAAATAGCTGCCGACTGTCCGCGTTAATTCTTTCAATAATCCGATTCAGGGCCGATTTTGCTTTGATGAGATCCGCATATTGATTCGCCAAATGACCGTAACGAGACTCGAGTTGCTCCAGCTCCTCTAGGGCTTCCAAATTCACATTGCCGAGGGTTTTGATCTTTCGGCGGAGCTGCTCGATTTCCACTTCCACGGTCGTTCGATCTGTATGCGTTTGTTCCTCCAAGGAAGCTTGGGCCATTTCAAGCTCAATGCCGTAATCCTCACGCAACCGCACCAGCACGTGTTGTTGCTGATCGAATGCTTGCTGAGCCGCTAAATCCCACTGATGAATTTGATCTTCCAGTTCGCGGAGAGCCTGGCGGATTTGTTGACTTTCCGCCAAAAGGCCCCGGCGCTCGGCCTGTAATTCTTCACGTGTCTTCCGCTCCTCCCGCAGCCGGCTCATCAAAAATTCCTTAACGACGTATTCCGCCGCGAGCCTCATTTCGGTCGACAAAATAGCTTGGTTCAACTGACGAAACCGAGACTCGTGGGTACGAAAATCGGCTTCGACTCTGTTCAAGTCGCTGCGTGCCCGATCGGCCCATTGTTGCCTCTGAGCTACCTGAGCGCGTCGGCCGGCTAGCTCCCTCTCGCGCCCGGCGAGCTCGTCTTGATATTTCCGAAGTTGTAAAGCGACCCCTTGACGCTGGAGTTCCAGATTTTCCTGTTGTCGCTTGAGGTCTTGTAAAGTTTCCTCCAGGGTGCGACGGACTTGCTCGTGCTCATCGCGGCGGTTTTCAAGGCGCCCCAGCTCGTTTGCCCACGCTATGCGCTGTTCGGCGAGGGATTTGAGCTGCTCCTGCAACTGCCGCTCATGAGTCCCCAGCAATTCTTGCTCTTGCTTTAGCATCGCGAGCTTGCGCTCCAACACAGCGAGGTTTTGAACCCTACGCTGCTGTTCCGCAGCGAGGGTTGCCAACGCGGTTTCCCGATCGTGGACCTCCTGCTGGAGGCTTTCCAACAAGTTCATTTGTTCCGCGAGCTCCGTTTGCCATTGGGCTATTCTCTCGCGCAAATGCCGAAGTTCGCTTCGGCGGGAAACCAAGCCACGGATAGCTTGCCGGGGCCCAATGGTCGTAACACCGTCGCAACCCACCCATTCTCCTGAGAGGGTGACAAAGCTGATACCGGTGCCCAGGTTTCGGGTAAGCTCTAAAGCCCGACGAAGGTGATCTACCACCCAAATGCCGCCTAAGAGCCGCTCCAAAAGCGGACGAAACGCCGCCTCCGTGTGAACAAGCGAGTCAACCCGGGCAATTACCCCTGGTTGACCGTAAAGATTAATGGGCCGTAACGGCGGCCACGGAGGCAAATCATTCAGCCAAAGAATACCCGCTTGCCCTTCTAGTTCCCCACTGAGGGAGGCCAAAAAATCCAGTAACTCCGGATCCGGATAGGCGACTAAGTACTGGCTGCGATCGCCAAGAGCCAAGTCGATCAGACTTGCCGCCTCCCATTCCACGCGAATCAGATCGACCAAAAGGCCCACGAGATGTCGCAGCGGACCATCGGGCGAAGTTTCCTTTATTTGCAAAAGTTGCCGCGTCCCAGGAGCAACCCCTTCTAGGGATCTCTCCCACTGCTCGAGAATTGCCATTCGCTCGGCGGCCGCTGCATGATGCTGACGCGCTTCGTTCACCTGTTCCCGATGAAGCGAAAGTCTCCGCCGTAATTCCGCCAGTTCCTCCTGAGCTTTCTGCCAAGCTTCGGTACACGCGTTTAACGCTGATTGCTCGGTGCTCTGTTGGGCCTCCGTTTGCTCGAGATCCTGCCGTATTTGTTCGTAACGGGCCCGGAGTTCCTGGAGCTGAAGTGTGAGCCGGTTACCCGCTTCAATGGCGGATTCGTCTTGTGCGCGAATAGCCGCGCAAGAAGCCTCCAGTTGGGCAATCGCCTGCACACCCTGAAGGTGCTTTGCCCGATTTTCCTCAATCTGCGCCCTGAGTTCTTGGAGTTGTTGCTCAAGGAGTTTGTCAGCTTGTTTGATACGCTCGAGAGCTTCTGCAGCTTCCTGGCAATGTCGCTCCGCTTCCAGAAGGCGTTTTTCGGCCTCCTCATGGTTTACTAGTTCAAGTCTGACTTGCACAAGGGTACTCAGCCATTGCTCCCGAAGTCGACCGAGGCGGACATCTACTTCCCGCAGCATCTGGAATTCATGCTCCAATTGCGACTGTATCGCAGCGATCCTCTCTCGGACTTGAGCGGCATCGGCCTCGAGCCGATTTAACCTTTCGTCCTGATTCGCCAAGGCAGCTTCCAGATGAGCAAAGCGGCTCTCAAGGCTATTCAGGGTCTCAGATGTCGCACTATGCTGGTGCCGGAATCGTTCGAGTGCTTCGCGGCATTCGCGCAGTCGATTATTCCAAGCACTCCAATCGACTTGCGCGAGGACCAAACGTAATTGCTGAAGCCGGTCCGTGTATTGCTGGTATCGGCGTGCCTTAGCGGCCTGGGCTCGCAGGCTTTTGAGTCGGCTTTCCAGCTCATTGACAAGATCCCGCAGCCGAAGCAGACTTTGTTCAATTCGCTCCAGCCTTCGTTGGGCTTCCTGCTTTTTTAGTCTGTAGCGGCTGATACCGGCGGCTTCCTCGAAGATAACTCGGCGATCCCGGGGCGAAGATTGCAGCAGAATGTCCACCTTCCCTTGTTCAATCACACAGTAAGCACTTGTGCCCAACCCCGTTCCGCTGAGCAAATCGCGCAGATCTCTGAGCCGACATACTTGTCGGTTCAGAAGATACTCGCCTTCACCCCCGCGGTAGAAACGACGGGTGATGTGTACCTCTTGGGTGTCGATCGGAAGTATTCCGGAGGTATTATCGAGCGTTACGGTGATTTCCGCTGCGTTCATGGGCCTCCGCGTGCTGGATCCGTTGAAGATCACGTCCGCCATTTCTTGACCGCGAAGGCTCTTGACGCTCTGTTCCCCCAGTACCCATTTGATGGCGTCGACCACATTCGATTTACCGGAGCCATTCGGACCGACAATCGCCGTAATCCCCGGCGGGAATTCAAACCAGGTTCGTTCCGCGAAGCTCTTAAACCCGAATAGCTCTAACGCTTTGAGCATAAAACTGACTCACCTAGCAATGATTTCCTGCGAACATGCCGAACCGAAAAAAAGTTGGAGGATAGCTAATACGAAATCACGATAGCCAAAACAAAATACACTCGATACCCCGCGATGAAACACGCCTTGCCGCGGAAAGCCGCACCACCGGAAAATCAATATCCCCAATAAACAAGGCGATAGGGATCTCCCTTTTAGGTCTTTCACTAAGTCTCCACAGCGCTCCCAAGCCCGACAATCATTACGGCCCCTCAACCGTCATGACCCGTTCACAAATAGATTGACGCCGCTTTGGCGATACCGGATTTATCTTACCGCGAGGATGCCAGCCGGGGCCGTTAATTTTGGGCTTTCCCTCGTTAAGATTTTTGAGAATTGCTTCCTGAATTGCTTAATTATCCTAACTTGCCAATTTGCGCCAACGGTGTTTTTTCGGCCCAAAAATTGATTCGGAAGCAATCGCCTCCCCAGTCGCGCCGGCTCTACCTAGCGACCCCAAAAACGGAGTTAGTTCTGCCCCCTCAGACTCCTTCCCACGCCTCTCCTCAGGTAATCAAAGCCCTGCGCGGCCCCGTCAGGCCCGGCCTGAGACTACCCCCTCCGCAAACTAGAGGTCAATCCCGAGGGGGTGGGCTTCCTGTCCAGTGCTTGACGGATCGATCTGGCGAATCCAAAAAGCCGCAGCAGTAGAGGAAATCATGCTTGTGACACGAGCGGGAACAGACGCGATTCCGACTTTACTCCACCGCGCGAGGGAGAAAATGTGGTCAAGTCTGTGGTGCCTAACGATTACTCGCACGATCTTAGTCCAGTCGCGCGGTGTCAACGGCGAATTTGACGTGTGCCCCCTGTGGGGCAAAAGCGATCCCGTGCAAGTGGCTCGTTAGCACGGCGGTGCCGGTTCCTGCTGGGTAATGCAGTGATACGCCCCCAACCCCCAGCATAAATCGCGAGCCGGCAGACCGACAACGCGGCGCCCGGGGAAAAGCCGGCCCAAAATGTTCTGCGCTTGAACATCAGCCGGATCGTCAAACGCTGGCACAATTACAAGCTGATTCGCGATGTAGAAGTTCAGGTAGCTGGCGGGAACCCGCTGGTTTTCGATCTCAATCGGTCGGGGCATAGGTATGGGTATGAGCTCCACGGGACGCCCCTCGGCATCCTCTGCCGCCGATAGTTGCCGCCACAATTCGCGGAGCGGCCCGTAATTAATATCGGCCGGGTCTTGCTCGCTTGCCACCACAACCACCCTCGGGCCCACAAAGCGCGCCAGTTGGTCTACATGTCCATCCGTGTCGTCCCCGGCAATCATGGCCTCCACCCAAATAATCCGCGCGACCCCGAAAAAAGCCTTTAAGCATTCGGAAAGGAACTCTTGGCTGACGTAAGGATTCCGGTTTGGATTAAGCAGGCAATTCCGTGCTGCCAAGAGCGTGCCGCGACCGTCGGTGTCGACCGCTCCGCCTTCCAACACCAGGGGCACTACGAAGCGATAGTATCCCAATCGTTCGGCGATTTGCCGGGGAACCAAATTATCCAAATCATAGGGCGGATATTTGTTCCCCCAGGCGTTGTAACGCCAGTCTACGAGAACCAAAGGCGGCTGACAACATTCGGAAATAAGAAAAATTGGCCCGTGATCTCGCATCCATGCGTCGTTAGTCGGAATGTCGAATAGCTCCACATTCGGGAGGTCGCCTACCATCTCTTGGGCCTGGCGCAGAACGTCACCAGTGCCGGCTGCAATTCGAATCCCTTCCACCTGACGAAGCTCACGAACTAAGCGGGCCCAAATCGACGCAATTCCCTCAAATCGACCTGGCCAACTATGCGGATTATGGGGCCAAGAAAGCCACGTTGCCCAATGGGGTTCCCATTCCGCCGGCATTCGATACCCGTATGCCGCGGGCGTGAGGCCTTCCCGAATCTGCCTTTCGAGCCATTCGAGTTCGTTGCCCTCTATTGGGGAAAACTTCGGTAGTAAAGCGCGTTGGCTTGCTGAGTACACCGTCATCTATCCTCTTGCCGTCATGAATCGCGTGATCATTGCCCGAGAAAGACCTATTCCCACTTTGGGTTCTTCCAGCCACTGAACTGCATTAGTTCTTCTGCTGCGGAGCCTTTTGGTGCGAAAGCTCTGCGGTGAGGTTTGTACAGATTTGGTTTGTCCTCTAGGAGAGCCCGGAGCTGCACAACGGCCGGCGGGGCCGTCTTGCCCCGGACAGGCTGCCGCAGTCTACGGGTGCATTACTTCAGCGAAATCCCCTAGCAATTTTCTGAACCAAGCAAGATAAGCAAAACCTTATTGGGCCGGCGGGATTTTTAAACTGATACGCTTCAATAACCGATGCCCCTGGTACCGCCACCAAAAAGCTTCATCGAAATCGAACTACGGTTGGGCCATTTTCTCGACCGGAACCAGAGAAGAGTCGGCCGATTCAGAAGAAGGCGCGTCGCTTGCTGTTGCACCACTACTCACAACTTGGGCGGTGATGGGAATTTCGATTGCAGCCATCCCTCCAACATCCGTTTCTAAGCGAATCATGCCCTGGATTTTTCCCACGCTCATGGGTGCAGTGAACTCGATGGATACCAAGTGGAGGTTTGATTTTTTTCCGGGAAGCTTGGCCTTGAAGCTTTCGCTTGGTAGTTCGATCTTACTAATTTCAAACGGTCCGCTCCCCTGGACCACTACCGTTCGCGTGACCGTTTGCCCCGGTGCAAGGAGTCCCAGAAGCAGCGGAGAAGGGCGCGCGGAGATCGCCGGTGCAACGTAGCCCTCCAGAGTGACATATAGATGCGAAAACTTCGGGTCAGGATCGTTTGTGATTAAAACCACCTGATCCCGCAGATAACCGATCGGGGCCTCGGCCTTAATGCGAGCCATTAACTGATAAGTGACACGAGAAAGATGCCGGCTCAACTCCTTGAGTTCCGTCTCCACGTAGGGCGGGGCTTCTATACGCGTGATTTGCCACGTGGGGCGACCCGCATAGTTTGCGGTAAGGCTGACCGGTTCGCTCGCCGTGCCGGCGACGATGGTCCCGAAAGCAAGGCTCCCCGGCTCCAAAACCACGTCGCTGCGAATGTACACGTAACAATGGAGTTGAACCTCTGCGGGAAAAGGCTCGCTGAAGCGAACTCGGATGGTTGCTTCCTTTTGCCCTTGAAATTGAAGCGTGTTGACCGTGGCAACCACCTCGCCTTCCTCGTTCGTTTTTAAAAGGGACTTGGTTACCTGTGGCACGGTGCATCCGCAGGAGGAGGTGATGGACTCCACCCGGACATCTTCTACATAAAGATTCTTAAAACGGAAGCGATGTTCCACCTTCTGGCCGCGAAGAACAATCCCAAAATCGTGGCTCAGATGATCGAACATGGCTTTGGCCCAATCCTGGGCGCAGAGTTCGCTAGCTCCGAATAAGATCAAGCCCAGCATCGCCAGAAGCGATATTCGCTTTTTTCGCATGGTTACAACCATCCTGACCTGAACCCCAGCTTCCTAACCACGCCTGGGTACGTTGTAGTTTGCTGAGACTCGGGGATTGGTATCTCCAATCGGAAGAATTCGGTCGTTATCAAAAAAATGGATTCCCTCGGCGTAGAAGGGCAGTAGTTAGGTCGCAGCAACGTCATTTCTTTGGTTAGGGAAACCGAGGGGGGCGGGAGGCATTTTTGGGGGCGGCCTCGGGAAGGAGCTAACGCTTTAGTTCCAGTCCCACAACCTTGCACGCGAAATGGAGGCCATCGACCGCAGTCTTGCCGTAAAAATCGCATCCTGCGGCTTTGCTCAGCAAGTCGCTGGCAGCAGCTCCTCCCACCATCACGGCGATTTTATCGCGAAGCCCGGCGCGGCGAATCGCATCCATCGTCGCGGTGACCGAACTGTAGCAAGTGGTCAGCAAAAGACTCATGCCTACCACGGAAGGTTGGTGCTGACGAATAGCATGCACAAATTTCTCGGGGGGAACGTCGACACCCAAGTCCACCACATCGAAGCCGGAGCCACGCAACATCATGACCACGATATCTTTGCCGATGTCATGGACATCGTATTGCACCGTACCGATCAAGGCCTTGGGCCTGGCGCCCCCGGTATCTCGCACTGCCGATCGCTCCAAAATCGGGGCCAATTCGTCCGTCACCCGCTTCATGATCATTCCCCCGAACATCAAGTCGGGGATAAAGCACTCATCGCGGCTGAATCGGTTGCCTAACTCAATCATCCCTTGATTGCACTCGGCCAAAATTTGGTTGGCCGGGACATTAGCCGCCAAACGTTCCCGGACCAAACGAAGCACGGTCTCCTCATCGCAGCGTGCCAAAGCTTCCACCAAGTCGCTTGTTTCTGTCATAGCATGATGGCCTCAAATCGAGTGGTTAGGGCAAAGGTTTCATGTGTTTAGTGCGGAGGTATAACGCGGTCGGTCTTACGAATTGGGAGCGCGAAATTTAAGGCCGCAAAACACCGTATGACCAGCCGTACTTTTGCCAAGGCTTCATCCCTGGGCCACTAATGTCGGATGACCTCACCTGTAAAATTAGTACTGTCGTCGTTATACTGAACTTGAAATTTCGATTTTTGGACCTGCTCCGCAATGCCTTCATGGCAAATGAGGTCAGCAGCCAAACTCAGCTAAAAAGATAACAAACATTGCCAAATATAAAGGTACCCCAAAGTGTCAATTTCTTCCCAAATCTGTTTAACCAATCCTTCGTCGCCTTCAATCGGCGGAAATTCCTCCTTTTTTCGTTCCCAGGGAAAGCAGGTTCCAGGGGGCCGTGATATCTGCTCGATAGGCATCACTTGATGGGAAGTTGCCGCTTCATTCATGGCATGCCTCGCTTCCAACGGAAAAAACTAATCAAAAACTCAGAGACAAACCACGGGCAGATCCAGCTATTAACCTGTTTACCATTAACTTGTCTGCCTGCCCGATATATCCCTTAAACCATAACTTGTCTGCTTGCCCGATATAACCTTGTCTGCTTGCCGCATACAACCGACGCAAAAAGGACCTATATCCACAGACGCAAAGGGGAACCGCAAAAATTACAGCTTATGTACGCGAGCAAATTTACCAATGCCGCGGCATTGATCTGCCTTAGTACACACCGTATTCTCGAGTAAACTCGGTCATTGCCCGCACGTTTTCGACTTTCGTATCGTCTTGCATTATCGCGGAGGCGTCCATGATGTAACCGCCATTTCTCGCGACACCATCGATTACCTTCTTGCAATATTCACGCACCTCATCGGGAGTGCCGAACGCCAGTAAATCGTTCGGAATTCCGCCGCTAATGCAGAACTTCTCGCCGACGGTTCGGTAAACTTCAAAAATGTCGCCGCGGTCAACATGGTAAATAATGCTCAACTCGGGCAGTTGAGCAATGTATTTCAGGTTGGGATTCCATTCGCCTTCGGCATAAAAGAGAGTTTGGATCCCCTGTCTCCACAGGTCCTCGATAATCCACTTCAGGGTCGGCCAGTAAAAACGTTCGAATTGCTGGGGTGATAGGAAGGGCATGCACCCCCGGTGCATCCATAGACCTACCGGGAGCTGTTTATTAGGATCGGAGGTCAACAAGGCCACTTTAAGAAGGTGGGGGGCCAAAGCTTCGCAAGCTGCTTCCACTTTTTTCGGTTGCCTGTAAAGATCCATGCATAAGCCTTTGTAGCCCCGCAGCTTGTCGGCGATGATATCGAAGGGAGCTTTTAAGATTCCGGCGAGAGCGGAAACCGTCCCGGATTCTCGTCGCAGCCGGGCAATCTGCTCGCCAAAGGCGTCGAAATAGCGCATCATTGCCATTCCGCCTTTGACAAACGCGAGATTGTTCCTCATGGTGGCCGGTTCCCCTGGCGTGACCACGTCCCGGCTGACCCGCGGCAACCATACGTTGTATAAGTACCCGGTTGGATCCGCGACCAATAGATCGTACTCCTCGGGCTTCATGAACGCCTGTTCCTCCGGCGGTTCCAAGTATTGAAATGGCTTATCGGCCGGGAGGTGAACGCCGGGAATGGCGTAATAGGTGAGCCCGATTGCGGTCGTTAGCCCCGTCCAAACATAAACCATATTGGGTACGACGGCATCCCAATCGAAATCCGCCGCGCACTTACACGCCGCATCGAAAGCTTTTCGATAATCGTGAGTGACTTCTTGGCATGTATAACCGGCATACTTTGCGGTAAATTCAGCGACAAACGGCCGGATAGGGATTCGATCCGGCTTTTTATTTCGCATCGCCGTTACATAACGCTGAAGCCGTTCTTGGTAAAGTTTTTCTTTTTCGTCGCTCATGGCTGAACTAGTCCTGGGCTAACAGTCGTTCGTAAATCAAAAAAGTCCCGGCTTACAGTTCCGACCTTTAACAACCCCCAGGGCCTAAAGGGCATCTTTAGGCCCGGCGCATAAGGTGCAAACCTACCGAACGGCTTAATTCGAATTGCACTCGTGATGCTCGCAGTTCCTCTTGACTGCCGACTCCCACATTTTGTAATGGCTCAGCCCCTGGTTGCTCGCGATTTTTTCCGATCAAGACATTTCACAAAAGCTTTTTGGAAACGACGCTCTAGCTTGTTCCGACGCGTGACTGCTAGTTCTCCTCATCATTCTGTACAAATGTTTCCCGAGGCTTGGAGGGTTTATGACCGATAGCAACAGACTGCAATCTGACACCTTCAACGCAAGGGGCGAACTTCCCGCGAGTATTTTCGGCTATCAGAGCTAATTCCATTCTTCCAAGGACGGTTCCAATCTGAGCAAGCCCCTTGATACCCCCGTGCCGTCAGAAGGAGTTGATCGGTATTTCTACGGCATGCCGATAGGTTGAGCCTCCGAATCTCGATGCGGCAAACGCAAGCCGTGGGAAGCATGATATAATGCCGATCTGTAAGGCCGCAATATAGCCGTCCCTCCCCTATATGTCAACAAAACCTCGTCTCGTCGTACCTTACGATGTGTACCGGTGCGATTCGGGCAATCCTCGAAATATGCCGCAAATTATTCAGCCAGGAGGTCCGGCAATCCCCTACCAGTCTTGACTGCATTGATTTGTCGATCTTATCGCCCGAGAGGAGATAGCGTCGCTACGTGGTCAATGAGGCGGTTCTGGGTTGTAGCTGCCCCACAAATCGCGGGAGCTTAACGTGATAGTCTTGTCACACGAGAGCATCCGAGGGTGTTCGATGGGCTTGCGCTTCGCACGGGAAAATCGGCTTTGCCTTGTGACCGGCGGGTTTCCGGCAGCATAGCTCAGAGAAGAGGGCAAGCTTTTTGAGAGCGTTACACGGTAACTTCGCGGTAGCTTCGTTTTGGCTTCCTCATTTCGAACTAAAAAGAATTTCGAATGGTAGACGTTCGAATGCTAGACGAATAAAAGGAGTCAAGACGAATTAGAGGAATTACTTTACCTCACCAGGTTTTTTCCCGGGCTTCTCTGCCGTTTAGGGCATGCCTCTTGCGTCGAGAGAACTCTCGCTCCGGATCCACTGGGCCTTTCGGCTCAACTCCTTGTTCGGACGGCGAAGAACTCTTGTTTCGTCCAGCCCCAGCCCTGCGAAACGGAAGGACCTATCCCGAGGCTAGGATTTGTAGTATCTCCACGCCGCAGCCCTATTAGACGGATGGACCCCCTAAGATCGTCTGCTTTTATTTGTGCCTGGATTGTGCGATGCGAGGGAGAGTCCCACCGTGTCAAGATTGCCCGGCTTTTTAACTTGTAGACACTGATACACCAGAAAAATCGCAAGTATAGTGACTTTTAAATTGCTGAGTTAAGATACCTTCGCCCATTTTAACGTATGCCGAACTTACTTGATGTTGACTAGAATCATAAACAATTGCTGAATCTGAGCTTTCTATCGTTTCGGTTTACCGCTTGGTGGACCCACCTTGGAGTGGGCTGGAAATCATTGGAGTGGGCTGGAAATCAAGAGCATTGGCGGGCAAAGCGAGTCGACTTAATCTCTGCAAACTTGCCTATCTCGGAGGAATGCGAGGACTAGGAAACCCGCAGGGGATACATGAGAAAAGCACCAGGGTTTTTGAAAGTTGTGGGAAAACTGAACAAAGAAAAGATGCAGGCGAAATTTTTGCACGTAACAAATAGCTGGCTTTAGGTGGAATGATGCCCCGAAGGTCCGGCGGAAATCCCGCATTTGCTATATAATTCAGGGTTTCTCCGGAGAGTTTCGAGATGATCAAACCCGCAGAAGAACGAGTACTGGTGTTGGACTTCGGATCGCAGTATGCGCAGCTAATCTGCCGCCGGGTCCGGGAGCAGCAAGTCTTTTGCGAAATCATCCGCCACGATTTGCCGGCGGAACAAATCGCGTCGCTTCGGCCAAAGGGGTTAATTCTTTCGGGGGGGCCCGCCAGTGTGTACCAAGCCGGCGCCCCACACTGCGACCCGAAAGTGTTCGAGTTAGGGATCCCAATCCTTGGAATTTGCTACGGGATGCAACTTATCTGTGAGCTGGTTGGCGGCGAGGTTCAACCGGGACGATCGCGCGAATTCGGACCGGCCGAGTGTCTTCTGCTCCAGTCCGATCCGCTTTTCGAGGGGATAGATGGGCGGTTTACCGTTTGGATGAGTCACGGAGATCAGGTGACGAAGTTGCCGCAAGAGTTCGTGGCGCTTGCGCGCACGGATAATTGTGCTTTGGCGGCAGTGCGGCATCCAGAGCGTTCCATTTATGGGCTTCAATTCCATCCGGAGGTTACTCATACGCCAGTGGGGAGCAAAATCCTTCGTAACTTCGTGGAAGTGGTGTGCGGGTGCGAACCGCGCTGGAATATGGGCGACTTCGCGGAAGCCGTCATTCAAGAGATTCGCGAGCGGGTAGGAGAGCACCGGGTAATTTGTGCTCTTTCCGGCGGGGTAGATAGCGCGGTTGTGGCGGCTTTGCTTTCGCGCGCCATCGGCCAGCAGCTCTCGTGTATCCTCGTGGATAATGGGCTGTTGCGAAAGGGAGAGACCACGGCGGTCATCCATGAATTTACACGGCACTTTAAGACCGACCTGCATGTGGTCCAAGCTGAGGAGCGCTTCTTGGCTGCACTGGCCGGGGTGCGTAATCCGCAGGAAAAACGCCGAATCATCGGCAAAGCCTTTATCGAATGTTTCTCCGAGGAAGCCGGCAAAATCCGGGGTGCGCGATTTTTGGCTCAGGGGACACTATATCCGGATGTAATCGAAAGCGGCGGGACTTCCCACGGACCTGCCGCGACCATCAAACTACATCACAATGTAGGCGGGCTACCGGAAAAATTGGATTTCGAACTGATCGAGCCGCTTCGTGAGTTATTCAAGGACGAAGTCCGTCGTTTGGGACTCCAGCTCGGCCTGCCGGAGGAAATCGTATGGCGGCATCCGTTCCCTGGTCCCGGCTTAGCGGTTCGATGCGTGGGGGAGGTTACCCGCGAGAGATTGGAGAAGTTGCGTGAGGCGGATGCCATCGTGCTCGAGGAAATTCGGGCCGCAGATTGGTACCGAAAGACCTCTCAAGCATTTGCCGTGCTTCTTCCCGTTCAGGCAGTCGGAGTGATGGGTGATGCCCGAACGTATGAGGACGTCGTTGCCATTCGCTGCGTAGATACGGAAGACTTTATGACCGCGGATTGGACGCGATTGCCTTATGACCTTTTGGCTCGGATTTCCACGCGAATCATCAACGAGGTGCCGGGCGTTAATCGCGTGGTTTACGATATCAGCTCAAAGCCGCCCGCGACAATCGAGTGGGAATGAACTTTTCTTGGTCAATTGGCTTGCCGTTCACTGGTGCCGTAGGCGAGGTTATCGCAACGCCGGGCGACGTCAGTTGGGCAGCATTGGGTCGTCGGCCCTATGCGAGAGGTAATTCGTATTTCAACGGTGCCAAACATTTGGACAGGAGCGGGATGGTGGCTGTCGCGGAGCTTGTGGTTTCCGATTCAGGTGACGGAACATAAACGTCGGCTAACGTTTCAGGGCGTATGGTGGTTGGAGACCCTGGGGTAGCTTTCGAGCGAATCTGTGCGGCGCGGAGAAGAAAAACTATTCGGCACGAAGCGGACACGACACAAGAGCTTTTCGGGAGTTTAAGGTCGCCAATCGTGGGTTGCTTTCTCGGTGGATAACTGTCTCGACGCTTTCGGCTTGCTCATAAGCGTGTGCCGCGCGTTATTTTCGCGATATCAAGCGCTCTCGTGTCGCGAAAGTGCGCTTGCCATGAATCCAGTTCGCGGACGTTTGTTTGAATATAATTTTGAGATAAGAAATCCGTCAATTCTGGGCGAGGGGAGCAAGGCGGAGAGCTGTCAAGCCCCGCGGAGGTGGCTGAAAAGCCAATCTCCGTCCTGCATTGATTAGTATCTTACTGCTCACTACGTGGAGTTTTTCCAAGGTTTACTGCCCAGTATTATTCAGGCTCAATCCAACGGGAATGTGGAAGCACTCAAAGAAGGGGTACTTCGATAACAGGAAGGAATGATGGCAACCGTAGCCGTTCCGCGGGTCGAAGAGATCATGGTAGCCAACCCATTGGCGGTATCGCCGGATACCGCCGCGGTGGAGGCCGCGAAAATAATGTGCCACCAGAATATTGGAGCTGTCGTAGTTTGTGATGGGGATAATATTGTCGGAATCCTGACGGAGCGGGACGTGCTACGGCGGGCCGCGTGCGCGGAAAGTTGGCGGGAGGTGCCCGTGAAGGAGCTTATGACGCCGCGACCCATCACCGTGCGGGTGGGCGAAAGCTTGTGGAAAGTAGGGCAAATCCTTCGCGACCATTTGGTCCGGCACTTGCCGGTGACAGAAGATGGGCGATTGGTGGGAATGCTATCGGTTCGTGATTTGCTACGGCATTCCACTCAACTTCTGGAGGCAATGGTGCAGGAACGTACCCATGCCTTACGAGCGAAAACGGAGGCGCTGGAGGCCAGGGACAAGTTGATCCAGCGTCATTTGCAGGTAGCTGGGAAGACACAGCGGCAGATGTTGCCTCCGCTTGAATGCGAATATCCCCCGCTCAGCATTGCCGTGCTTTATCATCCCTATGATCAGGTGAGTGGAGATTACTATGATCTGGTGCCGATGAATGGGGAACAGTTGGCCATCCTCATTGCCGATGCATCAGGTCACGGACTGGCTGCCGCACTGGTGTCGGTGGTGACTAAAGCCGTTTTTTTCACAGAAGGTCGGCGGAGCGAAACCCCGTCAGCGGTTCTGAACTTAATGAATGAGCGGGTTTTGGACCTGATCGAGGGCGAACATTTTGTGACGATGTTTTACTGTTTAATCGATCGAAAAAGCCTTGTGGCACGCTTCGCCAGCGCGGGGCATCCGGCGCCACTTTGGTTCCGAGCCGGTTGCCGGGCGATCGAACGCCTGCATGCTTCGGGAATTATGCTGGGCGTGGAGACTGTGCCCCGATTCGAGGAGAACACCGTTCAGCTCGGGCCCGGTGATGCCTTGCTCCTTTTTACCGATGGTTTGGTTGAGTGCGCGGACGGAAAGAGGAATCGCTTTGGAGAAGACCGTCTTTGCGAGCTCTTTGTGGGTTTGGCTTCGAAGAGTGCGCGAGAGATCCGTCGCGATTTGGCCACCGAATTCCAAGAGTTTCGAGGCGAAGCTCCCGTGGGGGATGACGTCTCGTTTATTGTGATCAAGGTCGATCCGGAGCTGGAGAAATAAAGTTCCTCAACAAAGTAGGCGGATGATGAGATCTGAAAGTTCAAAAGTCCTCTCAGGCTTACGATGGTACCTCCTTGATTGTGACGAGAATGGAACGCGGCCTTCGGTTCAGTAAGGAACCCGGGAGACAAGAAGCGAGGCGAACTAACCCTTCCGCGCGCGGTATCAGGACTTGGGTGGCATACCCTGCCATGGAAGTGTGAGTAGGCTCGTTAATTGGGTCCCCAGCAAAAAAGCGGGCGGAAAAAACTAATAAGATACGGTGGCGTTCAGTCGCAAGAATTTCTTGATCGCGCAAATCTTGGGTTGTGGGTGGGACCACGTTCCGGCTATGCTCACTGTAGAAGACGTGTTAGGACCGGATGGAATTCTTGCGCGGCGACTTCCCCGGTACGAGTATCGGCCGGAACAGTTAGAGATGGCTCAAGCGGTCGCCGAGGCATTTGAAACGAGGACGCCGCTCATTGTTGAAGCTGGGACCGGCGTGGGCAAAAGTTTCGCCTATTTGGTGCCGGCTATTCTTGCGACTTGCCCAGAAACCGCTGTCGGGGAACCCTTAAAACGAGTCATCATTTCTACCGGCACGATTAATCTGCAAGAGCAATTACTCAATAAGGATATTCCCACCCTAAGGGCTCTTCTCCCTTGCGAATTCACCGCGGTCCTAGTCAAGGGACGTCAGCATTACCTAAGTCTACGTCGGCTCTACCGAGCTTTGGACCAGGCAGGCAGCTTGTTCTTCGAGGATGAGCTGGATGAATTACACAAGATCCATGAGTGGGCGAGGAATACGACCGATGGCTCGCGTTCCGATCTAGGCTTTGAGCCGGTGGAGCAGGTTTGGGAAGCAGTTGTGTCGGATCATTACAACTGCTTGGGAAAATCTTGCCCGACTTACAATGAGTGTTTTTATTTTCGTGCTCGTTGGCGAATGCTTCGGGCGCAAATTCTAGTGGTCAATCACGCGCTATTCTTCACGGATTTAGCTTTACGTGGGCGGGGCGGTGGTGTGCTCCCGGATTATGAGGCGGTGATCTTCGACGAGGCGCATGAGATTGAGGAGGTCGCTTCTGCGCAACTCGGTGTAGCGCTGAGTAGCCGCCAGATCGACCTGGTTCTCAACCGTTTGCACCACCCGCGCTATAATCGGGGTTTGCTGGTACAACTAAATCTCGTCGAGGAGCAAAACCTGGTGGCCGAGTGTCGGGGGAGGGCCCAAAAGTTCTTTGATGCCGTAGTCAAATGGCGTCAGCAATCTTCGAAAAACGGGCGGGTGGATCAGGGCGGGACCTTCTCGTCCGAACTCAGCGAAGGCCTCCGGAAACTGGCCCGGATTCTTGGAGTGTGTCTTGATCGATTCCTGGATCCTGAAATCCGCCAGGATCTCACCGCTGCGGCTGAAAGGCTGCGTGCATTAGCCGACTCGCTGGATGCCTGGTGCGAGCAGCGGCTTCCGGAGACGGTTTACTGGGTGGAATTGGGCGAGGGGCGCCGCCCGGCTGTGATTTTGAAGGCGGCACCGATTGATGTGGGTTCCATTCTATCGGAACAACTTTATCAACGGGTCTCGCCGGTAATCATGACGAGCGCGACTTTGTTTGCACCGGGATCCGGATTCAAGTATTTTCAGACTCGTGTGGGGCTTTCTGGGGTGAAGACCTTACAATTGGGCAGCCCTTTCGATTACCGTAGCCAAGTCCAGCTTATTCTCGTCGATGGGATGCCCGATCCTAGTCTCGACTCCGATGGCTACCAAGCAGCTTTGGTGCGGGTGATCCCTCGGTATTTGGCGAGAACGGATGGTCACGCCTTCGTACTTTTTACCAGTTATGATCTCCTGAAAAAGGTCGCCACAGGGCTGAAACCATGGCTAACCGAGATGAATATGCCGCTCTTGGTCCAGGGCGAGAAACTTTCGCGAACTCAGCTTTTGGAAAAGTTCAAACGTACCCCGCGAAGTGTGCTTTTCGGCACGGATAGCTTTTGGCAGGGTGTGGATGTACCGGGCGATGCCCTGCGGAACGTAATCATTACGCGTCTTCCATTCTCGGTGCCGGACCTTCCCTTGGTGGAAGCCCGAATAGCCGCCATTCGGTCGCAAGGAGGCAATCCATTTCATGAGTACCAGGTCCCTGAAGCGATTCTGAGGCTAAAGCAGGGATTTGGGCGGCTTATTCGCTCGAAAACCGACACTGGAATCGTGGTCATTCTGGATTCGCGGGTCCTGCTCAAGAACTACGGCCGGTGGTTTCTGGAGGCTCTTCCGCCTTGCCAGCAGGAAGTCGAGGTGGCTTAAAAAACCGCATGGCTCACTGCTGTTATTGTTTTCGACTGTTGCATTCTTTCAACATTGCGCGTTCCGACAAAACAACACGATCTTGCAGCCCTCTTTCTTTTCTGCACACGTTGACGTCCTAGACAACTCGTTTTCTGGCCCACCGATCATGCCTCCCAACACACGGGTGTCGTGCGCCTGGCAGAACCTATTCGCCGCACTGAAGCGAAATAAGCTATATTCCATTGGCGGAAGGTCTTGAGCGACCGACGCGTGGCATCAAACGTTCAAATCAGTCGGACCACAAGCCGGGTGGCGGAAGTACCGGTAGGAGCGACGAGGATTGCACTGTCTTGTGCCTTTCAAATCTGTAGAAGCTTAGAGACTCAACGGCCGGTACAGGGTGTTGTTGAGTTATTGAAACGGTGCTGCTCAGCCATTGAAAGGATTCCTTGGGAATAAATTCGGAACAAAATCGCTAAATAACGACTTGTGTTTTTTACATCGGGTTCGGTCTCAGAATCGCATGAATGCCTTTTGTGTGAAGCCTCTAGGATGACGAAGGCCAAGCGCCCTCCGGTTTGTCCCATGAGGACTCGAATTCAGATCGGGCAATGAGTCTGCACCATGGAGTAGGTTCTTATCCGAAAATTGGGTCGAAGATGAAGGTTGCGAGTCCTTTCTTATCGCGCGGTACCGATTCGCGCCAACCGAGCTTTGAGGAGCTTAAACAGCGTATCCACAGTAAGCTTGTGGACAAACTGGATTTATCGCGGCTCGGGGAATTGGAAGGCGAGATCCTTCGCCGCGAAATCCGCGTGGTGGTTGAGCATCTCTGTGATACCGAACAGACGATGCTCAACCGCAGCGAGCGCGAGCGGCTTATTGACGAGGTACTCGACGAAGCCCTCGGATTGGGGCCGCTAGAATCGCTGCTCAAGGATCTAAGCATCAGCGATATCTTGATCAATGGCCCCAAGCAAGTATACGTGGAGCGGCGGGGAAAGTTGGAAAAAGTAAACGTCACTTTTCGTGACAACGATCATCTGCTTCAAATCATCGACCGCATCATCTCCAAAGTAGGACGTCGCGTGGACGAAACTTGCCCGATGGTCGATGCCCGTATGCCGGATGGATCGCGATTCAATGCGATCATTCCGCCGTTGGCCTTGGATGGACCCGCAGTATCGATTCGCCGCTTCGGGGCCAATCCGCTGAAGCTCGAGGATCTGTTGACACTGAAGGCATTTACCCCGGAGATGGTGATGCTCTTGGAGGGAGCCATTAAAGCGCGACTGAATATCATTATCTCCGGCGGCACCGGTTCTGGGAAAACCACTCTGCTGAATATTCTCTCAAGCTTCATTCCGAATCATGAGCGGATCATATCGATCGAAGATGCTGCCGAATTGCAATTGCAGCAAGAGCATGTCGTTCGTTTGGAGACCCGTCCGCCGAATATCGAGGGGAAGGGCGAAATTACCGCGACCGATCTGGTACGAAATGCCCTACGTATGCGGCCCGAGAGAATCATCATCGGCGAATGCCGCGGGGCGGAGGCCTTGGATATGCTTCAGGCCATGAACACGGGGCATGAGGGCTCGCTGACCACCTTGCATGCGAATTCCCCCCGGGACGCAGTGGCCCGGCTGGAAACGATGATCATGATGGCCGGTTTCGAGCTACCGGTGAAAGCGATGCGTCAGCAGATCGCCAGTGCGGTTGATCTCATCGTCCAGGCAAGCCGCCTTCAAGGGGGGGCCCGAAAGGTGACCCATATTACGGAAGTCGTGGGCATGGAACAGGATACGGTTGTCATGCAAGACATTTACACCTATGTGCAGGATGGGATCGACGAGCACGGCCGCGCATTCGGGCGATTCATTTCGCATGGGATCCGGCCGACTTTTATGGGGCGGCTGGAGGCAGCAGGGATCCGTTTGCCGGCGAGTGCCTTCCGAGAACGGGTCATGCTGGCCGATTAAGCTACCCAAGCGTATTTCTCGCTTTCCCGGGGCATCAAGGAACCTCGTGAACAAGCGGGCTGGAGGTGAGCAAGTGGGCTGGGAACTGGCGTCATGATCCGTGCCGACCAGTGTAATCCAAAATAGTGCAGCACAGCGGAAAATCGGGGATGAATAAAGAAGTCGCAGATGAATGAAGAAATCGGAGAAGAATGAGAAATACGGATGACTCCAGATTCCGAGGGACATGAGAGCAGAAATGATCCAAGCCGACGCAGTGGGTGCTGGGGCTGATGCACCTCGCAAGGGATTCACGTAGCGACGAGAAAAGCTCTTTGGAAAGGCGGTTAACCTTCTTGGACTACCTGCGAAAGAGGCGGTTTCCATATCTGATTCGCGTCTAATTCGCGCTATTTATCGTCGCAGCTGTGTGCGCGGAGTCGAGGTTTTATGCTCCCGGCATACCCCGCATAATTGCAAGCAAATCAGTCGGCACGATAATCTGAAATACTTCAAGCGTGATTCTCGGTGGGATCAAGAGGGCTTGATCCTGTGGCGGAATGTGCCGGATTTAATTTAAGCCATGTCACTTATCACGTCTGAGCTGAAGCGAGACTCGTGATGAGCATCAACATCATCCTGCTCACGGCGGTGGCGGTTTTCATCGGTGTAGCCGCGCTTATCATCGGTCTTTACCTGAGCTTTCGCGGTGACCACGAAAGCAAAGTTGAATCGCGGCTTGCCCTGCTTGCAGAACAGGTTCAATCCGGCGGCAAAAAGGGGAAAAAACAGAAAAAAGGACTCCTCTTGGAAACGATGGACGAGGGGCCACAAATCTTCGAGCAGCTTCTGAGCCGGTTTGGAGGACTGCGATCGCTGCTGCGACAGGCAGATGTCAATCTGCCGCCAATTTACCTTATCGGCATGATGATCGGTTTTGGGATAGCGGGTACCTTGGCGGCAGTGCTGAGCCGACTACCGTTGGCCCTGATGCCACTTGCAATGGTCGCCGGACTTTTCCTGCCAATCGGGTGGCTACTTTGGAGGAGGAAACGCCGCCAGCGGACATTCGCCACCCAATTGCCAGAGGCCATGGATATGCTGGCACGCGCGCTCCGAGCCGGGCAAAGCCTCAACGCAGCCATTGGGCTGGTCAGCCGGGAAATACCTCCACCCCTGGGCACAGAATTTGCGCGGGTCTTCGACGAGCAAAACCTCGGCGTTCCCCTCGATGAATCACTCAACGATTTGACGGAGCGGGTTCCTAATTTGGATCTCAAATTTTTCGCAACCGCAGTCATTCTCCAGCGTCAGACAGGTGGAGACCTTGCGGAAATCCTGGAGAAGATCGGAAACCTGATTCGCCAACGCTTCCAAATCTGGGGTCAGGTTCAGGCCCTTACAGGCGAAGGCCGGCTTTCCGGTGTTGTGCTTTTGGCCCTACCTGTTTTCCTTTTCTTCGCCATGTATTACCTCAACCGAGATTACGTGATGCTGTTATTTACGGATCCCATGGGACGGAAAATGTTGGCCGGAGCCGTTGTCATGCAGATCGTGGGGGCACTATTTATTCGAAAAATCGTCAATATCAAAGTCTAAGTCAAGCAAAGTATGAGCCAACGGTTACCGAATGATGAGGCACCGGTTACCCGCAGGGTGCGAGGCAAAGTCAAGACTGTTTAATCTTACAAAAGTGAGGGTTCTCCGTAGGCGGAAACACAGACCGGCATCCGTCGAGGCCCTTGATGAAAAGTCAATCAGCGAGTTTTTGACAGGCGAGACCGATCATGTCGCCCGAGTTTTTAAGTTTTGAATCTCTCGTTCCTTGGGCTGTGTTCGGCATGTTTACCGCGTTGGCTTGGCTGCTGCTCGAGCAGTTGGCAGCTGCCCGACCGCGGGCTTTGGAACGATTGGAGCAGTTCAAACGGCCGCGAGCAGGCAAGGGGTTGGCCGAGACAGGTCGGGAGAAAAAACGCGACCCAATTTCCGTGGCATTGGAAAAAGCAAGTCCCACTTTGGCTAAGCCGCTACAGCCTAAGTCGGAGGAAGAGCTTAGCCGGTTACGCTTGCGATTGACGAATGCCGGTTTCCGTGCCCCAAATGCACCGACGATTTTCCTCGGGCTGAAAGGGTTGGGGCTCATATGTGGATTGATCCTCGCCGGCGGAACTACGTTGATTTTCGGCGGGCTCACGCAACGAAATTTGATCACCGCGGCTTGCCTTGCCGCGGCGCTCTTTTACTTGCCCGATTTGGTCGTCTGGTGGCTTCGCAGGTATTGCCAAGATCAAATTTTCCTCGGATTACCGGACGCTTTGGACCTTATGGTGGTATGCGTGGAGGCAGGGCTTGGACTCGACCAGGCCATGCGGAAAGTCGCAGAGGAAATGAAGCGCTCCTACCCGGTGATTGCTGAGGAATTCGGCATCGCCAATCTTCAGCTTCAAATCGGCAGACCTCGGGCCGAAGTATTTCACGAATTGGGTATTCGGACGGGGGTAGCGGATCTGCGTAATCTTACTGCCGTGCTGATTCAAGCTGACAAATTTGGCAGCAGCATTGCCCATGCATTACGCACGCAGAGTGAGACCATGCGAACACGGCGGAGGCAGCTTGCGGAGGAACGGGCAGCAAAGACCGCCGTGAAGCTCATTTTCCCGTTGGTCCTTTTCATCTTTCCCGCCATTTTCGTGGTACTGGTAGGTCCTGCCGCCATTACCATTACGCGCGAATTATTTCCAATGATGGGCAGGTAAAGCGGGACCAAACTGCCCAAAAGAACAGAAAAGAAGAGATATGACTTTTTGCACGCAAACGAAGCGCAAAAGAACTCCTCAACCCGAAAATTATGCCTTGACGGACCGGTAATCTTCTTACCAAGGCGTGCCTTCGCTCGAGTTTTGTTCTGCCTCCCTGAGCCGTTCTCCACACAACCTTTACCCTACTTGCTCCCGTGGTCATCTCGTTTTAACGCCTTTGAATCGTTTCTTTGTATGTAAAGGTAGTTATCATCTATTTTGTGTGTTACTCCTTCGAAAAGAGGTTTAGCCGAACTTTAGGGAAATGCCGATAACGGAATAACCGATTTGGATCGCGAGTTTAAGCACATAGAGAAAACTATTTTTGCAATTTGGGTGACATAAATTCTCAGACAACATAGATTATGGGAATTTCTGCATGAAATCGAGCGTTCGACCTGGACAGTCCTCAAACTTTACCCTGCTTGTTCGCCTCATCTTGTGTTTCAACGGGATTCTACTTCTCGCATCTGAAGTTAACGCACAAACTAGGTCGACTTTGCGGCGGCTGCCTCGACCTGATGTCGTGGGGACTCAACGGGTGGCTGCCACCCCGGTTCAAACCCCAGGAACCGGTGTATTGGAAGAGGCGAATCCACCACCTACTCAGAAGATTAACTGGAGCGAATGTGATGGCTCTTTAACCGATTGCTCCGACAGTTGCGTCGATCCGTTTACGTGGATGGGACGCCAAATTGCCGGCTTCTGTCGGCGATTCGCGGCCGATTTCCACTCCAACCGCTGCTGGCCAGAGCCTCTTGCATCGATGGACCGACACACGGTGCCGCCGGTTTTCGAGTTAATGATCCACCATGGGTGGCAACAGCAAAACCTCCTGAGTGACCGACATTTCGTGGATCAACAGGCTGAGTTAACCGAAGTCGGGAAACTGAAGGTCCGCTGGATTGTGACGGCGGCACCTTCGGCACATCGAAAAATTTACGTGCAAACAGGTCGCACGCCCGGGATCACCAGCACACGGGTAAAGGCCGTTGAAAAGTTCCTTTCTTGGGAATCTCTCCCGGGTCCGCCACCTGAGATTATCCCGGTCGTCTTACAACCTACGTGGTGGTCATCAAGCGAAGTGGATAGAGTCCATCGACAATATTACGAAAGCGCACCCAAGCCGACGCTCGACCCATCAACCTCCGGGGGTACAGACAGCCAATAGATCGAACCGGTGGTAAGCCCTCACGTTAGCTGCACCGGATATTTTCACGAACTCCCTGAGTTGCTTAGTCTGCTAATTTAACCGGTGTTCGGTCATGGATTGACAAACCCCGAAGCCGAACACTGGCGACGAACGAAAAGCTGGCAGCCCGACGCTTTTCAGCGTATAGCCCGGAGGATCTGCCTAACGTCAAACTTTTCTTGCAGCAACCGACAGTCTCATGAGTAGGGGTTCGAATTGGCCCAGATGCTAGCTTTTCAGCGTGCCCCTTGCGCAGGACTACCCGCCAAAGAACAAAACAACCTCATGAGGATAAATTACCATTGGATTCGTCCAGCATTTGTGTCGTGTGAATGAAGAGATCCTAGCGGCATCCCTCCGCGGAAGAATTGAAACAATCGGTAAATTTTTCCTAGTCCGACATTTCGATTTTAGGGATCTCAGTGTTCTGTCCGACATATAGATACACGGCTTCAATTGCGTCACGCCTGTGCCTTTCGGATCTTCGAGAGTTTCCAGTGCTGTAAACAAGATAGCTGGACTTTTTTTCAGGTGGGAAGTGCAGTAGCCCGAGGAGTCGCGTTTGTAAAAGCCGTAAGATGAGCGGTTGCCGCTCCTTGGGCTTTTTATCCTTGGCCGACTAGAAATCGGGCTCGATTTTCTGCTTACCATCAATCCCGGTGTATTGATTGTCTTTGCCGAAGTCTTTGGGTGGAGTTCATCGAAGGGTGGCTTTCAAGCGGTTTCGGACATCTAGGTTGAAGCGTCTAGTTTCCTGGACCATCGGCAGTGTGTGCTGCGCGATTGCCACCGCAATCTTGCCCATCGCCGGGGATAGCTGTCGTTCTATCAGTCCGTCTTACCCACTTGCCGTATTTTATCATCTTTTGCTTGAACCACAGCCCGTCGTACGGGCGGCTGAACCTTCCGCGGGACCCTTTCCCGGTTCACTCCGGGCAAGTCCCGGGGTGGGAGGGTCTGCGAGTACGCCCAGTTCCGTCTCCCGTTGGCTAACCGAGTTGCGCGACTCCGCTGAGAAGCTTAATCCCTGGGCACGATCGAAGAAGCCCAGTTCCTTTAGCGAAGCTGCCAAGACCGATCCTATCTCTCTCAGTCGTCCCTCTCGGCCAAGTGCGCAGTTGTACGTCGCCATGGCCAGGCTGGCAGAACAGCAGGGACGCTTCGAGGAAGCAGAATCCTATTATCGGGAAGCTTTGCGAATATCTCCGAGAGAGCTATCGGCACTGCTTGGTTACGCGCGGCTAAAGGAGCGGATGCGAGATCCTGAGAAAGCAGCGGAGCTTTACGGCCAAGCCGTTCAGAACCATCGGCAGGATCCGGCCGTTTATAACGATTACGCATTATTTATGGCTCGCCGGGGGAGGTTCGCCGAGGCAGCTCGGATTATGGAGCGGGCCATCCAGCTCCAACCACGTCGATGGCTTTATCGGAACAATATGGCGATGATCCTTGTTGATTTGGGGGATGTCTCGGGAGCTCTCCAACATCTGCTCGCGGTCCAAGACGAGGCGACCGCGTACTACAACGTGGGGTATCTGCTCATAAGGAAAGGGGATAAAGATGCGGCGATCCGTTATTTGGCGATAGCCTTGGAAAAAAATCCCCAACTTCGCGAGGCACAAGTGTGGCTTAATGCCTTGGCTGGCGAGCAAGTTCCCTCCGCACCGATGCCCGAGTATCCTGCTCCGCCTGCTTTTCCCGACGATTTGCCCCCCATTTCTGCGTCGGCTCCAACTCCGCCGTCAACCGTATTGCAAGACTCCCACGGTGGACTGAGGCCAGACTCCCTCCCCCCGCCCCCCATGCATTCACCCCCTCCAAGGACCGGTTGGTTTCCCCAAAATGTCCGGCAAATACCGGCCCCTGGGGTCCGGCGAAATTCGCCCGGCTTGCTCTATCGGTAAAAAGTTTTCCCGCTAGGGGGAAGAATTCTTCGATCCATAAATGCGGAGCGTGATCCGGCCGGTTGTCGGATCCTTTTCTTCCCTTTCCTTTTTCCTTTTCTGCAGGTTTTACCACCGATGAAACCCGCGAACCTTCTTTCCCTCAAAACGCTTGGTCTCGTGGAAAGCTTGCCTCCATTTGAAACCGCTTAAACCAGAGGTGTGAATCAGGCAAATTTGTTTGATCCGGAGAAAATTATCTAGTTCGGCACCTTCTTTGTTCGCCAGCTAACGAGCGTCTTGATCCACCGGGGACATGTTTTTCATGCGGAATGGGTGAAGCAACTCGGGAGAGGAGAAACGTGCAAAAACTATGCTAAAGGGCTTTGCCGCCCGTTGTTTGAAGATGCCTATTTAGATCGAAGGCAGGAGTTTGAACCTAGGAAGCGGCGTTGCCAAACGCGCGGACGGCCCGCAGCAATTTCGTTTTCCGGTCGCAAATTTTTGGTGACGGTGTGTCAGCGCCGGAACTCTGTTTCCTGACCCCATAACCTCAGCCACATTAATTCGACTTTTGGCGTCTAGAGGGATCGAAGCGACTTGCCCGATTAGATGGAGCGATCATCGCAATTCGCCGTTGGGATCTTTGGGGAGTTGTCGGCGGTACGGTGGTCGACATTTTGGCGGAAGGGGTTGTCGGTAACATTCCGCCCAAGCACGACGCTCGGCATCGCTGGCATAATAGCGGAGCCACACATCGGGATCTCCTTCGCTGTAGGAGCAATCCCAGTGGAGATAATTGGTCGCATGATCGATTTTCTTTTCTCGCGCCGGCAAAATGTGGCGATAAATCAGGCGATAAAGCTCTCGATCCGACAAGTGGTCTGTGTAATCGAGGATGATTCTTTTTTCGTACAGCTTGTAGATTACGTCCCAAAGGATGGTGTGAAGCTCCTCGTCGTTTAGCACTTCGGGGCGAGGTGGGCGTAGCTCCGGTTCGAACCAACGATAGATGGGAAGGATGGGGGCCATTTCCCAGGCAAGCATGGCCGCCAGGAAATCGTTCTCGACTCGCAGAGGCCAATTCTGAACATTGACCCGGCTGATCGATTCGTCATAATACGGCTCAAGCTCATCACGCAATTCTGCGTTACGAACTAATTCTTCGATCTCTTCGGCTCGTGGGTGTGGACGATCTACCATTCACCCCACCCCCTCAGCAAGCGATACCGCACCGACTTACCAAAAAATACAATCACTGTCTCGGCCTGATGCCGCAACGGACAACAAAACCTCTTTTTCGCTTCTTTGGAAACAAATCACTAGGCGTTCCTTGCCGTGGTCTGTTCGCGTCACAAGGACACTTTCCCTAGGCTCAGCCCCAAAGTCTCCAAGCATAATACGCAGAGAGTGATTCCCTGCCCACTCCGTCGACTTCCCGCTTTCAATTCCTTGGTACACCGCAGAAGCTTGACATGCTTCCCTAATATCGACTGTAGCCACAGCAGCTCAGCCCTGCAACGGAGAAACACCGCAGCCCGGGGAGAACTTCCCGTGCCTTGCGCCAAATAAGTGATAAGTCCGGCCTATTTTCCGCGAAGGTCATACGCTCGCGCGCCGCCAACTTTACTTCTTCTTTTACAACTTAAAGCTTGAGCCAATTCGGCATTCGGCGGCGTTCGCCATTCGCCCCGTTTAAAACAACGAAGCACGGAAAGTAAGCCGGGTCAAGAATTTTAGATGGAAGGCAATCCCGCTACGAAAGAGCCATCTATAAGTACAGATACTCGGCCGCACTGATCATCCCTAAATTCTTTGTGGTTTTCAGCCGGCGATGCTCCCGCTGACACTTGCGAGCCAATGCCGGCAGCCCAAGTCAAGCTTTGTGAGTTGCCTTTTAGGGCGATGTCTCCTCCAGTTCGTTGTGCGAGCGGAGAAGAAGCCTTTCCAACTCTGCATGAATCACCTGACTTTGAAGGACGATCAAGCACTGTGAGGGCCGATCCAACGCAATCTCCCCTGATCCGCCGGCATCGGACCAAAGCCCGCCTCCGAGATCGGCTTTAATCTTTTCGAGAAGTACTTCTTCGGGAGATTGACCCTCCGCCGTTTTTTCAAGCAGCGCGAGCAATCGTTTTACCCGGTAAAACTCAAACTCCAACCGTTTATCTAGGATTTTTCGCGGAGAAATCTCCAGAAGTCTCGGTCCCAAAGCCCGATAGCCAAGCCCCAGCGGGAAAAGCATTTGTTCCAGCACCACAGCCAATGGTTCCTCATAGGCCGCGATCGTTAAAAGAGTCGAAGGGGATATCCCTTCGGTGGTGCAGGCGGGATAATCAATGACGAGCTTTACGTCTGTTTGACGCTCGATAAACTCCATAACAGAGCTCAGCGAGGTGGGCTCGAAGAAGTTAACGGTCACGGGCTTCAAAAGGGCCGGCTTGGCACGACCGAGTTGCGTCGCTAATTGATCGGGGCCTTGTGGGCCGAGAGACAGACCCCCCAGAGAACGGGCGACACGCAAGCGATCTAAAAACTTAGCCACCTGACGCTGGACTAATCCCGTTTGCAAGACCACCACTTCCTCTCCTTGTATTGTAAGGGTTCCAGCGCTTCCATGCTCCTGCCAGGATTCCGGCGCGATGAACATTCGTATGAAAGTGGCTAGTCGATCGATGTCTTTTGAATCCGAACTTGTTAGCCCCTTGAGGGGATAAACGATCGTAACAAGCTCGTTTCTTCGGGATTCTGGCAGTGTAACCACTACGCAGCCATGGGCCAAAGCATAAGTCAGACCCCGGGGCTTCAAAATACCCTCGAGTAATTCGCCCAGTGTACCCCCGGCTAAATCGACGCTTACCGGCTGGAGCAGGTCATGGTCGAAGGCCACCAAAGCATCCAAGTCAAAGGCCACGGGGACATTGGCCATGCGACCTGCTAATCGCACAGCATCAACCAAGGGGATGGAGGGGATTTTTGCCTGGGTAAATCGCATCGCCAGCCGTTCATCCGGCTGCGGTAGTAACACGCTGTCACTCTCGGCATCCGTCGTATCGGACCGCTTTATGCTCGTTGGCTCACCCGAGGTCTCCGCCAAAGGCGGCGGCAGGAGTTCATTCCGGCTCGGCCCGGCGCCTCCCGTTGAGCGAACCACCGTCTGCTGCTCATCGCGGGTCGCAGTTGCCCGCAAATTTCTCGATCCAGAGGCGACCGCAATTCCCTGAGTTTGCTCAGCTCCCCCAAGTGGAGTGTCCATCGGATTCATGTCACGTTCGCCTGGGCCAGCTCCGAAAGCGGGCGTCTTCGAATCAAATGCCCTTTGCTCTCCTCTAGAATCGTTGTTCGCCACGACTCGCGGGGAAGGAGATGAGTGGAGACGCGGCCCCACCGATTCCACAGCTGCAAGATCCAGCGGAAGCCCATCGCCGATGGCGGCCATTTGCTCGAGCACCCTCGGGTCCACATCCCGCGAAATAAATCGCACCGAGCCGTCCGCCATTCCAGCAAGCATGCCGTGGGGCATACCGCTGCCGAAACCATCCGGCCCGTTGACATAGGGGGGCTTTGTCAGAGGACGAACCGTGGCCCGACCTCCGGCAGCCCAGGGCCCCAAGTCGGCGTAAACCCCGAGCACGGCGAGGGTATTGGAGGCGCCATCGGGGATATCTTCCAGTCGCACAGGTTGTCGGTAACTGAACAGCCCTGCCTGCGGAGAACCAGGCGTCCGGTACGGTGCTTCAGGCCCTACGCCGCCTACACCAACGTAGTGGGAACAAGGAAATCCACCAGCCGCCACTTTCGTATCGATCAGCGGGTTATCGACGACGGAAAGCGGGCGAAGCGCTACGTCGCGGTTCGGTAGCGTGTTCCACGAGTAGGCGAATCGCAACTGTCGGTGCCAATCCGCCAGACCCAAATGGGGGAGCAGCATGGCGATCCAACTCAGTCGGGTCTCCGGGGGAAGAAGGGGAGCCCCACCGGCACCCGGCGGCAATATCCCCCATGCCGAACGATAATCCTCCAATCCCCGCAGGAGGCAACGCTGGTTTTCTTCTGCAATGGTTGCTCCTGCGCTTTGCCAGGCACCTAAAAGCTCCGCTCTCGCACCGCTGAGCTTAGCGAGGGTCGAAGCAAGATCGGTTACCAACTTGAGCCGCAACCAAACAATCTCGCCCTCCACTTCGCAGGTGATGTTTTGGAGATAGTTGCGGACAACCGACCGCAACGGATTTTCAACTTCACCGTGTTCATCCGAGCCATCGCCGGTCCCTAAGGGAGCGCTATTGCCGTCTGACTTGCCCTCCTGCGATACTTCCGCCCCGGAGATCGTGCTCGTAAACCGACTCAGAGCTTCCCTCAATTGTTGGGCAGTCGTAGGTGTCTCGCACAGGAGAGCAAGATCCATCCGACCGTCGGCTTCAGAGCGGTAAAGCGCCAGTATCCCTACCGTAGCCATCGACACCAATTTCCAAACTTCCTTGGCCTCGGGCCATACCTCGAAAACGGCGTCCAATGGGCGAAATGGAGGGGTTTTCATCGCGCCGAGGTCAATGACCACAAAACAATCGGCCGAAGAGGGGATCAGCGGCCAGAGTTTTTGAATAGCCGGACTTGCGAACTCAGTCATGGGCTGACGATTATCGCCTAAACTTCGCAGCAAAGCCTCGCGTCCGGTCACGAATGTGCGGATGTCTAAAATGCCAAACGGGTAAGGCCACCCACTGGTGGCGTCTACCCGAAAGCGAAATGCTCCGATAGACAGATCCGAGAAGTCTCCCCGAAGCGAAAGTCCGCGCGTCTCATGCCGCGCAGTAAGACAAACCGCGATTATACCTGGGTCTGGCCAGAGAGAAAGATCGCCCAACGCCCAGACGATTTCGCCGATTGCTTCTGGCCGAATCCCCAAACTTCCAAGTCCTTGAACGACCGTGGAATCGAACCCGGGTCCTAATACCCAGGAAAAAAACGAAAAAGCATGGGCGGCAGAGGCCGAGCGAGTATCCAGGCGGCCAAAAGCGCGAGATTCGCGCGGAATCCAACGTCGCCACCACCCCACATCCGGGGCAAATGACGCCAAAGGTTGCGGGGTGCTTGACCCGTCAATATCCGCAATCCTTAATTCGTTGCCCTGAGCCGCTAGCGGCGGCACGGTTGCGCTATCACCACCGGCTACCTTCACGCCCGAACGCCATACCAAACCCCCAATGAACATCCCCAAAGCGAGCATCGCGGCGGATCCAGCTAGGGCTACCCCCAATACCCAACGGTTTGCGATCCATAGGGCCCAGCTAATGCGTGGGGGTTCCAGGGGATCTCCTGTAACGGACGTAGTGGTCGAAGCCCGAGCAAGCGTTCCTTGCGGCGTCTTTTGCTCCCGCGAAGGTACCAAGGAGGATTCTGACGTGCCGAGCGCGGAAAGAATTTGAGCAGCAGCTGCCGACCCCTTCACAGTTTCCCGGGGTACCGCTGGGGATGTTTGGGCGCCTAGAGACTCCGGAGATGTTTGCGATTCAGCGGCCGCCCGGGTCCCAGGAGTATTGCTGGTTGCTTCCTCCGGTCCAACCGTGCTTTTCGCAACCGGCATCCCTCCCGAGGTCCCCCGCGACGAGAGTGCTTTCCTATCTCTATCTCCCAAAGTAACCGTTCGAGGCTGCGCTCCTTCACTTGGCGGGGAACTCGGAGCCGCCAAACCGGAAGATGAAGTAGGACGCTCGGCGGTACCAGAAGGCGATCCAGCTTGGGACTGTTCTGTGTCCGGTTTCCCGGGCGAAATCCCCCTCCAATTAGCTGGGGGAACGACGTGGACCATGCTCCCACACTTTGGGCAAGTCAGGATGGCACCAATGGCCGCTTCATGGCGGACATTCAGTTTCACCTGACAGGTGGTGCATTCGATGACGAATAAAACACGGTCCACTGTTTGGTCCCAAAGTTAGCCGCAAACTAGATAAAAAGCCATACGCCCGTTGGCATCGCTCTCACGCCGCGAACAAAAGCCGAATGCTTTACCGGCAAAAGCGGTCTAATCTCCCGCGTAAGGCTGCCGTCACTCCTTTGATAAGCGTAATCCGATCATTTCTGAAACTTAAAGCATATCGCTTTTTATTTTCGTCGGCTTTTTGAATTTCTCCTTTTTTGGGTTCGGCTTTAAGCGTCTACGGATCACTCTTTGGGGAGCGCCCTTTGTCGATCACTATTTTAACTCCCGAGGTTCCAAGCAGCCCATGAGCCCCCGCGGCTCCGCGGCTCCGAGCACCCCAAAACGTCCGTCCCTTGTGGTGGTGAGCCGGTCAGGGCCACCCTGCAAGGTCATCTGACGGATCCCAAATTCTCCTAGCACAACCCGCCCCTAACAGCGAGGGTGACCCGCATTCGAGTCAATTAGACGTTGCCACCACGCCCGATCCTTTTTTTCCTAACCGCGCGGCAACGTCCTTCGGTTTCCAGCGAACCCAGCCCTTGCGGCACTTTCCTCTAAATAAGTCTAAATAAGAGGGTGGAGACCACTCCACGGTCTTCAGCCCTTTGCCCGAGGGGCATGCACTATCGCTTCAGGACACGAAGTCCGGCGAAACCAGATGCCGAAACCCCTCGCCTACCGGCTCTGAACTCCTACCCCGCAACCGCGCGGCTACTTATCAATTTTAGATTATCCCGGGCCACAACGTACCCATAGAAAGGCCTCGAAATGCCTAAGATTAGCAAATTTTGTGGCTTATTAACCACCGATGCGCCACCGGTTCAGTAAATCGATGACCCGCTGCCGGTCGAAATTCGGCGGTTGCGGAAAATCCTGCTCTTGCTCTAACTCTTCCAGGGTTGGTGTTTTGGATGGAACCCCGTTTGGGGGCACATCAAGTCCTGCGATCCAAACAATCGCATTGAGGACTAAGGTCCGATAACTATCGTTGGCCCAATTCCAATGCCAGTGTCCACCGGTAAAGCCGAAGCCACGCCCTCCATTCGGCCGCTCATACACCCAGGCAAGGTGTTCGGGCATTCCCTTCCGGGCACGGACGGTGGGATTACCGCTGTGGGGACCGTCCGGACGTTCCCGTGTGCTATCCGGTGGTATCGCCGTGAGCACCGGTGTGACTCCTTTCATATTTTCGCGAAACCGCATGTGATAATACCATTCGTCATCCATTTCAAAGGGTTTCACACCGCGGGTTACTGGATGATCGGGAAACTGCTCGAAACGCGCCGTCCAATGCGGGTTGACCGACCAAAACGTTTCGAAATAACCCCCAATCCAGTCGAGGAATCGATTG
Organism: uncultured Thermogutta sp.; assembly: GCA_937128505.1. GTDB lineage: Bacteria > Planctomycetota > Planctomycetia > Pirellulales > Thermoguttaceae > DTLM01. The sequence continues at coordinate 87,486 of CAKZMM010000083.1, forward strand.
CCGGGTTCGCCCTTCGGTACCTCCACGGCGTAATGCAGCATCGCAATGCCCACCCCACGGTCGGCCAATTTTTGGATCTTGTCTAAATGAGGTAGTGCCGGGTGCCCTCCACCGCCGTCCGAAAAAATGACAAGCGCGTCTGCGTTATCCAAGGCCGTGGGGTCTTCCGGCCAACCATTCTTGTAAACGACCGCGTGAACATTCAGACCACTTTCGTTCAAGCATTTCGCCAGCAGAACGCAGCCGGCATTATGCTCGTGGGAAGCATAGCCATGGCTCGGCCGGCCGGCAATAAACACGATCTTTTTGACGTCCTGCATCGGAAGCCGTTTCAAACGAATGTTCCGCACTTGAACCTTCATCGGAGGACCGGCATGAAGTTGGATTGCCAGCAATCCACTCCGCCGCCGCATCCCCGTGTCTTCATCGGTACACTCGGACATCACCTGACCGTTGATCTTATGCACGAAATGAAACCCCTGGGCAACGATTTCATATTCGTTCCAGTCTTCCTTTTTTATCACGGACTGGAGTCCTTGCGGATCACCAAACTGCTCGATGACCTTAGGCTTGTGGTCATCACCGATTACCGTTTTTTGACCGCGGTCGGCCAGGATTCCGCGAAATCGCTCCCCGTAAAGTATTCCCGAAAAGCGATCGCCTGCCTCAATATCGGCTTGATAACCACCGACCACCCACGGCCCCCATTTTTCGGGATCCTCAAAGCTGCGATACTGCACCCCTGAATTGCCCCCGAAGATGCGGTACTCAAACCTAAGGATGAAATCGTCCAACTTACCCACCCGCCAGATCAGAAACGTGTTATGCTTGGTCGGATTTTCCGGCGTGGTTTGCCCGGTAATGGCTCCGTCTTCCACCCGCCAAAACTTGGGATCACCGTCCCAACCTTTCAGAGATTGCCCGTCGAAAAGGGACACGAATCCGGACTCATCTCCAGGCTGCTCCTGGCCCGCTGACTGGAGTGCAATCGTTAAGACACACCCTAGTACAAGTAAACTCACCCATATCTTGCTTTGCATTCCTGAACCTCCTTTTCTTCCCAAGCAGTTGACCAAGGCTAGCGGCATTCAATTGCAAGCCGATAGGGCTGCCAAGCAAAGAGCGAATCCGACCTTCTTTACTTGGCTTCCAAATCGTTCAAAGAACCTCAACACGGTCCATTTACCAATCCGCGCTAGGTAGCTGTTCGTAACTCTTACGGCGGAAAGTCAACGCAATTTTGCTAGTTCTGGGTGACAATCCTCACAAATCGTAATCCTCAGGAATCGTACGCCCTTTTTGGGTGAAAATATGATTACCCGGAAGTGCGGACCGTCCGGGTGGTCCTATCCTTTAAACCTATAGCAAAACTGTAAAACCTTAAACCACCCCCAAAGATGCGCTGTTTGCAATCCTATCTTAGGGGCATTTGACCATAAATAAAGACGCTAAATAAAAAAATAGAAGAGGCTCCACGCCGACAAACCAACGGTTCAGCCCGCCGCCGCGAACCGTTTTAAGAATCGTGCCTCTTCCGGGTCAAAGGGGCTGCCATCCTCGCGCAATAGGTCATGTTGCCAGATGCGCGGAGGCGGATCGCCGGGTTTGGAACTCCAATCATAGAATGTCTGGGTCCGTCCGGCAACTAACCCCCAGTGATACCAGCCCACCGCGTGCCGGCGGAAAATCGGAAGCAGGGCCGCGAACGTGTTGCCGACCGATCGCCGCAGGAATTCCGTGCAAAGAATCGGACGGTCGAATTGCTTGAGGAACTCAATTCGATTCTCAGCCTCCCCGGGAGGCCCATAATAATGAAAGGACATAATATCCGATAATTCCTCGAATCGTCGGTGCATTGGGTCGGAGAAATTCGCCCACAGGCCTACAGTAAGGGGCTGTTGAGGCCCAACCGTCCGTGCCCATTGAAAAGCCTCCTGCACGAGCGGGAGGCTTTGGTGGCCAAGACCTGAATTACCCGGCTCGTTGTAAAGGTCCCACATCAAGACGCGCTCATCTCGCCCGAAACCGCGGAGCACATCCAGCACGTATCGTTCCAGCCGCACCCAACACCGCCGGTCCAGTACGCACGTTCGTCCCGGGCTTGCAACCCATCGGCTATTGTGCACCCCGGGCACCGGCGGTTCTTGCGGACCCAGCCGGGGCTCCTGATTCCAACAATCATCGAAAAGCACAAGCATGCTTCGAAAGCCTCGGCGGTGGGCCAACTCAAGAAATTGATCCAGCCGCTTTGCATGCCCGCCCGGATCGGCCTCCCATACTAAGAAATGCAGAAATACACGAAGGCTATTAAGCCCCAGATCTCGAGCCCAATTCAACTCCTCGCCTATGGTCTTCGGATCAAAGGTCTCTTGCTGCCACATTTCGATCGTGTTGACGGCAGTCCGCGGGATATAGTTCACACCTCGGATCTCTCCAAGGTGCTGATACCACTGGGCGGCTCGCTCTTTTGACCATCGGGTCTCCGCAGTCGCCGCTGATGCGGACGAATTCCCGCCCGCACTGCTCGTCTGCGGCGATTCGTCCTGATAGTACCCGTGGCCAATTTTCCAAAGTCCCAACAAACCCGCAGTTCCGAAAGGCCAAGTCATTACTTCCCGCACCGCCGTACGACGGTCTAAGGCGTCCCTTTTGGAGTTCGATCTCACGGATTTGTTCTTCATGGAATGGCCTTTTGTGCACCGAGTGTTTCGTACGGTCATATGGTTATATTCCGGCTTTTTCGTTAGTTAGAGCGCAAAGCCCCTCCGCTTTGTTGGCGTGGCACAAAGCACAATATTTCTTGGCTTTATGGAACCGTGAAGGTGTCGCAAAGGTAAAACTTAATGGCGTAATGCCGGACTTGGAATATGTCCCCCTTAACGGCCGAACAAACGAGAGAGAAGGTCCAAACCAACGGAGAAACAAAAAAATTCCAAAATGAAGCTAAACGCTTGATTTGGCGGGAGTCCGATTCGAGGAGAAATAGTTCCTCCATGGGATTTTTGCGAGGACCGCCGGCGTAAACTATCCCTAGAAAGATTGCGACCTTGCGGAGGATTGCAGTGGGTACATCTTTGAAGATAGACCCGCGGGGAGACAGCGCTAGGCGCTCAGTCTTCGTTTTATAAAAGACTTCTTTTTCCAAAAATGAGCATCTCGATCGGATGTCCTCTCAAAAGCACAAAGAAACCGGCACCGCGGCAACCGTTTGAGTGCTCAAGGCGTGTTTGACCCCATTCACCTCCCCGCCGGAAGAGCGTGTCACAGGGCAGAAGGGTGATTAGAAGACCGAAACGCAAACGGTATCGCCAAGCCAAGCTAAAGGGGAGTGCCGTAGCATCTTGCCGAATATGCAATTCCTGCCGCCGTTTCGGCATTACGTGGGGCCGCATTCGAGAATTCTGTTCGGCTGGTATTATCCGGATAACTTCACATTGCGAGATGTCTCGGCAAGGGGATGCAAACCAGGGGCGGCCGCAGTGGCGTTGTCGTTGGGGGCACCTAGCGGGGCAGAAAACATCTAAACGGGAGTTATTAAATCTTCGTTGAAAAAGTCGATTGCGAAAGCCATAAACGCGAGTGCAGGCGCGAGAAGAAGAGAAGATTTGGAGAAGGTTTTTAGAGCTGACCGACGTCCAGAGGGATGTATCCACCGCACTTTAACCCAGGAGGTAAAAGGACCGATGGGAACAACGAATGAATTTGGGGGTTTGACAATCAGCCCAATTCCCGACGCATCTATCGAGTGCTGATGTCCCGGTTATGGGATGTGCTAATGCGGGCGCAAATACCCACCCAGCTATCGAGCGCTCACTATTTTCGCTTCAACACCTGCTTGCTAAGAATCGGTTGAGCGGAGGGTGTGGGACTCGAACCCACAACCGGCAAAGCCGGCACCTGATTTCGAGTCAGGCTGCTCACCAGTTCGCGTACCCTCCAAATTAACTCGTTTCTGGTAGAGTGCTTGTGAGGTAGCCCCTTCAGCCGACGTGACCCTTCCTCGCCCAAAAGAACCGGAGAAACAGATAGCGTGTTTTCCTTTTTATGCTTTCCCTAAGGGTGGGCAAGGGTGGGCATGAGAGCCCCTGAGCCGAAATCAGTGTATGAAAGACGGCCCAATGGCACCCTGCTTTACCATACCCAAAACGCAACTTCGGACCGACCCCGTAGGCATCATCCGTTGATTGTAGGCTCCTAATATTTTTAACGCTTTGATTGCGATCGAACAACACCTTCGCCGGTAGCACGAAAACTGGAGTTCGTGAATTTCGGAAGGGGTGGAATGTCTAGAAATTCTTTGAATTTGATAGTCTGGAAGAATCTTTCCCCGCAGGGTTCGGCTTTGCGAGATCATTGATCGAAATATACGCCTCCGTGATCGTAGATTTAGCGACCTTATTTTCTTAGTAAGCATTTTTCCGAACCGGGCTTATCAAGAATATTAGGCTCTAGCGGAAACTGGTGCGCTCTTGCCTCAAATGGCTTCTCATCGATTTGGTGTAGTTGAGTTCACGACAAGGGGCCCCATCTCTTCGCAGAATTCAGTCTTTTTTTAGATTTTTGCGGATACGTGATTTGTTCGGGGAAATAGTTATCTTTGTGTAGCGCCATCATTTGTAGGTTCTATTACTTCATGGCTTTATAAAAGTCACAACGTGAATGATCTTGATAGTGAATTGGATGGATAGGTGAATTGACATTTTTATCGGTTGACCTTAAAAGCTGATTTTTCCTTCCGAAGCAAATCTAAATCCAAGATGTTTAATCTTCTATCGGAGGGCAACCCACTTTGGACATATAAACTACTAACAAAATCATGAAAGTAGACTATAATTTCGCCGAATTATTTACGACAACTCTTAGATAGTTGCTTCGGCCACGCAGAGGTTCTCAGACAGGAAACTCGAGGGTACTCAGTTAGTACCGGCCTAGATGGCTGCTGAGGCGGACATGCGAGATAAAGATAATCAAAATAATGGCGCATCCGGAAAGTTTACTGGAGGGAAAATCTACCTCGGTGCCGCGACGTCAGTATCGAAAGATAAAAGACACTTCGAAAACCCCACGTTCATTTCCCGCAGCCGAGGTTCGCGATGTAGCCGTCCATGCTGTCTGCCTTTAAATCGAATTATCTGGCTTTGAACCGACAAAACATTGGGCTAGGCCTTTCGGGAAAATGTGATCGTGGATCCCCAATCGTTGCGGAGTAATCGCCACGCCGGGTTTTTGGCCGTTCGTGCGGATCTTGGAAGCGGGACCTGCCGGTCCACGAACTTGACGAGGGGGAGATCTTAAAGCACCATTACCCCTACTATCAAATCCCACGGAAGTTTACACGCCGTCAACTCAGACAACATCCCGGTAAAACAATAACGGGGCGCAGTTTGTGCCGTCCGCTGGTATATTCTGCGCTTGCGTTTAGACTGTCGGATAAATTTTCCTGCCAACGGGTCAGCAAGTACGTCGCGGGATGGTCATTGGCAGCATTTCGACCGTTTCTTTCAAGCTACGGGTAATAGAGCCTTGACACTCAACTTCGAGCGGAGGTGCGATCCTTGAAATCAGACTCCGATTCCAACCTCCCCCCATTGGAGAGCTCAAAGACTGTGGGCATAGCTGATCATGGTCCATCGGAATCCGCCGGGCCAAAGCGCCAGCTGAGCCTATTTGATTCAACGAGCATTATTGTAGGCATCATTATCGGGGCGGGCGTGTATCAGATTGCGCCCGATGTCGCAAGAGGAGTATTCTGCCCAGCCGAGGGGGCTGCCGGGGAATTTTACAGCTCGCTAGCCGTTCTCTTGATTTGGCTCATCGGGGGCCTACTCTCGTTGTGTGGTGCCATCACCTATGCCGAGCTCGCCACAGCTTATCCTCAGGAAGGTGGCGACTATGTGTATCTGACGCGAGCTTTCGGCCGATGGGCCGGGTTTTTATTCGGCTGGATTCAGCTTGTGGTGGTACGTCCGGGCGATATTGCCCTGATGGCCTTGGCTTTTGCGACTTATGCGTCGCAACTTTACGATCCCCTAAGCGGACAGGCGAGCGATATTACGGCAGGGGTTTATAGCGTCGCTGCGGTGATGATCCTTACGGCGATTAATGTGCTGGGGGTCCGCGAAGGGAAATGGGTCCAGAACCTTTTGACGAGTGTGAAGGTTCTGGGATTGGCTGCCATCATCATCGTTGCGGTGATCGGCCCTGGTGTCCCACGGGAGCCCACGGCATTTGAGCCGATGGGGATTCGCCTGGCCCTTATTTTTGTGCTATTTGCCTTCGGTGGCTGGAACGAGATGGCGTATGTGGCGGCGGAAGTGCGGAATCCCGATCGCAACATATTGCGGGCTTTGGTGGTGGGCACAGCCACGGTCACCGTGCTCTATGTTTTGCTGAACGGTGCCTTTCTCTATTCCCTAGGCTACTATGGATTGGCAAATTCCAAGGCGGTGGCGGCAGACGCGATAGCGACAGTATTTCCCGACATTGGAAGCAGACTTATCAGTGCCCTGATTTGCATCAGTGCGTTGGGGGCCGTCAATGGCCTCATTTTCACGGGGGCACGAATCTCGTATGCACTAGGGGCGGACCACCACGTATTTAACTTCTTCAGCAAATGGGATCCCCGGACGGGCACACCACTTCGGGCTCTGGTGGTTCAAGGGGGCATCGCCTGCACGCTTTTGGCCGCGTTGGGGAATTTTATCGACGTCATTCTCTACACGGCGGCAGCTGTGTATGCGTTCTATTTCGCCACCAGCATGGCGCTGCTGGTGCTGCGGGTCCGAGAACCTCATGTTCGGCGACCTTATCGCGCAACGGGATATCCCTTTACGACTTTGATCTTCGCCATCGTCTGCTTGTTGCTGATTCACGCCGGGGTTACCTATCGGCCGATTCACTCGGCAGTGGCTGCGGGACTCATCCTCCTCGGCCTTCCCATCTTTTGGCTAACTCGGCACATTCGGCCCGAGTCGCGTACCGCCACGCAGTGACAAAGTATAAAGGCTAAGGGGATGTGACTTAAGAGCGGCGTTAGAGCTTATCCACAGGCACTCCCGGTGCCCCCGAAAACCTTTGACGTCAACGAGTTCGAGGCCCGCCCATGCTTAAAAGGATACCTTGAGATATGAATTAACGAAGATGGATACCTTGAGATGCAGGAAATGGTTCAGGCGGGTTCGGGCGCCGGCTTAGGGTTCAATTTCAGTTTACTTATTGTGAGACTTCTGGTAGTCAAACTCCAGCTCATCAACCCCTTGCCGGCAAACCACGGTTCGCTACTCGGGAAGTTTACAAATCAAGAGCAAGCTATCGAAAGGCGCAAGATCGATGGCTAGCTCGGCGTGGCGAATTGGTTTTGCGATTTGAAAGCTTCCGTCGCTGGGGCGCAGGATTGCCCAAGGTGGCCCATCGGTGAGAGATTCTGATCCTTTGTCCAAATCGAGCACCAATCTTCCTTTGTAGGGCGTGGCCGTCAGGTTCACCAGGAGGAAGATCTGCCGAGCTCCGCGCTCAAACCGACCGAGGGTAATGGCGTCGTTGGCCGGTTCCAGCCGAATTGACGGCTTGATCCGAGAGATCCAATCATCTGTTTTTGATGTGGTGTGTAAGACCTGCCCCCCTTGTTGCTCGAAGTCCTGAACAATCGATCGGACTTTCGGCGGTAAATCCACCATATCGGGAATGATCAGGGTGGTGTATTGCATACCGGCTAGTTCAATGGCCCCCTTGGGATGGACCTTGCCCTTTGCCAGATATTCATGATCGACCAAGGTGAATGGGATTTGCCGGGTGGTAAGTCGGCGTCCCCAATCCCAGAACGAACGGACGATTTGCTGCGCGCGGGGTGATTGTTGTTCCAATCGGAGTGGCTCGGCCACCGGGAGATATTCTTCCCATAAATCATAGATGGGGTAGTATAAAAGTACGCTCGCTACAGGGGTAGCCGATTTGAGAATCGCATTGAGCCGACCAACAAAGTCGTTATAAGCGCGGTATTCTTCGAGGGGGCGAGCCTGCGGTCTGTAGTAGAGGGTGAAGTCGGTCACACCCCAGGCGGCCTGCCAGCCGGCGGCGGCTCGCATTTGGTCGAGCTTGGCCGGACCCTCCTTGGCTTGTTCTTCAGCAAAGTCGCTCACCTCGGTCATTACCCGGCGTCGTCCTGTCAGGCGCGCTGCCGAGCTTGGTAAGCCTGCTGTAAGCCATCCCCTCGAAGTGGCTGCCCGGGGATTTGAAGTAAGCATATCGAGCCCGGGAATGTCCATGCGAGCAAGTACTTTTAAAGCGTTTCCCTCCAAAGGGACGTGGTGCAGGGGAGATTCTTCATGGAGCGTGTGTCCCGAGGAGGCCACGCCATGCCGCCCGCACCAATCCTGCAATGCCCCGAAGTAGCGCTCCGCGATCAGGTCTGCAATCAAGGCCCAAAACTGACGACGGATGCGTTTGTCCTCCGGCGCATTACCTTCGAACAAGCTGCGGCAAACCGTCATGAGATCCTCGCCATAGCGCCGTCGATATTGTTCAGGTAAGTCATAACACCAAGGTACCGTGGGCAGGGGTTCTACTTGCGGGTTCACAGGGTCGACGACTGGCACACGGCTGCGTGCCGGCTCAGGGATTTGCCCTAAGTTGACTGCCATCGTTGAAGGTTCATCCGTGAAAAATGCTTGAATTGTCTTACCGAAATGCGTTTTCAAGCGATTAGCATAAGCCTCGTGGGTATGGCGAATGAAACTCGCGACGGCACGATCATCGAGAAGATTGGCGTAACGCCTTGCCGCATAGTAATTGTTCGAAGCATGGGTGTGCTCATAAGCCCTGCGTAAGAAAAACGGTGGCTCTGAGCCGCGGCGAAAAGAAAGTACCTGAGCTTCGAAATCCGGATTCTCTGCCAAGACCAAGCCGCCTGCGGCACCGCTTGGATAGCCCTGTTCGTCATAAATCCAAACGATCATTCCCAGCTTTTCACATTGCTCGACGGCCATGATCAAGGTCTGCCAGTGCTGCCCGCTGCGAAGATACTCATTGAAACTCACATTGCACACAATGCCTCCCAAGCCCAGCTGGAGGAAGTAACCCATTCCCTGCTGAGCGATTTGTTGAGGCGAGCTACGACTCGCCCCGTCCTGCTCTATCATTTGCTCCACACCGGCGGCCTGGACGCGACGGGGATCGATTCCATGAACAATTTGCAGGGGGCGAAACTCTACGCCAGGATTCGACCATTCCCTGAGCCATTCCTCCGGAATGATCGCAAGGAGCGTATCCGGGTGATCTGTATCTTGTAAGCTCTCATGCGACACGGTGATGCAAGTTTCGGCCCCAAAAACCAACGGGTCTTGTAAAGGGCTCAAAAGGCTTAAGAAAACCTGCAAAGTAAATCCGAAAGTTGCTATGCCGAATCGTCCGGATACGAATCTTCTGAATCTGCAACTGACGTGAAGTTGTAAATACCTCATAAGATTTACTTCCCAGTGAAAGTCTCGGGTTTGTTGGCCCTTCGGATTCGGGCGGCCTTTAGCCTGCCAAAAGTTGGTAATATTCCCGTCCTTCTTAACTGAAACTATGAAACTATATGGGCGGGAAATGAAGCTTGCAATCGGCGAACAATCGTAAGCAAAGATGCTTGGTTAAGCGAGGAATCCGAAGCGGATAATCTACTTTGGGAGGGAGTCTGGGCACCGAACGTTCAGTTTGAGGATTTATTACGCAGGGATAATCTCAATTAGTAGGTTGCTTTCGAAAAAATGCCCTCAATCTCGGGACTTTGTTCTTTTTGTTCTTCCGAGACTTCGTCCTGAAGCGGTAGGTTCCTATCGTCCTGAAGCAAGAGCTTCTAAAACGATTGCCTCGACCGGAGCGTCTACAGCGTGCTGGAAACCGTGAAGCAAGTGACTGAACACAGGGTAACGTGGGCTGGACCCGTCGACAATCTGTTCACGCGTGGTGGAAACCGTGGAGCAAATGACTGAACACAGAGCTCAAAGCCGCATGGGTTCAAGGGTTTTCCGGCGATTCCCTGACGAAAAGAGATTCCCCGGCACCTGCCCCGCCGAGCTTCTCGTCATGCAACCGCCGAGCAAAACCGCCGAGAACATGGTTTTTCGATGGAAGCCGAATTCCTCACGTCTTCGAGCGGACGGAGCAACCCCGGGGGACAACGAATGAAACAACTCCGGGGACGGCAGATAAGATACGGGTGTCTCCGCCCGACCGGAATCGCTGTCTCTGAACCCCTTCTTTCCTCGAGGCGTGGGGCCTAAAACCTCACGTCCCGGCAATTTCTGCGATTTCCGCCCGGAGTTTTCCTGTGATGTGGGCGAGACAAAAGCCTGCGAGTCGAGGTGGCGCTTTTTTCCTGCGGAAATTGAACCTGAAGTTCAGGTCCGCCCACTGATGTGCATCTTAACCCGTGCTTGCGCGAAATTGATCCAATCGCTCCCGGAATTTTTGGATTTCCTGCCGATACAAATCAACCCATTGGGGATTGGGCTCGACCGGCGCGGCGAAGCGGACCATAATGCGTACGGCGTCGCTCACGCGGAACGGCTCGCTAATCCCCTTCAATCGACGGCGGTATGTCTCGAGCCCTGCGAGGGCAGTTACCGCGGCTCCCAAGGCGGGACCTTCCGCCGATACTAGCCGTTCAAGACGGCGGCCCAAGATACTGGCCAAGATTTCGCACATTAAATCGCTTCGCGCAATTCCGCCAGAAACGGTGATTCGCTCTATTTGTTGGCCGGCTCGCTGATGGGCTTCTACCCCCAGGAAAATTAAGTACGCGATGGCTTCCAGAGCTGCCCGGAACTGGGCTCCGAGACCCTCAGGTCGTTGCGGAAACCATTGCGGTTTTACGTTGCCGCGAATACCCAGGGAAGGCTCGGGCATGATGAAAGGCATCACCTGAGTGCCATTGGTACCGGGTGGCAATGCCCGCGCTTGATTCTGTAGTTCGGACCAATTTGGATTTTCCCCGACAACCCAGTCCAAGAATTGGGCCCCGTTGTTGTAACACCGCATCCAGAGGTAAGGCCCCCAATTGAGCCGCATGACGTCGAGCTCATCTCCCTCCGGTAAACGGTCGGATGAGGAATTGACCACGGCGGAATTCCCGAGGATTACGGCCACTTGTCCCGCATCGACGGCACCACCACCGACCAAACCAGCCTGTTGATCATCGGAGGTGGGGAAGATGAAAGGGGCGCGATCAGGGTCCAAGCCAATTTCCAGACACACATGGGGCGCAAGGCCCCCGATCGGCTCGTATTGATCGATGATTCGTGGCAACTGCTCCCAAGCAAGCTGCCGATATTCAGGACAAGCCAAGGCATCGAGCATTTCTCGCCGCCATTGACAGGTGCGCAGGTCCATAATCCCGGTTGAAGCTGCCGAAGACACACTGATGACCTCATAGTTACCGGTCAGAAAGCCGGCCGCCAACGGCCCGTGCGGTAGAATCCGCCAAGTAGCGCGCCAGGCTTGCGGACTGAGGTAGTTCGGATCTTCGTCTTTGACCAAGTGGCTTAACGAGTAACGATCCGCCCATGGACCACCGATCAGTTCGCGAACCCGCTGGGGCCCTCCTAAGCGAGCCTCGCCTTGTTGGCGATAGGCAGCAAGCGTCTGGTCATTCCAGCAGATTGCACGGCGGACTTGCACACAATTCCGGTCGATTCTGCCTGCGGTGTGATGGGTAGCCGAGATCCCGCCGGCCACCCAGTCATCCAATCGGCCTGCTTGGCGAAGTAGCCCCGTGATGGCTCGGACGCTGGCCCGGGCCTGACCCTCAAGCTGCATCAGATTGAGCTCGGAGATTCGCTCGTCATACGGGTCGCCTTTCCACAGGTCGGTGGGCAGACGCACCTCGGCAAAGACCTCGCCCTGAAGGTCGAAAGCCAAAACTTTAACGGCACCGGTGCTGAAGTCCCACCCCGTGATGACGCTAGTGGGCGCAACGAAACGCAGTGGTTCGCTCATCGTTCCACCTCTTCCCCTTCCTGTTGCAGGATCTTGCGTGTGGTTCGAGCTTTCAGAAACATTCAAGAAAAGGCATGACAACTTGTAGCGGCTAGTGTGCCGCCATCATGTTTTCCTGAAAACCGTGTTTGCCCTCTCCCAGCGATCGCCGGGCCACTTCGTGTTGGAAAAATCTAGGCTCCTTTGGGCTCGAATTGTAAAGAAGTTATCTTATTAGGAAAATGGGGCAAAACATTTTTCCGCTTAACCAAGTGGTTCGCGGGAGTAGAAGGCGGCCCTTTTCAAAGGCGAGGATAGTGGCTTGCCCAGTTTCCAAAAGCTTTTTACAACAACTCAGCTCAAAATCCTCCCACCGAAACTGCACCGCAACGCACGAGTCGCTTTTTACCGGTGTGAACTCGAACTGGGGACGGTAGCTTTCGTGTGGGAACAAAGCTTTAATAAAGCCTTAAAGAGCCTCTGAAATCTTGACCCAGGGACCTGTTGCCGTAATGTGGATAACAAGTTTCGGAAGAGTAAGAATTATCCGTAGTTCGACACGGGTCCGAAGGTAAACTAAGGCGTAATTCGGAGAGTAGGTGGAACCTAAAAAAGCGGAGCGGCTACCATGCGCACTGCATTTCGAGTCATGTTCAAAGCGGGAATTCACCCGCGGCCTTATCTCAATTTTGCCGTGTGGATGACAATCAGTTGCCTCTTGGCAACCTTCTGCGGGGGGCATGCGTTTGCCCAAGAGAGACCGGCTCCACAAGGTTTGCTTCAGGTAGACCCGAGCGCTGTGGGCTTGGATCCTCGACCATTGGCCCGAATTCGCGGCGAGATGGAGAAGTTCGTTAGCGCGGGGGAAATCACGGGAGCGGTGACGCTGGTGGCCTATCGCGGCGGAATTGTGCACTGGGAGGCCGTCGGAATGGCCGACATCGAAGCTGAGCGGCGTATGGAGCGGGACAGTTTGTTCGCCATTGCGTCGATGACCAAACCAATCACCGCAGCGGCACTGATGGTCTTGGCCGAACGCGGACAAGTCAAATTGGATGAGCCCGCCGAAAATTATTTACCGGAGCTGGCGGCTCTTAAGCTCAACGGAAAACGTCCCGAAAAGCCGGTGACCGTTCGGCACTTGCTTACCCATACCTCGGGGCTTGGGGGCGATCAACAGATGCATGGTTCGTTAGCCGAGACGGTTCAGTGGCTTGCCCAACAGCCCCTACAATTCGAACCGGGGACCCAATGGCGTTATGGGGCAGGACTGACGGTTTGCGGCCGAATAGTGGAGGTAGTATCGGGGCAAAGTTTTGAGAGTTTTTTGGAGCGGGAAATCTTCTCCCCGTTGGGCATGCACGACACGACATTCCACCCCAATGACCAGCAGAAAATGCGGATTGCGAAGCTCTACCAACGACGAGCCAGCGAAGATCGCTTGGCTCCGGCCGAGCACTGGCTGATTGATTTGCGCCCCGATGCCCCGCCAAATCCCTCCGGGGGATTATTTTCCACAGCAACCGACTTGGTTCGTTTTTACCAAGCGATTCTAGGAAAGGGGAGCTTAACCGGGCAGCGAATCCTTAAGCCCGAATCGGTCCGCGAAATGTTGAGGGCACAAACCGGGGAACTTACTACGGGATTTACTCCCGGTAATACCTGGGGATTGGGATGGTGCTTAATTCGGAATCCCCAAGGGGTGACCGGCGTGTTGGCTCCCGGCAGTTTTGGTCACGGTGGGGCCTTCGGAACGCAAGGCTGGGTGGACCCCGTCAAACGGATGATTTTCATCCTCCTTATTCAACGATTGAATCTTCCAAATGCCGACCAGTCGGAGATGCGCCGCGTCTTTCAGGAGTGCGCGGTCCAGGCAATCTGTTCAGGATAAGGGGAATCGTCCAGTTCTTTCACGCATGCCCGTGGGGGATCATCCTGTGGCTCAGACTCTTGAAATTGTAGTCCACCGGAGGTAGAAAACCGGCTGGAGTGGCAAGCGGGGTCATGCACTTGCCTGTCGTTGTGCTCATTGCTCTCGCAGCGCGCTACGCTTAATTTTAATTTTAAGGAGATCTCTGGTTCCCATTGCTTCCATAGCCGTTTTGGGTTTCAGGAAGTGCAAGGCATTTGACGTCGTCTCGCGTCCTCAAAGTTTGCTTTGATTTCCACCCTCTTTGCCCAGGTTCAATTTCGGCATTGTTCGGGAATGGCGAGCAAACAAGCATCCGCTGCATCGAAAGCTACTTGGACTTTGCCCCCTTATAATCGACATTACCTTTTTAAAAGACGTTGCCTTTTCGAAAAAAGGGTGCGCTTCTGCAATTATCGGATCTGCTTTGCTAGGTTTGCCCCTCTCCTTTATTTCTGGAACCAGAGGTATATATTTCTGGAACCAGAGGTATAAAATGAGTGCATGAAGCCGCGCAAATTTTTAGTAGCACTACCGGTGTACAACGAGCGCCGCTATGTAGCGGATGTGCTGGCCGAAGTTCTGCGCTTTGCTGCCGAAGTCCTTGTGGTGGATGATGGGTCGACTGACGGAACCTCCGAGTTTCTCAGCCAAAGGCGCGACATTCATTTGGTTCGCCATCGGGAGAACATGGGCTATGGTGCGGCGCTGAGGACGGCGTTTCAATTTGCTATCGGGCACCACTTCGAAGTTTTGGTGACGATGGATTGTGATGGGCAGCACGAGCCGCGATTTATCCCGCAATTCGTCGAGGCCTGTGAAGATGCCGATATCGTTTCGGGAAGCCGGTACTTGGAGCGTTTTCCGGGGGATAGTGAGCCTCCCGCAGATCGGCGGCGAATCAATGAACTCATCACGTCTCAACTGAACGAAGAACTGGGTCTGAATTTGACCGACGCCTTCTGCGGTTTTAAAGCCTACAGAACCGAAGTTTTGCAGCGTTTTGAAATTACCGAAGACGGATATGCGATGCCGCTCGAGATTTGGGTGCAAGCAGCACAGTTAAAATTGCGGATTGTGGAATTGGCCATTCCATTGGTGTACCTTGACATGAGTCGTTCGTTTGGGGGAGCGCTGGATAACGCGGAGACTCGGTTGGAAGTTTATCGTACTGTGCTGGCTCGGAGCCTCGAACGGTATCGAGTGGGCAAATCGTGCCTCTTGAATGCGAGGCAAACGGAACGCGGGTAATGGGACAGATCGGATGGCCTTCCAAGACTCACTGGGTGGTGCCCTCTGAAAGCGGGGGAATCCTCTTGGACCCTCCGCTAGAGGAAGCTGCATGCTTGGTGGTGCAAAACCACGAGCGGCGGGTCAACGGGGCCGATGTGGCAAGTCATGCCGGCTTAGGAGAGCTCACGCGATCCGCGCGTCGAGAAATCATTGAAGCAGCCGTCGCTTATACGACGGGTTATCGAGACCTTGATTTTCCCCGGCAGTTGGAGCAAAGGCCGCTGATTCTTAGCGGTCATCAGCCCGAGCTTTTTCACCCGGGGGTGTGGCTGAAGAATTTTGTGTTGGCCGAAATCGCTCGGCGGACAGGGGCCGTACCTATCAATCTGGTCATCGATGCCGACACGATTAAAGGGACTTCTTTACCCATCCTTCAGGGAACATTGGCTAATCCGCAACTGGGGACAATTAGCCTCGATGACTACCAACCTTTAGTACCCTTTGAAATCCGGGAGGTTCAGAACCCAGAGTGCTTTCTTTCCTTTCCCCAGCGGGTTTGCGAGCAACTCGGCCCCTTCGTGGCAAAGCCGTTTGTTTTAGATTTGTGGAAGTTCGTCAAGCAACGCTTTGGCGAAGAGAAGAGGCTGGGGTACATCTTGGCGCAAAGTCGGCACCTTCTAGAGAAGGAGTGGGGCCTCGTCACGTTGGAGGTTCCTCAAAGTCGCGTTTGCCGATCGAGGAGCCATTTGTTATTCGTGGCTCGTTTGCTAACGGAGTTGCCTCGATTCCGTGAGGTGTATAACGCGGCCTTGGCCCGGTATCGGCGATTGCACCGGGTGCGAAGTGCGGCACAACCGCTTCCTGATCTGGGATCACAAGGGGAATGGATCGAGGCACCATTCTGGGTTTGGAGGAGGGATAAGCCGCGACGCAAACCGCTTTTCGTTTCTGCGAAGGAAGATCGGATCGTTTTAAGCGACCGAAATGGTTGGGAATTCCCGTTGGATGTGGCAGGTAGTGTCGGTGTGGAGAAGGCAGCTGAGTGTCTTGCGGATTTGGCAAGTGCCGGCGTATTCTTGCGCTGTCGCGCTTTAATGACGACGCTTTGGGCCCGGCTAGTTTTGGCGGATTATTTTATCCACGGGATTGGCGGTGCCAAATATGATGAAGTGACTGACGATATCATTCGGGAGTTTTTTGGCGTTGAACCTCCGCCTTATATGGTTGTTTCTGGTACACTTTGGCTTGTAAAGGGGGAGCATCGATCCTGCGTCGAGGACCTGCGCGCTGTGGAGGCGGAGCTTCGCCAAGTGCGATTTCACCCGGAGCGCTTGTTTACAAATGGCTCTGTTGATGCCAAATTGGAAGCTAATTTGTCGCACGACGAGCTTAAGGTCGTGGAAGAGCTGATCGCGGCCAAGCATGCGTGGATAAGCAAGCAACAAACGCGGGAAAACGCGAGGGAAAGATTTCTCGCGATCCGTCAAATAAATGAAGCTTTCCAGCCCTTCTTGGCGTCAATAGTGGGTCAATTGGAGGAGAGGCGGCGCAAACTGTTGCAGCAAATTCGCCGACAGAGTATCTTCAGATATCGGGAGTTCCCATTTTGCTTCTTTGAGGAAAGTTCTTTGCGAGAATTTCTACAGCAAGTGACGAAACTTTCACGCGCGGACGCTACAGGGTCGGGAAACTCTCGGAATTCGGCCTAGCGTATTGCAGGTCTTCTACAGCATACGCGGCTCGATGTTGCTTCTTTGGATCGAACGGGGGGATTTTCTCTCCAGCTTCGATATGCCCACTCGGTGAGAAGCAAATTCGGTCAGTTCGGAGAACCGAAATCGGTCGAAAGGATGCGCCGTATGATGGACCAGACCGAGCATTGGGCTACAGCCTCTATCGAGGCTCCCGAGTCCCAACTGCATACTTCAATGGACCGTTCATCCTTTTCTATCGTTCCGGCACAGGCCACGGATTTTCCAGCCTTTTACCATTTTTTAAGTTCTACGCGGAGCGATTGGCGGCCCGGGGAAATCGCAGCCTGTTGGAACGATACGGAAAACCGCCCCAGTGATACACTCTTCATCCGTCGCGATCGGGAACTCGTCGGGGTGGTACAGTTGGTTCGACGTCAGATGTATTACGGGAAAGCTACCATCCCGGTGGCCGCGCTGCGAGGGTGGGCTCTTATGCCCAAGGTAGACTCTGGCGGGCTCAGTCGCCTACTTCTTAGCCGAGTAGAGCAAAACATGCGAATGGGCGGTGCGGCGTTGGGCTTGGTTTGGACGAGAAGCCCCAAATTCTTCCTTCAGGCGGGTTGGGTTGAGTGTTTCCGCCGGAATATCGTGGCATTACCCACCGATTTCGGGCTGCTGAGCCTGTGTCAACGGGGCATTTGGGGAAAACGGCCTCGGGCTCACTTGCACATTCGGCCATGTCGACGATGGGATGTGACGGCACTCAGTAAGCTGTATCAAAATTGCGTTGTCGGACAGTACGGGCCGTTCCTCAGGTCGGCGAAATACTGGACTTGGTTGCTCGATCGCCGGGGTTTTGACGAACTGATTGTCGCCCTGGAGGGGCAGCAGGATGCTCCTGATGACGGAGGGGAAACTTCCTCGAAACTTCTTGGCTATTATGCCACCCGCTCGGGCCGGATTGTGGAGATGATGGCCTGCACCCATCGATCCCAGCCGGCGTGTGAACTGCTGTTGTTTGCCTTTCGGGATGCAAAAGAGCACAATCGGCAGCAAGTCGAACTGGAGGCTCCCTGGGGAAGCCAGTGTTGTAGTTTTCTCCAAAAACTCTTGGGGGAGAAGATGCCCGCAGGCCACCCCGGCGACTCGTCCGTCATGGCGAAGTTGCTCGACCCCGCGAGCTTTCTGACGAGCATGCTCCCAGAACTTTCCTTCCGTTTTCTGCAAAGCGGGCGTGCGCCCGGTGCATCGCTCGGTCTAAGGATCGAGGGCCATCCCTTCACGTGTCGCCTTGAGGAATCGCAGGTGAGAATTCTGCGAAATAGCCGTGCGGATTGCTGGGTAAATTTGAGCCAACATCAGGCGACGCGGCTGTTTCTCATCGGGCAAAGACCTAGCGACGACGGGCTCAAAAGCCGGGAAAAGCCCGAGGATGTTGGGGCAGGCCTTGTGCGCGAACTGCTCCAGGATTTATTTCCACCCATTGGATTTTGGCGGTCCGTGTTGGACGACTTGAAGTCGCGCGAATGAGTGGATTAGCCGTCGTTTTTAGGCTGCGTCACTTCGTGCATTATTTGTTTTGCCATCTCACCGTATTTCAATGACTCATCGTTAACGCAGAGCCCACGAAAAGATTGGCCGCGCAATTTCGGTCCCTCATTAGTCACCCGTTTTGAAGCCCTCTGAGCACCTTTGTCGGAGTAGCGAAATTCTCATGAGGGCAGGACTATCTTGATCTTCTGTTGCCCGAATCACTCAGCCAGATCAAACGCTAATCCAGATCAAACGGTCATTAAGCAGGGGCCTTCTCTGCCGCAGAAAATGCAAACCCACAATTCCAACTTGGAAGCCGGCAGAAGAGCATAGGAAGCCCCTCGGGAAAGAAGAACGGCAAATGAGTGAGCTTCCGCGGGATTGATCGCTCGTGCTAGACCACGAGGGCATCCTGGAAAAAGATTCCTGCTTGGCGCAAAGCGGAAGCCTCGGTAAATCCCAGCAAGCACATCTCAGGATTGAATCTCAAGCATTCTCCGAAGCGCAACCCGGGCCAATTGCGCCGTTTCCGGCTCCACCTCAATCACGTTGACCGGCGTTCCGGCCGCAAGGTTTTCCAAGGCCCAGCACAGATGAGGTAGGTCGATTCGGAACATGGTAGAACACATGCAAACTACCGGAGATAGGAAGAAAATCTCCTTATCTGGATGTTCGTGTTTCAAGCGATTGACGAGGTGCAGTTCCGTCCCGATTGCCCAGCGTGTCCCTGGAGGTGAGGCTGCGACGGTCCGGATGATTTTGCTCGTCGAGCCTACTTCGTCCGCCAGCGACACGACCTCCATGGTGCATTCGGGGTGCACGATGATCCTGATACCGGGGTATTTTTCGCGGAAGTAATGCACGTGCTCCGGCCGAAAAATCTGATGGACGCTACAATGTCCCCGCCAAAGAATGATTCGCGCTCGCCGCAAGGCATCCGGGTCATTACCGCCCAGCGGCTGATTCGGGTCCCAAACCGGCATTTCATCCAGCGGGATACCCATCTGCAAGCCGGTGTTCCGACCCAGGTGTTGATCGGGGAGAAACAACACGCGGTTCTTCCGAGCAAATGCCCACTCTAGTGCTCCCCGTGCGTTGGCCGAAGTGCACACCACGCCGCCGTGAATACCGCAGAAAGCTTTAATGCTGGCTGCCGAATTGATGTAGGTTACCGGCGTAGCGGGGTCCGGGCCGAGTGTCTCAGTCAACTCCTGCCAGCATTCTTCCACCTGCTCAAGGGCTGCCATGTCGGCCATCGAGCAGCCGGCAGCTAAATCGGGCAAAACCACCGTGGCTCGACAGCCCCGGGAAGAGACCCGCTCCGGATCGTTGGCTAAAATATCAGCCGTCTCTGCCATAAAATGAACACCGCAGAAAACGATGGCCCGACAATCCCGGTTTTCCGCGGCATATTGACTCAATTTGTAGCTATCTCCACGGGCATCGGCAAACGCGATTACCTCGTCCCGTTGGTAGTGGTGTCCCAAAATTACAAGGGACGGTCCTAACCGTTCGCGCACTGAAGCAATACGCTGAGTGAGCTCTTCCGGAGGTAGCGATTTAAATTCGCTAAATGAAATGCCGGCCGATTGTCGAGTGCTGATCGTTTCTAGCATGGCCGAGGTCTCGAGCGTCAATTTGGGACGCAGAAGATTTCAAACTAGTTCATGAATGATCAAGAATTTCCGCCAACCGCTACTCAATGGCAACTGTCAGAACTTTAACAATAGTTGATCCAAGAGATCTTCAATCGCAAAGTTAAACAAGGACCTTTTCTTACCAACGTAAATCTCTACGTGCAGCGAGTGCTTTTGAAAATCAACTACGTCCATAGCCGCGGATCGCTGCTCACTCCATCGCTTTTGCTTCGATTACTCGCCGATTTGAAGTTGCGCTGAGGTTTTTCAGATCCACTCATACAAAGTTGCTAGGTTTTGCCTTGATTATATGTTTTAGAGTTTGCATCGGCCAGTTAAGCCGTAGATTCGCCGCCCGAGAGATGAAGTATAAAGGGCTTACGCCGCTCAAGCGGTAAAAATGCCCGTGGAGGTCGGTGGATTTGATCGCTTTCGTGAGGTGGGTTGTTGTTTCCGGCGGCACCCAATCGGCGCAAACCAGTTTCATATGTTTAGGTGGGCGGAACGATTTTGCGTCCAAAAAAATTCGACAGCCATGGTCTAAAGATCGCTATGGTCCTCAGATCGATAAAGAGGAGTCCACAGATCGATAGAGAGGCGTGGTGAAGTAAGGAGCTGCTTTCGTCGGTGCACTTAGGGTAATTAAACTCGCTGGCAGGTGACGCCAGAAGGCGGTACAAACCTGACTGAACTGCACCCAAGCGGAAAGCCACCGAAGCGACTGTGCGTCTGGTTTCACGAATACTAAATCTGGCTTCGCGAATAATGAACCATGGGATGCCCAAAGCACTTACCCAAGATTGACTCAAAAAAATTTCCTGAAGATTGCCCTCGCGAGCATGCGGTCCTTGCAAGAATCAGTTCATCCAAGTTGTCTTAGGGAACCTTTACAAGAAAACCAGACGATTCATGGTGTGGGGCGTCAATGAGGAAAAGCAAACTTTGAATTAGAAAAGTGCCGCAGTCAGGGCCGCGAAGGGAACCTGACCGGATCGCTACCCTTGAAAGCAGGCGTGAGGTTGGGGGTTATCCGCTCGAAAGGGCCTCTTTACCTGGCCTCATTGCGGCACTTGAAAGTCGGGATGACGATCTTTGTGAAGATCGATAACATCCTGCAAAATGAACGGCTGCGGCCAAGGCTCATCTCGGGCATCAAGGATCCGCTGATAGTTGCGAATAATATCAAGAAGCTCGCGCCCTGTGCTGCCATCCTTGACCAGTTGAGGAAATTCGGGCAGATCCAATAACTCCCGCCATTTGGCCAAGCCTTTGTCGTAGTACTCCTTCGCCCGAATTAAATCCGAATTGCGAAACGCCTCGTCCCCGAGGTAAATGAGCTCCCGGGCTTCCAAGGCTTGCGGAGTCTGCTCGAATTGCGCCCGCATTCGCCAATATTCAAAATTCACGATGGTTCGCTGCTGTACGATCCGCTCAGACTTCTCCATCGCCTTTTCCGCTTCATCAGCCAAACGAAGCGCTTCCTGCCGATTCGGGCCGGAGATCCGCTGCGCAACCTCACGATGGGAGACGGTGATCTTAGCCTCAGCCTGAAAAGCTTGCATTTGCTGTTCGACGGTGCGCTCCTGCGGAAGCGTTTCAAGAGCTATGCGCTCTTCCGGCGTTAAGCGGCGCAACTTCTCCTGCCGAATCTTTTCGCGGAGACCGGGAGCCAATTCGTCCAGTCTCGCTGCCGCTTCTGCCACCTGGCGATCCAAAGCCTCACGATCATTCAATCGAATCACTTCGTCGCCACTGGTGGGAAACTCTCGGTTTCCGAATTCGAGCCATTCTTCCAAGGCCCGAACCCACGATCGCTTGGCCCGTTCGCCGAAAATACCATCTCGCTCTAAATACTCAGAATAGTTCATTTGACACATGGGGCGATCAGAGTAGAACAGAAGCGGACTTATACCCCGCAACACTGCCCCCTGATCGACCATTTGCTCGCCCCGTTGGAACCATTCTTTACCCACAAGCCAGTTGTCGCGGAGCTCCTTGGGACGAGTTGCGTGGAAATCGTCATCATCGCGGAAAAGCCGCCGAAACTGCTTCCACTCGTCCGCCCGGCCAATTTTTTGGGCAATAAACCAACCGGTATCCCAAACCAATTTCGGCTCGAATTCGTTGTATCGGATCCCTTTTTTCAAGAATTCGATGCCGCGAATAACCCAATCGTATCTTTTACGGTAATCGTCAAACTCGGCCGAAACGTTGTATGACAAGTTCCAAGCCTGGAAACGCCAGACGCTGATGAAATGCGGCTCGAGCTTTACTAACTGCTCCAAGGTGGCTGACAAACTCGTCCAATCCTTTTTCATTTTGTGGGTATCAGCCTGCTTCCATAGGATGTTCGCAGCCACCCCACGGAGTCCCAGCGTCGCCAATCGCATGGCCTCGCTTGTTGGGTCGATTTCACCTAGCTCCGCCTCGCTCAAACCATATTCGGTTCGAAGCTGCGCTAGCAGGCCTCCGGGGCCTCCGCTAACCCCTCGCGCACCTACGGTGGCGGGCTGCCCCAACCAAAAAAGCGGCAACAGCAAAACGGCGATAATTCCCAAATACACGATTTTACGAATGAAGATCTGCCGGAATGTCATTCCGCTACCTCACGCGCTTTCAAAAAGAAGTAACCAGCCACGCAAACCGGAAGTACAATCGCGACCGTTTGCAACAGTCGAATCAACACGACTTCCCCCGGAATATCGAATCCGTACGCCACGAAATTCGACCATCCGAATTCCCCCAAAGGAGGTAAAACATTGGCCGCAGCGTAAAGGAAGCCGCGCGCCCCGACATCGGCCATCTTTAGTAGGGTCGTGCCAAGGCCCGGCTCCAGTTGCGTCATCACATTCTCTTGAGTGATCAAGCGGTAGAAAGATTCGAACGGGCCACCCCCCCAAGTCTGCCCAAAAGCCAACTGCGTCATAAAATCGCGGAAGAGCCCGCCGATCATTACTCCCAGCGTAGCAATAAGGGCTACGGGGGCGCTAAGGAACGTGCTGAGCATCACCCCGTACGCCAACACGATCGTCATTTGTAACCAAATTCCGAGGAATCCCTTGAGCAAATTTAACGCGAAATAACCATCTCTTGCCCGAAGATATAAGTCCGGTTTCGCAGCCCCAAAATACTGCCCGGGCTCCAAGCAGCGAATCCAAATTTCGAGTTTACCGTTGTCCGTCAAGTCCTCGAAAAGGTCGAACTCCTGCTTCTTTGCTAACTGGTGATCGAGGGTCTCACTCGGCGGATCCAACTCGACTCCCTGCGGCCCGATCCGCTTGCGTTGGATGATTTGTACGCTGGAAGCCTTAGTGATCAGCCTCGGGATGAAAAATTGGTTTGTAGACACACCTTGATTGAGAGCAAATTCCTTCGATTCGAAAATTTCCGTTTCGACGGTTAGGCCGGTCCGCGGATTTCGTACCGCGATGCTTCCCAATACACCTTTCTCAATATTTCCCTTATGGGTTCGAAACACTCCTAAGTTTAACTCAAGGGGTAATCCGTCGGGAAAGCGACGGGGCGTGATCCCCGCGAAGGTCCATATAAAGGCGGCTGGGCTCCCACCCTGGATATAACCGCGGTAGGTCCATTCATCGCCTACATTCAATCCTTCTTTGGTGTCGACCCCATCGCGATCGCGGAATTGCAAATCCCCATAAACCACAACTCGCGCAAGTAGTGCCTCCTCGGCCGGTCCCAAAGAGTACTTAGCGTCAGGTGGGATACCAGAGACTTCAAGTCGGTGCACGTGCCCGTGCCTCATCTCCACTCGCGCTTTGCCATCCGGGTCGACATATACACGATGCTTGTGACCATGAACCGTGCTCGTAAACCCGGTAT
Organism: uncultured Thermogutta sp.; assembly: GCA_937128505.1. Classification (GTDB taxonomy): domain Bacteria; phylum Planctomycetota; class Planctomycetia; order Pirellulales; family Thermoguttaceae; genus DTLM01. The sequence goes on from CAKZMM010000083.1 coordinate 111,290, forward strand.
AGCCCTCGACGATGCCTTGCGGATCGGTCATCGCCGAGAGGTTCTCGGAACTTAACGTATGAGTATGAGATAAGCCAGAAATCACAAAGAGGTAACTAACGCCGCACATCAAAAGCAGTAGCACCGTTCCCACCAAAGCGAAACCGGCGACACGTCCGAACACTATTTCGCTGATGCGAACCGGCTTGGTGACCACCGTCTGAATCGTGCGATTGCGAATATCGTTGGGCAAGCTGTAGCAGCTTAAGAAGAGGGCGAGCAGGATGATCAAATACCCGGTCGACGAAAGCACAAAATTCAAGTAAAGCACCGACGGATTGGTGCTTGCCGGGTCGATGTACCATCCGGCAAAGAGCAAGAGCAGGATAAACAACGCGAAAACGGCAAGTACCCGTCTGCGGATCGATTCCTTAATCGCCAGAAAAACGAGCCCGGAGATCCGCCGGAAGGAAATAGCGCCGATCAGGTCCGTAAACGCCTCCACGATTGCGCGCCCAATACTCACGGCAGCCCTTTTAAATCCGCGTTCTACCGTGAGCACAAAACTCGCCAATAGCAAACCGAACACGCATACCACTACTATGAGCGCGACCCATACAAGCGCCGCCTGGACAAACCACGTCCAAAACGGGGGAAGAACTTTTTCAATGACCATCGCTGACCCCCCCACGCACGCGACGACCGGGATGAGCCTCGCTTTCCGCGACAATGTTCAGGAATAATTCCTCCAAGGTGGTCGTCGGATTTCCGATAAACTGAACCTGACCGTTATGGCGTTCGACCACGCCTTTAATCTCCTCGAGAGCAACGGGCGGCAAGCCTGCGACGCGGATCTCCGTGACATCCCTGATTTTCAACAAGCTGTCTACCCGCCCAAGCTCCTTCAGCTCGCCTTGATAAAGGATACCTACCCGATCGCACACGTCCTGAACATCCGCCAATAAATGGCTGCACATAATGATCGTTTTACCACGGTCGCGAAGCTGCAAAATCAAGTCCTTCATGGCCCGCGTACCGATCGGGTCCAGGCCGGTAGTCGGCTCGTCGAGCAAGATTAGGTCCGGGTCATTGATCAGAGCTTGGGCAAGGCCCAAACGCCTGGCCATTCCCTTCGAATACTCTCGAAGCTGCCGTTTCCGCGCGGCCGTCAACCCTACAAGCTCGAGCAGCTCCGCAGACCGCTGCCGCCGCACGGCAGCCGGGATGTTAAACAGGCGACCGTAAAAATCCAGGGTCTCCTCACCCGTGAGAAACCGGTACAGGTACGTCTCTTCGGGCAGGTAGCCAATCCTTTCATTTTTACTGACATCGGTGGCTGGCTTGCCAAAAACAAGTGCCTCCCCCTCCGTAGGAAATAGCAAGCCGAGGAGGAGCTTCATCGTGGTGGTTTTGCCCGAACCATTGGGGCCCAAAAGCCCGAAAATCTCTCCTCGGAAAATAGACAAGTCAAGCGCTTTTAAGGCCCGAACTTTCTGGCGTCCCCAGAAGTCGCGGTAAACCTTGGTGAGATTCCGGGTTTCAACCACGACGTCACGGGTCGTTTCCAATTTGGTTTCTGCGGACGTTCCCGGCAAAACACTTGTCGACATAGATGACCTCGCAGGAAAAGTTTGGCACGAATCCAGCAGTAGTACCTGACAAATCTACGAAATCCCAAACCGGAATGTTCAATAGTCTCCGCTGTGTGAACAACCGGTGTGTGACGAACCCTTGGTCTCGGCTAGAGGATACTTAACGGGTGTCTTGACTACTTAACCAGTGTTTTAATACTTCGAAGCACGTCCCGAAGTCGGCCAGCCTTCCCGAAAAACTCTGAGTTTATCCATCCCGAGGTTGTTTTGGTACCCTTTGTACGGACTCCATCGGAAAACCTTCGTACGGCAACACAACGCGTCGAAAAGCGACGAAGAGTGTGTTTCAGACGCCCGGCCAGGAGCCCAGCTCCCGCTGCGCAACATACGTTACGTTCGCTCTCCCGCTCATAAATTACCCATTCTCAAATACCCAATCTCAAATCGGAGATAAATTGCCGATTTTTAAGCAAAAAGCTTCCTAGCTCCTCGTTAAAGGCACAGTTTTTGAGCGCCACAAGAGTGGCGATTCCCGCTTCGTCGGCCTTGTCTAGACTCCGCTAATACCTTGTACGCTTATCTAATCTACTACTTACTTATCCATTAATCTTCAACCCTTGAAGGCTTAGCTAGATGCTCGACAAAGACAGAATTACCTCTTCCTGATCACCTTTTCCCGGCAATCGAGGAGCTCACCACGACAACTGAGTGGAAGACAAAATCAGCTTAACCTACGCAAGAAAAGATTTCACCACCCCTTAATTCGTGAGCGTAAGCGACGAAAAGACAAAAACATTATCGACAAAGTACAAATTTGCCAGATTAATCAGCTCATGGCGAAAACTTCGCTGAGAGATTCACAAGTTTTTCGAGATCCCTCCGCACAAAAAGCTTTTCATAAGCGCCAAGCTGATGGATCGGGCAAGTGGCCGAATTCCCCAACCCACCAGCGGCCCCCCAATTCAGCCAAGGAACTGAGAGTTCTGTACCTGTTATTAAACAAGTATGGGCATTTCAGAACTATTCGACTGCATCAACGGGCCGGCCGCGCTGTGCGCGAAAAGGGCTTGCGATCGCGAGAGAATTTCGGACTTGAGAAAAACGGACACTACGGCCGGTATCTGCCAGAAAATACGGAGGACGTTTCGGAGGTCGTCGTTGCTAATCATTACAGAGCTACTTCAATGTGGGCCTTTAAGCCGCACGTACCGTGCTCAAACCTTCCACATTGCTGGGCCTAGCCCTTAAAACATGAAGCCCGATCATGCTCGGCTGCAACAGTGAAATGTTTAAATTTCCCCTATTCTCCAATTTGCCCAGTACTTGTGGTAGAGATTTTGTAAAAAATGTGGCAATTGGAGTAGCACCGCACACCGGGGACTTAGCCTGCAAGTAGAAAGGATTTCTTAAATCTGCAAAAATAAGTTAAATAAACAAGTGCTTGAATAGCGCGGTGTCTACGTTCGCCAATTTGCGGGGTAGTCGCGAAACTGGGGTGTGGATTCGCAAAAGATCAGCAAAAAAGCAATTAAAATCTGTGTTCGGGTCTCGACGCTGCTAATTCCGGCCGAATGTCACGTTCGTAACTGGAGGAAGGCAATTAGTCCCCGATCAACCTCCGTGAAAAAAGTTGCTTTTCCGTTTCGTATTCTGGACCTTCAGGGAGGGCATGAGTATGCGGAGTGGCAGCCGATCTCATAATCCTAAAATCGCACGGTCCTTGGTGAGTTTTCCGCTGGCACGAATTTCTGGCCTTGCTCGGCAGGAAATTACTGTTTTTTCAGCCAAGTCACGCAGGAGAACTCCGCGGGGTGCCGTCATCTTCGTCTTAGCAGTGCTGGGGTCCGTCTTGAATTTTTGCAACCTTCGGTCCGCACATGGAGACATCATGCCCGACGGGTCCCGCCGAAGCATGGGTAATCTGCTTCCCGAAGTTCAAAATCCGGCAAACCCCCCCGGTCAGCCGCGAATTCCGGAATTCTCACGATGGCCGGGGCAGGGTGCTTCGCGGTATCCGGTTCATCATCATTATTCCGCCTGTGATGATGGGCGGCCTCACGGGAGTTGCCGGCTTAGTTGCCCTCCTATGAGCGTATGTGTGCCCTGTCCGTACTACGGCTGGGTTTATGCAGCTCCCATTGTCATTCCCGGGGAGCTGATCTACGGACCAATCGCTTACTCTAGGACAATAGGACTCACCGTTTACAGCGCCCCGAGAGTCCCGCGGATTGTCATCATCAACGCTAAGAACCCTAGGGCGGAGGAGGATGAAGAAATTCCCGCGGGCGTGCCGGGCCGTGGTCCGGGGCGTGATGCACCATTAAACCTTGGGCCGGATGATGAAGCCGAAAATCCCGCCGATAAAAAACCCGCTATTCCGAATCCCGCGTGGGAGCGAAAATTGGAAGCGATGCGGCGGATGATTCAAACGGGGGACGCCAACTTTGCCCAGCAGCGATTTGCGGATGCACTTCGCATTTACCGAAGTGCCGCGGATCAACTCCCCGGGCAGGCCGAGCCGTTTGCTCGTCAGGGCTTTGCCTATGTGGCGATCGGAAACTATGAGCAAGCGTTTCAGTGTTTCAAGAGGGCCGTAGCGCTCGATCCCTTGTGGCCAAAAAGCGGGTTTCGGCTCGACCGCCTTTACGGAGAATTTGCCCACGCGAAAGAGGCCCACCGTAACGCTTTACGTCAGGCGGTGGAGGCCGACCCACAGAATGGCGCGCTCCGCTTTGTTTTAGCCGTTCATTTGTTTTTCGACGATCAAAGAGAAGAAGCGGAAAAAAGTTTTTGGTCGGCACTTCGGCTGAGCCGCGGGGATTTGGCCCACATTCAAGTGTTCCTGCCTGAACCATGAACTTCCGAGCCGTGGCTCCCTGTTTTAGGGCAGCCTAACCGCGGGGTGGTGGCTGTAGAGATAGGGCTCCTAGCCTTCGTTATTTCCGTGTCACTTTTCATTTCTGTTGAACTTTTCACGTGCTGGACCGCCTGAGAATGTTAGAACACTTCAACAATGGCTCAATTTGCCTTTTTAAATTAAAGATCTGGTAAAGATCTGGCAATTCTCACGAGATTTGGCCACTTTCTTCAACCTAGCCGTATTGTTGAGCCTAAACATTGGGAAAGACCGTTTAGTAGATAATTCTAGTCAGGATTATTTTCCGTTGATGGCTTGCCCGAACTTCCTTGAGAAAATCAGGTGTTTTGCGCAAATCTTTCGCGCGCCACCATAGCTCTAATATCATGCGTGCACTTTCAGGATTTTGCTCACCCCACATGGGTTGGTGAGCGCAGTGCCTAAAAAAAGAGAAATTCCTGCTTTTGCACGGGTCCTAGGGCGAATTCTACAAACATCTGACGATTTAAGCTTTTTTATCGCGTCTTGAGGGTAGCTTCGGATACTGCAATCTTAGGCTGTAGCGAGATTATCAACGCTGCATCTCGCTCGAATGGGAGAAAGCCGTTACTTTTGAAAGGTGAAACTCCGGAGTAAGCTTAAAGGCCGAAGTCGATTGCTGGAAAAGTTTTCAATGTTCGGATGACTTTCATGCGATGAAAAAGTGCTTTTGCCCCGAGCGCGGTACACCTCCATTGTTCCAAAAAAGTTCGTCAAATCATGTTTTTTGGGTAGCCTTTCATGACAAAGCAGGCTGATAAGGATAGCCGAAACATCGAGTTTATCGATCAGGATAGGAAGTTTTCGGTACAGGTTGCGGATAGAATTCGCCGTCTCCCACAGTACTTGTTTGCTCAGATCAACAAATTGAAGTATGAAAAGCGTCGGGCGGGCGAGGATATCATCGATCTAGGGATGGGAAATCCAAGCGACCCCCCGGATCCGCTTGTAATCGAGAAATTGGCGGAAGCCGCTCGTGATCCTAAGAACCACGGCTATAGCCAGGCGCTTGGCCTTCTAAACCTTCGTCGGGAGGTAGCTTCGCGGTATTTCAAGCACTTCGGTGTGCGGCTCGATCCAGAACGTGAGGTGATCGTGTGTTTGGGCTCCAAAGAGGGCTTTAGCCATTTGTGCCTAGCTTTACTCGGCCCTGGCGACTTGGCAATTGTGCCGACCCCGTCCTATCCGCCGCATACGTTTGCTGTCGCGTTGGCAGGGGCAAACCAGATTCTGCTAGAGGTGACCGATCACGAGCGGTTTCTAAGCAATGTTGCATATACTTGCCAGTTTATGCAGCCTCGGCCGAAGCTCCTGATTGTCAATTTTCCCCATAATCCCACCACCGCCGTGGTTGAGCAGGAGTTTTATTGCGAGGTGGTTAAATTGGCGAAACGGTACGGCTTCATGGTAATTAGTGACCTCGCTTATGCGGACGTTTGTTTCGATGGCTACAAAGCTCCCAGTTTTCTGGCGGCACCGGGGGCGATTGATGTGGGCGTCGAATTGACCACGATGTCGAAAGGTTACAACATGGCGGGGTGGCGGGTGGGATTCTGCTGCGGAAACTCCGAAATGGTTCGGGCTCTGGCAACCATCAAGACATACTACGACTACGGAATGTTCCAACCGGTTCAGATTGCCAGTATTGTCGCACTCCGCCATTTGGACGCAGCGGTGGAAGCCCAGGCCCGCGTGTACCAGCGGCGACGCGACGTGCTGTGCGATGGTCTGGAGCGGTTGGGTTGGCCAATCCAGCGGCCAAAGGCGACTATGTTTGTTTGGGCAAAGATTCCGGAACCTTGGGCCAGTCAAATGACCTCTTTTGATTTCGCCTTGAAACTCTTGGAGGAAGCGGATGTTGCCGTAAGCCCCGGTGGCGGATTCGGCCCGGCAGGCGAGGGCTATCTCCGACTGGCCCTCGTGGAGAACGAAAAACGGCTGAAGCAGGCGGTTCGGCAAATTGCTCGGGCCTTGGCAGTTAGGAGTGCGGTCAGCACCAGCTCTTCGGGGTGATGGGTTGCATCTGCCTTTTGCTGAAGGCACTTACCGATCGCTAGGTGTCTCGATCGGTAGGGCTGTTAGTTCAGAACTGGCTCCTAAGATGGCCCGCGTTTTCAGCTTTTGTCAACCTCCAAGATTTTTTAGCGGTTCTATAGTGGTTTTGCGCAAGTTGCGGTCCATTTTCCGATCCTTGCGGAATTTCGGCTGAATTTCCTGCCACACTGGCAGAGATGCAGCAAGAAAAATGCGGGTGTGGCGCAAGACTTTTCAAAGATGTCGCCGGTAAACGTCAAAATCAAGTTTGAATTGAGTTCCGCGGTCCTCTTGGTGATGTTGCGTCGCCGTATAAAATACCCTTCGAAAAAACCTTGGTAATGAGCGTCCGCCAGTGCGGGGAGAGTAGCGTTTGATTTGACTATAGCGTGTGATTTGACCCTGATGACTAGGGCAATGGCGGGTGACTCGGGCGGGTCAGGTCCCAAACCGCAGGCGAGCACCGCCGAAGCCGACTTTTAGAGAGGCGAAGCCGACTCTTAAAGAAATCAGAAGAGTTGCCGAAAAGAGCTCGGCGGTTTAAAGAGCTCGGTGGTTTGAGGCTGGGCGTTTTAGCCGGATAGTGAGATCGGTTTAATCGGCAAGTGCGGCGACGCCATACCGCATCAACCTCCAGGCCACAATGAAAGGAGGTCCCTGCTCGCCGGCACAGGGACCTCCGGACGCGGCTTGCCCCTTGGAGCTACAAGCCCGCAAGGTGGGCGGACCCAAAGCCGCAATGAGAATATCGATCGAAAACATGATGCGACTATAGCAGTCGTGATTGAACCGCTGAATTTGACTAGGCTGGTTGGTAACGAGTAACGTCATCTGCATTCTGCGCGGTTTGGGAAAACTCTTGAGGTCGGCCGGGGAAATAAGTGCACTAAAAACTCCCGAAGTTGGGAAGGAAAAGCTTGCCCAGATGAGGTCGTGATCAGAATTGGCTTGGGCAGAGTTTTCGGAGAAGTTGAAGTTTGTTGACCCGGTAGTTTATTGGGGAGTCGGTGAGCTTCACATGTTAGCCCCGGTCGGTCGCAACCTATGAGATGTGATAATCAGTGCGGGCGTGCTTCGCTTCTTTCTGCGGTTAACCGCTGCATGAAGTACTTGTTTCATCAAAAGGCTGGTAAGGGTTAGGAACCAAAGGGGGGAGTGGGGTTGGGCACAAAGTTGGTGCAGAGGGTTCGCGCAAGAAGGTAAGTCTTTAACTGTCAAAAGGTACCGTCGAGGAGAACACCCCGGAATGTCCGACATAGCAAAATTGGCGCTGGAAGACGGAACCGTTTACACGGGAACCGCCTTTGGAGCTCGCGGCGAGGTAGCAGGAGAGGTTTGTTTCAACACCTCGATGGTCGGTTACCAGGAGATCCTCACCGATCCGAGCTATCGCGGTCAGATTGTCGTCATGACGTATCCGCAAATAGGAATCTACGGCGTTAACTCCGAGGATATTGAAAGCTGGAAAATCCATCTTGCGGGATTCGTGGTGCGGGAGCGTAGCCGGCGGGTGAGCAACTACCGTGCCGAGGAAAGCCTCGAGGAGTTTTTGAAAAAACAGGGAATTGTGGCCATGGAGGGGATTGACACCCGCGCATTGGTTCGCCGTATTCGTGTTCGGGGAGCCATGAAGGGCGTGCTTTCGACCGTCGACCTGGATGACACCAGTTTGGTCCACAAAGCGCAAGAAAGCCCAGGGCTTGTCGGCAGGGACCTAGTGTTGGAGGTTATGCCAGAGCGTGCATTCCCTTGGGAGCCTAGCGCGACCGTGTGGGCCAACATTCGGCCCGAGCGGTGGCAAGGTAGCTCGGGAATTCGCTCCACCCCGCATGTGGTGGTTCTTGACTTCGGCATGAAGTGGAATATCGCGCGAATGCTTCGCACGGTTGGTTGCCGAGTGACCGTGGTGCCGGGCCGCACGGGTGCAGACGATGTCTTAGCGCTTCAACCGGATGGAATTCTGCTGTCGAATGGTCCGGGTGATCCCGAACCAATCCATTACGCCCAGGAGACGGTCCGTCGGCTTCTGCCGAAAAAGCCGGTTTTTGGGATTTGTTTGGGTCACCAGCTTATCGCGCTCGCTTGCGGGGCCAAGACTTTCAAATTGAAATTTGGGCACCGAGGTGCCAATCAACCGGTACTCAATAAAGCGGCCAACACTGTGGAAATTACGACGCAGAACCACGGGTTTTCTGTGGATCCTGATTCAATACCCGATGAATTAGAGGTTACCCACATCAATTTGAATGACTTTACGATCGAGGGCCTGCGTCACACGAAATTCCCGGCGTTCAGCGTGCAATATCATCCTGAAGCCTCTGCCGGCCCGCACGACAGCATGTATCTTTTCGAGCAATTTCGCGAGATGCTTTGAGAAAAGGGCTCTCGCGAGAATAGGATTCTTCGACTCTAGTTTCGTTCGAGGTGCAGGCGAGACCGTCAGCAGCGAACTGCGGTTTGCTAGTTCCGGACGCACCGCCTGCAAGTATGCTCGAGAGGGTGTCGGTGCAACTCCGATCACCGTGTCAAAAGAATAAGTGCCGCTTGCTTTTCGGGGCTAAGATCTCTGAGCGGCTCGAGGACAGTGTAAACCGCTTCTAGTGATAATTTGGGGTAGAATTCCGCGCGTATTTTTCATGCTGCCGCAGAATTTGAATTGCGCACAAGGTGGTACCCCCGTGGCCGCGGAGCTCAGAACGAGTTAAAATAATGGTGGAAAGCTTGGGCGTTATTCTCCTCATGTTCTTTAACAACGATTGATAGGGTCGGGCAGGGATATGCAGGCAGTTACTCGTCGCGCTTTTATCGGCACTTGCGCCGTGGCAGGCTGGGCGTGTGCGGGCTGCGGACAAAAGCCGCGTTCCCCCAATCGTGGCGACTCGCCGATTTGGAAACCCTCGCGACCACTTAGAAAAGTGAGCGCGGCAAATATCCGCAGCGATTTTGAGCCCGGTTACCTGAAGCTACATCGGACCGGAGAACTTCGGCGCCGCGCGGAGGAGCTTTGGAAGCGGATGAAGCCGTGCAAATTATGTCCGCGAACCTGCGGCATCGACCGGCTGGGTGGGCAACGCGGTTTTTGCGATGCTCCAGACTACTTGGTGATCGCTTCGTATCACCCCCATTTTGGCGAAGAAGATCCCCTGGTGGGGCGGGGCGGTTCGGGAACCATTTTTTTCTGCCACTGTAGTTTGCGATGCGTTTTCTGCATCAACTACGATATCAGCCTGGAAGCGCGCGGAACCCAGGTGGGCATTGAAGATCTGGCGGAGATGATGCTGGATCTTCAGGAGATAGGATGCCACAACATCAACGTGGTTACTCCGACGCACTATTCGCCTCATATCCTCTTCGCGCTTGACCTTGCTGCCGAGCACGAGCTGCGCTTACCCTTGGTATATAACACTTGTGGTTGGGAAAACCTCGAAATTCTGAAAAAGCTCGACGGCGTGGTGGATATCTATCTACCGGATTTCAAATATGCCTCCGGACAAATGGCGGTGAAGTACTCCACTTGTGCCCCTCCAGGATTCACGGAGACACGGCCCGAAGTGGCCGAAACGTTTACCTCCACCGAGACCTACCCGGAGGTCACAAAAATGGCGATTTTGGAGATGAATCGGCAGGTGGGCGTAGCCCGGCCGGCGGATGACGGGCTGATGTATCGAGGACTCATGATTCGGCATCTCGTGATGCCGAACGGCGTCAGTGGCGCCCCAGACGTTCTGCGTTGGATTGCCGAGAACCTGCCGAAGGATACTTATGTCAATATCATGTCCCAGTACCGGCCGATGTACAAGGCGTTCGAGTATCCCGAGATTGCCCGGCCGATCACAGCGGCGGAATACCGCGACGCAGTTGAAGCAGCTCAGCAGGCGGGGTTGACAAATTTCCACATCCAGGGGCTGGCCTTCCTGTGAGCCGCTGAGCCGTAGCTGAATCTTCAATTGAAAGCACGACACCCTGAAATCCCATGCGGCGGGCTTCCGAAGGGACAATTTGGTCAAAAGTGCGCCGTGGGTCGCAAGTGGCGTTCCTCCTCGCTTTCGTGTATTTAGCGATGGCCGGTGCCGCGGGATGGGTGGTTCCCGGATTCTACGGGGCTTTTCTCGAGTTCGATCCCTTTCCTTGGTTAGTCGGTTCGGTGGCCGCACGCCAGATCACCTCTTTCGGGGCGATCAGCTTGGGGATCATCGTTATAACTGCGATATTGGGCCGCGTTTTTTGCGGCTGGGTTTGCCCATTGGGCACATTGCTGGATTTCGCGGCGTGGTTTCGGAAGGTCTTTCGAGGGAGGTTAAAATCGGTCAAAGTGCCGGAATGGCGATTCGCCGTACTTGCGATGTTGGTGGGTGCGGCTTTGGCAGGAGTTAATTGGGCGGGTTGGATGGACCCCCTGGTCTTAACCTCCCGAGCGATGAATCTGGGAGCCGGGGACCCAAATCGCGGGATGGCATGGCTGCTTGCGTGGTTCCCTTTGCTGGTGGTGATAGGGCTTGTAGGCTGGGCACATCGCTTTTGGTGTCGGGCCCTTTGTCCGCTAGGGGCCTTGCTTTCCGTTTGTGGTCATTGGGCCGTGCTTCGGCGAGAAATTAGCGATCGTTGTGCGCAGTGTGATCGCTGCACGGATTCCTGCCCGCTCGGGAATTCTTCGATCAAGGGTGCCGCCGTCAATTGTCTTTGTTGCCGTGGCTGCCAAGAGGCTTGTCCCCACGGGGCCATACGATTTGCGTGGAGTATTCCGCGGGTCGTCGGACGCCATTGCGCCGTGGGCATAAAAAGCTCTGCCAGATTGATGGAAAGTCGGAGGCTTTTTTTCGCCGCAATGGCAGCCGGGGCCGCCGCCGGTGTGATGGTGCGCAGGTCGGAATCTTCAAGCGTCCTTCGTCCACCGGGTGCCCTTTCGGAGCGACGGTTTACTGCGCGGTGCGTCGGTTGTGGAGCCTGTATTGCCGCCTGTCCTACAAAAGGTCTTTTACCCCTCCTCCGGGCAGATCGATTGGATGCGCTTTTTACTCCGCAGCTTATCCCGCAAATTGGCCCCTGTTTGCCGGAGTGCAGCGCTTGTGGTTCGGTATGCCCGACGGGGGCAATTCTGCCGATTGGTCCGGAACAAAAAAGCCGCATGAAGATTGGCGTTGCAGTCATTGACCCAGAAAAGTGCCTCCCCTGGGCTCGTTACGAACGTTGTTTAGTCTGCCGCGACGCTTGCCCGCAGGTTTACGCGGCGATCGAACTTCGCAGTGCCGCAAGTCTAACGGGTTTTCGAGTTCCGTCAGGAATTCCATATCCTTCCGTCAAGGAGAGCAAATGTACAGGATGCGGCATTTGCGAATACGAGTGCCCTGAGGGAGCGATTCGCGTCGTGCCTGTGGCAAGAGCCATGGCGGAGAATTAGCTGTAGCCTATTCGGTGATCCACAAATACCTGCGTTCTTGCCCCTTCAAGTCGGAACGAGCAAAACCTGCGATACTGGATAGCCGGGCTCACATTTTGAACGTCCGAGGCTTGAGATCCGATCCGCTTGCCTCAACTTTTCGCACCATCGTTCGTTTTGGCAATCCTGCTTTATCGGGTCGCAAAATCGAGTGTATTGATCGCGATAGTGCGGTTTTTGGGGAGTGCATGATGCGCGGTAAAAAGTTCGGGTTACCTCAGTCGAAATGAGTAGAGAAGGTCCGGAGGTACGACACGATGGGCATTTCGCCGCGGTTGAGAATACCGTGCGCCCTGGGCACAAGCGGTGGAAGCAAGGCAATTCCCTCCGCCGCGCGTGAGGGGTTGGAGTCTAGTGCATCACCAGCGATAGGCTCAGCAATTCCCTCCGCCGCGCGTGAGGGGATGGAGTTCAGGCGTGGACGCGTGGTAAGCGCATGCTAAATGCTACGCGGCTGGCGTGGAAGTAAACCGCTGTGGCGGGTGGAAGCCCGGGGCTTTGAGGGCTTTTGGGAATTGGTTGAGGCAGATTCGGGAGCTGAGGGGTGTCGCACGAGGTTTACCCCCCAATGTAAGGGGGTTGAATGCCTCGGTCTGCCAGGGCAGCAGTAGAATCGAAGCCTCGCTAAGGCAGCAAAAGGGTGAGTGTGATGGCGATCTTGTCAGGAATCTTTTCGGAGTGCATCGTAAAAAGCGGCCTTTTGTCGGCGGCGGCACTTGGTCGCTTCCGAAGTCGGCTTTCAAAGGAGGAATCGCCGCAGGCCGTCAAGCAATTGGCCCAAGCGCTTTATCGGGCGGGGGGCTGACCAAGTTTCAGATCGAGGCGATTGTCTCAGGCCGTCATCAGCAGTTTGTGCTGGGGAATACGTGATCCCGGACCGGCTGGGTGGGGGCGGGATGGGGCAGGTGTTCAAGGCCCGGGATCGGACGATGGATCGGCAAGTGGCCTTAAAGACGACGCATCCGGAGCTGGGTTCTTCGCCGGAGGCGGTGCAGCGGTTTCGTCGGGAAGTGTGGGCCGCAGCCACGCTTCAGCATTCGAATCTTTAAGGAACAGGAAACGATTCACAACAACCAGGTCCAGTTCCGAAAGGGTGGTTTTTCTGAGGATCCGCAATTCTTGGATTCTTCCAGCTACGACTTCCGGATTTGGCCCACCAGTCCATGCCATGGTAACGCCTCCCACGGGGGTGCCGTGGGCGTCCGCTACACCCCGGAAATGCTGGAGATGCTCCAACTGGCCCTCGAACTACGGGCACGCGAATTTATTTCCTTTTAAGCCCCTCAGAAGCTCAGCATCCGCCGATATTGATCCATGCGACGCTCGATATCGCTTCGCTCGGTTTTGCGGAGCTGGTCGAGGCTAAAGCCCTCCACGGTAAAGCTAGCGACTAAAATGCCGTATGCCATAGCCTGCTTCAAAGTGGTTGGCTCGAAGTTGTTTTGCTCGGCCAAATAACCCAGCATCGCCCCCGCAAAACTATCGCCTGCTCCCGTGGGATCCACCACGTTTTCGGTCGGATAAGCCGGCAAGACATATGTTTCGTGGCGACTGAAGAACATTGCTCCGTGTTCTCCCTTTTTGATCACCACGAATTGCGGGCCGAGTTCCAGGGCTTTTCGCCCGGCGCGAACCAGGTGTGTCTCGCCGGTAAGGAGCCGTGCTTCGGAGTCGTTAAGGACGAGTCCGCCGACGCGTTGCAGCAGCTGCACAAGCTGCGGTCGCTCGGTACGGATCCAAAGGTCCATGGTATCGGCCACCACAAGAGCCGCTCCGCTGCACTGCTCCAAAACGCGAAGCTGCATGTGTGTGGAGCCATTGGCCAGAAACACGAAAGGGGCACGACGGTGCGGCTCGGGTAGGATGGGGTTGAAATCCGCCATCACATTCAAGTGAACCTCGATCGTCTCCCGGCTATTAAGGTCTTCGGAATATCGCCCGTGCCAACGAAAAGTTCGGCCCCCCGGCCGGATCTCGAGCGCTTGGGTATCGATTCCGCGAGACTGAAGTAGCTGAGTGTATTCGGCCGGCCAATCTTCTCCGACAACTCCCACCAACCGCACCGGCGTAAAGTAGCTGGCCGCCCAGGCGAAGTAAACGGCCGACCCACCAAGCGTGTTTTCGCACCGGGCTGTGGGGGTTTCAATCGTATCCAGTGCCAGCGAACCAACAACGACAAGCGGCATCGAGGGATCCCCCAAAAATTTTCGTAAAATCCGAAGTTGCATGGTCATTGAGTTTCATAGCACGCCGGGCTTTATTGATTCGCACCGACTGCTGCCGCGAGGTCATTCGTCGACGCGGCCACTTTGCTGCAATTTTGCCCACGTGTCCTTGAGGGTAACCGTGCGATTAAAAACAAGTCGATCGGGAGTACTATCCGGGTCCACGCAGAAATACCCGAGTCGCTCAAACTGGAACCGGTCACCGACTTTTACCTGACCCAGGGATGGCTCCAAATAGCATGGATAAAGCACGGTCAAAGAATTCGGATTGAGATTGGCCAAAAAATCTTCCCCCTCAGGGACATCGTCGGGATCTTCTTTGGTGAAAAGATGTTCATAGAGCCGTACCTCAGCCGGGATTGTGTGCGCGGCGGAAACCCAATGGAGCGTGGCTTTGACCTTGCGTCCATCCGGGGCGTCACCGCCACGCGTGGCCGGATCATATTCCACGTGAATTTCGACCACTTGGGCCGTCTGCGGATCAGTGACGTATTCGACGCACCGCACGAAATAAGCAAAGCGTAATCGGACTTCACGTCCCGGTGCCAGTCGATAGAACTTCTTGGGTGGATCGATCAGAAAATCGTCCTGCTCGATGTAGATAACTCGTGAGAAAGGCACCAAGCGCGTGCCCGCCGAGGGATCTTCTGGGTTATTCATAGCTTCCAGCCACTCGACCTTACCTTCGGGATAGTTGTCGATAACCACCCGGAGCGGCCGGAGCACCGCCATGGCCCGCGGGGCGCGCCGATTGAGGTCTTCCCGCAGGCAATGCTCGAGCAAATTGATATCCACCGTGCTGTTGAACTTAGCCACACCAATACGATCGCAAAAATCACGTATTGCTTCCGGCGTGTAACCGCGTCTCCGAAGCCCCCGCAAAGTCGGCATTCGGGGGTCGTCCCAGCCGCGCACATATCCCTGTTGCACAAGCTGCAACAGCCGACGCTTACTCATCACGGTGTAGGTGAGATTCAATCGGGCGAATTCAATTTGCTGGGGATGATAGATTCCTAAAGCGTCCAAGAACCAGTCGTAAAGGGGACGGTGATTCTCGAACTCTAAGGTACAAATCGAGTGGGTAATGCCTTCGATTGAATCGCACTGACCATGGGCCCAATCGTACGTCGGATAAATGCACCATTTATTCCCGGTGCGCGGATGGGAGGCGTAAATGATTCGGTACATCACCGGATCGCGCATGTTGAGATTCGGATGGGCCATATCGATCTTGGCCCGAAGTGTGCGCGAACCTTCCGGAAATTCCCCATTTCGCATCCGCTGGAAAAGATCCAGGTTTTCCTCCACGGACCGGTTACGATAGGGACTTTCCTTACCCGGCTCGGTTAATGTGCCCCGATATTGGCGGACTTCTTCTGGCGAGAGATCGCAAACGTAGGCTAACCCTTTTTTAATCAGCTCGATTGCCCATTGATACAGTTGCTCGAAGTAATCGGAAGCATAGTATTCGCGATCTTGCCAGTCGAAGCCCAGCCAGCGAACATCTTCCTTAATAGCATCGATATATTCCTGATCCTCTTTTGTCGGATTGGTGTCATCAAAACGAAGATTGCACAGGCCGCCATATTCTCCGGCAATTCCGAAGTTCAAGCAGATCGATTTCGCATGGCCGATGTGCAAGTAACCATTAGGTTCCGGCGGGAACCGGGTGTGAACTCGGCCCCCCCAACGGCCAGTGCGTAGGTCTTCTTCCACGATAGTGCGAATGAAATCCAGCGAGCGACGCGAAACTTGCTCGGCCATCTTTAGCCCGATCTCCTCCAGAAAGCGTTACTCATCCTTGCAGTTTATGGCAAGAACATTTAGGTTGAATTCATGGCAAGAACATTCAAGTGGGGTTTGAAGCCAACGCAAGTGCGCGATCGATCCGACGTAACACACGCTCTTTGCCCAGGATTGCGAGGATGTCGAACATCCCAAACCCCACGGTTTTGCCGGTCACCGCGACGCGAAGTGCATGAATGATTTGCGACAACTTTAATCCCCGCTTTTCTACGAAGGCGTGAACGAGTTTTTCTAACTCCGATGCGGAAAACACCTCGGCCGACGCCAGCTCTTCGCGCAATTCTGTTAGAAGTGGCAGGGCCTCGGGTGGCTGAATTACACGCTTGCGAAAATCGTCGGGATTGTATTCCAGCTTCTCATCGGCAACAAATAACTCTTGAAATTGTAGGATATCGCCAGCTACTTTGATTCGGTCTCCGGCCGCTTGCACAACCGAACGGACATAAGCCCGCTCGGATTGAGTCGGAGGGCTACCGATCCAGCCCACTCGTTCTAAAAAAGGCAGTACCCAGTCGACTTTCTGATCCAGACTGAGTAACCCGGCATGGCGCTCTTGGATGGCTTGGAGCCGTCGGGCATCGAAGCTGGCAGGCGCCCGGTTGACGCGGTCCAGCGAAAACGCGTGGATCAATGTTTCCCAAGTGAAATGTTCGGTTCTGTCGTCGAGTGACCAACCGAGTAGCGCCAAATAATTAATCACGGCTTCCGGGAGGTAACCGAGCTTTTCGTAAAAATCCACCATAACGGGGTTCAAGTGCTCGGAATCCGCTGATAGCCCCAAGCGCTCGGCGATTTGCTGTCCATGCCGCAGCAATTCCCCAAATTCGCGATCTTTAGCATATTTATCAAGTTTGCGCTTACTCAATTTGCTTCGGCTTCCCGGTTCAGCCACAAACGGTAAATGCGCATACTTGGGCCGAGGATACCCCAGAGCTTCGAGGATGAAAATCTGCCGTGGCGTATTGGATAAGTGTTCTTCAGCCCGAATGACATGGGTGATCCCCATCTCGTAGTCATCCACCACGCTGGCCAAGTGGTAAAGGCACGAACCATCCGGGCGCTGAATGACATGATCCTGCTCTTGAGCCCAGTCGAACTCGACCCGGCCGCGGATCATGTCATCCAAGACAAGCGTGCCTTGGCGGGGCATTTTCAGCCGCACTACGGGCTGACGCCCCTCGGCCTCAAACCGTGCAGCCTCGGCGTCGGTTTCGGCCATCCAACGTCGACTGTAAACGAACGGTCGCCCTTCGCGGAGCGCTTCATCCCGCTCTGCCTGAATTTCTTCTGGGCGTGCGTAATCCCGGTAGGCTGCTCCACGTGCCAGTAACTCACGCACTGCTGCCTGGTATAAAGGTAACCGCTGAGCCTGATAATAGGGGGCGTGAGGGCCGCCCACTTCCGGCCCCTCATCCCAGGTGATTCCTAGCCAATGCAAGCCGCGAAGAATAGGCTCCAATGCTTCGGCGACATTTCGCTGAACGTCCGTATCATCGATCCGCAGGATAAACTGGCCCCCATGTTGGCGGGCAAATAGCCAGCAGAAAAGGGCGGTTCTAACCCCTCCAATGTGGAGATATCCCGTCGGACTGGGAGCAAATCGCGTCCGTACCATTACAAGTCTTTTCAGGTTCAGAAAATTAAATTTACTAATTCGTAATTACTGCGACGTACGCTATAACTTGCGGTAATCCTTTTGATCCTTGCGTACTGTCCGCGAAAAGCTGCGGAATCTCGGGAAGCTCAATAGTTTAATAGGATTCATTTTGTCATTATCATTGATAGTTTTTCTCGCTCACACTCACCCAGAGACGGGAGGTTAAGTTCTCGGCACAACAAGTACCTTCATATTTCTACGGGCATATTTCTACGGGGACAGGTTTGGAATAGCCTTTTGGATATGGCATAAGATAGTGCATAAGATAGTTTAATAGCTCCTTTCCTGAAAGGCTGGTTCTGCCTTGTCACATTGAGCCCAGGAACGCCTTGATTTTTATCTTTGGATGATTTGGGTCAGATAAGAAGGACCGATGACAGAACATTAATAACGAAGCTGTAACGGTTTTCCAGGCTTGGTTGCGAGGTGTGTCCCGTCGCCCGTGCGCAAAGCGCGTTCCGGCCGCTTCAGAAACTAGGCAAGCAACCTTGACCGCTGAAATCGAATGCCGACGCGGAGTGCATCTTTATGCAACCGCAATCGCGCTCGTGCGAACGAGGTTCGTAATCCGCACCTGCCAAGCAAGCAAACTTTTGGAGATTTTGGGAAAAAAGTCCTAGCTTTTTCCGCCCACGTGGCTTCCTTTTCGTTTTCGTGTTGCTAGTGACACCCTTGAAAAGCATAATTCCTATGTCAAATTTGTCGTCCCTTTCTTTAAAAGCATTATAATGTAGATCGAATAGGTCTTCATTAATTTGAGCCGATTGGACAAGGATGTGGAAGGATGGCCACGGACGCGGCAATCTCAACCGCTTGGACAGAGTTCGAGCAATTACGGCTGGCACGGCAGGTCCTGCTGGACGAAGCCGGGGCAGTTGCGGAGCTGGCAAATCGCTTAGATCGCCGTTTTTGCGAGGCGGTTTCTTTGCTCGTTTGTTGCCGGGGTGCCGTGCTAGTCTGCGGCATGGGCAAAGCGGGCCTAATCGGTCAGAAGATCGCCGCTACCTTGTCTTCGATGGGTACTCGCAGTCATTGGCTCCACCCCGTGGAGGCGTTACACGGGGATCTTGGCCGTGTTCACGGGGATGACCTTGTATTGATCCTTTCGTACAGCGGGGAGACGGAAGAGGTTGTAAGACTTTGCGGACTGTTGCGCTCCATGGGGGTCCGAATAATTGCCATTACCCAGCGCGCCTCCAGCCGCCTGGGACGCCAAGCCTCAGTTACCCTTGAGTTGGGGCCGATAAGAGAAGCATGCTCTTGGGGCCTAGCCCCTACAAGCAGCACGACTGCGATGTTAGCACTAGGGGATGCATTGGCCATTGTTACCAGTCGGCTAAAGAATTTTGGTCGCGAGGACTTTGCCCGATTCCACCCCGGCGGAAGCCTGGGGCGAAGGCTGACTCGGGTGGAGGAATTGATGCGGCCCTTGGGGCAGTGCCGCATTGCTCAAGAGGGGCAAACGATCCGCGAGGTATTACTGATCACCAGTAAGCCGGGCAGGCGGACTGGCGCTATCATGTTGACGGATTCAAACGGTCGGCTGACAGGGATCTTTACCGACAGCGACTTGGCCCGGTTGTTGGAAAGACGCCGCGACCACGCCTTGGATGAACCGATTTGCCGGGTTATGACGCCTTCGCCGATCACGATCACGCTCGGTTCGCGATTGGAAGATGCAATCAAGCTGCTTGCGGAGAGGAAAATCAGCGAACTCCCCGTGGTGGATTCTGAAGGCCGGCCCGTGGGATTGATTGATGTCACTGATGTTGTCGGGCTTTTACCGTGCGAAACTACCCCGATAGTAAACCCGGACCAGGAGGACGAGGAGAATCGTCGCACGGGTGAGCAAAAAGCGATTTATCGCGTGGTGACAGGGGATTGTGAAGATTAGGACGGCTCAGAGCCTGTGCCCACGGTAGCTTACACGTCCCATCGTTAATTAAGGTGAAGAAATCTTTGCTGGGGTAAAAATTTCTATAGCTTAGCGACCTATAATCGCGATGGGACAGCCGATTCTGAGTTCACGGAGAATCCCGTTATCAAGCTGCGGAAGTGAAGTTTAAATGACCGAGGAACTTTCGCTTGAGGAACGCTGTCGCAGAGTTGAGTTGTTGCTCTGTGACGTCGACGGCGTTCTCACGGATGCTCACGTATTGCTCGATGCCCACGGCGGTGAGCTTCAGCGATTCCATATTCGTGACGGTATGGGTATTCGGATATGGGAGCGTGCCGGGTACCGTTTCGGAATTCTCAGTTTGCGGAGCAGTCAAGCGGTGCGAATTCGCGCGGCTGAGCTGGGCGTGACGCTCATTCGGCAAAGTGTTGAGAACAAACTGGTAGCTGCCCGCGAAGTGGCCGAGCAACTCAACCTCCGTCTGGAGCAGGTGGGCTACGTAGGCGACGACTTACCGGACCTTTGCGTCATTCAAAGTGTGGGACTTGGTGTGGCTGTTGCCGACGCTGTGGCGGAAGTTCGGCAGCATGCCCATTATGTGACCCAGGCAAAAGGTGGACACGGTGCCGTCCGCGAAGTGATTGAAATGATTCTGAGAAACAAGCAGCGTTGGCAGGCTTTGATAGAGGCGTACTTTGTCTGACCGATTGTGCGACCCATTTACTTCGTTACCGGTGCTGAACGGCGCGATATTCAGGGGTTTTGCCCATACATTGACTCTTGCCCTTGCATGAACAGAGTTCCCATCGGCTTTGCAAGGGCGTTCAAAGGTGAGAGCTCGCAGGATTCAATCATCAACATTTTAACTGGGGCAACAACCTTGCTACGGAAATGGGGGAAATAGGAGGAGGACACACGCACCATCGGATTTCGCCGCATAGCTCCTCGGCAACTAGGGGGCCCGCTCTTTTGGGTCTTTAGTCAAAGAGCTTTTGGAATCTACCCTCGCGATTAACAATGGCCGAACTGCCCGTATCAGGTTTCGAACTCCGAAGGGTCGCTTGGCTGATACAGGCGGCTTCGGCCGGACTTTCGCTAGGAAAACGGTGGCTCGAACATAACCCCACTTTGCGGCGCGCAACACGAGCCGCTGCTAGCTTCGCATTGACGCTTCTATGTTACTGGACTTACTGCATCACGGCGGTTCCATTCGTAGAACCGTCCTCCCCCCGTGGGGAAAGCCGGCCAGTGAGCGAGCAGCAGATCCGAGAGGCCGAGGATAGATTTCGTGGCTACCTCCGAAGATTGGAGGGGCTTTTTCCCCAAGGTGATTGGCAACTACGTACTGCCAAGATTCTGGAGAGTGAAGAGGTCATTGTTCTCCTAGAGAATTACGAGAAGCTGGACGACCGCCGTTTGCGGATCTGGCCTTGTGCCGCCGTTTGGCTGCCGGCGGAAAGTCGGCGTGATTCAACCGAGAACCTCATTTCAGCCATTGTGTTGGAAGCCCCGGAAGGAGCGATACTCGAATTTTCGCGGCCCTTCGACTTGCGACGGGCTCAAATCGACGCCCCAGAGCGGGGTGAGTTGGTGGGACCGGTCACCATTCGGCAAGTCAGAGACCAACGAGCACCGGTCCCAGGACTCCTAATTGAAAGTTGCAACCTGCTCCTCGACCGTCGGCAAATCAGCACCCCGGAGCAAGTGCGATTTGCTTTCGGCCCCCATTTCGGTCAGGGGCGGGGGCTCGTGATTCGGCTTGACCAGGATTCCGTCGGCGCCTCTGCGCAAGGAGGATGGAAGGCCTTCGGTACGATTCAGGAACTGGAGATTACCCACGTCGACAGGCTTCACCTCGAGTTGGAGCCGAGCCGAAGTTTGCTTTCGAGGCAATCGGTGGGGCCGCGCAGCTTGGAACCCGGCATACTATCCCCGCAAGACCCAACGGCACAGGACGTGGATACTCGGTGGAATAACTCGGGCCGAATTCTCCTGGAAGTGACGTGTGCGGGTCCTTTGCGGTTTGACCCCCACGAAAACCGCGTCACGGTGGAGGATAATGTTGGAGTGTGGCGGCAAGGAATTCGGCCGGCCGATCAGCTTCGATGCGACTATTTGGCCCTATGGCTTGAAAATGCCGCGAGCCTTGACGCAACGACAACCCCCAATTCGGAGCGACGCTCGCAGTTCCCTCCCGTTTCTGAAGATTTCGCTTCCAGGAAAAAACTTAATACGCCCGAAGCCGGTGTAAAAACCGGCTCCAGAGGTGACTTTTTGGCGACAGATCCGCGTGCAACAGCGGGCGGATCCCTCTCAGCGGATTTTCCGTCGGACTCCGGGTCCGTGGGCGATAAATTGGCAAACAAAATTGAGCGTGCTCCTCCAGAACTGGATTCGTTCATGGGTAGAGGATTGCGCCGTATTGTCATTCGCGGCTCACCGGCGAACCTTGAGGCTCCCAATCTCGGGTTATTCTTTCATGGGCAAGAGCTGCTTTATGATTTTGCGACCGGGGATTTTTTCGCGCGAGGCTCGGACCGATTTAAGATTGTTTTTGAAGGCCTCGAAATTGTAGTCCCAGAGATGAAAGGCCGAATTTTGTGGTCCGAGCTGCGCGACGGTTTGGGGCGGGGGCAAGCCCGACTGAGTGGGCAAGGCTACTTACGCCATCAGGTGCCTAGAGCTGACTCGGCACCACTGGAAATCAGATGGCAAAAACACTTGTTGCTTCAGCCGCATGAAAATCAACATGTACTTTCGCTCGATGGGGATTCGGAATTGGCTTATGGTTACTGGGGCAGGCTCAAAGGTTCCGAAATTCATATATGGCTGCGAGATTCCCCCCCAACCGGGGCATCTCCTTCACGCTTAGCTTCAGAGAGTTATTCCGGAGCCTCGGCCTTCGAACCGGACCGCTTGCTGGCTCGGGGAGACGTGCAATTAGTCACAGCCGCATTTTCCGCGCGGATGGATGAGTTGCGCCTGTGGTTCGAGCAAAGTGGCATGCTCCATTCTACGCAAAACCTTGTGAGTGCTCCAGAACTGCTGCTTTTGGGCTCCCGGCCGGTGGGGGAGGCCTCGCCAATTCAGCAGGATGTCGGCTCGAGCCAGCCCACGCTCGATCACCAACCTTTGCCCACGGGCACTGGCTTTACTAGCGGGACTATTATCCATCAGCCAAGACAGGAGCTACCACGCGGCTATCCTAGCGGGTTCCCTGGGAGTCGTTTTGAACTGGTGGCCCGGGTGGTAGAAGCAAAAGTTCTCCTGAGCGAAAAACACACCGAGCTTTTAGGTCTGACTGTTGACGGTAATTTTCAATTCGCGGAACAAGTATCCCCGCTATTGACGGGGAAAATACGCCCTGTGCTACTCACCGGCCGATGGCTGCATCTACTATATCCGTCGCGAGATTATCGAATGCTAAGTGTGACGGGAGAGCCGGCACATGTGGAAGGTCGCGGCTTAGGAATCACTGCGGGGCGCATCGACCTGAGCGGGGGCACAAACCGGCTTTGGATCGATCAACCCGGACGAATGGATGTTTTTTTGAAGTCCGGGGAGGATTCGCACCCATTGGCTACCGATGCCCGGTTAGCTATCGAGTGGCAAAAGCGAATGATATTCGACGGGCTTGTGGCTCGTTTCGAGGGTACGGTCTCTGGCCGTTTGGGCGAGCATACCTTGGCCACTGAACAATTAGAGGTTCGGCTCCAGGAGCCGATCCGCCTTTCGGAGCTTGGTGCAAAAACCGAGCCGCAACTGGCGGAAGTTCGGTGCCTTGGTCCAACGATTTTGCGTCGCACCCCGCTGATCAACGCACTGCCGGCCTACGATGAGCAACTCGAGCTAGTATCGCTTGCGTTGGATTGGTCCTCAGGAACTTTCCGTGGGATCGGGCCCGGACGCCTTTTCGCAATCCGCCCGGGCACGCCTTCAGTAGTCGCCGGGTTTCTCCCTGGCAGGACGTCCCGGGAATCTCAATCGGTCCCCATGGATGCGGTCCCGAGTGCACTTGCTATTCGCTTTCAACGCGCGATCAATGGGAACATTTGGCGGAGGTATTTTGAATTTGAGGGGTACGTTCGGGCCATCTATATGGCACAATGGCCGTGGGCCTATCCGCCGGAGCCAGATCGCCCCGACACATTGTCGGCCAATGCTTTGGCATTGACCTGCGGTCGATTAATCGTGGCGGAAACCCCAGGTGCGACCACTTGGGAGCTCCTCGCGGAGGCGGGGGTGGTCATTGAAGGCGACCGATTCACGGCCCGAGCCGATCGCACCAGCTATGTTCAGCAAAAGGACATGCTCGTATTGGAGGGTACGGCGCGGAGCCCCGCGGAGCTTTACCGGCAGGAATTTCCAGGGGAGCCTCCTTTCCGACATGTTGCCGGCCGAATTTTATTCTGGCCTCGGACCAAGCAATTGGTCGTCGAGGGGCTGCAAGCCTTACAGGTTCCGTAGGCTTGCGTGGTTCCCGAGACGGGGCCCCACAAGTGATTTCTCGCACCCCGGGTAGCAACAAAATCACACGGTGATATACTTCAAGCCAAAGGGTGTCCAGGAATAGTGAACTACTCGGTGCTCAATTTTGACCAAGGCCTGAATAAAGTCGCGCAGGTTGGGATGTGCATCGTTAAGTTCCGCAGCCTTTGATAGAGCATTGGCTAGCGGGTGAAGTTTCTTGGGGTGGGAATTTAGGCCCATTTCTCGAAATTGAAGAAACGTCTGTTGAGATTCGAGAAACGGCGGTTGAAATTCCGGAGACGTGGAAGAGGCGCAGCGAGAGAGACATCGTAATGTTGAGCATGCTTGATGGGGAAAGTCGACCGCAAAAAGCCTCGGTAAAGGAACGTAAAAGCACGTCGAAGGACAGTCGTCCTGAAGACGTAGGATGACGAGACATTCAATAGGGATCGATCAGTTCAGCCGCACGAGGAGCAGCTTCCATGAAAGTGTTGCTGACCGCGGAGCAAATTCAGGAAGGGGTGAATTCCCTGGCTCAACGTATTGAACAGTATTATCAGGGCAAGCCGGTGACCCTCGTAGGCGTCCTGATCGGCAGCATTGTGCTTTTGGCGGATTTGATTCGGCGGCTCAATATTCCGCTCAGGGTAGGGCTGGTTCAGGCACGGCGGTATCGTGGTCGAAATACGCAGCCGGGCCCACTGGCTATTGACTTGGAGGTTTTGACGGCAGAGGTTCGCGGCCGACACGTTCTTTTGGTGGATGATATTTTTGATACGGGTCAGACTTTGTGGGAACTTATCCCGCAGTTAGACGAATTGGCTCCCTTAAGTATTCGCACCGCCGTCTTGCTACGAAAGCAGGGGCGGAAACAGGTGGATCTGGAGCCCGATTTTGTTGGATTCGAGATCCCCAATGTGTTTGTGGTCGGTTACGGCCTGGATTATGACGACATGTATCGCAACTTGCCTTATGTGGCTACGTTGGATAACGAGGACCTTAAATAATCAGGAAATTAATCACGAAATAGGGTTTCCGGGAATTCAAAGCGTATCGAGGATCGAGCAGACCTGCGGGTTCCTTTTTTTAGATCAGCGATTTGCTAATCAGGGATTTGGAAGCTTTCTTTCCACTCCGGCGCGAGGGAATTAGCGTTCCAACTCTCGTAGAATCAATTCTGAGCAACTTTGAGATGACTCGAGCGGAAGTTGTTAGCAGTTTTGGATTTACCTGCGAAACATAACCATTAAGTTATAAAGCATTTAGTAAGTCATAAAGCATTTACGTCAATTCAGTTTCCAGACAGCCTC